>CALVFO010000013.1 GCA_944326855.1 uncultured Alistipes sp. | reverse complement strand
GGCGCTTGTCGCCGGCCTACGACATGGGCTACGCCTACAATCCCGACGGCCAGTGGACCTCGGCCCACCAGATGTCGATAAACGGCAAATTCAGTGGTATTACCAAAGACGACCTGCTCGAATGCGCAGCCAAGAACAACATCAAGAATGCCGCACGGATTATCGATGAGGTTTGCCAGGCGGCATCCGGATGGCCGGAGATCGCCCGGGAGTGCGAAGTGCCGCAAAAGATGATTGAGGAAATCCGGCCGAATATGGTTTTCTTCTGATGGTATGGTTTGACGGGTTGCCGCAACTTTACTTTATCCCCGTATTCATATATACGTTTATAAAGTAAAGTCAAAATAAGGGAAGAAAAGAGATGGCTGCGCCATGGAAAATGGCTACTGCCATTTTTTTCTTTTGGCTGCAAAAACTTATAAGCGACCCGAAGGCAAAGGCCAGACAAAACACCCCACCGGCCCACCCAAGATGACGGCTGCCCCCAAAAAAAATATCCGCGAATCCGGCCTCGATTTTACAGCCCGTTTTGGCGAAATAAACCCCGACATACCCTATCTTTGTAGACGGAGTCTGTCGGGCTCAAAAGAGTTGTTTTTGCATCTCTCTATTAGGAGAGTGATAATGGAAGAATAGGTAACTTCTTGAAGTTCTGTAGGAAAAGAAGCCACGTCCTGGTTCAATTGGAGAATTTGCGCATGAAAAACTGGAATAAAGATTCAAGAGCGATGGAAATACATAATCTGCTGGATGTCAAATCAAGAGTTGAGCTACGCGAATGGCTGATAAAGAACCATAGAACGGAAAAAGAATGCTGGGTGATTGTCAAGCGTGGAAAGCCAACAGATGACACCACTTTCTGGTATATTGATGCTGTAGAAGAAGCCCTATGCTTCGGCTGGATAGACAGTACCACAAAGAAAATAGCAGACGGAGTGACTGCCCAGAAACTTTGTCCCAGAAAACCACGAAGCAACTGGTCGGAACTGAACAAGGAAAGATGCCGCAGAATGGAACGCATGGGACTGATGACCGATGCAGGAAGAGCCGTTCTGCCGGATATGTCGCCTGATGGTTTCAACATTGATAAGGATATACTGCAAAGACTGCAGTCCGATCCGGTAGTGTGGAACAATTTCTGTCAATTTCCCGATTTATATAAGAGAATCAGAATTGATACGATTCAGATAAAACGGAATGATCCAGACCTTTACGAGAGTCGGTTGGTCAAATTCATAGAGAATACGCGGAAAGGATTGCTCTATGGGGAATGGAATGATAATGGAAGATTACTAAAATACTGAATGATATTAATACATCTCTATTTTTGCACTACATACAGAAACATCTGGCTCATCAACTTCCCTGTCATGATGAGCATACTTATCGAACAGCTCATAAATATAACTGATGCCATCTTCTTAGGTCATGTTGGTGAGATAGAATTGGAGTATCGGCACTTGCCGGGATATAGAATCGTCCGTTATTCAGTACCTTCATTTGTACCGACCTGAAAAAGTAGACTTGTATTGGTGACTTTACTTTATCCCCGTATTCATATATACGTTCATTAAAGTAAAGTCAAAATAAGGGAAGAAAAGAGATGGCTGCGCCATGAAAATGGACTCAGCCATTTTTCTTTTGTCTGCAAAACTTATAAGCGACCCGAGGCAAAGGTCGGTCCCCATCGGCCACTCCGATCAAGCACAAAATACCTTACTCGGAACCCAAAAATATCCGTGAATCCATACTCGATTTTACAGCCCATTTTGGCGAAATAAACCCCAACATGCCTTATCTTTGCAGACGGGGTCTGTCGGGGCCCGAAAGGGCTGTTTTTGCCTCTTTTCCCTCTGTTCGGAGGGAACCGATGAAAAAAATCGTTAAATCGTCGATTTTTTGCGAAAAAACAAGTAAATTTTTGAGGTTTCTATCTTTTAGGCCGTAAACTATTGATAATCAACGGTAATCTGATGCTGCATCGAGAAGTTACGTCCGGAAAATTACAATGGAACGTTTGCGCCCGTCTCTTCCCAGAATCGGTCCCCCAGATGGAAAACCGTCCCTAAATATTCATGACAGCAACCTAAAATCCCCGGGAAATTCAACGTTCATACAATAAAAACCGTATCTTTGCAAGCATCAAACCTGCAAACAGCATGAAAGCTATCACTCGAACCGATTTTATCTTCGAAGGTCAAAAAAGCAAGTATACGGGTAAAGTCCGCGACGTATACGACATTCATGACGAATACCTTGTCATGGTGGCAACCGATCGGATTTCTGCCTTTGACGTCGTCCTGCCGGAAGGAATCCCCTACAAAGGACAGGTTCTGAACCAGATTGCCGCCCAATTCCTCGATGCAACGGCAGACATCCTTCCGAACTGGAAACTGGCCGTTCCCGATCCCATGGTCACGATCGGCCGCAAATGCGAACCCTTCAAGGTGGAAATGGTCATCCGGGGTTATCTGTCGGGACACGCCTGGCGGGAATACAAGGCCGGGAAACGCTCCATCTGCGGTGTGCAAATGCCGGAAGGAATGGTCGAAAACCAGAAATTCCCCGAACCGATCATCACCCCGACCTCGAAGGCCGCCGAAGGACACGACGAAGACATCTCCAAAGAGGAGATCATCGCTTCGGGACTGGTCAGCCGCGAAGAGTACGAACAACTCGAAAAGTACACTCGCGCAATCTACCGGAGAGGATGCGAGATCGCCGCAAAAATGGGACTTATCCTCGTGGATACCAAATACGAATTCGGCAAGAAAGACGGCGTCATCTACCTCATGGACGAAATCCATACTCCCGATTCGTCACGCTATTTCTATGCCGAAGGCTATGCGGAACGCCTGGCAAAGGGAGAGCGCCAGAAACAGCTTTCGAAGGAGTTCGTCAGAGAGTGGCTCATGGCCAACGGCTTCCAGGGGCAGCAGGGGCAACAGGTTCCCGAAATGACACCCGAAATCGTAGCCGGCATTACCGACCGATACATCGAACTGTACGAAAAGATCACCGGAGAGAAGTTCATCAAGGCCGCCGACACCGCCGATCCGGAGAGCCGGCTCCAACAGATGGAGGAGCGGATCTCCGAGTGTCTGAAACAACTCCAATAGAGACCGTCCCCACCGAAGGGAGGGGGGGGGTTGCGATGGGAGGGGTACACGGTAGGCCGATCGGATGCCGGATCTTCATGCAACGGGGACGACAGGTCCGGATCCGGAGCATGCATATCGCCGCCCGCCGTCCCGAAATACGATGCCGGCTCTGCCAGGAGACGTTACGAACGGAAGAAAAAGAGCGTCCGGAAGGTCGGTGCCACCAAAAGAAAAGAGGGTCAATACTGACCCTCTTTCTTTCTGACAATCCGTACGGTCGACTGCGTCGCCTGCCGGATGAAGACCTGCGGACCGCGGGCGTAGCGCCGCCACAACTCCTCGGTATAGCCCCGCACGGTGAGCAACTCCATATGTTCGGATTTCATCACGTCGAAACCCGCCTCGCGCAACGCCTCGACCACCTCGTCGATATGCCACGAGTTGTCCACGCAGAGGCTCAGATTTACCGCCGAGTTGTGGATC
>CALVFO010000012.1 GCA_944326855.1 uncultured Alistipes sp. | reverse complement strand
GCCTGACATCATCTTTTGTTTGGAGTTCTTTGACGATATTGATAACTTAGCGGAGCCGTTTTGGAATATTGAAGATTCCAAAACGACTCCGAAAAATAACTTGACACAGTTTAGTTTACACTACCTTTCCCCTGCTCTCTGTATCCTGCGTTCAGTGTTCTGTTTGTTTTGGGTTTTGCCAGTAGATTCTCCGTTTGACCCTTGCGGAGTATTTTCTTCCCTTTGTGGGGTATTTCTGCGCTTTCTTGTTTGACTTATGTATCCGAGCGTTTCGTTCCTTTCCCGTTCGACCCTGTGCGTGGATGCTCCTCGTACAACTCCGTTTATCCTGCGACTGAGTTTTCCGGAACTTTGTGTTCGGGCGGTTTCTGGGCTTTCTTGTTTGGCTTATGTATCCGGGCATTTCCCGTACGGCTCCGCTTCCCCGCTTGGAGGTAGCCCGCAGTCCCTTCCCTCCGGTTCCTATTCCGCCTTCGATGCAAAATCCTCCATGTGGATCTGCCGGCCAGCCTCTGTGCTGTGTGCGGCTTGTCGCTCCCGTTCGGCGGATTCTTTGTCACTCTGGGCTTTCAGGTAGTTCTGGTATGCTTCCTCGATTTGCTTTTCCTTCTCTTCGCGATAACTCTTGCACAAATCGAGATGCTGGTCGTAGAGCTTTTGAAGCTCGTCTTTCGCTTCGTCGATCTCTTCGGGTTTAGCATCGGCCAATTCCTTGGTTATTTTTGCGGTATAGGTTCCGTGGATGCCTTTCTCTTTGGACATCGTCTCGTCGTAAATCGTCTTCACGTAATTCATCCCGGCATCCCTGCGGTCTTTGTCGACGGCTGGCATGGTGCACAAAATGTATTTGCTCGGATCATCTTCCGTATCCTGTTCCTCCGTATCGGAGACGGTGTCCTGTTCTTTCATCGATTTTTGCTCGATTTTGTATTCCGGATGGACCATGCCGATCGCTTTATAGATGGGAAACAAATAGGAAGAATCTTTGGGAATGAGTGCGAATTGATTCTCTTCCGGAATCGCTACATCGGCCACCTCCTCCAAATCCAAAGACGTGCCTGAAAGGTCGACGCTGGCGGAAAGCAGTGCAGCCGGTTCGGCTTTAACGCTGAAGTGAATGAATTGGTAATTCATGAACATCGCGTAACCGCTCATCTTTTGTTGTGCTTCTTTCAATAAGTCAAATATTACTTTTCTCATGCCTGGGTATTTAACGTTTGTGGGAATCTATTTCTTTCTCAGTTGCAGATTGACGTTGACGATATCGTTGCCCTTTAAATGAAGGATGCATTCGGCGGTTTTCTCACCTTTGACCAGCCTGATCCGGTAAGAACGATCGGTGGGTAAGTCCCGTAAAACGCAGGGTGTATATCCTGCGGCTATGTCGTTCAGGAAAATTTCGGCGTCCACCTCATCGCAGGCAATGTTCAACAGCCCGTAATCGGCCAGAGGAGAAACCAGGTTCAGTTCTACCGCTCTCCCGGTTTCGACCCAGAAAAAAACGGTACGGGATTCCAAACCCTCTTTTCGGGAACTGACCGCATAAAAGCCCGGAGCCAATGCTCCGCGCCACTCTCCCGTGGCGACTTTTTCCCGATTGAGCCAAATTTCCGTCTGGGCATCGAATGCGGTAATGTGTACGTTGGAGCGTTGGTTTTTGGGGACGGTTCCGGAAAACAATGCCGGGTCGGATGCGGATCGAGCTCCGGCGGAAGCGGAACGGTCGACATCCCCCGGAGCGGTCGTCTGCGCGTATTCTTCTTCCGAGGGAGGGTCGTTCGGTGACAGAGGCTTCAGGATGGTCTGTCGCAAGTCGATTACTTTCCGCTCGGCATTGGCGATCTCGATGAAGCGGTCATAGTAGAGTCTGTCCCCCAGACGAAGGCTCAGACGATACTTCCCCGGCATCAGACGTCCGGTTTCGATGCGGTGAGTACCTAACGGTTGTCCGTCCAACAGAATGAGAGCTTGGGGCAGATCGGTCTCGACGGTCAGATAGGCGTAAAAAGAGTCCAGAAAGAACTGCTTCTCGAGTCGGGCGGAGTCCGTCAATTCGATCGTGTCGTAGCGGGTTTGGTAAAACGGAGATTCGATCCGGCAGGCGTGTTTCCCAAGGGGTAGATACAGGGACAGCTGCCCGTCGTGGATCGGATACATCGAACTGTCCACATAGACGATGGCATGTTCCGGTTGGACGCTGAACAGCGCCCATTGTTTGGTTTGTTGAAACTCTTTTTTCAGGCTTTCCGTGTACAGATAGGCCCGATAACGTTTTTTCTTTTTCAATTCCGGACCCGGCACTTTCCAGATGAGTTGCCCGTAGTCGGGATGTTTGACGGTCAGAAATTCGGTATGAGGCGGCAGGGATAGGGTGATGAAACCTTCTCCGGCTGCGGCAGGAATCGAAATATCGCCGGACAGGAACTGGAAGTCTTGTTCGTTGGTGTAGAGGTCGAGTAAAGCCTGGTGTCGGTCGGTTCTTAAAGCTGTTTTTCGCAGGGTCGATTTCCGGTAACGGACGAAATCTTCTACCCGCATGCTTTGGGCTGTTGCAGGCAGGGTGGTCAGGCATAATAGAATAATCCACAAATACTTCATTCGTCGGATTCTCGTGAAAAGGCTTTGTATACAAACATACGGAAAATTGCTGGAATAATGATTCGAACCGGAGCATCCGTATGGAAATAAATTCGGTTTCGGGCTCGCGGATCGGGCTTTCCGGCGGGATAGATTCTTCCGCTGGAAAGCCCGCAGCCCGACATTTCGGGACGTGAGCCGGGATATGGGAACGTTGTCACACCTGGACAGAGTATATATTGTTTCCGAACGATTTAGGTATTTCCCGAATAATTATTAATTTTAATGCGGAAAAATAGTGCATTATTGTACCATGGGAAAAGATGAACCCATTCCAACCCTCGTTCCGGTATGGGGAGAGGATGTGTTCTCGCAACTGTCTTGGTTCAGGATCGAGCGATTGCAACGAGCGAACGTGATGGTGGTGGGATGCGGAGCCTTGGGAAACGAAGTGCTGAAAAATTTGGCACTGTTCGGGGTCGGACATCTGGTGCTGGTGGATTTTGATGCGGTCGAGTTCTCCAACCTGACCCGGTCCATTCTTTTCTCGCGGGCGGATGCCGAAGCCCGTCGGCCCAAGGTCGAAGTGGCGGCAGAACGCTTGCGCGAGATTTATCCGGACGTGAAGGTGTTGCCTTTGGTGGGGGATATCGGCCACGATATCGGATTGGGCCTTATGCGGCAGATGGATGTGGTGGTGGGTTGTGTGGACAATCGTTGGGCGCGTTACTGCCTCAATCGTCTGTGTATGCGGGCGGGAGTGCCTTGGGTAGATGGCGGAATCGATGCCCTGGAAGGTACGGCACGGGTGTTCTCCCCCGGAAAGAACTGTTATGCCTGCAACCTGGGACCGGAGGCGCTGAAGGATTTGTCGTATCGACTCTCCTGCTCTTCCGCGATCCGACGCAACGAACAGGCCGGCAGAGCCCCGACGACACCGGTCATCGCTTCCATTATCGGGGCGGTCGAGGCTCAGGAGACTCTCAAACTGCTGCATCCGGAAGAGTTGAAACGGGGCGAACTGACTTCGCTGTGCGGGAAGATGTTCTATTATGAGGGACAACATCTCGCGGCGCGTGTGGTGGATTTTACGGGTTATGACCCGGAGTGCCCGCTCCATGAACGTTGGGAGCCGATCGAAAAAATGAATATGACGACGCAGTGGCGTGTGGGCGATGTGTTGGCTTGTCTGGCCGAACGTTTCGGGGATCCGGAGGTGGAAATATCGCTCGGGGATCATTTTTTCGTCGATTATCTGGTGCTTCGGGAGGATGATCGCCGGGTAGTGACCTTGTTGCCGGATTATGCGGTCGAACGTTTTGTGGAGGAGGAACCGAACTTGCGGCATGTGCCTTTCCATGCGATGTACCAGCACGAAATCCGAACCCTCGATGCCCGTTTCCCATACCCCGAGTTGACGTTGGAACGGGTGGGAATTCCTCCTTGGGAGGTGTTGCCTGTGAAAACCCGGGGAGAAACGCGTTACGTGGAACTGACCGATGAACGGAGCTATTCGGCGTATTTAGACCAAAACAGACAGGCATGATGAACGAAAACGATCTGTTTGATATCAGTGCGGAATGTCTGCTGAACTATCTCTATCCGGATCTGGAAGAGGAGTGGAAGGTGGATTGTGCCGGTACGTTTTATCGGAACTACAGTCCGGATATCCTGTCGGTCGATCCGGAGAAGCATACCGTACGCTTGGCGCGCGACAGTTTCCTGAGGTTGCTTCCCCAGGGCGTAATCGCCCGGGAGGATGCGTTGAAAGCAGGAAACTTCGAACAACAATACGAACAGCTCCAAAAGAGAAAGGAACTTTTAAAGGACCTTTTCAACCCGATCGATACGCTGGCTTTCCGAACCCGGCTCCACCTGGAGAAACAGGCGGCACGGCTGGCGTCCGATAAACTGCCCCTCCTGCTCGAGCGTTATTGGGGATACGACCTGACTCGAGAAGAGAATCCCTATATCCGGAAGGTGGCGCCGTTGTTGTTGCTCGTGAGTCATCTGCGGGGCGATTTCGATTTTATCCGCCATCTGTTGTCTCAAGTATTCGATTGCCCGGTCAGGATGAAGGTCGGGCGATATGCCTGGGAAGAGGGCAGTGCCTGTTCGCAGCCGGCTGTGGAATACGAACTGCTTGTCGAGGATCTGACGGCCGAATCGTATCGGGAACTGAACCGGAGGATCGATCCGTTCCGGGAGTTTCTTTGCGAATGGTTCATCCCTTTCGATACGCGATGCACCCTCGCGCTCAAAGACCATCATCAGCCTTTGGTCCTGGGAGAGAACCTGGTTTTGGATTACAATACGGAAATAGCCGTACAATCATCAACCCAGCATATTGAACAGTAAGTAGAAACGTGTTATGAATATCAATTCGAGAATAGACTGGGAAGCCGGGATGTCCATTTCCGCCCAAACGTTTGTCGAACTGGACGAGAATCTCGCCCGACGACAACAGGCGGTCAACCGGGCTGTGAACGGGAATCAGTTCGGCCTCATCCCCTTTACCGAATTCGATAATCGGGGAGGATTTGTTCGTAATAAATTGGAAATCGAGCATCTGGCCTGTATGGCGCTGCTGCCTTCCGGGAAGATTCTGCATATCGATGAGAAAGTGGTGATTTCGGTGCCTCTGGTCTATGGCGACGAATATTATCTGGCCTGCGGGTTCGGGGAGAGTGAAACGGTCTTCGATGTCAAAACGGTACCATTCCGTCGGCCGGAATATACCTATGGCATTTATACCCTGAAAGAGTTGGAGGGAACCGATCTTTTCCCGGTGATGAAATTCAAGGTCAACGATGGGGTGTTCCTGATCGATGATACCTATATCCCGCCCTGTCTGCACCTTTCGTCCGAGAGTCGGTTCCGGTCCTATCTCGAACAACTGGCGGAGAAGGTCGCCTTGCTGGGCGAACATGCAAACCTGGAGTCCGGCGAAGGAAAACTCGCCTTTCAGCGCTATGCCTACCGGCTGAAAAAATACGATACGAACCAGCGGACATACCATTTCGCCCAACTGACCTGTGAAATAGCGCAGGCCGTCGATTATTACATCGTCTCGCCTCATACCGATACGCCGGTGGCGATTCCACCGTATTCGGAGTACGATATCGTCAATTGGTTGAATTGGTTGCTCGGGTATCTGCACAGCGCCGAGACCATCCTGGATAAGGTGGTTTTGGAAGATCATTCCATCGATTTCGATGAATTGAAAGCGCAGGTCAAAGCCGAGTTGTACGAGCGGTTGTATCCCGAGTTGTACGAACGGCTTTATGCGGAACTGAAACCGAAACTGTATGCGGAAATCTCCGAAGAGTTGATGGCCAAACTGACCGATTATATCGAAACCCGGTTTAAATCCGAGTTGCACGATCTTTTATCGGGCGAGTTGTCGGAGGAATTGTCGGAACAGCTCTACGAGCGGTTGTACGACAGCCTGTATAATGCTCTGTACGTTCCGACGGAAAAAGAGGAACAGGAGGAATTCGTACCCTTAATTTGATAGGTGATGAGTGTTTTGCTTCCCTTACAGATGTCGGAAGGACGATTGTGGCGCACCTCGGACCCCAAAGTGGCGATCGATGCGTTTCTCGAATTGTTGTTGACCACCCCGTGCGGGAGTTGTGTGTCGGACCCTCAATTCGGATTCATTTTCAATAATCTGAAGTTCGAGATTTTCAATGAAAATGAGGGTGTGATTTACGACTCGAAGGAGGAGGGAAGTACGCCGGTTTCGGGGTTGTACAGTAAAAAGGTTGCGGGAACCTCCAAGAGTATCAATACCTTTGCCCTCGAGTTGAAGAAGGCGATCGAACAGTACGAAACCAGACTCTCCGAGGTATCCGTTTCCATGACCTATCTTAAAGGACAAAAAAAAATTCAGGTCCATGTCGAGGGTATTCTGAAAGACACCGGTGAAACGTACCGGTATACCTCCAGCCTCCATCTATGGAATTAGAGCCTCGTTGGGATGTGCTTTCCGAACATAGCATGAAAAAGAAAATGAAATGAGACAGACGATATTCACGACACGCCAACGGGCGGAAGAAATCCTCAAAGAGGCGATGGCCATTTGGGCGCACAGTGCCAACAGCGAGCATCTGGAAGGCGTGGAGCAAGATCCGGTCTTATCTCTGTTGCTGACCGCGCTGGCTTATCAGGCCAATGAGATCGACCATGAGATCGAACAGCTCCGGACCGAAATCCTCGATGAACTCGCCCGGATGCTCATTCCGTATAACCGGATTCATGCGCTTCCGGCCACGGCCGCGGTCGAAGTTCAGCCGGATGATTCGGTCCCGGTCCAGATTCTGGATCATCAGACCCGTTTTTCCCTGGCGGATACCCCCTTTACGTTTATCCCCTTGCTGAGCACCCGGGTGTTCAATGCCCGAATTGTTTCCGTCATCCGCTTGGATAATCGGCGTTGGAAAGTGAATCTGCATTTCAGGGAACCGGTCAGCAACCTCTCGGGCCTGACCTTCCTGGTTGGGAACCCGCATTTCCAGGACCTGAAAGTATTTGCCAACGGTCATCCGCTTCCGATTATCAAACCGTGGGAGTATGCCGACCTGCCGTTGGACCGCTGTTTCTCGTTGGGGAATATGATTTATAACTCCTCTTCGCTGTTTCAGTCCGGTCACACCTGGTTCGATTTGTTTGCCCGACAAAATGTGAGGCTCTATGCCGTCGATACCTACAAAACCGCCTCGACCCAACTTTATCCGACCGAAACGGTCGAGTTGGTTTTTGAATTTTTCGGAATCGACGATCAATTCCTGTTCGATAAAGAGCAGCTTACCCTGAATTGCACCTTGCTGATCAATGCCGTCGTGCGTTCGGTGACGCTCTCCTCCCGTTCGCCCATCGTTCGCCTGTCCGGGGAAAAGGGCGATGCCGAATCGTGGCAGTTCCTGCATCTGATCCGTCCCTCCGATATGCAGTTGTTCCGGGATGAACCCCTCGAACTCCGGAAAATCGCAGCCGACCGTTTCTCCCCCGATCATTTGGTGAAACTGGCCGGGACGTTGATCAGTCGTTTCTCCTCCGATTATTATGCTTTTCAAGGCATCGAATCCCTGCGGGAAGGGAGTTTCATGGAGCAGTTCTACGCCCTGTTGAAAAAAATGTCGGAGAGCCTCGCCCAGAGTTCCTACGACCATACTCCGGGCCTGTACCTCATGCTCAAGAATATCCATGGATTCCATCCGAAGGAAACGAGTCTGGATATCGAGTATCTGATGACCAACGGGAGTGCGGTCAATGCCTTCCTGAACCATAAAAGTCAATTTATCGTTTCGCCCGTGAGTCATTTCCGATCCACCCGGCTGGTGGCGGAACCGATGCCCGGATATGACGAATTGCAGAGTCTCGATGCGGGGAATATGCTGTCGCGTTACTATATGGTTACCAACGATCGGATCGTAACCCCGGCCGACATCAAGATTTTGTGTTACAATGAGCTGGCAACCCGTTTCGGGATCATGAACGAGATGGTGGATAAAATCAGGGTCAGAAATCTCCCGCATACCGAACGCAACCATTGCGGTTTCGAGACCCAGGTTTACATCACCCTGAAAGACAATCCCTATATCAAACGGAGTTTTCAGGAAAAAATCCCGATGACCGAACTGATCTTACAAAAGATGATTGAGGTGAGAAGCACCCATGTTTTCCCGATTCAGGTGACCATCGAGATCGTCTGAACGGACATCCGGGATCCCCCGGGGCGGGTGTATACGAATTGACAATGCATAAAAATACCATACATGGAAGATTTCTTTTTGGACATTGTATATAAAGATAAGAAAGTGAGGTTCCGTATCATGAATCCGAGCGCTCCGTTGAGTACGTTGATGAATAATCTGAGACACTCCACCGGAAAGGACGGACGATTGATTTTCGATTTTCCCTCCATCGATCAGACCGGAGCTCCTCTGGAATACTTTTTTGGAAAAGAAGACCCGACGACCCATGAAGTGCGGGTGCTCAGACCCCGAATCGGGAAAACGGATCAGACCCTGGCCGATTATAACGTCAATAACGGCGATACGGTCTTTTTGATTCCTGATCCTTTCCCCGGATAATAGAACGACGATTATGCAAACTCATCAAGTGCACTGGCAGGAGTTCGATCCTCGTTCGTTGACCGGTCGGAATCGGAGGCTGCTTCAGGAATGGATCGAATTGGATCGTACCCTCGAAGCCCGGAGGGAGATCGACTATCGGATCGTGTCCTGCAATGCCCAGGGCTTGCCGACGGCCTATGAGATCGTCTATGGAATCCGTTCCATGTGCGGGGTAGAACGGATCGAGCGGCTCAATGAGGAAGGGGTATCGAATCCGCCTCGTTTCGCTTCGACTTTCCGTCTGCGCATCACCTTGCCGGAACATTATCCGTGCATCGACTCGCCTGCCGAGTTCCGTTTTCTGACGCAGACCGCACAAGGGGAGCCTGTTCCGCATCCGTGGCATCCGAATATCCGGTATTTCGGGGAGTTTGCGGGACGAGTCTGTCTGAATACGCCGGATACGTATGCCGGCCTGGCGTGGTGTGTGGATCGTATTGCGCATTATCTGCGCTACGAACGCTATCATGCGATTCAGGAACCGCCCTACCCGGAGGATTTTAAAGTGGCCGAATGGGTCCTCAGACAGGGTGAACCGAAGGGCTGGATCGATTTCCCGTCCGAGCCGGAACCGGAAACGGGCCTGGAAATGGAGTCGGAAACGAAACCGGAAGCGGAACCGGAACCGGAACTGAAACCGAAAATGGAAATAGAGTCGGAAACGGAATCGGAAGCGGGACGTTCAGGAAGTGTTGTTGGTTAATTTTGAAGCATGAATTATGAATCTCCGGATTAAAGTCATATGCCTTCTCTGGTTTGTGGGTTGTCACGGGTGGTTGGGCGCACAGACGATCAAGCGGATCGAGGTGTCGGGAACGACCCCTTATGTGGATCATGTCTCCCTGATGCCGGGCTCGTCCGATATGGACCTGTTGGTGAAGATCGCCTTTGACGAACCCAACAACAGTTTGACGGTGAGCCTGATCTCTTATCGGAAATTGTTTGTTTTCCAGGCAGACGTGCGTTATGCTCAGGTGGTACGGCGGCGCAGGTTGCAACCCGACAGGCTGCCTTATCCCGTCGAGTCGGACGAACAGGCGAGGTATGTGCTGACCAAACCGGTGAAAAAATCCCTCGGGACCGCCAGAAAATATGTTTTCAAACGATGGATCGAGTACGAGGGTCTGCAACCGCAGCCGGTCGATTACAACATGGTAAACGATTATATCGAACAGCGTTTCGATATTTTGTATAAAGAGGCGGCGGTATCCTTTACGTTGCGGGACCTGCTGGTGATGGACGGACCGATTACCCGTAAAAAGACCGAATACGATCTGTTCTTTTTGACCGATCTGGATCGGAAATACGAGGTCACCATTCAGCGGGATCCCTGTTTCGGGAAAGAGGAGGCGATAGCGCTTTCCGCGACCCAACTGGAGAACATCAAAACCGGTTTTGCGGCCTTCGAACAGAAGTTCGGCCGGAATATCTTCTTCAAAACGTCCGACAGCGAGAAATTGTTCGAGAAGATGAAAGCGCTTTTGTCGGAACAATTCCCTCGGAAGGAGGAGACGAACGCCTGTCCTCAGATACAGGCGAATATCGACGCGTACAACGCTTATGTGGATTCGATTCAACAGATGCAGGGACAATTCAGGGTCGAGAACCATTTCCGGCCCAAAGCCGTGATGCTCGGACTCAGTGCCGATTATATTCTGAATGCGGCCCGGCAGATCGACAATCAGGTCAATCGATGGTTGCTGTCATCGGATAAGATTGAAAAAAGGGATTTGGAAACCTCCTGCCGTCAACTGATCGACCAGATACAGGCGAAGATCAACCAGGCCTCCGATCTGACCTCCGAACAACAGTCGGCCGTTCGGATTTTTCATGAAGCGGAACACTATTTTCGCAGGACATGTGTCAAACAATGAGCGCGATGAACAGGGTACGACATACCAAAAAAGGATGGTTCGGTCTGGTTTTGTGGCTCGGGATGCTGGGGTGGAGTCCGGGTGTTTTCGGACAAAACGAGCAGGAGTACTACATCGACGGCATGGCATTTCTCGAAATCGAGAACCGGATGCTTTATTTTTATGACCAGCTCAACGAACTGGTCGCACGGATACCGCAATATACCCCGGAGGAGCTGGACAAGGCCGATCAGCAGCTTTTGGCGATCGACACCAAATGGAACGTCTATTATCAATCGCGGCAGTCCGAGATTGCCGAGGATGATTCCCTGTTGCAGATCGTGGCGAATTACCAGCTCACCAAACAGAGTCTGTTGGATTCGATTGCCGGGAAGCGACATTTCTATGAGGCGCAGACGGCATTCACCCAGGCCGAAGCGTTTTTCCCGACCCAGGATACGCTGTATAAACAGCTCTATGAAAGGGCTTTCAAATATTCTTTGGTGAAGGCGATGGGGGAACAACTCGAGCAGATCAAGACACAGGAGCAGGCTCTGTTTGCCGAGGTGCAGCGTCAGTACGATCATGCGAAAGATCTCGCCCAGGAGTTTGCCTGTTTCCAGGCGCGTTTTCAACCGATCGAAAAAGAGTACCTCGAATTGAAGAATACTTCCGAAAAGATACAGGCTCTGGAGTTCAAACCCTGGCTGCAACGTGTCAAGGACTATCTGTACAGTTTTGCTGCGGTAGCGATGATCCTGATGTTCATCAACATGCTGCAAGCCAAGTTGAAAACGCTCAAACAGGCTCGGGAGAACGCCAAAAAACTCCGCCAGATGCTTCAAGACGACCAGAACGACTATCCGACCATATAGCGCATAGATAATCCGATAAAGACCTGTCCCATGAACAGACGCAATATCTTTCTATTTTTGATTCCGGTTTTGGTTTTAGCCGGCTGTACGGACTTTGCCTCGAATAACAGATCCTATAAGGAGGATGTGGAACTCAATATCTTGACGGTTAATTTCGACTCTTCGTACAAGCATCTGTATGCGAATATTCAGATGAACGACAGCCTGACGGAGATGTTGTTGAACAACGATACGACCTTTCATTTCAAGACCGAAGAGTTGATGAAGGGGGATTTGTACGATCCCCAAACTCAGCCGGTTCTGGAGGAGTATGAAAATCTCCAGGTTCAGGAACTGGCCAAACTGAATCTGAATATTCTGGTGGTGGCAGACCTGACATTGGATTCGGTGGAGGTCGAACAGCAGGCTCGGATGATCCGGGGACTTCAGCGTCTTTTTGTCTATAGCCCGTTCCGGATTGCGTTTATGGAGGGTAAGCGTGTTACGGAGACGATGGATGTGACCGATTATGTGTTGGACCATTATTTTAAGGCCGTTCCGGGTGAACGAAAATACCTGTATCGTTCGCTCTTGTCCAAGATTGATGAGTTTCAGAATGACACGCTTCATGCCGATTTGACGGCAGTCCCGGATTCCATAAGGAAGAGTTGGGGCGAGGAACAAAAGGTCCTGATCGTGTTCTCGGACGGGAAAGTCTATGACCGGAATATTCCGTTGGATCCGGATCATTTTCGGTTACAGCATCGACTCGCTCAAAGTGTCGATTCCCTGAGCCAGTTCACCGTCTTCTATGTCAATCTGCCCAAAGCCTTCCCGCTGGCGGCCGAGACCTCTTCCGTCGCCATGGCGGACGACGCGGATGAAGAGGCGAAGAACTTCCTGACCGCACTGTGTCAAAAGACCGGAGGCCAGTATTTGGATATTTCCGATCAGCACTCGGTGCTGAACAGTATCGTGCACCGCTTTAACCCCGATTATGCGGATTATCGTTTTACGTTTGTCAATCCCGATTTTAAAGTGTATCGGGGCGAACGCAAACTACAGATCGGCTGCTATGTCGGAGATAGTCTGATCGCCTCCGATTATATCACCTATAATGCGGGAAGTGTTTATAATCCGGTTATCGTCAACGGGCTGACGACCTTCCATGTTATCGTGCAGGGAGGATTGTTCGGAATTCTGACCCTGATTCTGATTTATGGAGTCTTTCAATTTGTCCTTCCCGCTATTCGTTATTGGATTTTTAAACGGAAATATGTCGTTCGTTATACGAACAAAAATCTGAGCTATAACGGGATATTGGTCGATCAGTCCTGTTATTTCTGCAAGGCACCTTTTGTGGAGGGGGATGAAATCGTCGTCAAATGTCAACATGTGCTTCATAAGTCATGTTGGGACGAAAACGGCTATCAATGTCCGGAATACGGCCGTCATTGCAAACAGGGTAGCCATTATTACAATCGGCAGAATCTGTTGGATCCTCATAATGCCTCGTTCTATTTTTCCTGGATCCTGGCCGGAGCCTGTGCCGGACTGATCGCCTGGATCTTTTTTACCGCTAACGCTCACTACACCGACAGCCTGCTGCTGGTCAAATTCGTGCATTGGATGTTCGACCTGGATCCGAACTCTCCCGAGGCCGCTCTGGCGATGGAAGAGTTCGGCAGCCATCTGTTTTACCTGCCTTTTTATGGAATGAATATCGGATTTTTCCTGACGCTTTTCCTGAGCGTGTTGACGGGACATGGACGATGGCTCTGGAAACGATTCGTGGTGGTGATTCTCAAGGCGATTGTCGGAGGGTTGCTCAGTTATCTGGCTTTCTTCCTGGGGTGTGTCATCTCACTCTCCCTGAACCTTATCGATAATTCATTCCTGATCGATTGGATCCCGTGGATGCTCAGCGGGTTCATCATTGCGTTCGTTGTGGCGTACGGGACCGATATCAAACTCAAAAAAGCGCTGGTAGGAGCTGCGATCTCTATCGTTTTCGGTCTGGGTTCCATGTATTTGTGGTCGTTTGCTTTCAGCTCCCAGATCGATACGCGCGAATTTCTGCTGTTGAGCTATATGATTTATTGTACCGGATTCGCCGTGAGCGTTGCTTCGACCAGCCCGAAATCGGAACGTTATTTCTTGCGGGTGGAAGGTCCCATCAAGGAGATGGATATCGCCATCTATAAGTGGATGAACGCCTCGGTTCTCTCCAAACGGGTGCTGATCGGCAAATCGGTCAACTGCGATTTGCAGATGACGTGGGATATTACCAGTCCCATCGCTCCGGAACAGGCGGTTGTGAAGTTGGTGAATGGCAATCCGTATTTGATGGCCCTGGAAGATGGGGTGATGTTTGATAAAATCATGTTGCGTACCCATGAACGGAAACGGCTTTATCACGGTTCCAAATTTGTCATCGGGAAGACGACCTTCACCTATATCGAGAAGGATCTGTAAAGATTCCACGGCCGGATTCAGCGAGTGAAAATCACGCTCGGGAATTTATGAGATATCCCGTCAGGATGTTCCTGACGGGATATCTTTTACAAAATGAGGCGATAGACGAACGAAGAGAACGGCACAAACGATTTTCGACGTTCGAACAGACCTTTGTGCCCAAAGAGAGGTCGGGTCTTGTCTGTTTTCGGTGGGAGAAGGGCGATTTTCTCCGCTCCGTTGCCTGGCCGGAACTTTCGATAAAACGTCCGGGAAAAACTCGGACGGGGTTTTACGCGCAGGGTCGTCGGACGAAAATCGGGCGTCCGATGTGTCGCTGTCCAGATCAGCGGTACGTGGGATCCGGCCGGGGCCGTGCGCTGCGATTATAGGCGTGATTCGATGGATGTGACGCATCGGGAGGCTTCTTCCCGCAGTTTGGTCAGGTCGGTTCCGCACAGCGAACCGTCTTGTACCAGGATGCGTCCCTCGACGATCACCGTGTCGACATCCGAGGCTTTGGCACTGTAAGCCAGGTTGGCGATCCAGTCGTGACAGGGGGTCAGATGTGCCCGGCGGGTGTCGATCAGCAACAGGTCGGCCCGGGCTCCGGGTGCGATGATGCCCAGTTCTCCCTCCATACCGATCGCCCGGGCCCCGTCAACCGTGGCCATTTGCAGGGTCTCATAGGCCGACAGGGCACACGGATCGCCGGTGGAAACTTTCTGCAAAAGCGATCCCGTGCGCATCTCTTCCCACATGTCCAGATCGTTGTTGGACGAGGGACCGTCGGTTCCGAAGCCGACGGCCAGACCGTGTGCCCGCATACGGGTTACGGGTGCAATGCCGCTGGCGAGTTTCATGTTGCTGTGCGGGTTGTGGGCGATCGCAACGTTGTAGCGGCTGAAAATCTCCAGATCGGATTCGCTGAGGTAGACGCAATGGGCCGCCAAGGTCGGATATTCGAACAGCCCTACATCGCGCAGATGTTCTGCCGGGGTTTTCCCGTATGTCTCGCGGATCATACGTTGTTCGTCTTGGGTTTCACTGACGTGGGTATGGATACCGACTCCGAATCGTTCGCACAGAGACATGGCTTTGCGCAGGGTGTCGGGCGGGCAGGTGTAGGGCGCATGAGGGGCGAGACGAACCCGGATCCGAGGATCGTTCTTCAGCGTCGGGTCCTGGAGAATGCGTAGTGCCTCCTGTTCGAACGTGTCGTAGTTGCTGCCTACGAAGGTGGGACAGATCACCCCCCGGATGCCGCTCTCCCGGGCGGCCCGAATCACTTCGTCGGCGTGCCAATACATGTCGACAAACGTTGTCGTTCCCCCCAGCAACATCTCGGCGATACCCAATCGGGCACCCCAATAGATCTCTTCGGCCGTCATTTTGGCCTCGAACGGCCAGATTTTTTCGGTCAGCCAGGGCATCAGAGCCATATCGTCGGCGTAACCCCGCAACAAGGTCATCGAAACGTGGTTATGCAGGTTGATCAGCCCCGGCATCAGCAGCTGATCCTTGCCGTCCAATATGATCAGATCGTCGGGATGCGTTTGCCGGAAGTGCGACTCGTCCTCCCGAACGGCTTCTGTCGGACCGACGAAAACGATCCGTCCATCGGAAATTCCTACCGTTCCGGTATAATATTTTGTGGAATCGGCCGAAGAGGCCGTCATGGGCAGGACCGTAGCCCCGACAATCAGTATATGCATGATTTTGGGTAATGTTTTTAATGCTTGTTGAAGCCTGTGGCGGAACCGGAAGAAAGCCTTACACAACAGACTGTATTCCGTTAAAGAGTTTGTTCGTCGGTCTCGATGACAGGCTCTGTCTCCGTGTTGGGTTCTGGTGCATGGGGGCTTCCCTCCACCGTTCCATCCGACGTTTCTGCTATTGTCTCCAGAGAGCGTATATATTCCAGAAGGGCGTACCGATATTTCTGATTCGTCAGTAAGGCCTCGATGGATGCCAGACGTTTGTTCATGTCGATTTGTCGAGCGAGAGGTGCCTGCTCCGAATCCTCTTCAAAACGGTAGAACTCACAAAGTTGCCGCAGAGACGTACGTGTATCTTGTAACACGGTATCCTGTCGTGTGTCTGGACTTGATTGCCGAAACCGATCGAGGTAGTACTCCGTATAGGCCGGAATACGATAGCTCGCATGCAGGAATATCGTTCCGTTGCCGGAAAGATTTTTTAGCAGATCGTTGATCGAGTAAAAAATTTCATACAGCGTATCGCGTTCTTGTCGGAAAGCGCTGCCCCGATGTCGGGTTCTCGCGAATGCGGCGTACCAAACGCAATAGGTATCAAAGCCGACTTCTCCCATAAAGTATGGGGCCAGCGAGTCGTATTGCTGTGCGTACAGCGCATCGGGATGAATGAGCGGGGTACGGGCAAATCGTTGTTCCGCCTCGGTCCGAATCGGAGGATGATTCCGGAGGCTTTCCCGACGGAAACGCTCGATGTGGGCGACCTGTTTTTGTACGGGCTTACTGAACCCCGTCGACCGTGAGGCGCATCCGGCAAACAACCCCAGAACCAATCCCAAAATTCCTGTCAGGATGAACCGTTTCATAGACCGATGTTCGGAGAAAGGCGTCTTTGAAAAGTGCTGCATCCGAAGTCGTTTCGGAAAGCCGGTTAGCGAACCGGAATCTTTTCGATACGGCGTTGGTGGCGACCGCCTTCGAAGGGGGTGTTCAGAAACTCTTCCACAATCTGAATCGCCTCGTCGTTGGTGAGGTAGCGGGCCGGCAGCGTACATACATTGGCGTCGTTGTGAGCCCGAGCCAAAGAGGCAATCTCCGGGGTCCAACACAAAGCCGAACGAATGCCCTGATGTTTGTTGAGGGTCATGTTGATGCCGTTTCCGCTGCCGCACATGGCCAGTCCACGGGGCAATTCGCCTTGTTCGATCGCCGTGGCCAACGGGTGGGCGTAATCGGGATAGTCGGTACTTTCGGGGCTGTCGGTGCCGAAATCGTGGACATCGAAGCCTTTGGCTCCCAGATAGCCGATCAGAAATTCTTTGAGTTCATAGCCGGCATGGTCACTGGCGATGCCGATTTTTTTGTTGTCTGTCATGAGGGTTCGTTTAGGTCGGTTAGTCGGGTCGGGGTATCGAATCTTACATTCAACGCCCCGTTCCCGCAATTTATTTGTGACGCCGGGCCAGTTCTTCTTCCAGGTCTTTGATTGAAAGTCCTTGGTTTTCGAGCAGCACCAGCAAGTGATAAATCAAATCGGAGGCTTCGTATACCAGGTCGGGATTGTTGTTGTCCACCGCTTCGATCACGGTTTCCACGGCTTCTTCGCCTACTTTCTGAGCAATCTTCTTGACGCCTTTGGTGAACAGTTTGGTGGTATAGGACCCTTCGGGCATGTCGCGGTGGCGTTGTTGAATGACCTCCTGCAGGGTGCCGATGAAACCTTCGTTGAGGCGGCCGCCGAAACAGCTGTGGCTGCCGGTGTGGCAAACGGGACCGGCCGGTTCGACCCGAATCAGCAGGGTGTCGTTGTCGCAGTCTTTGGCGATGCTTCTGACCGTCAAAAAGTTACCACTTGTTTCGCCTTTGGTCCACAGACGGCCTTTGGTGCGGCTGTAAAAGGTGACGCGGCCTTCGGCTACGGTTTTTTCATAGGCTTCGGCGTTCATATAGCCGAGCATGAGTACCTGGCGGGTGCGGTCGTCTTGAATAATGGCCGGAATCAGCCCGTCGGCGTTTTTCTGGGTGTCTAATTCTGAAAACTGTATCATAATCGTATCGGTATATTGGCTTGGTGAAGAGCCGCCTTCAGCGTGGGGATCGGAATCTCCCCATAATGGAAAATGCTGGCGGCCAGGGCAGCATCGGCTTTGCCCCGGGTAAGTACATCGGCGATGTGCTGGATGGTGCCGGCTCCGCCCGAAGCGATGATCGGAATCGAGAGCATCTCGCTCAATCGGGCAAATGTGTCACAGGGATAACCGTTTTTGGTGCCGTCATGGTCCATCGAGGTGAACAGAATTTCTCCGGCACCCCGTTCCTGCGCTTCGCGGGCCCAACTGAAAAGCTCCCGATCGGAGAATTTGCGTCCGCCGTGGGTGGTGACCCGCCACTGTCCATCCACCTGCTTGGCGTCGATGGCCACGACGACAAACTGGTTGCCGTATTTCGAGGCGATGTCACTGATGAGTTGAGGGTTGCGTACGGCGGCACTGTTGACCGTCACCTTGTCGGCTCCGGCCCCCAACAGCCGTCCGGCATCGTCCACCGAGGCGATGCCTCCGCCGACGGTGAACGGAATGTTGATGTTTTCGGCGATGCGGGTAACCAGTTCCGCAAAGGTGCGGCGCCCTTCGAACGTGGCGCTGATGTCCAGATAAACCAGTTCGTCGGCCCCTTGTTGGGCGTAGAGGCGTCCCAGATCGACCGGGTCTCCCACTTCGCGCAGACCCAGAAAATTGATTCCCTTGACCGTCTGGCCGTCTTTGATATCGAGGCAGGGTATGATTCGTTTGGCAAGCATATCCGGCAGTGACTGTGGCGATCGGGTCAGGCCCGGTCGGCATATTCGTTTTTGAGTTGATCCATGGTGATGCGGCCTTCGTAGAGGGCCTTGCCGACAATGACACTGCGCAGTCCCAGGGCGTCGAGACGCTGAATGTCGTCCCAGGAGCTGATTCCACCGCTGACCGTGATGTCGATCTGCGGAAACTGGCTTTGCAGGGAGGTATACAGCGTTTCGGTGGGGCCTTGCAGCATGCCGTCTTTGGCGATGTCGGTACAGATAACCTGAGTCAGACCGGCCCCTTGGAATTGGCCGATCAACTCTTCGACCCCAAGGGTCGAAGCCTCGGTCCATCCGTGAATGGCGATCCGTCCGTCACGGGTGTCGGCACCCAGAATCATGCGGGCCGCTCCGAAGCGTTCGATCCAGCCGATAAAGGCCTTCGGATCGCGCACGGCGATGCTTCCGCAGATGGCCCGGTCGGCTCCGGCTTTGAAAACGCTTTCCAGGGCTTCCGTACTTTTGATGCCTCCACCGTACTGGATGCTCAGCGAGGTGCGTTCGGCGATGCGGCGCAACACCTCGAGGTTCATCGGTCGGGAGGCTTTGGCTCCGTCCAGATCGACCAGGTGCAGGCGGTGCAATCCGGCATCCTCATACCGAAGGGCTGCTTCCAGCGGATCCCGGAAGTAGGCGGTTTTGCGGGCGTAGTCCCCTTGGGTGAGGCGGACGCATTCACCTCCGATCAGGTCGATGGCAGGAATGATTTCTATGTTCATGGCGTTTGATGTCGAATAACAAAGGTAATCATTTCGGGATTTTCACGACAAGTCTTGAAAGGCTTTGCGAGGGCGAAAACCTATAATTTCAAAAAATTCTGGAGCAGGCGTTCCCCGACCGAAGCGCTTTTTTCGGGATGAAACTGCGTGCCGAAAAAATTGCCGCGGGCGATGGCGGCACTGAACGGAAGGCCATATTCGGTGGTGGCGATGGTGTCGGCGTTGAGGGTCGGGGCAAAAGAGTGCACGTAATAGACGTAAGCCCCTTCATCGATGCCGTCGAATAACGGTGTACGTAATCCGTTGATGCTGTTCCAGCCCATATGGGGCACTTTAAGCCCCGGAAGGTCGAATCGGCGCACCTCGTTTTCAAAGATGCCGAGGCATTCGGTGTCGTTTTCTTCGCTGTGGCGGCAAAGCAGCTGAACCCCGATGCAGATACCCAGCACCGGTTGGGTCAACGAGCGGATCACGTCGACCAGCCCCCGTTCGCGCAACTTGGCCATGGCCGAGGAAGCCTCTCCCACACCGGGCAACAGAACCCGGTCGGCGGAACGGATCTCGTCCGGGGAGGAGGTGAGCGTATATTCGGCCCCCAAACGCCCCAGGGCATTGGCCACGGAGCGCAGATTGCCGGTATCGTAGTCGATGACTGCTATCATGGTGTTCGGTTTGTTGTGCGGGTTTATCTCTGTGGAGGAAGTGTGCTTTTACAGCAATCGCTACAGCCTCAGAGCGTATCCGTTTATCTTAATTATAACATTCCCTTGCTGCTGGGCAATTCGAAATGCAGGCTGTTGCGAGCAATGGCCATGCGGATCGCCCGGGAAAAGGCTTTGAAAATTCCTTCGATCTTGTGGTGCTCGTTTTCGCCCGTGGCCGTGATATGCAGGTTGCAGCGGGCGGCCTCGGCAAAACTCTTGAAAAAGTGCCGGAACATCTCGGTCGGGACATCGCCTACGCGTTCCCGGTGGAATGTAGCCTCCCAGCGAAAATCGATGCGTCCCCCGAAATCCAGGGTGACGGTGGCGTCGCATTCATCCATCGGCAGACTGTATCCGTAACGTTCAATCCCCAGTTTGCTGCCCAGAGCCTTGTAGAAGGCTTCTCCCAGCACGATGGCTACATCTTCGATGGTGTGATGTTCGTCCACTTCGAGGTCGCCCCGTACGTGCAGTTGCAGGCTGACCCCGGCGTGGTGAACAATCTGGGAAAGCATGTGGTCGAAAAACTTCAGCCCGCTGTCGATGGACGATCTTCCACCTCCGTCCAGATCGAGTTGCAGGCGGATGTCGGTTTCGCTGGTTTTGCGTTCGATGCAGGCGGTACGTTCTCCGGCCCGCAGCAGTTGCCAGATCCGATCCCAACTGTCGGTGACCAGGGCAACGGTATCTTCCAGTCCTGCTTCCGCCACCTGTTGCCGTCCCGTTTCGGGGTCGGCGAGCAGGATGCCCCGGGCGCCCAGATTCCGGGCCAGTTGCAGATCGGTCAGGCGGTCGCCGATTACATACGAGGCGTTCAGATCGTATTCCGGATTATTCAGATAACGGGTAAACATTCCGGTTCCCGGTTTGCGGGTCGGGGCTCCTTCGGAGGGGAGGGAGGGATCGATCAACTGGGCGTCGAAGTGCACGCCTTCGCCTTCGAGCGTTTTGAGCATCAGGTTGTGGGCCGGCCAGAAGGTCTCTTCCGGAAACGAGGCGGTGCCCAGACCGTCCTGATTCGAAGCCAGTACCAGTTCGAAGTCCAAAGTGGCGATGCGGCTCATGGCCGTGATGGCGCCGGGTACGAAGGCGAGTTTTTTCAATGAGTCGACCTGAAAATCGACAGGCGGTTCGACGATCAGCGTGCCGTCGCGGTCTATAACGAGTAATCTTTTCATGCGTCGAGGGATTTGAGAACGTCCAGTACACGTTCGTTTTCAGCCGGGGTGCCGATCGAAACCCGCAGGCAGCCTTCGCAGCCCCGGATGCGGGAACGGTCGCGGACGATGATGCCGGCTTCGATCAGTCGGTTGTAGACACCCCGGGGATCGTCCACCCGGATCAACAGAAAGTTGGCGTCCGAGGGAAAGACTTTTTTGATCAGCGGCAGACGGGTCATCTCTTCGGCGAGTTTTCGGCGTTCGGAGACGATTTCCCGAACCTGGTCGTCGATCGGGTTTTCGAGTCGTTCGAGTACCAGCTTTTGAGTAACGACATTGATGTTGTAAGGGTATTTCACCCGCGACAGCGTTTCGATGACCTCCTCCCGGGCAAAAGCCAGCCCCAGTCGCAGTCCCGCCATCCCCCAGGCTTTGGAGAGAGTTTGCAGAATGACCAGATTGGGAAATTCGTCCAACCGACTCAAAAAGCCCGGGCGGTCGGCAAAATCGATGTAGGCTTCGTCCAGCACCACCATGCCGTGGAAATTTCGCAGGATTTTTTCGACGGTTTCGGCCGGAAACAGGTTGCCCGAGGGATTGTTCGGTGAGCATATCCAGATCAGTCGGGTGTTTTCGTCGGTCGCGTTCAGCAGTTTGTCGACGTCTAACGAAAAATCGGCTTCCAGTTGCACCTCCCGCAGGGGAACGTCGTTGGTCGCGGCGGCCACCTTGTACATCCCGTACGAGGGCGCTATAGCCACGGCATTTTGTACCTTGGGCTCGCAGAAAACCCGGAACAGCAGGTCGATGGGCTCATCGCTGCCGTTGCCGATGAAGATGCGTTGCGGCTCGATGCCTTTGATCTGGGCAATGCGGGCTTTGAGCTGTTTTTGGTGCGGGTCGGGGTAACGGTTGTAGCCGTTGTCGTAAGGGTTCTCATTGGCGTCGATGAAGATGCCGATCTCGCCCCCCTGGTATTCGTCCCGGGCGGTGGAGTAGGGGGCCAGGTTGCGGATATTCTCCCGCATAAGTGCTTTTATATCCATGGTTTCCAGTGTGCTTCTTCGGTTTGTGGGTCGGGCGGGTTATTCGAGGGAGGTCAGTCGTACGGCGACCGCATTTTTATGCGCATCGAGTCCTTCGGCGGCGGCCATCGTTTCAATCGTACCTCCCAAGCGTTTCAATCCCTCGGGCGAGAGTTCCTGGTAGGTGATCTTGCGCATGAAACTGTCGAGATTCACCCCGCTGAATGAACGGGCCCAACCGTAAGTGGGCAACGTATGGTTGGTGCCCGAGGCGTAGTCGCCGGCACTCTCGGGACTGTAGTTCCCGATAAAAACGCTGCCGGCGGCGGTGATCCGTTCGGCTACCTTCCAGGGATCGTTCATCGAAATGATGAGGTGTTCGGCCGCATAGGCGTTGGCGAAAGCGATCATCTCGTCGCGGTCATCCATAACGATCAGACGACTGTGATCCAATGCCCGGGTCGCGGTCGATTGACGGGACAGTTGAGCCAGTTGGGTTTCCACCTCTTGTTGTACCCGTTCGGCCATCGAGCGGGTGTCGGTCAGCAGAATGACTTGCGAGTCGGGACCGTGTTCCGCTTGGGAGAGCAGGTCGGCGGCTACAAAAGCCGGAACGGCGGTTTCGTCCGCCATGACCAGCACTTCCGAAGGCCCGGCCGGCATGTCGATGGCTACGGTCGAGGAGATTTGCTGTTTGGCTTCGGTGACATATTGGTTGCCCGGGCCGAAAATCTTGTCGACCTTGGGAATGCTCTGCGTGCCATAAGCCATGGCGGCAATGGCCTGGGCTCCGCCGGCCTTGAAAATCCGATCGACCCCGCACACCGAGGCGGTGTAGAGGATCACCGGAGCGATGCGTCCCGTTTTATCGGGAGGAGAACACAGCACCAACTCTTTGCATCCGGCGATTCGGGCCGGAATGGCCAGCATCAGCACGGTGGAGAACAGCGGTGCCGAGCCGCCCGGAATGTAGAGCCCCACCCGGTTGAGGGGTACGGCCCGCTGCAGACAACGGACGCCGGGCATGGTTTCGACTTCTACCGGGGCGGGACGTTGGGCGGCGTGGAAATGGCGGATATTCCGGGCGGCCATTTCAATGGCCTCTTTGAGGGCCGGATCGATCTGGAGAGAGGCTTCGGCGATTTCGTCTGCGGTGACGACCGTCGTTTCCAATCGGATTCCGTCGATCTGTTCCGTCAGGCGTAACAGTGCATGGTCCCCTTCCGTACGGACGGCTTTGAGAATGTTGGCTACCCGTTCCGTAATGACTTCCCGCTGCATTTGGGGACGTGCCGTCAGCGCAGCCCAGTCGCGGGGTTCAGGATTGACGATTACTTGCATCAGCGTACCAGTTTTTCCAGGGCGAGAACCAGAATGTCTTCGGCTCCGATGGCCTTGAGTTGTTCGATTTTATTCCAGAGTTCTTTTTCAGCGATCACCACGTGGATCGAACACCAACCTTTCTGGGCCAGCGGCAGTACCGTGGGACTCTTCATGCCGGGCAGAATCGAGGTGACCTCGGAGATCTTTTCTTCGGGCAGGTTCATCAGTACGTATTTCAGCCCGCGGCTGCTTTCGATGGCTTTGAACCGGAAGCAGATCTGTTCGAGCAGTTGGCGCTTTTCGGGACTCAGATTCGGGTTGGCAATCAGCACGGCTTCGGAAAAGAGCACTTTTTCCACCTCTTTGAGCCCGTTGGTCACCAGCGTACCGCCCGAGCTGACAATGTCGAAAATGGCGTCGGCCATTCCCACTGAAGGAGCGATTTCCACCGAACCGGCGATTTCATGAATTTCGGCGTCGATGTTCTTTTCGGCGAAAAAGCGCGACAGAATCACCGGGTAGGAAGTGGCAATGCGTTTCCCGTTGAAATATTCCAGGCCCGTGTAGTCGACGTTTTTGGGTACAGCCAGCGAAATACGGCATTTGCCGAAGCCCAGGCGATGGACCAGATCGACCGGAAAGTTCTTTTCTTCCACTTCGTTCAGTCCGACGATGCCGGCATCGGCTACGCCCATGCTGACGGCCTGCGGAATGTCGTCGTCGCGCAGGTAGAGCACTTCGACCGGGAAGTCGTCGCTTTTGGTCAGCAGTTTGCGTTTGCTGTCTTCGATACTGATACCGGCTTCCCGCAGCAGCGAGAGGCTGTCTTCGTTAAGTCGTCCTTTGGTTTGGATCGCGATACGGATCATATGCTTCGAGTTTTTGAGAGTTTGCGTAAAAAAATAAGGCCTGCCCCTGAGGGTAAGCCTTACAGTGTTTTATTCGATTTGCGTTCGCATCAGACATACACACGTCACAGCCTACCCCAACAGGTATGGATGATGATGGACGTGATGGATGTTGATCGTACGGTACATAGTCGGATCGTCTTGCAATAACACCCCAAAGGTAAACTTTCTTTCCGAGAAAACCAACGCCTTGTTGGATTTTTCACAAAAAGAACGACTTTCGTTTGCATCTGGGGAGGTGTCCTCCGCATGGTTCAGTTGTGGGTTCGGGATTAACGCTTCCTTGCACGCGAATACTCGTGTGTTCAGGGTGAATCCCGTATCTGTTGGGTTTCGATAAGTCGGAGTCGGTCGATGGTATTTCTGAATCCTTGTTCGGCGATTATCACGTGGACCGAGTCCTGTTGTGGTGCTCGGAGACGACTGTTTCGACTAATTGATTCGGGAGTACCCGGAAAAGAATTGTCCGACGGATCGAAGCCTGCCTGACTTTACGGTCCGGGGCGTTCTGCCCCGTCGGGATTTTCGGAGGAGTACGGCTCGGACGGAGATTAAGCCTTTCGGTGCAGAGTCCTCCCCTCAGGGGTGTTCCGCAAGGGGGCGTTGCTCGGAAGCGGCGGGATTCTCGAGGGTACGGCTCGGACGGAGAAAATCCTTTCGGCGCAAAGTCCTCCCCTCAGGGGTGTTCCGCAATGGGACGTCGTTCGGCCGCGGCGGGAAGCGTGGGGAAAGGAGCGTGCGGCTCTTCCTGATACCAGTAGGCCACCGAGGCGATGTCGTCGTTCATCCGGTTGCGATAGAATCCGTGCGGATCGCTTTTCTGGCCGCGCCACCAGCCCAGGGCCTGGACTGTCACTTTCAGGTCGCTGCCGAAACAGATCGGGTCTGGCAGGTGCCAACGGTACAGGCTCCAGTAATTGGGCAGGCTGTCGCTCTCCCGATCGCTGAGCACGCTGCCCGAATAGAGCCCCGAGAAGGAGCGGGGAAATCCATAGCTGCCCAGAAAATAGTCTTCCAGCCCCGTACCGCAGATCGTCGGAAAGTCTCGATCGCCGTCCATGAAAAATTTGACCTCACCTTCACCGAACCAGTTGGTATCGGTCAGTTGGGTCCAGGCCAGAAAGGTCCCAACATAGCGCCCGCGACCCCGGACTCCGTCCAGAATGACATAAGGATTCTGGTCCCGGGCGTTGCCTCTTCGCCATTGGGCGTGGAAATAACCGGCCTGGCGGGGAACCTTACCCAAAGTATAGGTGATCTGATAGGTCATCAGTTTGAGATCCCGGTCGCTCTCGTTCGTAAAGGTGATGCGGGCGTGTTTGCGGAAAGGCATCGGCCAGAAGCAGTTCAACGCATTGCCCGGATTGACCGCCACGACCCGGGAATCGATCGTTCCCATGCGTTCATGTCCCACGGCGAAGAAGTCGGGGGCAGGAACCTCGACCGAAGGAGTCTGTTCGCCGTCCCAGTAAAAGCGTAGAACGTGATGGCGGCTGAGTCCTTCCACCATCCAGATATGGCGGATGGTGCCGGGGCCATCGACATCCATCAGGGTGACGGTCTCTCCGGCACCTACCCACAGGAAAGGCCGCACCTTCCAGCCTTGTCCCAGACTGTCGGCACTGCGGGCGTTGGTGGCGCGGTTGTCGAGGGTCGAATCGGGGTCGGCCATGCCGCCCCGGCCCTTTTCACCGGTCGGATTCTCGGGAGTGATCGACCGGGTCCGGCTGTCGTCCAGCAGGGCAAGGCCTTCAAGCCCTTCATAGGCCGGGGCGGATGTTTCCCGACAGCTGCTCAGGACCAAGGCCACGATACTGGCACCCAGCAGCCACAGCCGCCGGCCTTGCCATAAGAAAGAACGTATGCTCATGTTCAACGATTATTTGGGTTGGTCGTTCACCGCCTGGTAATGCAACAACAACGAACCCCGAGCCTGTGGGATGTTCAGGTAAAAGCCTTCGGAGAGTTGACGTCCCGAGATGCTTTGAGTGTGTTTCGTATTGTCGTTATACAGATCATAGGTCTTTCCCGGGTCGATACCTTGCAGATAGACCTTGATACGGTCGACTTTGGATTCGGGACGTCGGAAAGCCATTACGATCCCCGAATTGTCCGAGGGACGGTGCATCTGATAAGCGATCCAGATTTTGTCGGAGTGGGCGTCGATCAGGCCTGTCAGCGGATAGTAATCTTCGAAATAGTAGGGACGGTATTTTTTGAATGTGGCAATAGCCCGTTGGATGTCGGGCAGGCTGAGTTTGTTGGTGGTGATGTCGAAATTGGAAACCTGGCAGGCCCCCATATTCGAACGAACCGAATAGTCATCCGTTTCCCATACCCCCGAACCGTGTTGGGCCAGGAAGAAACTCAATCCGTAGAAATGACCCTGTTTTCCGGTCGATTCGCCGTATTGGTAGTCGGTACGCCAGAGCGGAACGCTGCGCGACATCATTTCCAGATCGATGCGTCGGCCGCCAGCCGCACAGTTGTCCAGCAACAGATTCGGGAAACGTGCCAGCAGGTAGTCCCAGAAGGCATATAGCCCTTCGATATGGCGGATTTCCATCATGCCGATTCGGTCGGGTTCTTCGTTGGCTTCCCAGAACGGTTTCCCGGGATGGTTGAAGTCCTGGCGGTAGATGTCGACGCCCACCTCTTCGATCATGTCGCCTACATGATTCTGCAACCAGTGGAGGGCTTCGGGGTTGCCCAGATCGAGCAGGGCCGAGTTGCGAATCGGGGAGTGAAGCAGCCATTCGGGATGTTGTACGGCCAGCCACGATCCCCGGCTGACCCGTTCGGGTTCGAACCACAGCAGGAATTTCGCGCTCAGTCGGTGGGCTTCATCGGCTACCGGTTTCAGCCCTCGGGGATAGCGCGTGGAGTCGGGCGTCCAGCTTCCCACGCAGTCGCACCAGTCGTAGACAGGCGCTCCGCTGTCGGTATACCAGCCGGCATCCAGCCAGAAGCATTCGGGCATGATGTCGAGTTGTTTGTAGCGTCGCATCAGGGCGATATCCATCTCTTCGGTCAGGCAACCCCCTTCGGTACAGGGCTTGGGCCCGTAGGCAGGAAATCCGCTGGCATAGGGGTAGCGTACGGGTTTCCCGTCGATTTGTCGGCTGTGGTGGGCCAGTTGAAAACGACGGAATTTATTCTGCCCCTGCATGAAATGATCCCCTTCCCAGAACATCAGGCAGATCATGGGGGTACGGATCGTTTCGCCCGGTTTGAGATAGAGCCGGAAACGTTCCATGCCTGAACACAGGGAGACCGTTTCCTCGTTCGGGGCCGTCAGGTCGGCCTGCCAGCCCCCTGTCCAGCCTATGGCGGCCAGAACGCCGGTCTGTTGCCCGGGTGCCATCAGATTGAAAAAAGGCAGAGCCGTGTTGTCGGAAGAGCGACCTCCCAAAGGCGCGATGTGTAAGGGGGCAGCCGTCAGGGTATCGATCGAAACCATGAAATCGGCCTTCGAACCGCAACTGCCTCGTGCATGCAGCAGGGTGAAGGCTCCCTTCTGACGACTTTCATAGCTCTGATCCACGACCTTGAATTCATCCATGATCGGGGTGTTTTGCCCCGAGGTGTTGGTCAGTCGCATAACCCATTCCACGGCATTGAATTCTTCGAAACCGGTGACCGTACATTCGATCTGGAGACCCGACACCGGGTCGCGGTATGTGATCAGTTTCCGGAGCGTTTTCGGAGCGGCAGGGGAGAGCTCTTCACGGCTATATTCCCAGCGGGTGATGAACTCCCGGGACGGAATGCTGTCGTACCGAAACGAGAAGGGTGGCAATTTGCCTTTGGCGAAGTGAAGGTCGATCCATTGGTCGACGTTTGGAATATTTTCGAGGCGGGCGGTGTTTTGAGCCGGGAGAGGGTTTGAAAATCCCAGGAAAAGAAGAGGAATGACAAAGGTTTTGCAGAGTCCGGATAAGCAGGCTTTCAAATCGGTCATGATCGGTATGTTTAGGTTAGCAGGTTTGCCGGAGGGCGAATGCCAACAATATTACGGAGAAAATCCGACTATTCCAAACCGAATACGCAGCACAACGTGCCGTATAGCCGATAATCGAGGCGTTGAGGAAGGTCCCTGAAACGGGTTTCGAGCGTTTGGGTCAGCGGATCGACCGCTTCGATGTGCAGGTCTTTCAGAAAGTCGATGCCGGGCATGCGTTTGAGTTTGTAGAGCGTTTCTTTGGCGCACCAAAACAGAGCCGGATAGAGACTTGGATCGGGCAAAGTGAGGCCGAGTCGTTGTTCCCGGGGAGCGCTGTAACGATCGAGTACGCGGGAGTAGTTGCGGTCGGTCTGTTCGATGTCCACGGCACAGGGTCTCCCGGAGAGTATGACGGCGGCATATTTGCGGGTGTGGCTGACGCCGATGCAGCCTCCGTCTTCCAGAAGCGGACCTCCCTGCTCGTCGTAACGGGTTCGGGCGCCGGGACGTAGCTCTTGGAGCAGGGCGTGCCAGGCCAGCCATTCGCGTCGGCGGGATTCGGACGTGAACCGATCGGCCTGTCGACGGTCATTCGAAGGGCATAGCCGGAGCAGTTCTTCGAGGGTCTCGTCCGTTTTCCAGAGTCCCAATGTGGTTTCGGTGTCGATTTTTGTGTGTAAGACGATCGGCATGTTGCGGGCTTGAGTTCCTAAAGATACGAAAAAAACGGGAACCCGTCTTACAGAGAGGGTTCCCGTTGAAGGGATGGGCCGCGGACGGCTTAATATTCGTTCCAACTTTTGATCCGGATATCGCCCGGTTTCATGCGGCAGAAGGCCGTGATGAAGGCACTGGCCAGACGGGCGTTGGTCAGCAGCGGAATGTTGAAATCGATGGCGCTGCGCCGGATGGTGTAGTCGTTGTTCAACTCCGTCTTGGAGAGGTTCTTGGGAATGTTCACCACCAGGTCGATTTTCTTTTCCTTGATGTAGTCCAGCGTATTGGGCTGTTCGGCCTGGTCGGGCCAGTGCAGCACGGTGGCGTGTACGCCGTTCTGTTCGAGGAATTGGGCCGTCCCGCGCGTAGCGAACAGATTGTAGCCTTTTTCCTGCAGGGCTTTGGCGGCCGAGAGCATGTCCATTTTCGAGCGGGAATCCCCGGTCGAGAGCAGAATGTTCTTTTTCGGGATGGTATATCCCACCGACAGCATCGCCTTGAGGATGGCTTCGTGGAAATCTTCTCCAAGACAGCCTACCTCACCGGTCGAGGCCATTTCGACGCCCAATACCGGGTCGGCTTTCTGCAGACGAGAGAAGGAGAACTGCGGCGCTTTGATTCCTACATAATCGAGTTCGAAGGCCGATTTGTGAGGAACCTGCGGATCGACACCCAGCATGACGCGGGTGGCAATATCGATAAAGTTTACCTTCAGCACCTTGGATACGAACGGGAAACTTCGCGAGGCGCGCAGGTTGCATTCGATGACCTTGATGTCGTTGTTCTTGGCCATCAGCTGCATGTTGAACGGCCCCGAAATCTGGAGCATGCGGGCTACTTCACGCGAAATTTTCTTGATGCGCCGCATGGTTTCGACGTACATTTTCTGAGGTGGGAAAACCATCGTGGCATCGCCCGAATGTACCCCGGCAAACTCGACGTGTTCCGAAATGGCGTAGATGAGCACTTCGCCGTCTTTGGCTACGGCGTCGATTTCGATCTCCTTGGCGTTTTCGATGAATTCGGTCACCACGACCGGATACTGTTTCGAAACGTTGGTGGCCAGCGTCAGGAAGTGTTCCAACTCGTCGCGGTTCGAAACTACGTTCATGGCCGCTCCCGAAAGGACGTACGAAGGACGGATCAGCACCGGGAATCCTACCTCGTCCACGAAGCGGTAGATGTCGTCCATGGTCGTCAACTCTCGCCAGCGGGGCTGGTCCACGCCGATTTCGTCCAGCATGGCCGAGAACTTGTGGCGGTCTTCGGCCCGGTCGATGTTTTCGGCCGAGGTGCCCAGGATGGGAACCTGTTCATGCTGCAGACGCATGGCCAGGTTGTTGGGAATCTGACCGCCGGTGGAAACGATCACCCCGCGGGGAGCCTCCAGATCGGTGATATCCAGCACCCGTTCCAGGGTCAGTTCGTCGAAATAGAGCCGGTCGCACATGTCGTAGTCGGTCGACACGGTTTCGGGGTTGTAGTTGATCATCACCGAACGTAGTCCCTGGGCCCGGATGGTTTTGATGGCACTGACACTGCACCAGTCGAATTCCACCGAGCTCCCGATGCGGTAGGCTCCTGAACCCAGTACCACGACGGAACGATTGTCCCGGGCGAAGTCGATATCGTGTTCCGTGCCGTTATAGGTCAGATACAGGTAATTGGTCTGGGCCGGGTATTCGGCGGCCAGGGTGTCGATCTGTTTGACCACCGGAGTGATGCCCAGTTGTTTGCGGTGACGGCGGATGGCCAGCATGTCGGCTTCGATCTGATTGGGATCGGTATGGTGGCTCAGGGTGCGGGCCAGCTGGAAATCGGAGAACCCGCGCTGTTTGGCTTCGAGGATCAACTCGGCGGGTACCCGCGCGATGTCATCGTAGCGTTCCAGTTCGGCTTCGATTCGGATGATGTTGGCCAGCTTTTCCAGGAACCAGAGGTCGATGTGGGTCAGTTCGTGAATGCGTTCCAGGGTGTAGCCCTGTTTGAGGGCGTGGGCGATCATGAAGATACGTTTGTCGGTGGGGTGGCTCAGGGCCTTGTCGATGTCCACTTCGGCGAACTCCTTGTTGGCAACGAAGCCGTGCATGCCCTGACCGATCATGCGCAACCCTTTCTGAATGACCTCTTCGAAATTACGGCCGATGGCCATCACTTCGCCCACCGATTTCATGCTCGAACCCAGTTCCCGGGAAACGCCCTTGAATTTACCCAGGTCCCAGCGCGGAATTTTGCAGACGATGTAGTCCAGGGCGGGTTCGAAACAGGCCGTGGTGCTTTTGGTGACCGAGTTTTTCAACTGGTGCAGGCCGTATCCCAATCCCAGTTTGGCGGCTACGAACGCTAACGGATACCCGGTGGCTTTGGATGCCAGGGCCGACGAACGGCTCAGACGGGCATTCACCTCGATGACCCGGTAGTCTTCCGAATCGGGGTCGAGAGCATATTGTACGTTGCATTCACCCACGATGCCGATGTGGCGGATGATACGGATGGCCAGACGGCGCAGTTTGTGGTATTCGGCGTTGGTGAGGGTTTGCGAGGGAGCGACCACGATGCTCTCGCCGGTATGGATGCCCAGCGGGTCGAAGTTTTCCATGTTGCAGACCGTAATGCAGTTGTCGAAACGGTCGCGCACCACTTCGTATTCCACCTCTTTCCACCCTTTGAGCGATTTTTCGACCAGGATCTGGGGCGAATAGGTGAAGGCCTTGGAGGCCAGCGTATCCAGTTCGTCGTCGTTGTCGCAGAAACCCGACCCCAGTCCTCCCAAGGTATAGGCGGCCCGGATGATGACCGGATAGCCCAGCTCATGGGCGACGCGCTTGGCTTCGGCCACCGAGGTGACGGCTTCGCTTTTGATGGTTTTGACGCCGATTTCGTCCAGCTTTTCGACGAATTTTTCGCGGTCTTCGGTGTCGATGATCGCCTGAACGGGCGTACCTAGCACCTGTACGTTGTATTTTTCCAACACGCCGCTACGGTACAGCTGGACCCCACAGTTGAGGGCCGTCTGTCCGCCGAAGGCCAGCAGAATTCCCTGCGGGCGCTCTTTGACGATCACCTGTTCCACGTATTCGGGGGTGACGGGCAGGAAATAGACCTTGTCGGCGATTCCTTCCGAAGTTTGGATGGTGGCGATGTTGGGATTGATCAGAATGGTGTATACGCCCTCTTCCTTGAGCGCCTTGAGCGCCTGGGAGCCCGAGTAGTCGAATTCGCCGGCTTCGCCGATCTTGAGGGCTCCGGAGCCCAGCAGAATTACCTTTTCGATCTTGGTTTGCATGTTGTTTTCGTGTGTCATCTTCGTAGGGGCTGTTAAGTGGGCTTATCGGTTGAGGTGAGTTTTGATGGCGCGGATAAAGTCGTCGAACAGAAATTCGGTGTCGACCGGACCGCTCGAGGCTTCGGGGTGGAACTGTACCGAGAAGAACGGTTTGCTTTTGTGACGAATACCTTCGCTGGTGCCGTCGTTCAGGTTGATGAAGTAGGGTTCCCAGTCGCTTTCCAGCGTGTCGGTATTGACCGCGTAGCCGTGGTTCTGGGAGGTGATCACCGCCCGGTTGGTGCCCACCATCAGGGCGGGTTGGTTGTGGCTGCGGTGGCCGTACTTGAGTTTGAAGGTCGTACCGCCTGCCGCGATCGACAACAGCTGGTTGCCCAGGCAGATTCCGAAGATGGGCTTACCCAGTTCCATGGCTTTTTTGATGTGGGCGATCGTGATGCCGCACTGCTGCGGGTCGCCGGGACCGTTGGAGAGCATCACGCCGTCATAATCCAATGTCGTGAAGTCGTAGTCCCAGGGAACGCGGGTCACCGTAGCGCCGCGGGCGATCAGGCTGCGGATGATGTTGTATTTGCAGCCGCAGTCCACCAGCACGATTTTGAGCGGACCGTTGCCATAGGTTTCGACCTGCCGGGTGCTCACTTCGGCCACCAGGTTGGTGAGGTTGGGGTCGACGAAGGCTTCGGGTTCGGGGGTTCCTTCCACGGCCAGTTTGCCCAGCATGACCCCTTTTTCGCGAATGATTTTGGTGATCTGGCGGGTATCTACGCCGTAGATGCCCGGTACGTTGTTGGCCCGCAGCCATTCGGCGAGGCTTTCGACGGCATTCCAGTGACTGTACTCCCAGGAGTAGTCCGAAATGACCAACCCCTTAACATGAATACGGTCTGACTCGAAATATTTGAGCAGACCGTTTTCAAAAGTTGTTGCCGGGACCCCGTAATTGCCGACGAGGGGATAAGTAATGACCAGTATCTGGCCGCGATAGGATGGATCGGTGAGGCTTTCGGGATAGCCTGTCATGGCTGTGTTGAAGACTACTTCTCCCGAAACGGAGGTTTCGGCGCCAAAGGAGAACCCTTTGAAAACGGTGCCGTCTTCCAGAATAAGACGTGCGATTTTTTTGTCAGACATTCTTTATCAGTAAGTTAAGTATTCGTACCACTTGCTGAAACTGTCTTCTTCTCAGAATAGTTTCTGAAACGCAAAGGTACGGTGCGAATCCGGATTATGCAAACCGTCCCGGCAAAAACTTTTCGGTGTTTTCGGGAAATATTATTTTTGTACCTTTACGGAGAGCGGGTTAGAGGTTGGTAACCGGTTTCTTCCGCAGAGGGAATACCTTTTATAATAGGGATTGTACGATGACCAAAAACGACATACAGTTGATCCGTTCGCTTGCCGATAAAAAAGGACGTGCCGAAACGGGGCTTTTCCTGGCCGAAGGGGTCAAATTGGTGGAAGAGATGCTCGCTTCGGATCTGCAGGTCGAACGGGTGTTGGCCGTAGGGGAGGCTGCAGAACGTTTTTCGGGGGAGAAGATCACCTCCCAGCAGATGCAGCGGATCAGTGCCCTGAAAACCCCGACCGAGGTGGTGGCGCTGGTTCGGATTCCTCGTTATGGCTGGTCGGCGGAGCAGATTTCTCAGGAATTGTCTCTGGCTTTGGACGGGGTGCAGGATCCCGGCAACATGGGAACGATTCTTCGCCTGGCCGACTGGTTCGGCATTCGGGATGTGGTGTGTTCTCCGAATTCGGCCGATTGTTTCAACCCCAAGGTGGTACAGGCCACCATGGGAGCCATTGCCCGGGTTCGGGTGCATTATCTTCCGTTGGTTCCTTGTCTGCAGAAGGTTGCGGCTCTGAATGTGCCGGTTTACGGAACTTTTCTGGAGGGACGGAATATTTACGAGGTGCCGCTTTCGGCTCGGGGGGTGATCGTCATGGGAAACGAAGGCCGCGGGATCTCTCCGGAGGTGGGCCGTTGCGTCAGTGATCGGTTATACATTCCTCCCTATCCGCCCGGGCGTCCTTCGTCCGAATCGCTCAATGTTGCCGTGGCCACGGCCGTCGTCTGTGCCGAATTCCGGCGCCCGGGACGGTAGGTCTCGGGTCGGGAAACGATCGCTCGGCTGAACGGTAGCTCCGCTGTGAAAGGGCGTTCGATCGAGGGTCGGCCATCGTTTGCTTGTCGGATCGAACCGGACTCTGTTTCCGTCAGGGTGTTTCGGGGACGCGCAGAAGGGCCGGAAACGGTGTTGCTGAATTAAAAAAAAGCGTCTCTCGAAGAGGCGCTTGGAAAGATGACCGCGTATGCGATCAGGACAGTATGGGTCCCCTTCAGGCCGGGTCGGCCGGTTTGGCGCGTCTGGCTGCTGCCCGGAATTCGGCTTTCAGCGATTCGATGGTTTCTTTGACGCTGGTGATCTTTTTCGACAGGTAGGCATTCGCCCCGGCGAAGGCGTAGCCGTTTTTCAGGTTGCCTTTGGCGGCGTTATACAGGGCCATGATGATGCAATAGGGGCTCTGGGTGTAATCGCAGGTCTTGATGCAGTGGAATGCACATTTCTTGGGACGGGTCAGTCCGGCCTTGACCCGTTGGATGAACTCCCCGGCGATGGCTCGTCCCGGCATGCCTACCGGACTGGCGATGATCTCGATGTCTTTTTCGGAGGAGTCGATGTAGGTTTGTTTGAAGGCTTCCGCCGCATCGCATTCGGTGGTGGTGACGAATTTACTGCCCAATTGTACCCCGTCGGCACCCAGTTTCATGATCCGGTAGATGTCTTCTCCGGTATAAAGGCCTCCGCCGGCGATCACCGGAATCTTGCGTCCGTATAAAGCCTGCATTCGTTCGGTTTCGGCCACAACCTGCGGGACGATTTCTTCCAAGGAAAAATGTTCGTCTTCGAGCTGATTGCGTTTGTAGCCGAGATGTCCGCCGGCTTTTGGACCTTCCACCACGAAGGCATCGGGCAGGTAATCGTAGTTGTGTTTCCATTTTTCGCAGATCAGTCGGGCTGCCCGGGCCGAGGAGACAATGGGCACCAGTTTGGTTGTGCTGTCCGGGTGCAGGTAGGAGGGCATGTCCAAAGGCATTCCGGCTCCGGAAAAAATGATGTCCGCTTTTTCGGCAATGGCCGTTTTCACCATGTCTACGTAATTGCTCAGCGCCACCATGATGTTGACTCCGATGATCCCCCGGGTTTTCTGTCGGGCTTTGCGGAGTTCTTCCTTGAGTCCCAAAATACAGTTGGTTGCATAGTCTTTCGAAAATTTGGGATACAGCAAGCCGATCCCGGCGCAGGAAATAACCCCTACGCCGCCTTCGTTGGCCACGGCCGAAGCCAGTCCCGAAAGTGAAATGCCGACGCCCATCCCTCCTTGAATGATGGGTAGTTGGATGGTGAGATCGCCTATTTTAAAACTTTTCATGAGTTTTCGGTTGTTTTTCCTCGGAACGGAGAGTCTCCCGGTCGGGAAGCCGAAAGCCAGAAACCGAAAGTCGGGAACCGGGGGTCGGACGGTTTGATCGGGAGAATCTCGTCGATGAGGGGGTTTCAAATTGGGGGCAAAGATAATCCATTGCGACCCCGGAATGACGAGTCTTTTCCTGAAAACTACGATGTCCGGCCCGGATGAAAATGAAAACAGCCTCTGTCCCAGAGGCTGTTTGAGAAGGTGAATATGGAGGTCCGATTAATAATTTTGAATGGAGGCGGCGCTGGAAGAATCCATTTTAGTGATTTTGGGCGTTCCTTCGTACCGAATTTTCGAAGCGCTGTTGGCCGTAGCCGACAATTCGGTGGTTTTGCCGAGCATGATGCCCGATGCCGAGGTGGCCGTTACGGTCGCTGTGCCGATGGTGCACTCCTTGGCTTCGATCGAGCTGGCCGATTTGGCCGTCAGCGAAGCCGTTTTGATTTCGCCTTTGAGGGTGGCTTCCGAGGCACCGGAGAGTTCCCAGACCGCATTGTCGGCTTGAGAGGTCACCGTGGCTTTTGAAGCGCCCCCCAAGGTGGCGCGCATCAATCGGGTGTTGATGCTGGTTTCGAGTTTGCTGGCTCCCGAGCAATCCACGACCACCTGGTTCTTCACCGTGATCGCTTCTCCCTGCAGGGAGGACGAACCGCCCAATTCGATGACCAGCCCGTCTGCTTCCATCGGCGTGGCCAGCGTAATCTGGCTGGCGCCGCGAGCGCGAATGGCTTTCAGGTCTTTGATATATATTTTGGCGGAAAGCTGTTGGTTTTTCTTTAACGAGAATCCTTTGAGGGCCAGGTTCACCGAACCGTCAGAGGCCAGGTTGAATTCGAGTTTGCTTTCCACTTCGGCCGGAATTTCCACTTCGGCCCGGGTGTTTTCATCTTGGTAAAGTTCGACTTTGAATGCGTTGGAGGCGATGACTCCCGTGATATCGGCTCCTTCGAAACGGGTCAGGCGGACCATTTTTTCCTGAGCAGTCAAAAACTGAACGGACAAAACCGTTGTCAGCAGAATCAGCAGTTTTTTCATACCTGTATGATAATTATGTTTTGAATAAATGATTCGTATCTTGCAGCGTGTCGTATCCCGGATGGTATTTTGTCGAGAGACGATGAACTCAAATTGTCCTCGGAGGGATTTCGGTACGCAGGAACCCTACAAAAGTAGTGAATAAATCGGGATTTGATGCGAAATGTCTTGATCGGTACGGGAAATATTTGTTGAGGAAACGGCATGTTTGCAGGGGAAAATCTTTGTTCCTGAATTTGAAAATCTTAAAATGGATCATTCCGCTGAATCCGGCAAAGGGAAAGTGCAATTTGCGGCTTGTTTTTTTGAGCGTTGGATCATGTAGACGGCGGTTCGGCATCCCCCGATTCGAAAACTGCGGTTTTCGTTTGCCTCTGCATTTGACTTTTATTATCTTTGTATTTTATAACTTAGGAAAAATGAGTGATATCAAAATAAGAGTAGGCATTACCCAAGGCGATCCCAACGGCATCGGATGGGAAGTGATCATCAAGGCACTTTCGGATCCGCGTATGGGCGAATTTTGTATTCCGGTGATCTACGGGTCCCCCAAAGCGGCCGCTTTCTATCGTAAAACGATTCGGGAAGCCGAAGGATTCAATTATACCGTTATCTCGCGGGCTTCGGAAGCCCAGCCCAAACGGATCAATGTCGTGGATTGTTGTTCCGGAGATGTGAAGGTGGAACCCGGGGTATTGAGTGCCGAGGCCGGCGTATGGGCTGTCGAAGCCCTGCAGGCCGCTGCCGTCGATCTCAAAGCCGGTTATCTCGATGTGGTGGTGACCGCCCCGATCAATAAGGAAAGCGTTCAACGGGCCGGATTCGGATTTACGGGGCATACGGAATTCTTTGCCGAAGAGTTCGGCGGAGAACCGTTGATGCTCATGTGCAGCGAACGCTTGAAAGTAGGCTTGACGACCATTCATGTTCCCTTGGCTGAAGTGCCTTCGCTGGTCACTCAGGAGCGGATTGTCGCATCGTTGAAACGGTTGCGCGAAAGCCTGATTCGGGATTTTTCGGTGCATGAGCCCCGGATCGCTGTTCTGTCGCTCAATCCCCACAACGGAGATGGAGGACTGATGGGCGATCAGGAGCGGACGATCATTCTGCCGGCTATTCAGGCGGCCCAGCAGGAAGAACGGATTCTGGCTTTCGGTCCTTTCGCCGCCGACGGATTTTTCGCTTCGGCCGGCTATACCCGTTATGATGCCGTTCTGGCCATGTATCACGATCAGGGATTGGCTCCGTTTAAGGCGCTTTCGAACGACGGGGTGAATTTTACGGCCGGATTGGAGATCGTGCGAACCAGCCCGGCTCATGGGGTGGGCTTCGATATCGCCGGAGAGGACAAGGCGGATCCCGCCTCGATGCGTCAGGCCATCTATCTGGCCATGGATGTATGGCGGAGCCGCAAGCTCTATGCCCGCATTACGGCCAATCCGTTGCAGAAATTCAAACGCGAAACCGGAGCCGATGTGTCGGTGGCCGATTTGCCCGATGAAACCCCTCAGGATTGATTTCTGAAGCCGAAAAACGCAGAAAGCGTACAACCCAAGCACATTTTTTGTACATTTAGCCAAGAATAACCAGGGTACAGTTTGTATTGTACCGTAATATATGTACCATCATGATTAAAATTACTTTTCCTGACGGCGGCGTTCGTGAGTACGCCCAGGGAACGACTCCGATGCAGATCGCCGAAAGCATCAGCCCCCGCCTGGCGCAGGAGGTTTTGGCGGCATCGGTCAACGGTCAGACGACCGATCTGAACCGTCCGATCGAAGAAGATGCACAGTTTCAACTCTACAAGTGGGAAGATGCCGAAGGTAAACACGCATTCTGGCACTCGTCGTCCCACCTGCTGGCCGAAGCGCTCGAATCGCTCTATCCGGGCATCAAGTTCGGGATCGGGCCCAGCATCGAAAACGGATTCTATTACGACGTGGATTCTCCGGTGCCCATCACCGAAGCCGATCTGCCTCGCATCGAAAAGAAGATGGAGGAATTGGCCCGCACCAAGGAACCCATCGTTCGCCGCGAAGTTTCCAAGAGCGAAGCCTTGGATACTTATACAAAGAAAGGCGATGAATATAAAGTGGAACTGATCGAAGGACTCGAAGACGGGACCATCAGTTTCTATACCAACGGGAATTTTACCGATTTGTGCCGGGGGCCTCACCTGCCCAACATGGGACCGATCAAGGCCATCAAACTGACTTCGATAGCCGGGGCGTACTGGCGCGGGGACGAAAAGAACAAGATGCTGACCCGTATCTACGGGATCACCTTCCCCAAGAAATCGATGCTGGACGAATACCTGGCCATGGTCGAAGAGGCTAAAAAACGCGATCACCGCAAATTGGGCCGTGAACTGGAACTGTTTGCCTTCTCGCCGCGTGTGGGGGCCGGTTTGCCGCTGTGGTTGCCCAAGGGGGCTGCCCTGCGCGAACGTCTGGAACATTTCCTGCGCAACGTTCAGAAACAATACGGTTATCTGCCGGTTATCACGCCCCATATCGGGATGAAAGACCTGTATGTGACCTCGGGTCACTATGCCAAGTACGGGAAAGACTCCTTCCAGCCGATCCATACGCCGGATGACAGCGAAGAGTTCCTGCTCAAACCGATGAACTGTCCGCATCACTGTGAAATCTATCGTTTCAAGCCGCGTTCTTATCGGGATTTGCCTCTGCGCTTGGCCGAGTTCGGTACGGTGTATCGTTACGAACAGAGCGGTGAGCTGCATGGGCTGACCCGTGTGCGGGGATTCACCCAGGACGATGCCCACATTTTCTGCCGTCCCGACCAGCTCAAGGATGAGTTCAACAAGGTGATCGATATCGTGCTGTATATTTTCAAGACGCTGAAGTTCAATGATTATACGGCTCAGATATCGTTGCGAGACCCCGAACACAAGGAAAAATACATCGGCAGCGACGAAAACTGGGAAAAAGCCGAACGTGCCATTATCGAATCGGCGGCTGAAAAAGGTCTCAACACGGTGGTGGAATTGGGCGAAGCGGCTTTCTACGGACCGAAACTCGACTTTATGGTACGCGATGCTTTGGGTCGGAAATGGCAACTGGGGACCATTCAGGTGGACTATAACCTGCCCGAACGTTTCGATCTGACTTATAAAGGGGCCGACGACCAGTTGCATCGCCCGATCATGATTCACCGGGCACCGTTCGGATCGATGGAACGTTTCGTGGCGCTGTTGTTGGAACACACCGGCGGTAAATTCCCGTTGTGGCTTTCGCCCGAACAGGTTGTTGTATTGCCGATTAGCGAAAAATTCAACGATTACGCCGAAAAAGTTTCAAATTATTTAAATAATTCCGATATTCGCGCACAAGTCGATGACCGTAACGAAAAGATCGGTCGTAAGATACGTGATAACGAACTGAAACGAATCCCCTTCCTGCTGATCGTCGGCGAAAAGGAACAGGAAAACGAAGAGGTTTCGGTTCGGATCCAGGGCGAAGGCGACAAGGGGACGATGAGTCTCGAATCGTTTGCGGCTCTGGTGCGTGAAAGCGTGGATAAAGAGGTCGAAAAGATCCAGTAAATATGGGCGACGGGAGAAGCAGGGAATGATTGTTGCGAGGGATTTCCCGTTGCTTACAAAGATGAACATAACCAATTTTAGGAGGACAAAACTATAGCTATTCCCAAAAAACCCAGCCCGCGGCCCGGTGTTCGGGGCAGGATGCCCGAAAAAGAGGCTGCACACAAGATCAACGATAAAATTACCGCTCAGCAGGTTCGTCTGGTGGGGGATAACATCGAGGCATCGATGGTTGTATCGTTGCGTGACGCTCTGAAAATGGCCGATGAAATGGGCCTCGACCTGGTGGAAATTTCTCCCAATGCCGAACCTCCCGTATGCCGGATCGTCGACTACCAGAAGTTTCTGTACCAGCAGAAGAAAAAGGCCAAGGAGATCAAGGCCAAACAGACCAAGGTGGTGGTCAAGGAGATTCGTTTCGGACCGAATACCGACGATCACGACTATAACTTCAAACTCAAGCATGCCGAAAACTTCCTGAAGGAAGGGGCTAAAGTGAAGTCGTACGTCTTTTTCCGCGGTCGTCAGATCGTTTTCAAAGATCAGGGCGAGATTCTCCTGTTGCGCTTTGCGACCGATCTGGAAGAGTGGGGCAAGGTGGAACAGATGCCGAAGCTCGAAGGCAAACGCATGATTATGATGCTGGCTCCTAAACCGAAAAAGTAAGAGTCCGTACCGTTGAGGGCGGCTATTGCATAGTGCCATGAAAGGCGGGTCTTTTTTATAAAGACCCGCCTTTGTGGTGGATGGACCGGATGCCTTCATCGGCATCGGGGGAAAAACGATATGCCCAAAAGAAAGCCGCGGATCCGCGGCTCTCTTAGGAAAAGCAAAACGGGAAAGGGGAATCGGCACCTTTCCCGTCCTGTTATGGCTTCATGGAAGAGGTTAAAAGGTCAGGATGGTGCTTCGAATGGCGGTCAGCCGCTCGAGCAACCCTTCCAGACGGTCGAGCGAGAGCATGTTGGCTCCGTCGCTTTTGGCATGGGCCGGATCGGGGTGGGTTTCCATGAAAAGACCGTCGACCCCGACAGCCACCGCAGCCCGGGCAATGGTCTCGATCATGGCGGGTTGGCCTCCCGTCACCCCGCTGGTGGTGTTGGGCTGCTGGAGCGAATGGGTAACGTCCATCACCACTGGATAACCCAGAGACTGCATGGTCGGGATGCCGCGCATGTCCACGATCAGGTCGTGGTATCCGAACATGGTGCCTCGGTCGGTCAGCATGATGCGGTTATTGCCGGCGTCGCGGATTTTCCCGGCGGCGAAGGCCATCGCTTCCGGAGCCATGAATTGTCCTTTTTTAATGTTGACCGGTTTGCCGGTCCGGGCGGCGGCCACCAGCAGGTCGGTCTGGCGGCTCAGAAAGGCCGGAATTTGCAGAACGTCCACATATTCGGCTGCCATGGCGGCTTCCTCGGCACTGTGGATGTCGGTGACGACCGGAACCTGAAAGCGTTCACGGATCTTGGCCAACAGTTCCAATGCGGCCCGGTCACCGATACCGGTGAAGGAATCCAAGCGCGAGCGGTTGGCTTTGCGGTACGAAGCCTTGAAAATGTAGGGTATCTTCAGCCGCTCGGTGACCCGGCAAGCCGTTTCGGCCACTTCCATCAGAACGGCTTCGTTTTCTACGACGCACGGGCCGGCCATCAGGAAAAACTGCCCGCTGTCGGTGTGTTTCAAATAGGGGATCGATTCGAGTGTCATGGTACTTATGGGTTATGATCGTCAGGCTTTCGGGGGCGGAGTACGAAGACCGGGCGTTGCCGAAGGTCTGACCGGATGAATGTACGAAAGATTCAGTATTTGCCTTTCCAGAGGGTTTTAATGCGTCGGGCGATCTCTTCCTCCCGCGGATTTTCGCCCGGATCGTAAAAGCGTCGGCCTTCCAAACCGCTCGGCATGAACTCCTGTTCGACGAAATGACCTTCGTAGTCGTGAGCGTATTTGTAGTCGGCGCCGTATCCCAGCTCTTTCATCAGGGAGGTGGGGGCGTTGCGGATGTGCAGCGGAACGGGACGGTCGGTGGTGTCGTGGTTCACCAGGTTCAGGGCCGCTCCGATGGCCTGGTAGGCCGAATTGCTTTTCGGGCTGGTGGCCAGGTAGATGGTGGTCTCGGCCAGCGGAATGCGTGCTTCGGGCATTCCGATTTTGTGAACCGTGTCGAAACAGGCGTTGGCCAGCAACAAGGCGTTCGGATTGGCCAGCCCGATATCTTCGGAGGCCAGAATCACCAGCCGACGGGCGATGAATTTGGGGTCTTCGCCTCCGCTGAGCATACGGGCCAGGTAGTAGATGGCGGCATTGGGATCGCTGCCCCGCACCGATTTGATGAAAGCCGAGATGACATCGTAGTGCTGTTCGCCGTTTTTGTCGTACAGGGCGATATTCTGTTGCAGACAGTCGGTGACCTGTCGGTCGCTGATGACGATTTTCCCGTCGGTGGCGTTCGAGAGGATGTCGATGATGTTGAGTAACTTGCGGGCATCTCCGCCACTGAACCGGAACAGAGCGGTGGTTTGCTGGATCTCCACTTCGCGGGCTTTGAGCAGGGGGTCGGTTTGCAGGGCCCGTTCCAACAGTTTTTGCAGGTCGGCATCCTCCATGGCTTTGAGCACATAGACCTGACAGCGGGACAACAGGGGCGAGATCACCTCGAAGGAGGGGTTTTCGGTCGTAGCTCCAATCAGGGTGACGATTCCCTGTTCGACGGCTCCCAACAGCGAGTCCTGTTGCGATTTGGTGAAGCGGTGAATTTCGTCGATGAACAAAAACGGAGAGGGCGCGTTGAAAAACTGGCTTTTGCGGGCCTGCTCGATCACCTCGCGCACTTCCTTGACTCCGGAACTGATGGCCGACAGGGTGAACATCCGGCGGTCGAGAGCCGTAGCCACCAACCGGGCCAACGTTGTTTTCCCGACACCCGGGGGGCCCCACAAAATGAAAGAGGGAACGTTTCCGGTTTCGAGAAACTTACGGAAAACACCCTCGGGACCTACCAGATGGCTTTGTCCGATGTATTCATCCAGGGTTTGGGGCCGCAGTCGTTCGGCCAACGGAATATTGCTTTGCATCTCGTTGTTCGATAGTCCGGAGAAGCTCGTTGGACAGGAATCGCGGAGGATTCGCCGGGGCCGTCGAATCGGAGACGGCAGTTGGGGCTTCTCAGGACAAAAATAGCAAATATAATCGAGAAATGCGGCAGCTTTCGGAGTTCCGGTCGGTCGGTTGCAGACGAAGAACTCTTCGGGAGCGTTGAAAAACGACCGGACACATAAAACGTGGCCGGTCATCCGTTGAAAAAAATGGTACCTTTGTGGAGAACTCCGAAGCATGAACAAGGTCTCGAATAAGCGTATATCGTTTTGTTGGACGATGCTGGCCCTGGTTTTCTCTGTAGCCGGCTTGTCGGCTCATGCGCAGAACGCTCGGGCCGAGGCGTATTGGGAAATGGGCAGTCCGGTGCCCGGAAAGCGGGGTACCTATGGCATGGCGGCTGTGGCCGATTGGCGCGTGGCTCCTTGGGTGAGTGTGGGGGGCGGATTCCGTTTGGCCAATATCTATCCTTCGGGGTGGGGCGATTTGCAACTCGGGGCGACGTTCTTTTTGCAGCGGAATTCGGAACGCTGGACCTGCGGCAATTGGGTCGATTTTTCCTATTACGGACCCTATCCGATGAATCAGCTCTATTATCGGCTGACGTTTGCCTGGCAGTCGAGGCACTTCCGGGTGGAGTTGGGCAATGCATTCTCCTTTTTTCTGGGCAGCGGTGTGGTCAAATACCATCTGTTCCGGCCCTCGTTTTCGATCCAGGGATCGCTCAAAGAGGCGGATGCTCCCTGGAATCTCGCCTTTTTTATTCGCAATTTCAACCGTTTCGAAGCGCATGGATCGCGGTGTGTGGAGTGGGGCGCTCGATGCTCGGCCCGGGTGGCCCGTCGGTGGAGCCTTTTTTGCGAACCGTATGTCGTCACGGTCGGCAATTTCAACGGAACGGCGACTTTTTATCATTTTAATGCTCTGTTGGGAGGCGTATTCGTATGGTGAAAGCGGTGATTCGGATCGGGATGTTGTGGTTGACCGCACTTTTCGGGGTCGGCTGTTCGACGTATGACTTCAGCGGGATGCTGGCTGCCGGATCCTCCGTGCAGGAGCGTTTCGATAATTCGGTCTCGCTGCCGGATTGCGACTCTCATCCTGCCGTGGTCCGTTCTGCGGCGGCGAATTACGGCTTTTGGGTAGCGAGCGATTTTCATGTCCAGGGACAGTCGGATTGGGATCGTCTGGGCGGTTTCCTGAAACAGGCCTGCACCGCACCGTGTGAGGTCGGCTTGTTGTTGGGCGATTACCTGTATGAGGCGGGCAGCTCGTTGGAACGCTTTCGGGACTCACTGCAGGTCTATCCGGAGATCTGTTGCTTGACGGCTATCGGTAATCATGAGGTTTATAAAGACGGCTATCAGCGGGCCTATCGTCCGGTTTTCGGGGCGACTTGTTATGCGGTCCGCGTAGAAATGGACGGATTTTCCGATTTGTTCGTCGTGTTGGATTCGGCCAACGGAACCTTGGGAAACCGACAATACGATTGGTTGGAGTCGCTGCTGGAACGTGAACGGGAGGGGGTTCGGCACTGTTTTATCGGTACGCATGCCAACTTTTTCAGCCCGGCAGGGTATGTCGATGTCATTTCGACCTATCCGGTCGATGAATGGATGAGGTTGCTGGATCTGTTCGAACGTCATCGGGTGACGGCCGTATTTTCGGGGCATTCTCATATGCGGGATGAGACGACGTTGGGTGGAGTGCGTTATGTGACGGTCGGCTCCTGGTGCGATGACAAAAGGGAGTGGGCTTGGGTGGAATGTCGGACGGACAGTAGTCTGCAGATCGATTTCCGTTCGGTCGATTAAACGCCCGGAAGCCGGTTGCGGGACGCTTGATCCTTGGGACAGGGCGCTATAAGGATCGGAGAGGGACCCGTCCGGAGAAGATGTCGGGGTAGCCATAAGGATGCAGCGCAGAAATGCCCTGACGGAGGAATAGAAGTACGGAAACGGGCTTTTATCGCTGAGCCCGATATACGATAACAGGGAATATGAAAAAGATCGGATTGATTTCGGATACGCACGGGACGTTCGATGATCCGTTGCGTCGCTTTTTGACCGATGTGGATGAGGTGTGGCATGCCGGTGATTTCGGCGGTCTGGAGACGGCGGATTGCATAGCGGCTTTCAAACCGTTGCGGGGCGTATACGGAAATGTCGACGGAGGGGTGATTCGCCGGGTATATCCGGCCTGGCAATCGTTCGTTTGCGAGGGCGTGCCGGTCTTGATGACCCATATCGGAGGTTATCCGGGACATTATGCACCGGGGGTGACCGAACGTCTGCATCACGAACACCCCCAGTTGTTCATCAGTGGCCATTCTCATATTCTGAAGGTGATTTACGACAAAAAGAATGAACTGTTGCACCTGAATCCCGGAGCTGCCGGCATCCGGGGTTTTCACCGTGTCCGGACGGCCCTTCGTTTTGTGCTGCGGGAGGGTAGGATCGAGGATCTGGAGGTCGGTGAATGGCCGGTTCGATACTAAAATTGCTTCAGAAGACGTTATTCCCCTGAATTTATTTGATCAGAGGATAACTGTCATGTCATTCAAACAAACGAAGGTTTTGGATAATGTGTTCGAACGGGCGCAGTCGCTCGCCGAACAGCAAGGGTACGCCCAGCTGACACTGGACCACCTGTTCTGGGCTATCCTCGATAGAGATCATTCTCATGCGGCCCTGTTGTTGCGAAGGGTTCTCAAAGATTGGGAACTTTCCCAGATCAAACAACGTCTTGAACGAGAACTGGAACGTAAGGCCAGCCGACTCGAGACCGTTTTGTCGGACCGGACGCTCCGATTGCATCCGGAGGAGGTGGACCTGAGGTTGCGTATGTCCGCTGAAGTGGACAAGGATCGGCCTCCGTTACTCAATACGGCTCATCTGTTGATGGTCGTTCTGCGGGATAGACGAGCGTTCGCATCCCGTCTTTTGGCTTTGTACCATCTGGGCCCTTTGGCCTGGAAAGAGATGATGGCCGATTTGCCGCCCAATGAAGATTATTACGAAGAGATGCGGGCTTTGGATGAATTAAGCCGGCGTTCGGCTTCCTTTCGGATTCCCTCGGTGCCGGATTCATCCTCTTCGGATATCCTGTCGTCGGAGCATTTGCCCTCGGTTCCTGCGTTGTCGTCGAAACCGGTTCAGGAAGAAGAGGAAATGTTGTCGCAATTCGGCATCGATCTGACCCGGGAGGCTGCCGAAGGACGCCTCGATCCGGTGATCGGTCGTGAAGACGAGATCGAACGGATGATTCAGATTCTGGGCCGACGCAAAAAAAACAATCCGGTGCTGATCGGCGAGCCCGGAGTCGGCAAAACGGCTGTCGTCGAGGGCTTGGCGTTGCGAATTGTACAGCGTCAGGTGCCTCCGGCGCTGTATCATAAACGGGTTTTTGCCTTGGATCTGTCGGCTTTGGTGGCCGGAACCAAATACCGGGGACAGTTCGAAGAACGCATCAATGCCCTGATACGGGAGTTGACCCGTACGAAACAGATCATCTTGTTTATCGACGAGATCCATACCCTGGTAGGAGCGGGCAGTACGCAGGGGTCGCTCGATGCGGCCAATATCCTTAAACCGGCGCTTGCCCGTGCTTCGTTGCAATGTATCGGAGCGACGACTTTGGCGGAGTATCGTCAGTACATCGAATCGGACGGTGCGCTCGATCGTCGATTTCAGCAAATTGTCGTGGACCCGCTGACGGCATCCGAAACCTTGGATCTGTTGCGCCGGATCAAACACCGCTATGAAGAACATCATGGGGTCCAATATACCGAAGCCGCCTTGAAAAGTTGCGTGCAGTTGACCGAACGTTATATGTCCGACCGGTTTTTCCCGGATAAGGCGATCGATGTACTGGATGAGGCCGGCAGCCGGGCGCATTTTCAGGCGGTCGGTCGGTCGAAAATCCGGCGTGCCCGGCTCTCCTTTCCCCGGGATGAACGGGGCGCAGGGACGATCCATGCTGAGAAAAGTCGGAAAGGGAGCTATGCATGGACCTCAGATCGGGGAAAGGATGTTCGTGCGGACATGTTCAGAAATGAGCTGGAAGATGGCGGAACGAAGCATCGGGAGTGTGGAGATATCGTCGATGCTTGGCAGATTCAGGAGGTGGTGGCCTCTATGACGGGGATCCCGTCCATGCAGCTTTCGCGCAATGAGAAGGAACGCCTCAAAAATCTGTACCGGCATTTTTCCTCGGTGGTGATCGGACAGGATGAGGCGGTACGGAAGGTTACCCGAGCCTTGCAGCGAAGTCGGGTCGGCTTGAAGGATCCCGGTCGTCCCATGGGGGTATTTATGTTCGTGGGCCCGACGGGCGTGGGGAAAACCCATATGGCCAAACAACTGGCCTGTCATTTTTTCGACAGCGAAGAGGCTTTGGTGCGAGTGGATATGAGTGAATATGCCGAAAAGCATAATGTCAGTCGGTTGATCGGGGCACCTCCGGGCTATGTGGGATATGGAGAGGGGGGACAGTTGACCGAAAAGGTCCGTCGCAAACCCTATTGTGTTTTGTTGTTTGACGAGATCGAGAAGGCCCATCCGGAGATTTTCAATCTGATGTTGCAGCTATTCGATGAAGGATACCTGACCGACGGATTGGGGCGAAAGGTCGATTTCCGGCACACGATTATCATTATGACTTCCAATGTCGGGTCGCGTGAGGCCCAGTCGCGTCGGCGAAGTGTAGGGTATGGGACCCGTCATGCGGAGCTTCATGCCGGGCAACGGCGTGAGAGCATATATCGACGTAGCCTCGAACAGACGTTCGCCCCGGAGTTTATCAATCGGATTGACGATATCGTCGTGTTCAATTCGCTGGGTCCGCGAGATATTCAGGCGATCGTCGAATTGGAATTGAAACGGTTGGCCCGGCGGCTGGATGAGATGGGCTATGCGATGCGGACCAGTCGGAAAGCCAAGGAATGGTTGGGAGGGAAAGGCTATGAACCTTCCTATGGGGTGCGTTCGCTCAAACGGACTCTGCTCGATTGGGTGGAAGAACCTTTGGCCGAGATGATTGTCGACGGGCGGCTGAATGACGGCGATGTGATTGATGTGGGATGCCATGATGACGAGATTTGCCTGCGGGTGCGGCAGTCGGCCTGATGCGTCGATGTCGTTCGGTGTCGGACGAGGAGGATTCGGAAACGGATCCTCTTTTGTTTGGAACCGTCTGTTCTTGCCCCAAAGCCGCCCGAAAAAGGATTTGCGGAAAGCGTTGAAGCGTTGAAGCGTTGAAAACGAGAGGAACGGGTGAAATGGGTGGAAACGGTAACGATGTGGACCCCGAAAAGACGTGTTCGGAGGCCGAATGGTTGAAATCCGGGATGTTTCCGTTCAGGGGTGGTAGCGTGGGAGAATGTTTCGGTCGAAGAACCGAATCAGGTTTCGACAGATGGCTCGGTCGGAGCGGTTTGGGGATTCGGGTCTGGAAGATTTTCCGGGGGGAAGAGACGATCGGGCGGAGGATCCTGGAATCCGGTTTTGGTCACGCGCTTTGAAAAGATAGCAGCTGTGGGAGGGATGAAGGAGGATCGGAGATCGAGATTCAGCCGAGGTAGAGTTCCAATAATCCTTCGGGCAGATCGAAAGAGACGGTATGGGCTTGGGTGTCGATTTCGACGATGAATTCGTCCACGGCCGGTACCCAAACTTCCTGCCCGTCGATGGAGAGCCGGAAGAGGGGATTTTCTCCGTCTACGAACTCTTCGATCGGGCCCCGATGGGAGTCGAACCGAGCTTCGTATCCGACCAGATCTTCGAGATAAATTTCGTCTTCGTCCAACTCCTCCTCTTCGTCGGGGAAAGAGTCGGCCAGGTAGAGTTCGTGCCCCACCAATTCGGCGGCCCGACGTTGGGTGTCGATATCGGCAAACCGGACAGTTGCTCCGTTGACGCCTCGGCGGTTGAACTGTTCGAAAAAAAGAGGAACCGCTAATCCGTCGATTTCGACGAACAGCGGTTCACTCAAAGTATACTCTCCGGGGAAAGTGTCGAACAAGATCAGAGAAAGTTCTCCGTCCCGGCCGAAAAGTTTGGCGACGCGCGCCACAGCAGTCCACTTTCCTGCGGGTGTCATCGAACAAGCAGGCTTATTCGGCAGCAGCTTCTGCGGTTTCGGCAGCAGCCTCGGCAGCTTCTCCTTCTGCGGCGGCAGCGGCTTCAGCGGCAGCGGCGGCGGCAGCTTCGGCTTCGGCCTTTTTAGCGGCGAGAGCGGCAGCACGCTGTTCGTTGATTTTCTTTTCTTCTTCCTGACGGGCTTTCTGACGGGCGATTTTGTCCCCGGCAATTTTGCTCTTGGCTTCAGCGATGCGTCCGGCTTTCTGTTCCATCCACTGGTTGAATTTCACTTCGGCGGCTTCAGCGGTGAAAGCACCTTTTTTCACGCCTCCGAGCAGATGGTTCTTGTAGAGGACACCCTGGGCCGAGAGAATCGAGCGGCAGGTATCAGTGGGTTGAGCGCCTTTTTGCAACCATTCCAAAGCTTTGTCGAAGTTCAGAACGATCGTAGCAGGATTCGTGTTGGGATTATAGGTCCCAATCTTTTCGATGAACTTACCATCACGTGGCGCCCTGCTATCCGCAACGACAATGTGATAAAAGGGGCTGCCCTTTTTCCCATGCCGTCCTAATCTGATTTTTACAGGCATTTCTCTTTTTTGTTTTTAAAGTTTGTTTCGCATTATTGCGAGCGAGCCACAAAAGTAGTGATTTTCTGTCGGATTGCAAATCTTTCTCCGGATTTTTTTCACGATTTCGGATGTGAAGGGGCTTTCTGAAAATGGTTTCGAACCCCGGGATGGCTCCAAACTGCTTGGCGAGAGAAGATGGGTCGAGCTCCTTCGGGCATGTCGGTGCGGCATGTCGGGACGTTGGGAACGAGGCGTTCGGGCGGAAAATACAGAATACGAAATTTCGGCGGAAGAGATGATGGAGTCCCTGGAAACATTTCGGGAAAGGGGGGACCGAACTTCGATTCGCAGGGGGAAAAGGTCGTAACTTTTGTCCGGCCCGGAGAAGGATTTGGGGTTGCGGATCGTAAAACAGGCCGAAAAGGATTACCTTTGCATGTCGTGATTCATCGTATAGCCTCATGCAGGATCGATTCAAAAGATGGAAAAGCTGGTTCCCTCAATATAGAGAGAATCTGACGCTGGCCGTACCCGTGGTGTTGTCCCAGTTGGGGCAGGTGGTGGTACAGTTGGTCGATAATGCCATGGTAGGTTATCTGGGGGCATTACCTTTGGCGGCGGTCTCGTTTGGAGGGGCCGTGTTTACCATTTTCCTGTTCTGGGGAACGGGTCTGACCCTTGGGTTGACCCCGTTGGTCGGTGAACAATTTGCGCGTCGGGACTATCGGACGGCTGCCCGTTTTTTTCAGAACGCCCTGGTATTCTACACAACGATCGGTTTGGTGTTGTTTGCCTTGTTGATGGGTGTGGACGCTTTCATGGATCGGATGGGACAAGACCCAGACGTGGTGGCGCAGGCTCGACCCTATTACCGCTATTTGGCCTGGTCGATCATCCCGTTTATGATTTTCGGAGCCTTCAAACAATTTCTGGAGGGTATCGGAAATACCCGCACGGGGATGGTCGTCGTCCTGTCGGCCAATGTCATTAACGTGTGGCTCAATTATATCTTTATTTATGGTCATTGGGGAGCTCCGGCCATGGGTGCGGCCGGAGCCGGACTGGCTACCTGTATTTCGCGCGTGTGCATGCCGGTGTTCATTCTGGGATATTTTCTGTGGAACCGGTCGGCCCGACGCTATTTCCGTCTCTTTACCTGGGCCGGACAGTCCTGGCGATGGGTGAGCCGATTGTGGAAGGTGGGATATCCCATTGCCATGCAGATGTTGCTCGAAGTCTCCGCTTTTGCCTTGACCTCCATTATGATGGGATGGTTGGGAACGGTGGCTTTGGCCGCTCATCAGGTGGTGATCTCGATGGGAAATTTCGTCTTTATGGGGCAGGTCGGTATCGGAGCCGCCACCACCATTCTGATCAGCCATGCTTACGGGGTAGGCAACTATCGGGGTTTGCGTCGAGCTGCTGCGGCATCCTATCATTTGAGCCTGATGGCCAGTGCCATCACCATGATCTGTTTTATCGTCTTTCGGGGCTGGTTGCCCCAGGCGTTTACCTCCGATGAGGCGGTGATCGCCGTAGGGGCTCAACTGTTCGTCATGGCGGGGTTGTACCAGTTTTCGGATGGCATGCAGGTCATTTCGCTCAGTATCCTGAGAGGGATGCAGGATGTGCGCATCACGATGTTCTATGCCTTTTTGTCGTATGTGGTCATCAATTTGCCGGTGGGCTATCTGTGTGCCTTTACGTTGGGGATGGGACCCCGAGGGCTGTGGGTCGGATTTATCGTGGGTTTGAGTACGGCGGCCGTTTTGCTGAATCGTCGTTTCCGTCACCAGATCCGACGGGTCGTTTTGTCCCGTTAACATCTTATGAACTGTTATCCTCGTTTTGTCAACCGGTTTTTGGAGGTTGTGAACAGGTTCTTGACAGGATATTCACAAAAATGCGTTTCTCGGGCCGGTAGGTTTCTGCTTCTTCGGG
>CALVFO010000011.1 GCA_944326855.1 uncultured Alistipes sp. | reverse complement strand
GAATCACCACTCGCTGGTCTTCAACTTAATCATTGGATCCAATGTCCGTAAAAAAAGATAATCAACGCATCAGCTTCTCCTCAGTCAAAAACAGGATGCCCTATCCTGATCTGCTGGAAGTACAGCTTAAATCATTTCAAGACTTTTTCCAACTGGACACTACGGCCGAAAATCGTAAAAACGAAGGGCTCTACAAAGTGTTCATGGAGAACTTTCCGATCACCGATACGAGAAACAATTTCGTACTGGAGTTCATCGATTACTACGTGGATCCTCCCCGCTACTCGCTGGACGAGTGTCTGGAGAGAGGGCTTACCTACAGCGTTCCGCTGAAAGCAAAACTGAAACTTTATTGTACCGACCCCGAACACGAAGATTTCGATACCGTCGTGCAGGATGTCTATTTCGGTACAATCCCCTATATGACCCCCCGCGGTACCTTCGTGATCAACGGCGCCGAACGCGTCATCGTATCGCAGCTGCACCGCTCTCCCGGCGTCTTTTTCGGTCAAAGCATCCACACCAACGGGACCAAGCTCTATTCGGCCCGTATCATTCCCTTCAAAGGTTCGTGGATCGAATTTGCGACCGACATCAACAACGTGATGTACGCCTACATCGACCGTAAGAAGAAATTACCGGTCACGACCCTACTCCGGGCCATCGGGTTCGAAAGTGACCGCCAGATTCTGGAAATCTTCGACCTGGCCGAAGACATCAAGGTGACCAAAGCCAACCTGAAAAAAGTGGTGGGCCAACGCCTGGCTGCCCGGGTATTGAAAACCTGGGTGGAAGACTTCGTGGACGAAGACACCGGCGAAGTGGTTTCCATCGAACGTAACGAAATCATCATCGACCGGGAAACCGTCCTGGAAGAGAGACATATCGACGACATCATCGAATCGGGCGCCAAAAGCATCCTCATTCACAAGGACAATCAAAGCGGCACCGATTTTTCGATCGTCTACAACACCCTGCAAAAAGACCCCTGCAACTCGGAAAAAGAAGCCGTGGTATACATCTACCGCCAGCTGCGCAACTCCGAGCCGCCCGATGAAGCTACGGCCCGCGACGTGATCGAAAAACTGTTCTTCTCGGACAAACGTTACGACCTGGGCGATGTGGGACGTTTCCGTATCAACAAGAAACTGAACCTGGACATCTCCCCCGAAGTGCGGATTCTGACCCGCGAAGACATGATCGCGATCATCAAATACCTGATCTCGCTGATCAACTCCAAAACCGACGTGGACGATATCGACCACCTCTCGAACCGTCGCGTGCGTACGGTGGGCGAACAGTTGGCCAACCAGTTCAGCGTAGGCTTCGTCCGCATGGCCCGTACGATCCGCGAACGCATGAACGTCCGCGACAACGAAGTGTTCACCCCGGTGGATCTGATCAACGCCAAGACCCTCTCCTCGGTGATCAACTCGTTCTTCGGGACCAACCAGCTCTCGCAGTTCATGGACCAGACCAACCCGCTGGCCGAAATGACCCACAAACGTCGTCTGTCGGCACTGGGTCCCGGCGGTCTGTCGCGTGAACGCGCCGGGTTCGAAGTGCGAGACGTACACTACACGCACTACGGTCGTCTCTGCCCGATCGAAACCCCGGAAGGCCCGAACATCGGGCTGATCTCCTCACTGTGCGTTTTCGCCAAGATCAGCGACATGGGCTTCATCGAAACCCCCTACCGCAAGGTAACCAACGGGGTGGTGGACCTCAAAAACGACGACATCAAATATTACAGCGCCGAAGAAGAAGAAGACCTGGTGGTCGCTCAGGCCAATGCTCCGCTGGACGATCAGGGTAACTTCCTGCGCCCCGACAAGATCAAGGCCCGTTACGAAGCCGACTATCCGGTAGTCACCAAAGACGAAGTCGACCTGATGGACGTAGCGCCCAACCAGATCGCCTCGATCGCGGCCAGCCTGATTCCCTTCCTGGAACACGATGACGCCAACCGTGCCTTGATGGGATCGAACATGATGCGTCAGGCCGTTCCTCTGGTTATGCCCGAAGCGCCGATCGTGGGAACCGGTCTGGAAAAAGACATGATTCAGGACAGCCGTATTCAGATCGTAGCCGAAGGCAACGGCGAAGTGGTCTTCTCGGATGCCAGCCAGATTCAGATTCTGTACGAACGTACGGAAGAAGAAAAACTGGTCAGCTTCGATCCGGAAGTAACGACCTATATTCTGCCGCGTTACCGCAAGACCAACCAGAGCACCTCGATGACCCTCAAACCCATCGTCCGCAAAGGCGAAAAAGTCACCAAGGGTCAGATCCTGACCGAAGGGTACTCGACCGAAAACGGCGAACTGGCTTTGGGTCGCAACCTGAAAGTGGCCTTCATGCCCTGGAAAGGGTACAACTTCGAAGACGCCATCGTGATTTCGGAACGTCTGCTGCGTGACGATATTTTCACCTCGGTACACGTGGACGAGTACATCATGGAAGTCCGCGACACCAAACGCGGGGTGGAAGAGTTGACCTCGGATATTCCGAACGTCAGCGAAGACGCTACCCGCGATCTGGACGAAAACGGGATCATCCGCATCGGTGCCAACGTGAAACCGGGCGACATTCTGATCGGGAAAATCACCCCGAAAGGAGAAAGCGATCCGTCGCCTGAAGAAAAATTGCTCCGTGCCATCTTCGGCGACAAGGCCGGCGATGTAAAAGATGCTTCGCTCAAGGCTCAGCCTTCACTCTACGGGGTAATTATCGACAAAAAACTCTTCAGCCGTGTCAACAAGGACAACAAGAAGAGCAAATCGGCCGAAAAAGCCCAGCTGGAAAAACTGGACAACGCCTTCAACCAACAGGCCGCCGAACTGAAAGCCAAGTTGATCGAAAAGTTGTGGGTATTGCTCAAAGACAAAACCGCAGCCGGCATTCGCGATTACTTCGGCGTGGAAATCGTCACCAAAGGGACCCGTTTCACCCAGAAACTGTTGGGCGAACTGGACTTCCTGAACATCACCACCGACAAGTGGACCGGTGACGAACACCGCGACGAATTGATCGAACGTGCGATCAACAACTACACGATCAAATACAAAGAGGCCGACGCTCTGCTCAAACGCGAAAAATACAACCTCACCAACGGAGACGAACTTCCCACGGGGATTATCCAGTTGGCCAAAGTCTACATCGCCAAGAAGCGTAAACTGCGCGTCGGAGACAAGATGGCCGGTCGCCACGGGAACAAGGGGATCGTGGCCAAGGTGGTTCGCGACGAAGACATGCCGTTCCTGGAAGACGGATCGATCGTGGATATCGTCCTGAACCCGCTGGGGGTACCCTCGCGTATGAACCTGGGTCAGATCTACGAAACCGTACTGGGATGGGCCGGGAAGGAACTGGGTCTGAAATTCGCAACCCCGATTTTCGACGGGGCCTCGCTGGACCAGATCAACGAATACGCCGCCAAAGCGGGTATTCCGCGCAGCGGTCGTACCTACCTTTACGATGGAGGAACGGGCGAACGTTTCGACCAGCCGGCTACCGTAGGGGTGATCTACATGCTTAAACTGGGCCACATGGTCGACGACAAGATGCATGCCCGTTCGATCGGTCCGTACTCGCTGATTACCCAGCAACCTCTGGGCGGTAAGGCTCAGTTCGGGGGTCAGCGTTTCGGGGAAATGGAAGTGTGGGCGCTGGAAGCCTTCGGCGCCGCCAACATTCTCCAGGAAATCCTCACCATCAAGTCCGATGACGTGATGGGCCGCGCCAAGGCATACGAAGCCATCGTCAAAGGCGATAATATGCCCAAGCCCGGTATTCCCGAATCCCTCAACGTGCTGCTGCACGAATTGCGGGGTCTGGCCATCAGCGTCAAGCTGGAGTAAGCTCTCGGTGTGGGAGGGGTTCACACCCCTTCCGCGCATCAGGGCATCAATTCAAAGCCGGTTCCCCGTGAGCCGCTTTATCGTGTGGATCAATAAAAGAGTAAAAATATGTCATTCAAGAAAGACAACAAGGCACAGAGCAGCTTTTCCAGAATTTCGATCGGCCTCGCCTCTCCGGAGGAGATTCTCGAAAATTCGAGCGGCGAAGTGCTCAAACCCGAAACGATCAACTACCGTACATACAAACCGGAACGCGACGGTCTGTTCTGCGAACGTATCTTCGGTCCGGTCAAAGACTATGAATGCCACTGCGGTAAGTACAAACGCATCCGTTACAAAGGGATCGTCTGCGACCGATGCGGGGTGGAAGTGACCGAAAAGAAGGTACGCCGCGAACGTATGGGCCACATTTCGCTGGTGGTTCCCGTCGCCCACATCTGGTACTTCCGTTCGCTGCCCAGTAAGATCGGTTACCTGTTGGGGATTCCGACCAAAAAGCTGGAAGCGATCATCTATTATGAACGTTATGTCGTCGTACAGGCCGGTGTCGCTGCCTCCAAAGGCGTGAACGACCTGGATCTGCTCAACGAAAAGGAATACCTCGACCTGCTGGCCGAACTGCCCAAGGGCAACCAACAGCTGGATGATTCGGATCCCGAAAAATTCATCGCCATGATGGGGGCCGAAGCGCTGCTGATCCTGTTGCAACGCCTCGATCTGGACGAACTTTCCTATTCGTTGCGCCACAAGGCCGGTACGGAAACCTCGCAGCAGCGTAAGGCCGAAGCCCTGAAACGCCTGCACGTGGTGGAAGCCTTCCGCGAATCGAAAGACGTCAACAAACCCGAATGGATGATTCTGAAGGTCATTCCGGTGATTCCGCCCGAACTGCGCCCGTTGGTACCGCTGGACGGGGGTCGTTTCGCCACCTCGGACCTGAACGATCTGTATCGTCGGGTCATCATCCGCAACAACCGACTCAAACGCCTGATCGAAATCAAGGCTCCGGACGTGATCCTGCGCAACGAAAAACGTATGTTGCAGGAAGCCGTAGACTCGCTGTTCGACAACTCGCGCAAGAGCAACGCCGTCAAGACCGAATCGAATCGACCGCTCAAATCCCTGTCCGACAGTCTGAAAGGGAAACAAGGTCGTTTCCGTCAGAACTTGTTGGGGAAACGTGTCGACTACTCGGCCCGTTCGGTTATCGTCGTAGGCCCCGAGCTGAAAATGCACGAAATGGGGATTCCTAAAGACATGGCCGCCGAACTGTACAAACCGTTCGTGATCCGCAAGTTGATCGAACGCGGTATCGTCAAGACGGTGAAATCGGCCAAGAAGATCATCGACCGCAAGGACCCCGTAATCTGGGATATTCTGGAAAACGTCATCAAAGGTCACCCGGTATTGATGAACCGTGCCCCGACCCTGCACCGTCTGGGTATCCAGGCCTTCCAGCCGAAGCTGATCGAAGGAAAGGCTTTGCAGTTGCACCCGCTGGCATGTACCGCCTTCAACGCTGACTTCGACGGTGACCAGATGGCCGTCCACCTGCCGCTGGGCAATGCCGCCATCCTGGAAGCCCAGTTGCTGATGCTCGGTTCGCATAACATTCTGAACCCTGCCAACGGCGCCCCTATTACCGTACCTTCGCAGGACATGGTCCTCGGGCTCTATTATATCACCAAAGAACGCGCCGGTGCGCTGGGTGAAGGACTGAACTTCTACGGACCCGAAGAAGCCATTATCGCCTACAACGAAGGTCGTGCCGATCTGCACGCCAAAGTCAAGGTAATGACCAACACCCGGGACGAAAACGATCAGCCGGTTCGCAAACTGATCGATACGACCATCGGCCGCATCCTCTTCAACCAGGTCGTTCCGCCTGAAGTGGGGTATATCAACGAAGTGTTGACCAAACGTTCGTTGCGCGACATCATTTCGCTGGTTATGAAGAAAGCCGGGGCCGACAAAGCTGCCAACTTCCTGGACGACATCAAGTCTCTGGGTTACAACATGGCCTTCAAGGGCGGGCTCTCCTTCAACCTCGACGCCGTGATCGTTCCCGAAGAAAAAGACAAACTGGTTCAGGAAGGATACGATCGTGTGGACGAAGTGATGGAAAGCTACAACATGGGGCTTATCACCAACAACGAACGTTACAACCAGATCATCGACATCTGGACCAATATCAACATGAAGCTGACCAAGGCGGTGCTCGACCATCTGACCTCGGACATGCAAGGGTTCAACCCGGTATACATGATGCTGGATTCCGGAGCCCGTGGTTCGAAGGAACAGATCCGTCAGCTCTCCGGGATGCGTGGTCTGATGGCCAAACCGCAGAAATCCGGAGCCGAAGGGGGTCAGGTCATCGAAAACCCCATCCTATCGAACTTCAAGGAAGGGCTTTCGGTACTGGAATACTTCATCTCGACTCACGGTGCCCGTAAAGGGTTGGCCGATACGGCCTTGAAGACGGCCGACGCCGGTTATCTGACGCGTCGTCTGGTCGACGTGGCACAGGATGTCGTGATCAACGAATACGACTGCGGCACATTGCGTGGTCTGACCGCTACGGCCATCAAACGGAATGAAGACGTCGTACAAACGCTTTACGAACGTATTTTGGGTCGTACCACCGTTCATGACGTGGTGGATCCCCATACGGGTAAAGTGATCGTGGCCGCCGGAGAAGAAATCACCGAAGAAATCGCCAGCGCCATCGAAGCAGCCGGCATCGAATCGGTCGACATCCGCTCGGTACTTACCTGCGAATCCCGCAAAGGGGTCTGCGCCAAATGTTACGGCCGCAACCTGGCTACGGGACGTATGGTTCAGAAAGGCGAAGTGGTCGGCGTCATCGCGGCTCAGTCCATCGGGGAACCGGGTACTCAGTTGACACTGCGTACGTTCCACGTCGGTGGGGTTGCCGGGGGCGTTACGACCGACAACAGCGTGGTTTCGCGCTATGACGGTCGTCTGGAAATCGACGATCTTCGCGTCGTGAAGAGCAAGGACGACACCGGCAAGGAAATCGATGTGGTCATCAGCCGTTTGTCGGAAATGCGCATCGTGGATCCCAATACCGACATCGTTCTCTACACCCATAACCTCCAATACGGTTCTACGCTCTATAAAAACGATGGAGACATGGTGAAGAAAGGCGATATGATCTGCGAATGGGATCCTTACAACGCCGTTATCATCTCGGAATACGACGGTAAGATCGGTTTCGAAAATGTGATCGAAAACATCACCTATCGCGAAGAATTCGACGAACAGACCGGGTTCCGCGAAAAAGTGATCATCGAATCCAAGGATAAAACCAAAAACCCTGTCATCAAGATTCTGGACAAGAACGGCGAGGAACAGAAACAGTACAACTTGCCGGTAGGAGCCCATATCGTAGTGAAGGAAGACGCCAAGATCAAGGCGGGTGAAATCCTGATCAAGATTCCGCGTGCTATCGGGAGTGCCGGGGACATCACCGGGGGTCTACCCCGTGTTACCGAGTTGTTCGAAGCCCGCAACCCGTCGAATCCGGCCGTGGTTTCGGAAATCGACGGCGAAGTATCCTTCGGCAAGATCAAGCGCGGGAACCGCGAAATCATCATTACGTCGAAATTGGGTGACGTCAAACGTTATCTGGTACCCCTGTCCCGCCAGATTCTGGTACAGGAAAACGACTATGTACGTGCCGGGATGCCGCTTTCGGACGGAGCCATCACCCCGAACGACATTCTCGCCATCCAGGGTCCGACCAAGGTACAGGAATACATCGTCAACGAAGTCCAGGAAGTGTACCGCATGCAGGGTGTGAAGATCAACGACAAACACTTCGAAGTGATCGTACGCCAGATGATGAACAAGGTGCAGATTCAGGATCCGGGCGACACCCGTTTCCTCGAAGAACAGATCGTGGACAAATGGGAATTCATGGAAGTCAACGACGACCTGTACGACAAGGTAGTCGTTACCGATCCGGGCGATTCTCCCACCATGAAAGCCGGGATGATCATTTCGGTACGCCGTCTGCGCGACGAGAACTCGATGCTCAAACGCAAGGACCAGAAATTGGTGGAAGTCCGGGATGTCATTCCCGCCACATCGAATCAGGTACTTCAGGGGATCACCCGCGCCGCTTTGCAGACGAGCAGTTTCATGGCTGCCGCTTCTTTCCAGGAAACCACCAAGGTGCTCAACGAAGCCACCATCATGGGCAAGAGCGACCCGTTGGAAAAACTCAAGGAAAACATCATTTGCGGACATTTGATCCCGGCCGGTACGGGCTCGCGCGATTACGACAACCTGATTGTCGGTTCACTGGACGAATACAACGAAATGGTCGGAAAAACGACGGCTCCTGCCGAAGCCGAATAACCCTCCGTTTCCCGCAAAAAAAGAGTTGTCCGAAAAACGGACAACTCTTTTTTTGTCAATAACCGGAATAGAAGATCGTCGGCTGATCTTTTAAACGACCCCTTCTAACCAAGGCTACTTCCGGGCCCGGGAATCCTCCGAATCATTCCTGTCAGATATCCGGAAGATCCACGATCCATTCGACACTCCTGAGCCAAAGATTCGGTTTATGGCCTGCCAAATCGCGGACGAACCACCATCCGGACAATCCCTCGACCGAATCCTGCAAAACCGAACAAAAAGACAAAAAACGCCCGGAATCCGTTAAGATTCCGGGCGTTGTCCTATTTCGAGAAAAGGCTTGCTAATTCACATCGATATCCTGATTCACATTTTTGGAACCGATCATGGCATAGAACAACAGATAAGCCAAGCCCAAGAGCACGACCCAATAGCTGTTCAGATAGCCTAAGGCATCGGCCAGTGCGTTCTGGATCAACGGCAGAATACCGCCGCCGCAAACCATCATCATAAAGATTCCGGAAGCCGCAGCCACGAACTTACCGAGTCCTTCTACCGCGAGGTTGAAAATACCGCCCCACATGACCGAGGTGCAAAGTCCACAAAGTACCAGGAACATGGCACTCACGGGAACTTCAACCATGGCGAAGGAGATGGAGGCACCCGTTTCGATCACCGGCATGGAGATCGTCGAGGAAACCGGCGAGAAGATCGCCAGAGCCACCAGAATAATACCGACCAACGATACGAACGTCAACATGGTTTTGCTGGAGACTTTAGCCCCGATCGACGCTCCGATAAAACGACCGACCAACATCAGGAACCAATAGGTACCGGCCACCACTCCGGCCGAAGTAGCTCCGCCCGCAATTCCGGTAGCCGGATCGGACAGGAAAAGCATCAGGGTTCCGGGAACCCCTACTTCGATCCCTACATAGATAAAGATAGCGATGGCCCCCAGTACGAAATGGCGGAATGACCAGGCCGAATATTTGGATTTTTCTGCGGAAGTATCGGCTTTAACCGTATGCGGTTCCGGAATGTTGACAAAATAGAGAACGATACCGACCAGCGCGAAAATACCCATCGCAATGAACATCACCGGATAGACATCGGTGATATTGGCCTGAGCCGCCGAACCGATCAGGGCTCCGATCAGAATCGGCACCAGGGTGGCCATCAAGGAGTTGAACGATCCACCGACCTGGATCAACTGGTTTCCGCGGTTCCCCCCGCCCCCCAGGGTGTTGAGCATGGGGTTAACCACCGTATTGAGCATACACATCGAGAAGCCGGCAATGAAAGCCCCCAGCAGGTAGACGGCAAAACTTCCGGCCAGTCCGGAAAGAACCTGTACGCCCACCCCTACGAAGCCGACCAGGATAGCCAGCAGAGCCGTTTTCTTGTAACCGATTTTTTCGAGCAGTTTACCGGCGGGGATCCCCATCACGGCATAGGCGATGAAGTTGGCGAAGTTCCCCAACATACCCAAGAAATTGGAGGCCCCGAACTGGTTTTTCAATACGACCCCCATCGGAGCCGCCAGGTTGGTGACGAACGAGATCATCCCGAAGAGCAGGATCATCATAATGATCGGCACCACGTGCCCTTGTTGTTTAGTTTTTTCCATATGTTAGTCTTAGGTTTTTGAATAATGTCGTATTTATTCGGTTTCGAACCGATACAGAATCGTCTGCTGATAGATCTCTCCGGGCCGCAACACCGGCGAGGGGAATTGTTCCTTGTTCGGCGCGTCGGGCAGCCCCTGACACTCGATGGCCACTCCGTCCCGGTTGTCGTATTCGCGCCCGCTCTTGCTCGTCGGACAGCCCTGCAAATAGTTTCCGGTATAGATCTGAACCCCCGGCTGCGTCGAACGAATCACCATCTTACGCCCGCTGACCGGATCATACAAATAACCCACATCGGAGAGTTTACCCTTTTCATACCCGTCGATTACCCAGCACTGGTCGTAACCGGCCCCGATTTTCAACGGTTCATAATCGGCCTCGATATCCTGTCCGATCGGTTTGGGGGTTCTGAAATCCATCGGCGTCCCCGCTACCGGGGTAAATTCCCCGGTGGGAATACATCCCTGATCATACCACAAAAAATGCGAGGCATTCAACTGCAGTTGTTCATCGAGAACACTGCCCGTTTCTTCACCCCGCAGGTTAAAATAGGCGTGGTTGGTCAGGTTGACGATCGTCGGGGCTTCCGTCTTGGCATACAAGGTAATTTCCAATTCACAATCGTCGTTCCAGTCGTAGCACACTTCGACGGTCAGGTCGCCCGGATATTTTTCGTCTCCGTCGGGACTCAGCAACGCAAATACCACCCGATCGGTTTCAACCCGGGCGGTCCACAACTTGTTCTGGAATCCTTTGGGTCCTCCGTGCAGATGGTGTCCCCCGCAGTTCTGAGCCAGACGGTACTCCTTACCGTCCAGGGTAAAACGTCCCTGACCGATACGGTTGGCAAAACGACCCGGAATTTTACCCATGCAGGGACCGTCATCGAAATAGCTGTCGAAAGTACCGTACCCCAACGCCACGTCGGCCATCTTCCCGTTTCGGTCGGGAACGACGATCGAGACGATCCCCGCCCCGATATTGGTCAACGAAATCGAGGCTCCGCGACTATTGGTCATTTTATACAGAATCACGGCTTCGCCTTCAGCGGTAAAGCCCCACACGTGTTGTTCGATATCGATCATGATCGTTTCAGATTTAGATTAGACAGCACTCTCATCGACCGGAGCGGTTTTCCCCGGGGAGGCGATGCTCTCCCCCCGAGACCCTATTCCCAGAGTTTTTCGGGATATACCCCGGCTGCAATCAGTTCACCGATGCGTTTGACCACACTGGGACGATCTTCCTTGTAGGTCACGCCGAACCACTGGGCCGAAGAACGCAATACCCGCATTTGGGCCCGACCTTCGCTGACCAGCTTGTTCACCATGATCGGGATGTAAAATTCAGCTTTGGGGTTATCGATATTTTCTTTCAGGTAGGTCGAGAAGTAGTTGAGCGAATAGTCGAAATAGTCGGGCGTAAAGCCGAACAGATTCATCGATACCGGAGTCTGGGGATCGAGCGGCTTGAACTGACCGTTATCGTCCTTGAAGACGATTTTCCCGTTCTGGCGTTCGATTTGGGTACGTTCGACCATCGAGATAAGGTTGCCATTGCGGTCGACCTGACAAATGCCCCGGGATACCGATCCGAAATCGGAGAGGGTATTCTGAATTTCATACCCCACCATTCCGTAATGGTTTTTCTGACCGGAAACCGAACGCAGATAATCGCCGATGGTCTGGTAAGCGTCTTTCCCATAAAAATCGTCGGCATTAATCACGGCAAAGGGTTCGTTTTTGATCACTTCAGCCCCCATGAGCACTGCGTGGTTGGTTCCCCAGGGTTTCACCCGATTTTCGGGCAGCGTAAACCCTTCGGGCAGTTTGTCCAGTTCCTGGAATACGAAATCCACTTCGATTTTACCCCCGAAACGTTCGGGCGTGAATATTTCGCGGAAATCTTTTTCGAACACGTGACGGATCACGAACACCACCTTGCCAAATCCGGCCCGTATGGCATCGTAAATCGAGTAATCGATAATCGCCTCTCCATGAGGTCCTACTCCATCCATCTGTTTGAGCGAGCCGTAACGGGAACCCATTCCGGCCGCCAAAACCAAAAGCGTCGGTTTATTCATTTTCAATTTTATACAGAATTATACAGACTATTTGTAGATCGGAAAACGTTCTTGACAAGAAACGCTTACGCAAATTTACACTTTATCGACGATTTTCAAAGGCAGCGGGAAATTAATTTCCCACTTTTCGCCCGGCAGCAAGAATAGCCGCAGGAATTTATTACCTTTGTGAATGGTTTCACCTTCGGAGTGTGCACATTTATGAATATCCGCCGACTGCTCAGAAATATCCGCATCAAATACCGCTTCAGTGTCCGCAACCAACACACCGATTCGGAAGTGTGGTACATGCACATCAGTCCGCTGAATCTGTTCGCGGGATTCATCGCTCTGATACTGATTCTGTTCATTGTGGTTGCATCGACCGTAGCCTATACGCCCATTCTGGACTTTCTGCCGGGTTATCCGGGCAACAAATCCCGGGAAATGCTCATCAACGGCATCATGCGACTGGATTCGCTGGAGCAAGAGCTCAACAACATGCAGGTCTACAACGAAAATATCGCCCTGATCATGTCGGGCAAGAATCCCGTTACCCGCAACGAAGTACGCGGAGCCGACTCGACGATTCCCAAAGGCATCACCCTGGGCAAACTGATGGAAGATTCGGTGCTCCGTTCCCAATTCGAATCCGAAGACGGTCCCTACAGCCTCAACAACCCCGAAGCAGCCCGACGCCAGTTGCGGACATCCCTGGAGTTGTTTGCTCCGGTCAAGGGGGTTATCGTCAACAAATTCGATCCGTCGGGAAACAGTTACGGCATCGGTGTGGGCACAACGGTCAACCAACAGGTAATGGCCATTTCGGACGGGACGGTCGTGTCGTCGGGCTGGACCCCAAGTAACGGTTACGTACTCACCATCCAGCATCCCGACAACATGGTGTCGATCTACCGCAACAACACGAGCGTATTGAAAAAAGCCGGCGACCGGGTACGGGCCGGAGAGATCATCGGTTATACCGGAACGGCCGACGAAAGCGGTACCGGCAACAAAAATATTTTCGAATTCGAACTCTGGCACAACGGCACTCCCGTTGATCCGCAAAGCTATATCGTATTTTAGAGATGGAGCAGAAACAACGACTGGCCATTCTGGGGTCGACAGGATCCATCGGGACACAGACGCTCGACATTGTCGCAGCCTATCCCGAGCGGTTCGAGGTCACGACCCTTACCGCCCACCGCAACTGGGCCCTGCTGGCCGAACAGGCCATCCGTTTTCAGGCGGACAGCGTCGTGATTGCCGACAAAAACTGCTACGCCCCATTGAAGGAGGCTCTGGCCACCCATCCGATCAAGGTATATGCCGGAGACGAGGCTCTCTGCCAGGTGGTGACTTCTTCTTCGGTCGATACCGTCGTCATGGCTTTGGTAGGTTACAGCGGACTGTTTCCTACGGTCGAAGCGCTCCGCCACGGCAAGAAAATCGCATTGGCCAACAAAGAATGCCTGGTGGTGGCCGGTGAAACGGTCATGGACCTTTCGGCTCGGCATCAGGCTCCCATTCTGCCGGTGGATTCCGAACACTCGGCCATCTTCCAATGCCTGGTAGGGGAGCACAGCCCGATCGAGAAACTGATTCTGACCGCTTCGGGAGGTCCGTTTCTCCATCGTCCGTTCGAAGAGTTGGATTCCGTCACACCGGCCGATGCGCTGGCCCATCCCTGCTGGGATATGGGAGCCAAAGTAACCATCGACTCCGCCTCGTTGATGAACAAGGGTTTCGAGGTGATCGAAGCCCGCTGGCTGTTCGACGTACGTCCCGACCAGATTGAAGTGGTGATCCACCCCGGCAGCTACATTCATTCGATGGTGCAGTTCGCCGACGGAGCCATCAAAGCCCAATTGGGTACGCCCGACATGCATCTGCCCATTCAATATGCCCTGACCTTCCCCCATCGCCTGCCGATGCAAGGGGAGCGCATGGATTTCGGAGAACTGGGTCGCATGGAGTTTTTCAAACCCGATCTGCGACGTTCTCCCAACCTGCAACTGGCCTTCGAATGCCTGCAGCGGGGCGGCAACACTGGAGCCATCCTCAACGCCGCCAACGAAGTGGCTGTCGAAGCGTTTCTGAACGGGAAGATCCGTTTCACCGACATTCCCCGCATCAACCGTCGAACGCTCGACCAGGCCACCCTCCTGTCACGGCCCTCGCTGGAAGAGTATCGCGAAACCGACACCGAAGCCCGAGCCATCGCCCGAAGCCTGCTCTGAGCGACCGACACGTTATTTCATCATGCAAAACCTGAAATCGATTTATGGATATTCTGATTAAAATTCTGCAATTCGTTCTGAGTTTTTCCCTGCTGGTCATCATTCACGAATTCGGTCATTTCCTGTTCGCCCGAATTTTCAAGACCCGCGTGGAGAAATTCTATCTCTTTTTCAATCCCTGGTTTTCGCTCTTCAAGTTCAAAAAGGGCGAGACGGAATACGGGATCGGCTGGGTCCCGCTGGGCGGCTATGTGAAGATCGCCGGCATGATCGACGAATCGATGGACACCGAACAGATGAAACAGCCCGTACAGCCCTATGAATTTCGGGCCAAACCGGCCTGGCAGCGTCTGTTGATCATGGTCGGTGGAGTATTGATGAACGTCGTGTTGGCAGTTTGCATCTATATCGGCATCAGCTACGCCTGGGGAGAGACCTATATCGCCTCGAAAGACGTGACCTACGGGTATGTATACAGCGACCTGGGCCACCAGATCGGCCTGCAGGACGGGGACAAGATCATCGACGTCGCCGGAGAACCGGTAGAAAACTCATTACAGATCCACCAAAGCATCGTGTTCAATCAGGCTCCCTACGTCACCGTACAGCGGGGTGAAGAGACTCTCCGGATCGACATTCCCGAAGATGCCATCTCGCCGCTGATTCACGATGCCGAATTTATGACCTGGCGGATTCCGTTCATTACCGGGGCGCTGGTCAAAAACGGAGGCGCTGAACAGGCGGGCCTGCAACCCGGAGACCGCTTGATCGCCCTGAACGGAGAGCCGCTCCACTATTTCGATGAATACCAAAAAGCGCTCGCCGGACATCCCGGGGAAAAAGTAACTCTGAGCGTATCCCGCGATTCGGCCGGGATCACCCGGACGTTCCCGATGCAGGTACAGGTATCCGAACAGGGGACCATCGGAGTTTATCCAGTTGCCCTGGATCAGCTTTTCAAAATCAGTACCCGGAAGTATTCATTCTGGGAGGCCATTCCGGCCGGGATCAAACGTACCGGCACGGAATTGTCCAATTACGGCAAACAGCTTAAGCTGATTTTCTCGCCCAAAACCGAAGCCTACAAATCCGTCGGCGGGATCATCGCCATTGGCAGTATTTTCCCCGATCAGTGGAACTGGCTTTCGTTCTGGCAGATTACGGCTCTGTTGTCGATCATGCTGGCTGTGGTGAACATCCTGCCCATCCCGCTTTTGGACGGAGGTCATGTGCTGTTTCTGCTGATCGAAGTGATTACGGGGCGCAAACCCAGCGAGAAAGTACTGATCATCGCACAGAATATCGGGTTAGTGCTGGTCCTGGCCCTGATGCTTTATGCCAACGGTAACGACATCTATCGTTTTTTCATTAAATAGTCCGGAGAGTCCCGGAGGCTTTCTTTTTTAAATCATACCATGCGCAGTTTCGGAAGCGACAATCATTCGGGAATCCACCCGAAAATTCTGGAGGCCATCGCAGCCGCCAACACCGATCATGTGTTTGCTTACGGGGAAGACCCCGTAACGGCCCGGGTTACGGAACAGTTCCGCGAACTGTTCGGCCCGCAGGCCACACCTTTTCTGGTTTTTAACGGAACGGGGGCCAATGTGTTGGCCTTACGCACATTGACCCGTTCTTTCAACGCGATCATCTGTGCCCGCACGGCTCACATCAACGTGGACGAATGCGGAGCCCCCGAGCACCAGACCGGTTGCAAACTTCTGAGTGTAGATACGCCCGACGGGAAACTGACTCCGGCCTTGGTTGCCACCCAATTGCACGGGTTCGGGTTCCAACACCACAGCCAACCGGGCGTTGTCTCCATCTCGCAACCCACCGAACTGGGCACCCTTTATACGGTGGACGAAATCCGGGCTCTGGCAGATCAAGCCCATCGCCACGGATTGTATCTGCATGTCGACGGTGCCCGTTTCGGCAATGCGGTAGCCGCTTTGGGGGTATCTCCGCGGGCCATGATTACCGATACAGGAGTAGATGCCCTCTCTTTCGGAGGGACCAAAAACGGCATGATGCTGGGCGAAGCGGTTATTTTCCTGCGGCCGGAATTCGCAAAAAACGCCCCTTACGAACGGAAACAACTCATGCAACTGGCCTCCAAGATGCGGTTTATCGCCGCCCAGTTCGAGGCCTACCTGCGCGATGACCTCTGGCTGGAACTGGCGGCCCGATCGAACGCATCAGCTGCTTACATGGCCCAACGGTTGGCTGAAATCCCCGAGGTACAGCTCACTCAACGGGTTGAAGTGAACGGGCTGTTCGCCCTGTTGCCCCGTCAGGCAGCCGAAAAGTTGCGGGAAAGTTATTTCTTTTACGACTGGGATGAGGAGCGGGGAGAGGTTCGCTGGATGTGTTCGTTCGATACCACCCGCGAAGATATCGACGGCTTTATCGATACCTTGCGTCAGGCGCTGCAAGCCTGATCCTGACCGAGCCCCGAATCGTTGTATTTTAGCTTTTGAGCCATGGCGAAACTCAAAAAGAGCTTTTTCTGCCGCAACTGCGGTTATGAATCGGCCAAGTGGGTCGGCAAATGTCCCTCTTGCGGGGAGTGGAATACCTTTGTCGAAGAGGTAGTCGCCAAAGAAAAGCCCCATTCACCCTCATTCGCTCCGGAAGGCGAACGGAACCGTCCGCTCCCGGTACGCGAAATCCGTCAGGAAGAATACAGCCGCACCCTGCTTCCCGGACACGAAGTCAATCGGGTTTTGGGGGGAGGGCTCGTTCCGGGGTCGATGGTTTTGCTGGGCGGCGAACCGGGAATCGGGAAATCGACCCTCAGTCTGCAGATCGCCCTGCACGGAACCGGTCTGAAAACCCTCTATGTTTCAGGGGAAGAGTCGGCCCACCAGATCAAGATGAGGGCCGAGCGTCTCGGAGTCCGTAACGAAGAGTGCTACATTTACAGCGAAACCAATCTGGAAAACATCCTGCGCGAAATGGCAGCCTACGATCCGACGCTGGTGGTCATCGACTCGATCCAAACGATCCACAGCGACACCATCGACTCCTCGCCGGGCAGTGTCTCCCAGATTCGCGAATGTGCCGCCCTGCTGCTCAAATACGCCAAACAAACCCACACATCGGTCATTCTGATCGGTCATATTACCAAAGACGGAATCATCGCCGGTCCCAAGATCCTGGAACACATCGTGGATGTGGTCCTGCAATTCGAAGGTGACAATAACAACATTTACCGCATCCTGCGCAGCATTAAAAACCGGTTCGGAGCCACATACGAAATCGGGGTTTTCGAAATGCGGGGCGAGGGACTGGTCGAGGTGAGCAATCCGTCGGAAATTCTGCTTTCTCATTACGAAGAACCGCTCAGCGGGATTGCCGTAGGAGCGGCGCTGGACGGTGCCCGTTCCTACCTGATCGAAACCCAGGCGCTGGTCAGCACGGCGGCTTACGGTACGCCCCAACGTTCAGCCACGGGATTCGATTCTCGACGTCTGAACATGCTGTTGGCCGTTCTCGAAAAACGGGTCGGATTGAAGATGTACACCAAAGACGTCTTTCTGAACTTTGCAGGCGGGTTCAAAGTGAATGACACCGGGCTGGACACCAGCATTGTTGCCGCCATTCTCTCATCCTATTTCGACCGGCCTATTCTCGACGGCACGGCCTTAGCGGGCGAAATCGGCCTGTCGGGCGAGATACGCCCGGCTCCACGCAGCGAACAACGGATCAGCGAAGCCGCCCGACTGGGTTTTCGGCGTATCGTTGTCTCCGGTTATTTACGCAAAAATCTGGGTAAGCCGCCCCAAGGTATCGACATTCTATACGTCCATAAGATCGAAGAACTGGCGAAAGTGCTGTTCGGAAATTCGAAACCGTAAAATTGAACAGAAAATCGTTTTACAGAATACACGCTATATGCGTTCCATAGAGTCGCTCTGTGCAAAACGTGTCATAAAACCAAAATATACCAAAACCATGGTTTAGGTTCCTCTGTATCTGTCACATAGCCGCATGACTTCACCTTCTATTGTCATGTATGGGATCAGAACAAAGGGCAAGTCGGAATAGCAACTGGCTCTTCCTGAAGCCTCATTCATGGCCATAATCAATCCTGACACTCCAAGCATAAACTCTGGATACTCTCTCCCATCCATGAGTCAAAAACCGCTATGAGATTGCAGCATATCTCCAACGAGCTTGCCAATAGAGAATTACAATTCGCGTTCTTTGATCCATTGATTCTGGCCGTCGGGACGACAATACCATACACCTGTCTGACCCAAATATTGATCCCACGATGCATTGGTATGGATTTTCACATACCCTGAAGCCTGACCATCAATAGCCGGGAATCCATGCAGAGTGCCTTGTTCGATATTGATATTCGACCACGAAGTATAAAGGCCCATCGCTCCAATCGTGCGGATATTCGTATAATCATCGCCGTTGGCATCGTCAATGAGCAAACTGGCTTCCACATCTTCCGGTTTGTATGGCTTATTGGCAACATGTCCGACCAATCTTCCCGGATATTGTGCCGTAATATCCGCCGAAGCGCCTCCCCCTTGGCAAAGATTGATCTTGGCCTCGCCGAGATCCCCGACGATACCTCCGGCAACCCCTTTGTCCGTCATGGCGGCACGGACATTGCCCTCATTCACACAACTGGTTATTTCACCCGAACCGGCCCGAGCGGCTATCCCTCCTGCACGAGACGATCCCGTCACTAATCCTGTATTCGTACACGAGGAAATCATGACCGGCTGACTTGCTCCCGGAATGCCATATATTCCTCCCGCATCCATACCGACAATGGCTCCTTCATTGGTGCAATTCTGTATGATCAAGCCATCCGCTTCGGTCGAGGCTTGATAGGCAACGATCCCTGCGGCAAATTTATCCTGAGAGGTTCCGATTTCTCCGGTATTCCTACAGTCAGAAATCGTATTTTTAGTGGGCCCGGCATAACCCAGAATCCCGGCAGAACCTGCATTTCCCCCATATACCTTCCCACTGTTATAGCAGTTTTCAATGACGGTTGTTCCATTATTGCTGGCAATGCCTACAATACCACCGCACTTTTCGAGTCCGGTTACGGTACTGGTATTGCGGCAATTTCTGATCTCATTGGATGTCCCATAAGCACGACCCACAATACCTCCCGCAGCACTTCCTGCCTGAACATTCACATTCACCGAATGGCAGCCTTCCACCTTAGCGGAACCCAGCATTACTCCACAGATGGCACCGGCACAGTCATAGACATTACTAATAGTTCCGTTTTCTATAGTCACGTTCTGCACGAAACCACCATTGAGAACACCTATCAGACCTGCTCCATAACCATCTTTATCGTTTTGACAATTCAGGTTGAGTATACGATAGCCCTGACCATCAAATCCCCCACGAAACCCGAGCGATTCTGATCTGTCATAATTAGAAATCGGAGTCCAAGGATGGCCCCCCATATCTATATCTCCACACAGCCGAATAAAGCGTTGTTCTACCGTTATGTTCTCAGGATTAGCCTCCCAGGCCAACTCCGCCGGTTCATAAATGTAATGTACTTCATAAAGGATACCTTCTACCATTTCAAGTTGCCGATCAGGGGCCTTTTCCGACACCCCATCCCAGGGAATGGGATCATTGCTAAAACCATTCTCAACTTGAATATCCAATACACCTTGTTTAGTCACCAGATTCCCCGAAACATTGGTGCGATAATTGCGACGAATAGGGATATTCCGGAAATTGTCGTTGGTCACAATAGGGGTGGTCCCATTCAGGAATGTCATCGAAAAATCGGCCAACTCGGCCTGTTCCGGTGTCGCCAGAATATAATCTACGGTCAGATCTCCCGTAGAGGCATCTTCTATGGGAACCGTATAGGTGACCGACTGGGGATTGCCTGCCTCTCCCGTCAACACATTGAACGTGGTAGGAATCGACTGAAACGAAACCTGTACATGAGTTGGCTGGAGATCTTCATGTGGAATCGACGCCAGATCTCCTGTCTTCACGTTCAACTGACCGAACGGACGTTGCAAGGTAATGTCCTTGGTAAAACTGCCATCTACCTGATACGTCTCTTTCGCATAAAAAGCATCGAAACCGTCATCGTTCCCGGTATAGGCCTTGTTCACCGTGACTGCACTCAGATCCGACGTATTGTAATAAGCATCGGACGTACCGTCTCCACAGTCGGCCCACAATACAAAATCATACGTCTGAGATGAGATCAACCGAAGACCGCTGAACGTAACCTGAGATCCCGTTACGGCGGCTACCTGGCGCTCTCCATACAATTCACCATCCCTGTAAATCTCCAATATACAACGGTTAATCTTATCACCGTGCCCGTAATCGGCGGCGGCTTTCGTCTCGATACCCTGAGGAATCGTCACAATCAAGGTCGAAGTAGAACTTGAACCTTGTTCCAAGGATGAAGTATCGTCCTTTTGACAGGAAGTCAGGCTCACAAATAAGCCCACAAACAGAGATACAAGTACACTTTTTTTCATAATCAGATTCATTGGGGGGATATTATGATATCCGTGCTACAATTTGAAGGCTAACGGCATCCTCAACCATTTTCGCGATATCAGTATCAGCACTGAAATCCATAATCACAAAAATCCAGATCCAGAAATCAAAAGAACATTGTTCCCGACCATTATAAAGTCACCGTCATGCCCATGGGAAAATTATCCAAGGCTCTTTTTTTAAATGGGCTCTGCATTCATCAAACCCATCAGACACATCCAACCTCTATTTCAACGAATCGAATACACCTATTTTGAGGTTCGGAACGTTTGCAAATCGCTTTTATAAACAATATTTTTTGTCTCCTGTCCATTCACACACAGATGTCGCCTATACCAACATTTATGACTAACACTATGGCCTCTTTTTTATCTTAGCTAAAATCATCCTCTTCTCTATCACATGGGACAAAGTCCATATGGCTTACCGCAAAGTCTCCAAGACTACTGCAAAATATAACATAAACCTCGTAACAAATATTTCAAAGAGATTCGAACTTATATTTCCACTCCAATAATGACGCTCCAAAAAGTTCTGTATTCCAAGTTCATAAGGAAAGTCATATCATTTACCCCTATTTTTAACAAATATAATTTTTTTCATTCATTTATAGCAATATTTACCTTTTTTAATTCCACTATTCATGAAAAATCTATTTAATTATAGAAAATGATTGAAATTGAACACTCTAATTACGAATTATCCATCCTTACAAAAAAAGTTCGGGAAGAGGTTTATGATAAACCTCTTCCCGAACTTAACGTTTATGCGGTCAACCCGCTTTTATAGTTTCAGAATAATCTTCGCTACCATTCGATTTTCGCGCTCAATTATTCCTACATGTCGGTCTCATCAAAGCTCCTTCCTCTCGGAGGGCCCTGCTGGCCGACCTGAACGGACGATTACATCATGCCGCCCATGCCGCCCATACCCTGAGGCATGGCCGGAGCCGGATTGGCTTCTTTCTTTTCTACCAGGACACATTCGGTAGTCAGGAACATGGCCCCGATCGAAGCGGCATTTTCCAAAGCCACACGAGCTACCTTGGTAGGATCGAGGATACCGGCCTGGAACATATCTTCGTAACGGTCTTCGCGGGCGTTGTAACCGTAAGCATCCTTACCGGCTTTCACATTGGCCACAACCACTGAACCTTCACCGCCGGCGTTCGAAACGATCTGACGCAAGGGTTCTTCGATAGCCCGTTTTACGATCTGAATACCGGTGGTTTCATCTTCGTTGTCGCCTTTGAGGTTTTCCAAAGCGGCTACGGCACGAATGTAGGCTACACCACCACCCGGGATGATCCCTTCTTCGACAGCGGCACGCGTAGCGGCCAATGCATCGTCCACACGGTCTTTCTTTTCTTTCATTTCCACTTCGCTGGCAGCACCTACGTAGAGGACAGCAACCCCACCGGCCAATTTAGCCAGACGTTCAGCCAATTTTTCTTTGTCGTAGTCCGAAGTGGAGATTTCCATCTGTTTGCGGATCTGAGCCACACGAGCAGCAATGGCTTTCTTATCACCCAGACCGTTCACGATGGTGGTGTTTTCCTTGTTGATGATCACCTTATCGGCCGTACCCAGCATGTCGAGGGTTGCCTGATCCAGTTTGATACCGCGTTCTTCCGAGATCACGGTACCACCGGTCAGGATGGCGATATCTTCCAACATTTCTTTACGACGATCTCCGAAACCGGGCGCTTTCACAGCCGCGATCTTCAGGGTACCGCGCAGTTTGTTGACCACCAAGGCAGCCAATGCTTCGCCGTCTACGTCTTCGGCGATTACCACCAGCGACTGGCCGTTCTGAGCCACGGGTTCCAATACACCCATGAGTTCTTTCATGGTCGAAATCTTCTTGTCCGTTACCAGAATCATAGGTTTTTCCAGCACGGCTTCCATCTTTTCAGAATCGGTGGTGAAGTAGGGTGAGATATAGCCGCGGTCGAACTGCATCCCTTCTACGACTTCCACGCTGGTTTCGGTTCCTTTGGCTTCTTCCACGGTGATGACGCCTTCTTTGTTCACCTTGCTCATGGCTTCGGCGATCAGTTTCCCGATGGCGCTATCGTTGTTGGCAGAAATGGTAGCCACCTGTTCGATTTTGTGGATGTCACCACCCACTTCCTGACTCTGTTTGCGCAGGCTGTCCACCACGACGGCCACGGCTTTGTCGATCCCGCGTTTCAGGTCCATGGGGTTTGCCCCGGCGGTTACGTTTTTCACCCCGACGCCAACGATGGCCTGAGCCAATACCGTAGCGGTAGTCGTACCGTCACCGGCCTTGTCTGCGGTTTTCGAAGCCACTTCTTTCACCATCTGAGCCCCCATGTTGGCGATGGGGTCGTCCAATTCCACTTCCTTGGCTACGGTTACCCCGTCCTTGGTAACTTGAGGTGCTCCGAATTTCTTATCGATCACCACGTTACGGCCTTTCGGGCCCAAGGTTACCTTCACGGCATTGGCCAATGCATCCACCCCTTCTTTGAGGGCTTCGCGAGCTTCGGTATTGTATTTGATTTCTTTTGCCATTGTTTTACGATTTTAGCGATTAAACGATTTTTTCGTCGTAGCTTACGACAATACGGCGAGGATATCGCCCTGTTTCATGATCAGATAGTCTTTCCCGTCGATGTTGATTTCGGTGCCGGCATATTTGCCATAAAGAACCTGATCACCGGTTTTCACTTCCATTTTTACGTCGGCGGTACCGGGACCTGCGGCGATTACTTTACCGGAAAGCGGTTTTTCCTTGGCCGTATCGGGGATAATCAATCCACCCGCGGTTTTTTCTTCAGCGGGATTGGGTTCGATCAGAACTCTGTCTGCTAACGGTTTTACTTGCATCGTTGTATGGTTTTTAGTTAATGATTAATTTGATTCAACGTTTCCGGCGGCTTTCTTTTCGCCGCGACACTCCTGTTTTTGCATATAATATGCCAAAGATGATTTGACACACTTTTGGCCGGAAATCCGTCAAACTGCCCGATCCATGGCTGACACCGTCTGACACTTTGTCACCGCACAGCCGGTTCCGACATCTCCTCGCACCCATTTACAGAACGCCCCCCGCAAAGATTCTCTGCGGGGGGCGTTCTGTCATATCAAACATATCAAGCGATACGTTTACCGTTTCGGTGTTTTTCGGCGTTTCGGTTTTTCTTTCCGATCCTCAAAAGCCGATTTCCCGCCCCAGGCACCGGTCGCATTGGCCATCAGTTCTTCGAAATCCTTTTCCCAGGTTTCACGACCGCGGGTTTGAGAGGCTCTGCGGACCGAGCCTCCGGCCCGGTCCGGATTCCGCCGTTCGGGTTCCTTTTTCGCCGAAGCTTTCCTGCCTTTTTCGGTCCGGGGGCCCTCCTGCAACCCGACCGAATCGTTCCTTCCGGCATTCTTACCGACCCGACCGTTCTCCGAAGCGTCCGGTTTGGCCAACTCGGCCAGAGGACGGCCTCCCCGATTCAGCCGATTCAGGCTGCGGATCACCTCCCTTGCATTCGCGAAGGGGACCGTTACGAATGAATAACTCTCCATGACCCGAATATCGTCTATCTTACTATCGGTCAACCCGCACTCACGTTTAAGCAGTTTCACCAGTTTCCGGGGATCGTACCCGTCGAGACGCCCGATCGACACGAACAGACGAGCCGTACCCCGCCGATCGACATTGATGGAGCGGATTTCCGGATAATGACTCTCTTCCAGCTCGTTTTTGAAGGCCAACCGCAACAGAGCCGCCAAAGCCGTTTCAGGATCTTTGCCTTCAAGGATTTCACGAGCCATCGTCAGGTATTCGCTGTACGTCTCATTTTCGATGATTTCGGCCAACTCCTCATGGATTTTCGTTTTTTTGATTTCGATCACATCCTGAGCTGTCGGGATCGCCACCTTTTTGATCGAAGTCCCGATCTGTCGTTGCAGAGCCCCGAACTGCCGGTACTCGGAACTCGAAATAAAGGTAATGGCCGTTCCCGTATTGCCGGCCCGCCCCGTCCGGCCGATGCGATGGACGTAACTTTCGGTATCCTGAGGCATCGAATAGTTGATCACATGCGTCAGGTTGTTGATATCGATGCCTCGGGCCGCCACGTCGGTGGCCACCAGGATCGTAGCCTGTTTCTGTTTGAATTTCTTCAGGATTTTTTCCCGCTGACCCTGCGAGACGTCTCCATGCAACCCTTCGGCGGCATACCCGCGTTCGGTGAGTCGATTCACCAACTCGTCCACGCTCACTTTCGTTCGACAGAACACGATGCCATAGAAATCGGGCTCCACATCCACAATGCGAGTCAGGGCCTCGAACTTGTCGCTTTCACGCACCTCGAAATAGATCTGATCCGTCAATTCCGTGGTCATTTCCTGCATCGGCACTTTCAATACCTGGACTTCGTGCATGTATTTCCGGGACAAATCCACAATGCGTTGGGGCATGGTGGCCGAGAAGAGCAAAATCCGCCGAAATTCATTCGTGGCGGCCAGAATCGCCTCGACGTCTTCGATAAAACCCATATTGAGCATTTCGTCGGCTTCATCCAGCACGAGGAACTGCAAGGCACTCAAATCGAGGGTTCCTCGGTTCAGATGGTCGAGGATACGTCCCGGCGTTCCCACCACCACATCAATCCCTTTGGCCAGACGCCGCAACTGTTCGTTCATCGAAGCCCCTCCATAAATCGGAGCGATCGACAAGCGGCTGTACCGGTTCAGCGACAACAGTTCTTCCGTAACCTGCAAAGCCAGTTCACGGGTCGGCACCAGAATCAATGCCTGTACCGTTGCCGGTTTGGGGCGCAAGCGTTCGACGAGGGGCAGTCCGAAAGCGGCAGTTTTTCCCGTTCCGGTTTGGGCCTGCGCGATAATATCCCGGGTATTCTCCCGGTCGAGCAAAACGGGTATGGCCAATTTCTGAATGGGCGACGGAAGTTCGAACCCTTTGGCGCGAATCACGTCCAGAGACTCCGAAGAGAGGCCCAATGCGCTGAATTCTGGTAGTTGTGTCATAGAATCAGGAATTTACCGCCGTATTTTCCACGAACTCCTTTTATGGATAACGGTCCGACAAACGATTTTTCCGGCGGGAGCAGGCCTCTTTCACAAGGCAATGCCCGGGGCAAGACATAAAAAAAGGTCGCTCTCCCGGCGACCTTCAGGGTGGAAGATGGGCCTCGAACCCACGACCTTCGGAACCACAATCCGACGCTCTAACCAACTGAGCTACATCCACCGTATAGCTGCGTTCATCTGAAACAGCGTGCAAATTTAATACTCTTTTTGGTTTTTCCAAAATTTTCGGAACGGATTCTCATTTCCCGCAGGATCGTCAAGGACCGGATGATGCGTCCGTTCACCTCTTCACCGCCGTTCCGGAGGCTTCCGGCTAAAAGGCTGCAACCACTTCGATCGTAAATTTATCCTGATACAACTTATTGATGGACAAATCCGAAGGTTCATCCTTCATCAAATATTTTTCATAGTTGAGACGAATTTCGGAACGGGTAAATTTTTTCCCGAACCCGAAATTAACCCCCATCGTAATACGATTGGCATTCACGGTCTGAACGGACTCCGTCACTTTGTTGAGATAATCCATTCCGTTACCCACATCCCAACGTACAATGGGCGCAATGTGATTCAAGGCGCAAGAGGGGCGCATCGAAAAAAGATAATAGGAATGGATATGGGAGGCCGTCATCACCTGATTTTGGCCGCTGTAGTTTTCCAGATAACGCCGGGCGTACTCCCCTTCGATAAACAAAGCTCCATACCGGTAGCACAATTCCACGACCCCGATCCGCATTTTTTGTTGGAAAGGCACCTGTTCATAAACGTCTCCGATTTCGATCACCCGATCGTGCGTGGGTGCCGATCCATCATAATAGGCCAGTGCCAGACGCAGACCGTCCACATTTTTGCCGATCTCGGCCCGGCCCACGAAATTGACCGATTTTCCCCATTCCGGATTATTGATTCCCGATCCATTGAAAACCCCGAAAAAGAGTTTCAACGGGATGCGGGTTTTAAACGTATAGGTCGCCATCACTCCCAAGTCGCGTGAGCCCAACGTACGAACAAAGTCTTTGGGTTTTCCATCCACCAATTCACTGCCGTAATATCCGGTCAGGTATTTTGCCAGGAAAGAGCGGTTTGCAAACATATTGCTGCTGGGGCCGCGGTCCAAGTCGGTACTGAGGTGATATTGTTGTTGCCCGAGGCGGATATCCCAACCTCCGGTCTGGTAACCGGCATAAGCATCGAGGATAGAGACTTTGCCTTCGTTATTGAAATCGACCTGCATGCGATACACCATATGGCGACTCACATTTCCCGACACGCCGAAGCGGGAGTTACGGACATTGAAGCGGAACTGGCCGTCGTATGTGCTCAATTCGAATTTGGCTTTCACGGCTCCGTCGATTTTCGGCACGAACGACACTTCATCGGTATTTTCGTTTTCCTCGATGTTTTCGGAGGCCGACAGTGCTTTTTTCCCGGCGGGATTGGAAGAAGAGTCTGAAGGTTTTCCGGGGGTCGAGGCAGGGGTCGAGGCGGTATTTTTCCACAAAGGGATTCCTTGCGGTGCATCAGCGTGCAGGGTAGGACGTTCTTGCGCCCCGATTCGGGTGATTCCCAGCGAGAGGCAGACGACGCTCACCCATAAAAAAGAAGTAAAAAGAGGTTTCATACATGAATTTGAATAACGGTACTTGGGAGTAGCAGCAAAAATAGTGCGATTTTCACAACCTCATTTTAACATATCATTAAATCCGCCTCTTAGCTATTATAGTTTATAAAAACACAAAATTATTTTTTTATAAAATAAATAGTAGTACCTTTGAAGAAACCGAACGAAATCCACCGTCCCATGATTCCGAAAGCCATCATCGCACACATCGTCGAAACGCAAAACAAAGCGCGGGAAGAACGTCTGCCCGGATTGACTCGCCACCTGCTGAACGCCATTCCCTACCTGAGCGACCGGGCGCTGTTGTTAGGCGGCATCCGAGGATCGGGCCGCAGTACGCTACTGGGGCAAATGATGCGCAACGAATATCCCCAGGCCTGGTATATCGATCTGGAAGACCCTCGTCTGGCCGGGTTCGATGCAGGCGATTTCGGAAAACTGAAAACCTTAATCGACGAATCGGGCCGGGGAGTGGTTCTGCTCGATAAAACAGACCGGGCGGAAGGATGGATCCCGTTCGTGTGTGCCTTGTTGGATCAGGGCATCAAAGTCGTAGCGACGGTTTCTCTGGATACCTTTTCCCGGATCCGACAGGCTCAACATCTCCGTTTGCACGGTCAAGACGAACTCGTGTTCCGCCACCGCATGCCGGGGCGACGCCCCGGAAGCGGGAAAACAACGGCCACTCTCCGTTCCGGCCGTTCTGTCGCAGCGGTCCCGGGGACCCCGAACCGTCCCGTTTCCCGAACCGGAGATCGATTCGCAGAATCATTCCTGGCCCGCGAAGGGCAATCGGCCGCCTCACCTCTCGAAAGTATTTGCGAACGCTTTCTCCTGCTCCGGGTTCCCCTGTTCTCCTATTCCGAGTTTCTGGAAATTCATCACAAACGCCCCTCCGAAAATGCCGTTCAGGAGTATCTCCAACGCGGGGCGTTCCCCGAAATACAAAAGAACTCCCGTCCGACGGCCCTGTTCGACCTGTATGAAACGATTCTGAACCGGGACGTGCTCTTGGCCAAAGGAGTTCGGGATCAAGACACGCTACGACGGATTGCCCTGCGCCTGATCGCCTCCAGCGGAGAAAAGGTGACGGCCAATGCTCTTCGCAAAGAGTTGGATATCAAAGCTGTCACTACGGTCACCGAGCACATGGAACATTTGGAACGCGCCGGTCTGGTCTGTTTCGTACCCTATTGGAGCGAAAATCCCGCCCGACGGTACATCAACCCCCGGAAGGTCTATGCCGCCGATCCCGCCCTGATGATCGCCCTGTCGCCCCAGTCGTCTCCGAACCGTTCCCGCTGCTTCGAAACCGTACTTTACCACCATTTAGCCAATCGTTACGAAGAACTATTCTATACTTCGGAAGCCGGGGGATGCGATTTTGTGGTTCGCGAAGAGGGGCACACGGTTCTCTGTGTACAAACCTGTTACGACACGGACGATCCCGATCGGTTGCAACAAAAAGCCCAAGGTTTGTGGCAGGCGATGGAATCGACCCGATCGCCCCGGGGCATTCTCGTCACCCCGACCCCGATCGACGATCCCCGCTATCCGGGCATCGAGATCACCGATGCCGACACGTTTTTAAGCGAATAAGCCCCGCTGCACCATCTCGAAAGCCCCCAGTCGCCGCAACGAAATGAGCCGTTCCATGCCGCAGAAGCCGATCCGCTTTCTCGCTCTTCCACAAGCTCCGATCGGGAATTGCGCCGGAGATTCGCGGTTTCAAGCCAACTTTCCAAAGTCTTTTTCCGTTCTCTCCGGCCCGAAAAACAGCCGAACGGGCTGCCTGGACAGAAAGTGTGTGAAAATCCCGAATATTTTCGTTATTTTTGAACGAGGTTTGTGCCTTTCGGTCGCCTTTTCTAAAATTTACTGTCTATGAGCCCATTCATTGGAAAAGATTTCATGCTCACGGGCGATACGGCCCGCAGGCTGTATCACGAACATGCCGCCCGAATGCCTATCATCGACTACCATTGTCATCTGGATCCCCGCATGATCGCCGAGAACCGGGCTTTTTCGAGCATCACCGAAGCCTGGCTGGGTGGAGACCACTACAAATGGAGAGCCATGCGCGGCAACGGCGTGGAAGAGAAATACATCACCGGTGAGGTTTCCGAGTACGAAAAATTCGAGAAATGGGCCGACACGCTTCAACACGCCATGCGTAATCCGCTCTATCACTGGACTCATCTGGAACTTTCCCGCATTTTCGGCATCGATACGGTCCTGAATCCCCGGACAGCCCGCGAAATCTACGAGGCCTGCAACGCCAAACTGGCTACCCCCGAATTCCGGCCCCGGGAGCTGATGAAACGGTGTCATGTGGAAGTCGTCTGCACGACCGACGATCCGATCGACTCACTGGAATACCATCGTCAGCTGCAGGAGGAAGGCTTCGAGATTCGTGTTCTGCCCGCCTGGCGTCCCGACCGACTGATGGGAATCGACGACCCCAAACGCTACAACGCCTACATCGATGCACTGGAAGCAGCCTCCGACATGAGTATCGGAACTTACGAAGAGTTGCTGGACGCCCTGCACAAACGTCACGACTACTTTGCCCGGATGGGCTGTCGGCTTTCCGACCACGGTCTGGACACCTTCCCGGCCGCCGATTATACCGAAATCGACCTGATGCAGATCTTTGCCAAAGTACGTCGGGGTAACACGCCCTCGCCGGAAGAGAAAGCCAAATACCTCAGCGGGCTGTTGTACGATCTGGCCGCGATGGATCACGAAACCGGCTGGACGCAACAGTTCCACGTCGGCCCGCTGCGCAACAACAACAGCCGGATGTTCCAACGCCTGGGTCCCGACACCGGATTCGACGCCATCGGAGATCTGCCCGTTGCCCGGGCGGGACACATTTTCCTCGACCGACTGGCCCGCCACGACTGCCTGGCCCAGACGATTCTCTATAACCTCAACCCCAAAGACAACGAGGTGCTTTGCGCCATGGCCTATACGTTCAACGAAGCGCCGACACCGGGTAAAATCCAGTTCGGAGCAGCCTGGTGGTTCCTGGATCAGGAAGACGGCATGCGCCGACAGATCAACACCCTTTCGTCATTGGGACTGTTAAGCCGATTTGTCGGTATGCTGACCGATTCGCGCAGTTTTCTGTCTTATCCGCGTCACGAGTATTTCCGGCGGATTCTGTGCGAGATTTTGGGCGAAGAGGTGGATAACGGCAAACTGCCGGCCAGTGAGCTGGATTTCATCGGGCAAATGGTTGAAGACATTTCCTACGGCAATGCCCGACGCTATTTTGGTTTTTAGTTCAAACGAAATGGCTGGGACCCAGAACATGATCGCCTGTTGCGGGCTTTACTGCGGAACCTGCCGGAAACATACCGCCGGGAAATGTCCCGGATGCCAGGAGACGACACGGGCAAATTGGTGTGCCATTCGGAGATGTTGTCGACAAAAAGGCCTCGCCGATTGCGCCGAATGCGAAGAAGAGTTGTCTCATTGCAGGAAATTCAATAATTTCGCGACTCGGATCATCGGGCGGCTGCTGGGATCGGATCGGACGGCGTGCCTCCGTTTTATCCGCCGGGAAGGAGCCGAAGCGTATGCCGAAAAAATGGAGCGTGAAGGACGTCACAGTCTCAAAAAGGGGGAAGGCGGTTTTGCCTGAATGAAACGGCCGACCCCGCACATAAAAACGAGGTCAGAAAATGCCACGGCCCCATCAGCGAGAGCTATTCCTGAGCGAATCCGGAGGGGGCGTTCTTCGTGCCGGGAAATTCCGCGGAAAGAGGCAGGACGCCATCCTGCAAAAAACGAAAACACAAAAAAAAGAAACAATAAGTTTTACAAATAATCAACCTCAACCAAAATGAAAAAAGTTGTTACATTCGGGGAAATCATGTTGCGTTTGGCCACCCCGGGCTACCTGCGGTTCAGTCAAGCCAAAGAATTTACCGCCACATTCGGGGGTGGGGAAGCCAATGTGGCCGTTTCGTTGGCCAATTACGGTCTTCATCCTGAATTTGTGACCCGCGTTCCGAAAAACGACATTGCCGACAGTTGCCTCAAAGAGTTGCACAAATACGGCGTTGGAACGTCGCACGTAATCTACGGGGGCGATCGTCTGGGCATCTATTTTCTGGAAACGGGGGCTGTAGCCCGTGCCAGCAAGGTGGTGTATGACCGTGCTCACTCGGCCATTGCCGAAATCCAGCCCGGCATGATCGACTGGGAAGAAGTACTGCAGGGAGCCGACTGGTTCCACTGGACGGGGATCACCCCGGCACTGAGCCAGGGAGCTGCCGACGCCTGCCTGGAAGCCATCAAAACCGCCAACAAAATGGGGGTAACGGTATCGACCGACCTCAACTACCGCAAGAACTTGTGGAAATACGGCAAGACCGCTTCGGAAATCATGCCGGCTCTGGTCGAAGGCTGCGACGTCATTCTGGGGAATGAAGAAGACGCCGAAAAGGTATTCGGCATCAAACCCGAAGGTTTCGATGTAACGGCTACGGGCGGTCACGTCGCTGCCGCCGAATTCGAATCGGTTTGCAAACAGCTGATGCAACGCTTCCCCCGCGCCAAAAAGGTCATCATCACCCTGCGCGGTTCGATCAACGCCAACCATAACACCTGGGCCGGTGTGCTGTGGGACGGGAAACAACTCTTCCAGTCGCCCTCGTATGACATCACCCACATCGTAGACCGCGTCGGCGGTGGAGACTCGTTCATGGGTGGTCTGATCTACGGCCTGTTGACCTATACGGGCGACGACCAGAAAGCACTGAATTTCGCCGTAGCCGCCTCTTGCCTCAAACACACCATCTACGGAGACTTCAACATGGTGACCGTTTCCGAAGTGGAAAACCTGATGAAAGGCGACGGCTCGGGCCGCGTATCCCGTTAAAACAACCCCGAGCGGGAGACTCCTGCGGGAGTCTTCCGACTCGTTATTCCGTATCATAAACCGGGAAGTATGCTGTCGTCGGCCCTTGAAGCCATACCGGAACCTGGAACCTTCTCGAAAGGAGATTCTCTTGGAGGCAGGTTGTTACAAGCCGGATCGTGGCCTCCTCCGAAATCGGACTGAGAGTCGGGTTCGTGCTAGCAACCGTTCTCCGAAACGGAGAGGCTACTGGAAGCGACGGGGGTTCTCCGCGGATACTGTTCGGTTTTCTATGGATATACATCGGATTATGGATCGGGTTGTCCCCGTCGGAGACGATCCGTCCGCTAAACCAAAAAATCATGGCAAAATTTTCAAAGACACAGGTCATCGCAGCGATGGCCTCCACGGGGATGGTTCCCGTATTCTACCACAAAGATATCGAAGTGGCCAAACAGGTGCTGAAAGCCTGCTACATCGGCGGGGTTCGCGCCTTTGAATTCACCAACCGGGGCGACCTGGCTCACGAAGTATTCACCGAACTGATCAAATTCGCCGCCGTGGAATGCCCCGACATGATTCTGGGGGTCGGTACAGTTGTGGATGCCGGTACGGCGTCGCTGTACATCCAACTGGGCGCCAATTTCGTGGTGAGCCCGCTGTTCAACCCCGACATCGCCAAAGTCTGCAACCGCCGTCTGATCCCCTACACGCCCGGATGCGGTTCGGTCAGCGAAATCGGTTTCGCCCAGGAAGCCGGTTGCGACCTCTGCAAGATCTTCCCGGCCGGCAACGTCGGCGGTCCTTCGTTCGTCAAGAACGTAATGGCTCCGATGCCGTGGTCGATGCTGATGGTCACCGGCGCCGTAGAACCTACGGAAGAAAACCTGTCGGCCTGGATCAAAGCCGGGGTTACCTGCGTAGGAATGGGATCGAAACTCTTCCCGTCCAACGTAATCGCCGACAAGAACTGGCCGGCCATCGCCGACAAATGCCGCGAAGCCTTGGAGATCATCGCCAAATACCGTCAGAAATAAACGGATCCCATACCCCGAGACCGGCTCTGCGGCCTTCTCGGGGACTAAAACATTAACCTTCTTAAACCATAAGCATGAAAGAAATTTTCGGATATATCGTCGGCTTGGGAGCTCCGGTGATGATGCCCATCATCTTCACGATTCTGGGCGTATGCATCGGCATCAAGTTCGGGAAAGCCGTCAAGAGCGGGCTGCTCGTCGGAGTCGGTTTCGTGGGTTTGTCCATTGTCACGGCCCTGCTGACCAGCGCACTGGGTCCCGCCCTCAATAAAGTGGTCGAAATCTACGACCTGCAACTCAAGGTCTTCGACATGGGTTGGCCCGCCGCTGCCAGTATCGCCTACAACACCTCGGTAGGGGCCCTGATCATCCCGGTTTGCCTGGGTGTCAACCTGCTGATGCTGCTCACGCGTACGACCAAAACCGTCAACATCGACCTGTGGAACTACTGGCACTTCGCCTTCATCGGGGCTTTGGCCTTCTTTGCGACCGACAGCCTGTTGTGGGGTTTCTTCGCCGCCATAATCTGCTACATCATTACCCTGATCATCGCCGATATCATGGCTCCGAAATTCCAGAAGTTCTATGCCAACATGGACGGCATTTCGATTCCTCAGCCCTTCTGCGCCGGGTTCGTTCCTTTTGCGTGGGTCATCAACAAAGGGCTGGACATGATCCCGGGCGTCAACAAGATCAACATCGACTCGGAAGGGATGAAAAAGAAATTCGGCCTGATGGGTGAACCCCTGTTCCTGGGGGTCGTGATCGGTTGCGGAATCGGGATTCTGGCCCGTTACGAAGTGCCCAAAATTCTGATGCTGGGCGTACAGATGGGGGCCGTCATGGAGTTGATCCCACGCATCACCGGTCTGTTCATCGAAGGGTTGATGCCGATCTCGGATGCCACGAAATCCCTGATCGCCCGCAAGTTCAAGAAGAGTTCCGGTCTGAACATCGGGATGAGTCCCGCGTTGGTGATCGGCCATCCGGCGACGCTGGTCGTATCGCTGCTGCTGATTCCGGTGATCATCCTGCTGTCGGTCATCCTGCCAGGTAACGAATTCCTGCCGCTGGCCTCGCTGGCCGGGATGTTCTACCTCTTCCCGCTGGTATTGCCCATCACGAAAGGGAACGTATTCAAAACCTTCATCGTCGGGCTGGTGGTACTGGTCATCGGGGTATACATCGTAACCAATCTGGCTCCGATCTTCTCGCAAGCCGCTCAAGATGTCTATGCGCTGACCGGCGATCAGGCGGCCCGAATTCCTGACGGGTTCAGCGAAGCCGCAGCCCTCGACTTTGCGTCGAGCCCCTTCACGTGGGTGATCTACCACCTGACCGTTAGCCTGAAATACATCGGTCCGGCCATTTTGGTATTGGGGACGTTGGCCTTGATGCTGCTCAACCGCCGCGCCATCCTCAAACAAAGCGGTCAGATCGCCGAAACCCAGTCTGCGGAAGAGACCGTTTCGGAAACCGAACAAAAACAATAACCGATAAAACACAAAAGAAGATGAAAAAGTTAGTGATTGGAATGATGCTGAGTCTGGCCACGCTGAGCGCCGGAGCTCAGGTAAACTACACCATCCAGCGCGCCTGCCATCCTCAGGACGTAAAAACCTATGACACCGAACGTTTGCGCAGCAGTTTCATGATGCCCAAGGTGATGGTGCCCGACCAGATCAACCTGACCTATTCGATGTACGACCGTTTCATTTTCGGGGGGGCGATGCCTGTCCAGAAAGAACTGGTTCTGGAAACCATCGAACCGTTGAAAGCGAAATATTTCCTGGAACGCCGCGAATTGGGCGTCATCAACATCGGGGGTGACGGTATCGTAACGGTCGACGGCAAGGAATACACCCTGAAATTCAAAGAAGCGCTTTACGTAGGTCGCGGGAACGAAAAAGTGACGTTCAAAAGCGTGGATGCCTCGAAACCGGCCAAATTCTACATCAACTCGGCTACGGCCCACACGGCTTACAAAACCCAGCTGATCACCATCGACGGGGCCAAAGGTTCGTTGAAAGCCAACTCGTTCCCGGCCGGCAAGATGGAAGAGAGCAACGATCGTGTCATCAATCAGCTGATTGTCAGCAATGTTTTGGAAGAAGGTCCCTGCCAGCTGCAAATGGGTCTGACCGAACTGAAACCGGGTAGCGTATGGAACACCATGCCAGCCCACACGCACGATCGCCGCATCGAAGCCTACTTCTATTTCAACGTCCCGGCCGGCAACATGATCTGCCACCTGATGGGTGAACCTCAACAGGAACGCCTGGTATGGATGGCCAACGAACAGGCCATCATGTCGCCCGAATGGTCGATCCACGCCGCTGCCGGAACCAGCAACTACATGTTTATCTGGGGTATGGCCGGGGAAAACCTCGACTATGGCGATATGGATAAACTCGAATATACCGACATGCGGTAAACAATCCCCCTACTCATAAACCACAGACCCGGATGGCTCCTGAAGGACCTCCGGGTCTGTTTTGTTATTCGGGAGACGACATCCGGAACGATTCGTTTCCTCAGCTCTGTTTTTACCGTGCACGCCGCTTTGCATCTCCGGAAATCGTACCGAAACGAGGCTTCCGCCCACAGCCGATCCCCTTTTCCTGAATCATGATGCCGAGTCCCAGATGCCCCGCATCCTCTCCAAACTCCGCCGACGAAACTCCGGGCGTTTCGTCGGCCCGGCCTCCCTGAAACACTCAAAACGCATCTACCTTTCCCCCACGATCCGATTCCCCCGACTCGGAGGCTTTTTGCAGACGGCGGGCCGATTACCGGAACGTACTGCGTCAAACGGACATGGTTCCGACCGGGAGCGTCTCCGGTGTCAACATGCCTTATACTGCCCGGGAGACATGCCTGTATGATGCTTGAAATACTTCCCGAAAAACGATTGGGTGGAAAAGTTGAGCCGATAAGCGATTTCCTGAATGCTCAGATCGGAATATTTCAACAATGACTTGGCCTCGAGAATGACATACTCATCGATCCATTGGGCCGCCGAACGTCCGCTGATCTCCTTGATCAGCGAAGACATGTATTTGGGGGTGATATGCAACCGGGAGGCATAAAATCCCACACTGCGTTGTTGACAGTGGTATTCGGTCAGCAAATCGAGAAATTGCAGGAAAAGCGCCTCCCGACGACTTCCGGCCACTCCTTCGATCGGCAGGGTCAGGCGATCCAGCTCATCGCAGATTTTATACATCATGGCCGAGATCAGTCCTTTGATGATTTCCGTACGTCGTTTGCTCCGGATATCGTCGGCGCACTGTTGCAGAAGTTCGTAAAAACGCCCGATCTCCGCCATGGCCCGAGCCGGGAATCGTACACAAGGATGATTCTTGATGTACATGTACAGGGGCAATATGTTTTTCAGATCGATTTGTGCGCTGCGCAAAAAGTCCAAGGAAACGACAATCACATAGCCCTCGAAATCATCGCTGACCTGCAAGACCTGAATCACATTGTCGGGCAGACTGACCACACTCATTCCCTCCGTGACTTCATAACGGGTCAAATTGATCTCGGCCATTGCGTGTCCTTTGTGGCATACCGCCAACACGACCGCATCCACACGGCAGGGATAATGAAACAACTCGGGTTGACCGATTCGTCGGATCACCAAAAAATCGTCATTATCTTCCTCGCTCATTCCACCGAATCTCCGGAGTTGAGAGATCGTCACATTTGTCAGGGTATTGTTGTCCATATTTTCCTCTTTTCACCCCAAAATTAAGGATAAAGTCGATCTATTTTGATACAGAAAGTCAATTTTTCGACTTTTTGAACATTTTGCCCGGACTTCGGGACTTTAACGACCCGCATCTTTAGCTGACCTTTGCATCCAAACACCAACACCAGCAGAAACCATGACAGATAAATTCAGAGAGGGATATCGTTGGAGCGCATGGCTCGCAGGCATACTGATCTGCACCGGATGTTCCTCGGGGCCCAAAACGGAAACCCGACACACCAACATCGTGCCGGTCAGGATTCTTACCGTCACCCCGGACGTACGGGCCGTTTCACACGATTACATCGGGGTTATCGAGGAGGAATCGGCCTCTTCGCTGAGTTTTCAGGTTGCCGGTCATGTTCAACAGATCGACGCCCGGGAGGGTCAACGGGTCGCGGCCGGCGATGTTTTGGCGGTGTTGGACACCCGCAACCTGCAAAGCATCCACGAAGGGAGCCTGGCTTCCCTCAAACAGGCCGAAGACGCCATGAAACGACTGCAAATGTTGTACGACAACCAAAGTTTGCCCGAGATTCAATACGTCGAAGCCCAAACCAAGCTCCAACAGGCCCGTTCCATGGAAGAAGTTGCCCGCAAGAATCTGGAAGATAGCCGACTGATCGCTCCTTTCGGAGGGGTCATCGGACGTCGTCAGGTGGAAACGGGTGAAAACGTCATGCCGGGCCAACCCGTACTCTCGTTGCTGAAAACGGGTACGGTCAAGGTACGCATTCCCGTTCCCGAGAATGAAATTGCTTCGGTACATTCCGGCACCCGGGCCCGCATCACCGTCGCGGCTCTCGACAACCAACAATTCGAAGGCTCCATCTCCGAAAAAGGGATCGAAGCCGATCCGGTCGCCCATACCTACGAAGCGCGTATCCCTTTGAACAATGCGTCGGGGGTACTGATGCCGGGTATGGTCTGCCGCGTAGAGTTGCTCAAGAACGACGCACAGCCGAACATCGTTCTTCCCAACAAAGCGGTACAACTCTCCGAAACGGGCGAACGTTTCGTCTGGACCGTACGAGAGGGGGCGGCCGTCCGTACGCCCGTACAGACGGGTGAACTCAGCGAAGCGGGTCTGATCATCACCGAGGGGCTTTCCGAGGGGGATCAGGTTATCTGCGAAGGGTATCAGAAAATCAGTGAAGGAATGCAAGTGCAGGTACAGCCATGAGAAAGAGGGGATGGATCGAAAGCGCCATGCGCTATCACAAAATCGTATTGTTGATCGTATCGCTGTTGGTTCTGTTGGGGCTGTATGCACTGGTTCATATGCCCAAACAGGAGTTTCCTCCCTTTACCATTCGGCAAGGAGTGGTCGTAGGCATCTATCCGGGCGCCACGTCGGCGCAGGTTGAAGAGCAATTGGCCAAACCGCTGGAACAGTTTCTGTTCACCTATAAAGAGATCGACAAGGCCAAGACCTATTCCATGTCGCAGGACGGGATCGTCTATGTCATGGTCGAACTGACCGATGAGATCAACGACAAGGACGAAGTCTGGTCGAAAATCAAACACGGCATTGCCTCGTTCAAACAGCAACTGCCGGCCGGCGTTCTGGCGGTCGTGGTCAACGACGATTTCGGAGACACGTCAGCGCTGTTGATCACCCTGGAATCGGATCAGAAAACCTACCGGGAACTGGAAGAGTATCTGGAAGACCTGGAAGGCCGGTTGCGTCGGATCGAATCGGTATCGAATCTGAGACGTTACGGCCTGCAGAAGGAACAGATCAGCGTCTATCTCGACCGCGACAAACTGGCCGCATACGGTCTGGATCAAAAAATTCTCATGGGCAATCTGTTTGCTCAGGGTTTCATCACCACAGGCGGTTCGCTCGACACCGGAGAGCAGGAATTACCCATCCATTTTGCGTCGAGCTACGATTCGGAACGCGAAATTGCCCAACAAATCGTATACAGCGATCCTCAGGGCAACATCATCCGGTTGCAGGATGTGGCCCGTATCGTCCGAGAATACGACGAACCGGACAGCTATATCCGCAACAACGCCCGGAAGGCCATTCTGCTGTCCATGGAGATGCGCGAAGGGAATAACATCGTAGAATACGGACAAGAAGTCGATGAGGTACTGGCCGAGTTCCAACGCACCCTTCCCGAAGATGTCCGGATCGAACGTATCGCCGACCAGCCCAAAGTCGTGGACGATTCGGTGAGTTCGTTCATTCGCGACCTGATGGTATCGATCGTGGTGGTCATTCTGGTGATGATGGTTCTCTTTCCTTTCCGATCGGCCATTGTAGCCGCGACCTCCATTCCGATCAGTATCTTCATCTCGATCGGGATCATGTACATCGTGGGAATTCCGCTCAATACAGTGACGCTGGCCGCTCTGATCGTCGTCCTGGGAATGATCGTCGACAACTCGATCATTGTCGTGGATGCCTACCTCGACAACCTCGACCGAGGTATGTCGCGCTGGCATGCGGCCGTCGCCAGTGCCAAGAATTATTTCGGGTCCATTTTTCTGGCTACGCTCTGCATCTGTATCATTTTTTACCCGTTACTGTTTACCATGACGGGTGAGTTTCTCGATTTTCTGAAAGACTTTCCCTGGACATTGACCATTTCGTTGATGATGTCCCTGGTACTGGCCATGATTTTTATTCCTTTTCTGGAATATACCCTCATCAAAAAAGGACTCAAATCCCGTCCGGCAAAGAACGGCAAAAAACATTTCAACATGCTGGAAACAGTCCAAAAGGGGTATGGATACGCCCTGGAGTGGACGTTCCGCCATCCCTGGCTAACCATTGCCGGAGGAGTGGGTACCGTTGTCCTGGCCCTTTTCCTGCTTCTGGGTCTGCACGTACGCATGATGCCCATGGCCGACCGCGATCAGCTGGCCGTAGAGATTTACCTGCCTCAGGGCACCCCGCTGAACCGTACGGCCACGGTGGTCGACAGCCTGTATGCATCCCTTTCGAAGGATTCCCGTGTCAAATCGATCACCTCGTTTGTCGGCACTTCCTCCCCCCGTTTCCAGACGACTTACGCCCCGCAAATGCCTTCGAAACATTATGCGCAGTTGATTGTCAATACCCATTCGGTGGAAGACACCCGCTCTCTGTTGGATGATTACACCAACACGTATGCCGACCGTTTCCCGGACGCCTATGTCAAGTTCAAACAACTCGACTATCAGAATGTGGCCACGCCTATCGAAGTCCGTTTGCGTGGCGACGACATTCCGATGCTCCGACAAACGGCCGACTCGCTGATGAGTGCCATGCGTCGGATGGAAGACCTGGTATGGGTTCACAGCAATTATGAAGAAGCGCTCCCGGGCATCGAAATCAAACTCGACCCGGTGGAAGCCTCCCGACTGGGGATCAATCGTGCCATGGCCGAGGCTTCGTTGGCCGCGGTATACGGGGGATTGCCGGCAGGGACCCTGTGGGAAGAGGACTATCCGTTATCGGTCGTTCTCAAAACCGACGAACCGACCGAACAAGACCTGCTGAACAAAGTGGGGGAACATTATATCGCCACGGCCATTCCGGGGGTATCGGTTCCGCTGCGCCAGGTCTCTACGGTAGAGGCAGACTGGACACAAGGGCAAATCGTACGACGCAACGGAGTCCGGACGTTGAGTGTCATGGCTGATGTCAAACGGGGCTATCCGGAAGACGATGCCTTCAAACGGGTACAGCAGATCGTGGACGAACAGATTCGTCCGCAGTTGCCCGAAGGAATCGATATCGACTATGGAGGGACCGTCGAAAGCGACTCCGAAATCGTTCCTCCGATCGTCAGCGGGATCACGGCCGCCGCCTGTTTGATCTTCCTGTTTCTGCTGATGAATTTCAAGAAAGTCAGCCTTTCGTTCGTGGCCCTGATCAGTATTTCGCTCTGTTTATTAGGAGCGGCGCTGGGATTATGGCTCACCCGCACCGCCTTTGGTCTGACCTGCGTATTGGGCATCATCAGCCTGATGGGGATCATCGTACGCAATGCGATCATCATGTTCCAACACGCCGAAGATCTACGGGCCTCCCGTCCGATCAGTGCACGGGACGCAGCCTACGATGCCGGCAAACGGCGGATGCTTCCCATCTTCCTCACCTCGGCCACCACGGCCGTAGGGGTTATTCCGATGATTCTGAGTCGCAGTTCGTTGTGGATGCCCATGGGGATTGTCATCTGTTTCGGCACGGTCGTCGCCATGATTCTGGTGGTAACCGTACTGCCGGTCACCTATTGGAAAATTTTCGGAAATGTCAAGATCAAACGGCACGCATATGAAAAATAGCCTGCTTATGCTGGGAATAGTAGGGATGCTGAGTCTGACCCTGAACGCTTCGGCTCAACCCTATACGCTCGAAGCCTGTAAAAATCTGGCTTTGGAAAACAACCATCAGCTACAAAGTCGTCATCTGGAGAGCGACATGGCTGCCCAGACCAAACGGGAAGCCCTGACTCACTTTTTCCCGACGATCAGTGCGACCGGCATGGTGTTCAATGCCAATCATCCCACCGTACAGATGGACTTTACATTACCCGTTCTGCCGACTCCGATACCGATGGCTCTGGCCAAACACGGCTTAATGGGAGGAGTCACGGCCATTCAACCGGTTTTTGCCGGCGGTCAGATCTACAACAGCAATCGATTGGCCCGCATTAACGAGGATGTGAGTCATTTCCAGACAAAACTCACCGAAGAAGAGATTTTGCAGCAGGTGGAAGAATATTTCTGGCAGGTAATCTCGTTGCAGGAAAGGCTGAAGACGCTCAATGCGGTAGAGACTCAGCTGAAACGCATACACCAGGATGTGGAGGTAGCCGTACAGGCCGGCGTCAGCACCCGCAACGATCTCTTGCGGGTCGAACTCAGAGAACAGGAAATCGAAAGTCAACGTCTCAAAGTAGAGAATGGGATCAGCACCTCCAAATTGTTACTGGGGCAATACATCGGGTGTATGGGCCGGGAACTGGAGTTGGTCGACGAAGGGTTTACGACGCCGGAGTCACCCCTGTCGATCTACGAAGAGGCCTCCACGGCCGTCAAACGCCGGACGGAATACCAGTTACTGAATAAAAACGTAGAGGCCCGCAAGTTTCAGCAACGGGTAACTGTGGGGAAAAACCTGCCCAATGTAGGTGTGGGAGCCGGTTATATGTACCATGACCTGACGGGACAGGACAATCAGTTCGGCGTGGTTTTCGCGAGCGTGTCGTTACCCATTTCGGCCTGGTGGGGCGGTTCTCACGCCATCAAGCGCGACAAGTTGAAAGTCCGTCAGGCCGAAATCGAACGCCAACAAAACCGCGAAATGATGGAGGTCGAGATTCACCAGTGTTGGAACGAGCTGCAAGAAGCCTATAAACAAATCCTGCTGGCACAGAAGTCCATCGATTCCTCCACCGAAAACCTGCGATTGAACAACGAATATTTTCGGGCGGGGACCGTATCGCTCAGCGATGTGCTCGATGCCCAAACCTTACTGCAACAAAGCCGGGATCAACACACCGAGGCTTGTTCCCAATACCGGATCAAACGGGCGCAATATCTGCGGGTCACCGGTCGTTAGGCAGGCGTCCCTCGGCGTCCCTCGGCGTCCCTCGGCGTCCCTCGGCGTCCCTCGGCGTCCCTCGGCGTCCCTCGGCGTCCCTCGGCGTCCCTCGG
>CALVFO010000010.1 GCA_944326855.1 uncultured Alistipes sp. | reverse complement strand
CTCAATTCGAAATTGTCAAGGATATAATCGGGCAGGTAGGCACCCGTTCCGGTGATCGCTGCGGTGATTTTTTTCGTCATCGTTTAAAAATTTCTCGTAGTTTGTCAGCCACTCCAGCCTTGATGGTTTTCTCGGTCTGGAGGATCATATTCTTGATAGCCAACGGACTGGAACATCCGTGTCCGATCAGCACCGTGGAATTGATGCCCAAAACGGGCGTGCCGCCCACATTTTCATAGTTGTAATGATCGAAAAAGGTGTTTTTCAAGCCCTGTGCCTGCGCCATCTGATAAAACCCTTCGGTCTGTTTGAGGATGGTATTGCCGACAAAGCCGTCGCAGACCACAACATCGGCAATCGTACCGTCGAACAGATGTTTCGCTTCGATATTGCCCACAAAGTTGAAATCCCGGCTTTCTTCCATCAACTCATAGGCCGCTTTGGTCTGAAGGTTGCCTTTTTCTTTTTCTTCCCCGATATTCAGCAGGGCGACGCGGGGGGAGTCTTTACCCATCACGCTTTTAGCATAGGTGCTCCCGATAATTCCGTACTGATACAACACGTCGGGCTTGCAGTCCACGTTCAGACCGACGTCCAACAACAAGACACCTCCCCCATCCAGCGTAGGGGCCAGCGAGGAGATGGCCGGACGAATAATGCCTTCGATTTGTTTGACGGTATACATGCAACCCACCATCATGGCTCCGGTGCTTCCGGCGCTGGCAAAACCGTCGATCCGACCTTCCATCAGGTGCATGAATCCCACCACGATACTCGAATCGGTCTTTTTACTGAATGTCTGGGTGGGGTTGTCGCCCATTTCGATCACTTCGCTCGTAGGCACGATTTCGAAACTGTCGGCCGACACCTGTTCCCTTTCCAGAATAGCGGTAATACGGTCTTTATCGCCGAACAGTACGATGCGGCTTTCGGGTTCGATTTCCCGCAAAGCAGCAATAGCTCCCAAAACCGTAGCTTCGGGAGCGAAATCTCCGCCCATCGCATCAACTCCTATTCTAATCATAGTCATCGGGGCTTTCTGCGAGAGATATTATTCGGCTTTCTTTTCGATAGCGATCCGTCCCCGGTAGAAGCCGCATTCGGGGCATACCCGGTGATACAGGACGGCTGCGCCACAGTTCGGGCAAGTAACCACAGTGGGAACAGCGGCTTTGTAATGCGTTCTTCTTTTGTCTCTTCTCGTACTGGAGACTTTGTGCTTAGGATGTGCCATTATAAATTCGTTTTAATAAAATTCCTATTTATTCTTTTCCAGTTCTTCTTTGACTTTTTCCAGAGCGCTCCAAGGATTTTCCTCGGCATTCTGTTCGGGGCGGGAGGCCTGTTGAACGATCTGTTCGAACTCCTCTTCGCTGACGATTTTAAAACGCGACAACATATCGGGGTTGCACAAACTGTGACCCTCGGCGTCGGTCGGATGCACCCGCTGGTAAGGCAGACTCAGATTAATACTTTCGTAAATATACTGAGCCAGATCGAGTTCGGGTTCATTGGGGCTGATCCACATAATTTCGCCGTCGCTTTCCTGCTCGGTTTCGGAAAAACGCACCTGCAACGTCCCCTGATACGTGAACGGCAACATGAATTCTTCCAGACAACGGTCGCAAGCGACTTCCACTTCGCCCTCCATCTCGAAAGTGAGGCTCATCATACGGCTCTGTTTTTCCAGACCGACCTTGACCCGGCCATGGCCGCGATGGATTTCCGAAGCCTCAAACGCCTGAAAAAAGCGGTCGTCCACTTCGAACTCAAAGGTGTGACTACCAACTTTCAAGCCCTTATACGGGATGGTATATTTTTTCAGAACGCTCATTGCTCTTCAAAAACAGCCCACAAATGTATACATTTTTAAGCGAAATGCAAAAAAACTCTCACCAATTCGTCACAAGCCCTGCGCTTTGGCAATCAGGCTCAGATCGCAAAGCGCGATCGCCACGGCCGCCTCAACGACCACCGGTGCCCGCATGGCGATACAGGCATCGTGGCGTCCTTTGACGATCAGTTTTTCAGGACGTCCGGTTTCGGTCGAGAGGGTCATCTGGGGCGATGAAATGCTGGCGGTAGGTTTGATCGCCGCCCGCACCACGATTTCGTTTCCGTTGGTGATTCCGCCCACGATGCCGCCGGCATGGTTAGTCGCCGTCGTTCCGTCCATCGAAAGAATCGGGTCGTTATGTTCGCTCCCTTTCATCCGGGCGGCCGCAAAACCGCTGCCGAATTCCACGCCCTTGACGGCCGGAACCGAAAACAGCAGATGGGCGATCAGGCTTTCGGCCGAATCGAAAAACGGCTCTCCCAATCCGACCGGAATACCCTGAACCCGACATTCGATCAGACCTCCGACCGAATCCTGCGCCCTCAGGGCCGCTTCAATGATTTCAGGAAAGCGTTCCGTTTGCGTGCACCCTCCGATCTCCAAAAGCCGGCTCTCCACCTCGAAAGTCCGATGACGGCGTTTCAGAATTTTCTTGGCCACGACCCCGGCCGTTACCAACGCCAGGGTCAAACGACCCGAGAAATGGCCTCCGCCCCGATAATCGGCATACCCTTTAAACTTCTGTGCAGCCACCCAATCGGCATGCGAAGGACGCGGATGCGCCACCAGATTGGCATAATCCCCCGAAAGCGTGTTTTCATTGTAAAACACGACTGTCAGAGGAGCGCCCGTAGTACGCCCCCGAAATACCCCCGAAATAATATGGGGAGTATCACTCTCCTTGCGAGGCGTTGTTCCCCGCTTTCCGCTTTTACGACGGGCCAGATCGGCCAAAAACGATTTTTCGCTCAGCGGGATACCCGCCGGAACGCCATCGAGGGTTACCCCCACCGACTCGCCGTGCGATTCGCCGAAAATAGACAAGCTGAACAATCGGCCGAATTTATTCATAACGTTTCGTTGATCGATTTTCAGAAAAGAACATTCCCGGAACGATCCTTTCTGTCCAAAAATTATTCCGATTCGACAATTTTAAGCCCGCAAAGTCACCAGATCCTCCCAAAAAGCCGGATAGGATTTTGCCACGGCATCGGCATCGGTGATGGTCACCGGTGCATCGGCACGCAAAGCGGCCACGGCAGCTGCCATGGCAATCCGATGATCGTTGTGGCTGCTGAGCGTAGCTCCATGGATCGGACCGCCGGTAATGCGCATGACATTCTCCGTTTCGAGGTCTACCTCAATGCCCATCGCGCCGAACACATCGGCCAACGCTTCGGCCCGGTTGCTTTCCTTATACAACAGCCGTCTGGTACCGACCAGCGTAGTCACCCCCCGGCAGGCAGACCCCAAGGCAACCAAAGCCGGGAACAAATCGGGACAGTCCGTAGCATCGAACTCGAAGCCGTACAGATCGCCCTGTTTGACGGTCACCGCCTCCGAAGAGGTGATGATCTGGGCCCCGGCCTTAGCCAGTGCATCGACAATGGCCACATCGGCCTGCGAGGACACGGGATTCAGATTCCGAATGGTCGTCGATCCGGTCGTAGCTCCCCCTACCAACAGGCAGGAAGCTCCGCTCCAGTCCCCTTCGATATTATATTCCGTCGGGCGGTATTGCTGTCCTCCCGCAATACGGAAACTTTCATATCCTTCGTTCGTTATATCGATCCCGAAAGCCTCCAGCAACGACAAGGTCATATCGATATACGGACGGCTCTTCAATTTTTCGACATGCAGAATCGTATCCTCGCTCACCAGCGGCAGAGCCATCAGCAACCCCGTCACGAACTGCGAACTCAACGAACCGTCCACGGTAATTTCACCCCCGTGCATAGGTCCTTTCACCTCGATGGGCAGATAGCCCCCGTTAGTATGCACTTCCACCCCCAGAGCCATCAGCGGTTCTTCCATCATGGCAATGGGACGGCGCAGGATCGAACCCGTTCCGCTGAGGGTGGTCATCATGTTGGTCAGGGCGGCGATCGGCACAAACAAACGGGCCGACAAACCCGACTCCCCGACATTCAATTTGGTCGATTCGGGGTTCAGACCCCCGTCCACCGTGTAAGTATCCCCCTCGGCAAATATGCGAGCCCCCAGGTTACGGGCTATTTCCAAAGCGGCTTCGGTATCCTTACTCAATCCCAAATGGGTCAATGTACTGCGTCCCTGTGCCAGCAAAGCCGCCGCCACAGCCCGTTGTGCAAAACTTTTCGAAGCCGGCGCAGTTACGGTTCCGGTCAGCCGACCGGCCATAATCGTCTGATTATCCATACTCACTTTTGTCTTTCATTGATCCGGAGAAGCAGTCACAGGCATCCTTCTCCTCGGCAAATGCCCCAACCCCCGTTTCGATTCGGGTCTTTTTAACGCAACTGGAAATCCCGACCCAAATAGACCTTACGTACCATTTCGTCATTGGCCAGATCTTCGGCCGAACCTGCTTTAAGAATTTTTCCTTCGAACAACAGATAGGTACGGTCGGTGATGGCAAGCGTTTCATGGACATTGTGGTCGGTGATGATCACCCCGATATCCTTGTTTTTCAAGGTGGCCACGATACTCTGAATATCTTCTACGGCAATGGGGTCCACCCCGGCGAAAGGCTCGTCCAACAAGATGAATTTCGGATTGATGGCTACCGCCCGGGCGATTTCGGTCCGACGTCGTTCCCCTCCCGAAAGCTGGATCCCCAAACTTTTACGTACCTTCTGCAACCGGAATTCCTCAATCAGATTTTCCAAACGTTCCCGCTGATACTCCTTGGTGAAATTGGTCATCTGTAAAACGGCCCGGATATTGTCTTCCACCGACAAACGACGGAATACGGAAGCCTCCTGAGCCAAATAACCTACCCCTTTCTGGGCCCGTTTATAAACGGGTTCTTTGGTCAACTCGATCGTTTCGGCGCCGGTATCCAGAAAAATCCCTCCTTCATTGGGCTTGATCAATCCCACGATCATATAGAACGTGGTGGTTTTACCGGCACCGTTGGGCCCCAACAATCCCACGATTTCACCCTGTCGCACATCGATGGATACGTGATCCACCACCGTACGGGTTTTATAACGTTTGACCAGGTTGCTGGTATATAATCTCATGAACTGTTTTTCCATGCCGACTCAATTACGATGCCGCATGCGACCCGATACCGGAATGCTCCATCCGAGAAGTTCTGCGCATAAAAAGACCTGCCGGATCGAATCCGGGGTCCGGCAATTTTCGTACAAAGTTATCGTTTTTATCCGCAAATCAACGAAACCGCCCGACAGAATTTTCCAAAAGTGCTGGTAATTTCGCAATATATTGTTATCTTTAAGTTAGAAATTAGGGTTACTAATCTGCAATCATTCACATTAAATGCCTGACAAAGAAAGCGTTCTACTAAAAAAGCACTTAAAGGATTATTTCGGCTTCTCGAGCTTCAAAGGAAACCAGGAAGCGGTCATCCGTAACGTGTTGGCCGGACGCGACACATTCGTATTGATGCCTACCGGAGGCGGCAAATCGCTATGCTACCAATTACCGGCTCTGGTCATGGACGGAGTAGCCATCGTCATATCTCCACTGATCGCCCTGATGAAAAACCAGGTCGACGCCATGCGTACATTCAGCATGGAAGAAGGCATCGCCCATTTTCTCAATTCATCCCTCAATAAAGCTGCCGTCACCCAAGTCAAAAACGACGTATTGGCCGGCAAAACCAAATTGCTCTATTTCGCTCCCGAATCGCTGACCAAAGAAGACAACGTTTCGTTCCTGCGCAAAATCAAAATTTCGTTCTACGCCATCGATGAAGCTCACTGTATCTCGGAATGGGGTCACGACTTCCGTCCTGAATATCGTCGTATCCGTCCGATCATCAACGAAATAGGACCGGCTCCGCTGATTGCGCTCACGGCTACGGCCACCCCGAAAGTACAGATGGACATTCAAAAAAACCTGGGAATGCTGGATGCCGCCGTATTCAAGTCGTCGTTCAACCGTCCCAACCTGTTCTACGAAATACGCCCCAAGGTAAACGCCACCAAAGAGATCATCAAATACATCAAAAACCATCCGGGAGAATCGGGCATCATCTATTGCCTCAGCCGCAAAAAAGTGGAAGAACTGGCCGAGGTACTGGCAGCCAACAGCATCAAGGTCGCCCCTTACCATGCCGGTATGGATGCGGCGACCCGAGCCGCCAACCAGGATGCCTTCCTGCATGAAAACGTGGACGTGATCGTGGCGACCATCGCTTTCGGGATGGGCATCGACAAACCCGATGTCCGTTATGTCATCCATTACGATATTCCCAAGAGCCTGGAAGGATATTATCAGGAAACCGGACGGGCCGGACGGGATGGCGGAGGCGGACACTGCATCACCTTTTACAGTTACCGCGACATTCAGAAACTCGAAAAATTCATGCAGGGCAAACCGGTGGCCGAACAGGAAATCGGGCGGTTACTGTTGCAAGAAACCGTCTCGTATGCAGAGAGTTCGATTTGCCGACGCAAAACCCTGCTGCACTATTTCGGGGAAGAATACGAACAGGATAATTGCGGATGTTGCGACAACTGCATCCATCCCAAACCCCGTTTCGAGGGGTGCGAACACATCAAGTTGATGCTGGAGGTACTGGAAGCCATCGGCGACAAATTCAAAGCCGATTACCTGATCAACATGCTGGTCGGCCGCAACAATGCCCTGATCAAATCCTATAACCACAACAAGAGCGAATGGTTCGGAGTCGGCTCGGAACACAACGACCGCTTCTGGGGTGCCGTTATCCGCCAGGCGCTCATTCTGGGCCTGATGGACAAAAATATCGAAAATTACGGGCTGTTGTCGATCAACGATGCCGGGCGCCAATACATCCAGGCCCCCTACTCCGTGATGATGACCGCCGATCATGAATACGAAGAAGGTGACGACGACGATACCATCACTCCGCCGACCGGCAAGGGAGGCGTCGCCGATGAAGAGCTGTTCAGCATGCTCAAAGACCTGCGCAAACAGGTAGCCCGTCAAAAGGATCTGCCGCCTTTCGTGATTTTCCAGGATCCTTCGCTGGAAGACATGTCGATTCAGTACCCCATCACCATGGAGGAACTCCAGAGCATTACGGGGGTGGGAGCCGGCAAGGCCCGCAAATTCGGACAGCCATTCCTGGATCTGATTAAAAAGTACGTCGACGAAAAGGGTATCACCCGACCTCACGATCTGGTGGTCAAAAGCGTGGTAAACAAGAGCGGCAACAAGGTTTTCATCATCCAGAGCATCGACCGCCAGATGGATTTCGAGGACATCGCTCGTGCCCGAGACATGGAATTCGACGAATTGCTCACCGAAATCGAAGCCATCGTGCATTCGGGAACGAAACTCAATATCGGCTACTACGTCGACCAGGTCGTCGACGAAGAAAAAGCCGAAGAGATCTATCTCTACTTCAAGGAAGATGCTGAAACCGACTCGCTGGACGAAGCGATCAAGGAGTTGGGCAGCGACTTCACCGAAGAGGAAATCCGTCTGGTACGCATCAAATTCATGAGCGAGATGGGGAACTGATTCCCCGTCCGCTTTTACCGAAAAGTCCTTTAAACGAAAACGCAGTCAGCGTTTCGTCCGACAGAACTTTCCATATCTATGTACGTCAAACCGAAAAAACACCTGGGTCAGCACTTTCTGACCGATCAGCATATCGCCCGGCGTATTGCCGACTCCCTGACGGCCGAAAAAGCCTCCAAAGTACTCGAAATCGGCCCCGGAACCGGAGTCCTGACACAATACCTGCTCCAACGTCCGGACATTGAACTTTATGCGGCGGAAGTCGATACAGAAAGCGTCGTCTATCTGCATGAAAATTATCCGGCCCTGACTCCGAGACTCTTCGAAGGCGATTTTCTCCAAATGGATCTGGAGGCTCTGTTTCCGGAAGGAGTCAGCCTGATCGGGAATTTTCCCTATAATATCTCATCGCAGATTTTTTTCAAAGTTCTCGAGAACCGCGACCGGATTCCCGAAGTGGTCGGCATGATCCAACGTGAAGTTGCCATACGGATTGCCGAACCGCCCGGCAGCCGGGATTACGGGATCCTGAGTGTTTTTCTGCAGGCCTTTTACGACATTCAATATCTGTTTACGGTCAACGAAGGCGTATTCAACCCGCCACCGAAAGTCAAAAGCGCCGTCATTCGTCTGACCCGAAACAACGTACGCAATCTGGATTGCAACGAAAGCCTGTTCATGAAAGTCGTCAAGACGACCTTCAACCAACGCCGCAAAACCATCCGAAATTCGTTGAAAGCCGCTTTTCCCGTTCTGAAAGAGACAGAAGAGCACCCGTTTTTCGCACTCCGTCCCGAACAGTTGAGCGTTGCACAGTTCACGGAGCTGACCCAATGGACCGAACAACAACTCGCCCGACTTTAGATTTTTCCAAGGCACAACTCATCCGGAGGATACGAGTACAATTATTAACCGATTCCTTCCATCCCTTCAAGTCCCCCTCATAAAAAATCACGGCAAAAAGTTTCCCACAAAAAACCACCCACAAAAAACCACCCACAAAAAATCCCGAACCTCAAAACGGCTCGGGATTTTTGCATAACATATCGAAACTCTTCAACCAAAGTTACAAAAAACGGTTTCCAACAAAACCCTTTCAGAAAATCCGCATCCTTTCCAGCAATTCAAGATAGGCCCATAATGGAAAAGACACAAAGCAAACTGTTACAAAGGATGATAATAATATTTACGTTATTCGCACTCGACCTTTTCTCGTCAGAAAATTATACTATCTGTTAGCAAGAAAAAAAGATTCAAAATGCTCCGGATTATTACAATTGAATACATAGGTTTTGTGATGGGTTTTTACTAATAACAAATTTTTTCGATCTGTTATATACATAGCATACTTGCCCAATGTCTTATTCCAAAAGTTTCCCAAATACCCAAAAGCACCCCCACTTCCAAAAGCTCTAATGGAATGATCCAAAATAGCTGTGTCAATTTTCTGAATTAATATAACATCATCCAAAGGGATAGCGATATGACCTAATAGTTGTTTTAAAACAATTTTTTCCTTACTTATTGACAGAGAAATAGGGGTCCACGTAGCAACATATAATATCGGCAGAATAATTACAGTTCCCAATACCCATTTCAGATAAACAGATACTGCTTCATTAATAAATAAGAGAATTAAACAACCTAAAACAATGCTTAATCCCACAACCGTTATAATCACTACTTCTGCATTCCAGCTGGTCTTGGAGATAATCTTTATATCATCCAAACAATATGAATCATCATTCACAAAACCCACCTTTTTTTCATCGTTAAACTACAAAGCTCCCGTCCGAAGAAATTCCATCAACACCAAAGTGGCCATACCGCCCAAATAACCCAACAGGGCAATCAAGGAGATATTTTTGAAATACCACATAAAGTTCATCTTTTCGATACCCATCACCACAACACCGGCTACCGAACCGATAATCAACATGCTTCCCCCTACTCCGGCACAATAGGCCAATGCCAACCAGAAAGCTCCGTCGGGCACGAAATGTTGCATGAAAGCCGGATCGGCCATCGTGCTCACCATCGAAGGATCGGCTACAGGATACATCCCGATCGCTCCGGCCACCAGAGGCACATTGTCGACCACCGATGACAGGAACCCGATAATCAGATTGATGGCATAGACATTATGCAATTTCTCATTCAGAATCGTCCCCAGATCATTGAGCAATCCGGTGGACTGTAAAGCAGAAACGGCCATCAGGATACCCAGGAAGAAAAGGATCGTCGGCATATCGATCCGACGCATCACCTGGGTCACACGGTGTTTGTAGCGGTCTTCGACATTCACCTTGCGACGATAAAGGATTTCGGTATAAATCCACATGATCGCCAGTGCAACCATCACACCCATAAACGGAGGCAAATGGGTAACCGACTTGAATACCGGAACCATCAACAGGCAGATGATCCCCAAAAAGAAAAGCACCGTACGTTCTTTAGGGGTCAACACCTGTTCGATGTTGGTCGAAACCGGGTCGATCGTATCGTTGGGCACGATTTCACCTTTCAACATTCTCGAAGCCAAGTACGCCGGAATCACCACCGAAACCAAGGAAGGCAGGAACAGTGAGGAAATCAGAGGGGTTGTCGAGACATTGCCTTTGACCCACAGCATGATGGTAGTCACGTCTCCGATGGGCGACCAGGCCCCCCCGCTATTGGCCGCGATGATAATCAAACTGGCAAAAATCCAACGTTCCTTATAATTGGGCACGATCCGCCGAACCAACATCACCATCACGATGGCCGTGGTCATGTTATCCAAAACAGCCGACATAAAGAACGTCAGCAACGAGATCATCCACAGCAGTCGTTTTTTCTTCCGGGTTGTAATCCGGTTGGTAATGATCGCAAAACCCCCATGGATATCGATCAACTCGACGATCGTCATGGCTCCGATCAGGAAGAACAGCGTTTCAGAGACTTCTCCCAGACTTTCTATAATCTGAAAGTCCACGATAAACTTGATACACTGCTGTACTAAAGGCAGATTTTTCACTCCGGGGTTTTGTCCCAGGTAATCAGAAAAAGCCGCACCATTGACTTCGGGAACCGTCAATGGCATGGACATGATGTAAATCACCCACAAAACACCCGCGGTCATCAAGGCCGAAGCCGCCTTATTAACCTGAAGCTTATGCTCCATGGCGATACACACATAGCCTACAATAAAGGCTAAAATCATCACATTCTCCATCTCTTCTTTATATCAATCAATGTCTTCGTATTCATCCCTCCGGAAAACCCCGATTCGGAATCCCCGCTCCTCGAAATCGAATCCGCCACACCGCAAACCTTGTCCGGAGAAAATTTCAGGCGGTCTTTTGTAAACCGCTGCAAATTTACAAAAAACAGACCAACTTATTCTTTGGATCCCGCTACGCTCAATCGATATAATCCAATTGCCAACCCAATTCCTCAGACAGAGCGTTCAAGGCAGGATCCGTCGAATGGGCATAAGCCGCATTGAGGAGCGAGACTCTCGCCTTCAAGATCGGCGAAAATGAAGCAGCTCGGCGGAAAAGCGTCACGGCCGCCCGTATCGTATAAGCCGGCAAATGGCCTTTGGCTGCGACTCTCCGCAACAAAGCATCGGCGGCCGTCACCAACGATTCTACCTGAACCGGATCGACCGTATCGGGAAATGCCAAGCGTTTTCCGGCCATCAACAAAGCCGCATAATTCAACCATCCGTTTTCCCGTTCCATCCAATCGACAGCCCGGGAGAGAGCATCCGGAGCCCCGAAAAAAAGACCGGAAGCGACTTGTTCCACGATTTCCGTATTCGTAAAGCTCCGGCTCCACGCTTCCATCTGGTCCGAAGTCACCCATTCCGGGCGATCGACATAGACCGCTGCCAACATCAATTCTCGCACCTGTTGACGAAAAAGCAACAAAGCGAGAGAATGCCCGGGGGGGCATTCTCTCGCAATCTGTTGAATCGTAGGGACCGACACCCCGTAACTGAGCGGATATTCAATCCCCCGTTCCTGCATCGCCTCTACCACGGCTCCGTTCATCTCGACCTTGAGCCGCCGCAGCAAAGCAATCATGCGGGCTGTATCATCCATCGGAAAACCTATTTAAGGGAGGTAGCCGGCATTTCCACCGTCAAACCGAACTGATAAATAGGCACCCGACGCTGAGCCAATTCATTTTTCCCGTCCATCAAACGGCAATCCACCACATCGGCGATACGATAAAAGACCATACCCCGGGAATCTTTGCTGGTCCGACGGGTCCACGGTGAATTTTCCAATTTATTTTCGGGGGTCATATCCACCACCACGGGATTACCGCTCAGGTCCCCGGTCGGCAACAAGCCGCCCGTTTCCGTAAAACGACATACCACCGCGGTATTTTTTCCCATTTCCGGAATTACGTCATAGGTCTTTACAATCCGCTGTTTGAACTGTTTCCCCAAAAAGAGTGCGGTATATTCCTGTTCCAGACGGTCGATTTCCCGCAAGGCCGCTGCCAGACCTTCGCCGAACACATTTTCCCCAAATTCGCCAGTCACCAGTTCCATCCGACGTTTGCGCAATGAAAATATCGTATTGGCCGCCTGTTGGGCCATGGATTCGGGGCTCTGTTCGATCACCGAACGTTTATCGATCGGCACCTTCACGAAACTGGTGTCGCTTGCCACATAAGAAAGGACGTCTACTCTCCCGGGTTTGTCCGGCTTACCCGGTTTTGCCGCTACCGGGGGAAGCGGTTCATTGACAGGCTGCGGAGCTCCTTCCATGGGAGCCGCCAAAAGACCTTCCGGGGTGATGTTGTAAATTCTACCGGCGCTTTTATCCGGATTATCCAACACATACACCTGGGTCGGATCCGCTTCTTCGGCATATCCGATGCTTCCTCCCACAATCGAATACAGATCCTTATCCACCGTCGGTGCCATTACGCCCAAATACTTTTGAGCGAATCGCGCATAGGGGCCTCTACGAACACTCTCCTTTTCGACCACGACCGTCACCTTAAGCACCGTACGAGGCAGCGAATACGCCACCGAATTTCCACTGGGAATTGTGGTTGATTTATACGCTTTGACCTGCGCCGACGCACCCAGGCTCATGCAGGTCAAAATGGCTAACGAAAACAATGCCTTTTTCATATTCCTGTTATTTTAGAATCATCCGTTCCGCGACGACCGGGAGAAGTGTTCCGAGGATTCATCCCACATCCGCACCGATCCCGCCAATATAACAAAACTACATTTTTTTTCGGAATTAGCGTCAAAAACGCAAATAAAAATCCCGAGTCAACGCCCGATATTCATCGCTATAGGTGTTCTCCCGCGTATGAATCGTCAGACGGTCGCATCTCATCGGGCCCTTCTCCGTTACAGGGATCTGTCCCAAACGCCCCCATTGCATCAGCACCCGACGTATTCCGGAATTCGGAGTCGAGCAGACCTCTGTCCGGCGTTGTAACCACCATCCCCGAGCGGTGGCTTCCAAACTGAAAAGCCGGCTTTCAGCCGGAGGCAGAATCAAGGAAAAGGTTCCCTCTTCCTTCAGCAATTTCCGTACGCCTTCCAATAATTCATCATAAGGCAACGTGGCGGCATGACGTGCCCGAGTACGGGCATCATCCGGAGAAGGCAGGGAATCGACAAAAAACGGAGGATTGGTCACGATATAATCATAACGCAAGGAGGTTCGCTCCACATAATCCTGCAAACGATCCGGAATCAAGTGCAGGCGAGTTTCCCATGGCGATGCCCCGAAATTGGTTCGGGCATCCTCGCAGGCCCAAACATCGGGTTCGAGGGCATCGATCTCACTCTCTGCAAAGCGTTGGGCCAACATCAGGGCGATCACTCCGGTTCCGGTTCCCACATCCAACCAACGTTCCGCCTTATGGAGTTCCTTTTCCCGGATGTCGGACGGCGCATCCCGCCGCATACACCAGGCGCCCAATAGAACCCCGTCCGTTCCGACCTTCATGGCCGAATGTGCCTGATGGACCGTAAAACGTTTAAATGAAAAATAAGTATTCGCCATACTGCGGTCTCATGTAATCATTCAACCACCGGTGTTCAACGACAAGGGCGGGATATTCCCGCCCTTGCTGTCGTTTATTCGCTCGTCGAATAATAAACAATCTCGTATTTCGAAATATCGACAAGGCCCCAAGTTCCCTTATACTTCCGTAAATTACCGCATATCTTCACCGGGGTCGTATAATAAATATCGGGATTATCTTCCAGGTTCAGAGCGGCCTGCAACTCCGGCGTACCCAATTCAATCGGGATACAGCGAGCCGGATTGCTTTCAGCATCCCGTCCGGTAGCCAACAAAATATTGTCTTTCACCCCATCATCGGGATAAGGAGACATGTGCACATCCGCCGTATCCAAGGCATTTTCACCGATCACTACCCCTTTGGCATAACCGGTCACCCAAATATTGTCGACCTCTTTCTGAATGGCCTGGATACCTTTGATCGAATAGGGGAACTGCTGCGTTCCGTTTCCGTTTTTGGGGGAAGTCCAAATTTGGAAAACCACCGGCGTATGAGGCGGAATAATGGTTGCAGAAGTCGAGAACGAGCCGTCGGCTCCATACATACTTTCCGAAGTAAAGACGCATTCGGCAATATCCCCGTAAGAAATATTATGCAGGGTGGAGTCCAAACCCGGAACGACCCCGCCGTCATCCAACGAAAGCCCCACGGTCGAAGACATCGGCAACTGATAAGAACTGGCTTCCTTGTATTGCGACAAGTTGTACTTGTCGGCCGTATCCTTCAGGTTCGTATCGAACACAAAACCATCCAGGAAGCGTCCTACGTAGTAATAGTCGATGGTCGAATCGATTCCCACTTTGACATCGGTAGTCGCCACGGTGGAATGCACCTTGCAATAGATGTCCGGTCCGATCGTATCGGCCAGGCCCAGTTCCAATCGAGAAACGGCATAATTCTGTACCTCATAACGTTCCTCTTTCTCCGCATCGTCAACCACTTCCAGCAGCTCCACTTCCAGGATGATCGGCGTATTGGCAGCCAACACATTTTGACCGGCAAAATAAGTATTGCTCGAAGAAAACGTATTCGACCCATAAGCTAAACGAGACGGAATGTACAGCCGCCACACATCGCCTTCCTTCATCTCGGACAGAGCCAGATACAATCCCTGAATCGGATAGTAATTGGAAGGACTCGTGGAGGCAACCAACATACTGAGATAATCCGGAATATAATGGATATAATATTCGAACGTTCCCTGTTGTTTAGCTACTTCCGGGTCCCGGGAAACAAATACATCTCCCGAGGCAAGCGCCCATCCCGTATAATTCACCCGCACCCATTGACTCGATTCCGAAGGAGTTTTGGCTCCGGATACGGTCGAATTTTTCAATTTCTTGACATACATTCCCGAGGCTTGTTTTTCCGCGCCCTCCCCATACAGACTCATCCACGCATCGAAAGAGGTCTGTTCGAGTTCATCCTGCGTAGGTTCCTCTTCTTTGGCACAAGAAACAAACGAGAGAAGGACGACCAGAACTCCCAGAACAAGCGAAAGAATATTTTTCATATCACGTTATTTGATGACTTCTTTTATGCCCAGGTTCCACACCAGCGGCGTATCGGCTTCAATCGTTCCGAAGGGTTTGTCTCCATACCCCATATCGGAACTCATAAACAACTGCAAGGTATCTCCCTGACGGACTCCGTACAGTCCCCGATCCAAACCCGAGATCAACGGAGTCTTTCCCAGAACCACTTCCAGAGGTTCCTTGGCCCAATACGTGGGATCCAATCCCTCCTGTTCATTCTGGAGTTCGGGATTATTCGTGTAGATCAACGCGCCCAACCCTCCGGCGGACGAAGATGAAAACGCATACACAGCATAATTGATCCGCAATGTATTCCCCGATTCGGCCTGCAAAGCGGTTTCATACCCTGCCCTGTCCCGATTGAGAACGTAACGATAGACGCCACCCAGGTAGTCTACGTTTTCCCAACCCTGCCGTGAAATATAATTTTCCAACGATGTACGTTGATCGTCCAGATCCGAAGTATCTTTCGAACAGGCAGACAACCACAACGACATCACAGCCACAACGACCAATCCATAGAAACGCATACGGGCAGACAGGTAAATGGTTCGGGCAAATTTACAGTTTTTTTACAGGAAAAAAAACTTCTCCCTCCCGACTCTTCTATTTAACTCTCCAAGGGATCGTTTTAGTATATCCTCTCCGTATTTTTCCAGGACTTTCCCGGAACGAAGGGAGCCCAAACAAGACGACAGGCTCAAAAGAGCCTGTCGTCTTGTTTGAATGTGCGGTTTCGAGCCGGAACCTATTGCTTGATCGCGAAATACTTCTGCGATTTGAGCAAGTTCCGGGTCTGCAAAACCATCGTTTTGGTTTCGTTGATAATCGTCAGGTAGAGAATACTGATCCGGGTTTTGGTCGTTTTGGCCTTCACGCGTTTGATCTGATTCTTGATGGCTATGGCCAACGTATCGAACAGATTGTCCCGCATCAGCAGAATCTCATCCAAAGCGGAATAATCGCCCGACTCGATCATCAGGTTGATTCGCCGATAAATGTCGCTGACCTGATTGCTCACATTTTGCAGATCGGCCACCTGTTCCTGACTCAAGCCCTCATGATTGTTGTTGATGTGTTCGTAACTGGGGCGCGTGATATGTACCAGGGCCTTGGTCACTTCGTTCATATAATCGACCACCTGCACATAATAATGCCCCGTTTCGATATAATTTTCCTGCAATTTGACCAGCGTCGGCAAAACCTCATGCTTGCGTTCATGCGCTTCGGCATAAAGGTCTTCCGACTCACGCACCATATTTTTCAACAACTTGCGATCTTCATTGAAAAGACCGTCCAAGGTTTGGTTATAAATTTCAGTCACCTTGGCCATCGTTTCCGAAATCTCTTTCACGCTCCGTTTGAGAATAGCATCGGGACCGGTCAACTGTTCGATTTCAGCCTCTTTTTCCGCTGATTTTTTCACCTTTTTCCCGTGGTTGATCGAACTCTGCACCAACAGATAGACACACAGCAAAGCGATCAGCACCAGGGCGATCGTACCGCCCCACATCAACAACAGCGCAATCACAAAGGCAATCATGAAAGCCACCAACGCCGTCACAAACCAACCGGCAATCACCACCAGCACCCCGGTAATCCGATATACAGCGCTCTCACGTCCCCAGGCCCGGTCGGCCAACGAAGACCCCATGGCCACCATGAAGGTCACATAGGTCGTCGACAGGGGGAGCTGCATGGAGGTCGCCATGGCGATCAGGATGGAAGCTACCGTCAGATTGACCGTCGCACGAATCAAGTCGAACGGAGCCCGATCCTTCCCTTCGGGTTGATAGACCGGCACGAAACGGCTGTCGATAAAACGATGCAGGCGTTCGGGAATCAGACGTTCACAGGTCCGGTTGAAGTTCACGGCACTACGCACCACCGTACGCGAGAAGGTCGTCGAACCGAACCGTTCGTCCCCGGCATCCTGACGGGCCAGATTCAATTCGGTTTCGGTCACGGTACGGGCTTTTTTCGAAAACCACAGCGTCAGGGTCATGATCACTCCCGAGATAAACAGGATCAGCAGATTGGCCACCACCGGCTTATCCAAATCACCCATCAGCATGTGAATATCACCGGTTGTCTGAGCGATCTGATAAGAGTCATACCCGGCCACGAACACCCCGATAAAGTTTACCAGGTCGTTCCCGGCAAAAGCCAGGGCCAGCGAAAGCGTTCCGGCCAAGACCGTAATTCTAAGAATATTGACTTTCAGCAAACTCAATATCGACATGATCACGCTCCAGCTCACGACCAAAATACCGATCAGGGCCAGACGGTGCGTATCCATCCAGGCCATCGTCTCGGGCGAGATCAGCGAAGTGCTCTTCAAGCCCTTGAAAATCGCGAAATAGGAAATCGCCGTCAGCGCGATTCCGCACCAGACGGCACCTACGGTTTTCATTTTCCGCTGATAGCGGAACGAGAAAATCAAACGGGTAATGTACATGATCACCATCCCGCATACAAACGCGATGGCCACCGAAAGCAGGATCCCGGAAATAATCGCCATGGCTTTCCCGGTATTGATATACTTACCCAGGTCGGAAATTCCTTCGGCGCTATTGGTAATTTTGAAGATGGAAACGCCCACGGCTGCCCCCAGCAAACCGAAGACCAGCGAAACAGTCGTCGAAGTAGGCATACCCAAGGAGTTGAAAATATCCAACAGGATGACGTTCATGAACATCACCGAGAGGAAAAGCATCATCACCTCCGCAAAGGTAAACAGTCCGGGATGGAACACCCCGCTTCGAGCCACTTCCATCATTCCGCTGGAGGTCATGGCACCGATAATGATCCCCACCGAGGCCACGATCATGATCACGTACCTCGGAGCGGCTTTCGAACCCAGGGCCGAATTCAAGAAGTTAACGGCATCGTTGGCCACACCGACGACGAGGCTCAACACGGCCAGCACCATCATAATGACCACGATAATCAAGTACATATCCATATAGTCCTAAGTTTGGTTGGTTTACAGCGTGCAAAATTACGAAAATTTAAAAGCCTCCCGCGGCTCTTATCGAATATAACGTTTTTTTAACATAGAGAAAATGACCCGTTTACGCGATTCGGAGCGGGAGTTGTCATCTAGTTTACAATTTTTTGAGAGCCAATCGGATCAACTCTTCCACCGCCACGCCGGGATGGTCGCGAAGAATGCCCTGCAAGGCCTTTTCCGAGGCCGTTCGCACGAAACCCAACATCATCAACGCCGACAAAGCCTCCTGGTAAACGGAATCCGTAGCGGCTCCGATCCCAACTCCGGCAGGCAAGTCGCCACCGACCGAACCGATCTTGTCCCGCAATTCCACGATGATTTTCTGCGCCGTTTTGATGCCCAGGCCCTTGACCGATTTGAGCACTTCGGCCTTTCCGGTGGCCACCAGCGAGCGCACTTCCTCGGCCGTAAAGCTGGAAAGAATCATCCGGGCCGTATTGCCGCCTACGCCGGAGACCCCGATCAACAACCGAAACACCTCCCGTTCGGCACGCGTAAAAAAACCGTACAGCAACTGGGCGTCTTCACGAACGACATAATGCGTATATAATTTCACCTGGGAAGCATCGCCGATTTGGGAATAAGTCTGCAAGGAAATAGACAGATAATAACCGACTCCGCCGGCCTCGACCACCACACCGGTAGGCGTGAGCTGTTCGACACTGCCCCGAATATATTCATACATAGAAGAAAACTACTAATTGGGTGATTTGGTAACAAAGTTAGCGAACAAAAAGAAATATTTATATATTTGCAGCATATTTAAATTTCTAAAACAACCCTTCGAATCTTATGAAAAATCTGCTCATCGCCGCATGTGCCTTTACCTTGCTGGCCGTCAGCTGCAACGAAAAAAGCACCTCTACTCAAACTCCCGAAGCCACTGGCGAAACCGTGACCACGACCGGGAAAATCGCTTATGTCCGTATCGATACGCTGATCAATCAATACAATATGTACATCGACCTGCGTACTGCCTACGAAGAAAAGGCCCAAAAAGCCGATACCGAACTGACCAACAAAGGCCGTTCACTGGAACGTCAGATGCGCGACTATCAGGAAAAAATACAAAACGGTCTGGTGACTCGTTCGCAAGCCCAATCCATCGAAGAAGACCTGACCCGTCAGCAACAGAACTTCATGCAGCACCGCGACAAGGTGATGGGCGAAATGGCCGAAGAAGAACAGGTCATGCTCAACCAGATCCAATACAGCATCACCGAATTCATCAAAGAACTCAACAAAGACTATCAGTACGATTTGATTCTGAGCACCACGGGAAGTTCGCCTATTCTTTCGGGCAATCCGGCCCTGGACATCACCGCCACCGTACTGGAAGGCCTCAATAAAAAATATGCCGAAGAAAAGGACAAGGCTCCCAAAAACGACAAAAAGGAAGCTGCCCAATAAATCGGCCGTCATTTTGCGACCGGACTCGCAAGCCATAAAAAACAGGACTGTTTCCGCAGTCCTGTTTTTTTATCGGGCAAACGTTCCGCACCCGAATCACCGCTTTCAACCAATTTCCACCCGCCCGGAATTTTTCCCCGATTCCGTCCCAAGCGAAACAACAATCCCTCGACCGACCGGTTTCATAATCTCAGAAAAATTCATTTACTTTGCCGTAAACAACCCGTTCCCGGATCTGCCCGCCGTTGTACGTGCCGATCCTCCGGACTTCAAATCGTGCCTCATGTCCGCTTCTCGTAAAACGCTCATATACATTCGGGCCGTGATCCGACGTTTCAGCAACCCGGTGTTCTACATGTTGCTGCTGATGTCGTTCATTCTGTGGTACGTCATCAAACTGAGTTATACCTACACCACCGAAATCAACATCCCGGTCAAGATCGACAGCACCTATTATTCGGTGCGCTGCGGCGTGGAGGGAGTCGGTTATCAGATTCTGCTGCACCGCATGGCTCCCCGCAAAAACATGGTCACCCTTTCCAGCGACAATGTGACCATCACCCCCTCGGCCATTACGCCCGGGACTTATGAAATCTCATCCTTTTCGCTGCAAAACAGCATTTCCACCAAAATATCCGACCTAAAAATCCTTTCGGTCGAATCTCCCGTCGAAATCGAATTCCGTCAAAAAGAAGATGATTAAAATCGGCATTACCGGCGGCATCGGAAGTGGGAAAAGCACCGTGTGCCGGGTATTTTCCCTGCTGGACATTCCCTGTTACGATTCGGACCGCGAAGCCAAACACCTGATGAATACGGACGCCGTTTTACGATCCCGTATCGGCGACTTGCTGGGTCCTGAGGCCTATACTTCCGACGGACTCGACCGGGCCTATGTCTCCGCCCGGGTATTCGAAGATCCCGAACTGTTACATCGTCTTAACGCCATCGTTCACCCGGCCGTCGAACGCGATTTTGAGCAATGGGCTGAATCACAACGCAGCCCCTACGTCATCGAAGAATCGGCCATCTTGTTTGAAAGCGGGGCCGACCGACTGATGGACCGTACGGTAGCCGTAATCGCCCCCGAAGCGATCCGCATCCGCCGGGTCTGCCTCCGGGACCATCGGGACGAAGCGGCCGTCCGGGCCCGTATCGCCAACCAGATGAGCGACGAAGAACGCATCCGCAGAGCCGACTACATCTTGCAGTCCGACGAGCGGGAATTGCTGATTCCCCAGATTCTGGACCTACACCATCAACTCTTGCAACTATGATTCTGCACGTCGGAGAACAAACCCTCGACCTGAGTCATCCGGTGGTCATGACCATCGTCAATGTCACCCCTGATTCCTTTTACGCCGAGAGCCGCACGCCGGACGAAGCCCAAATCCGGCATCGCATTGCCGAAGCCGTTGAACAGGGTGCCTCCATCCTGGATGTCGGGGGTTATTCTTCCCGACCGGGAGCCGAAGACGTTCCGCCGGAAGAAGAGATCGCCCGCATCGACCGCGCATTGCGGATCATTCGCCACGACTGGCCCCAGATACCGGTTTCGCTGGACACCTTCCGCAGCGAAACGGTTCGGGAAATCGTCCGTCGACACGGACCCTGTATCGTCAATGACATTACGGGCGGCGATGCTGATGCCGAGATGTTTTCGACAGCGGCCACCTTGGCCCTGCCGTTTATCGCCATGCACATGCGCGGTAAACCCGACACCATGCAAAGTCTGACGCACTACAACGATCTGTGTGCCGAAATTCTCGACGATTTGCGCCTCAAACGCGACCGGCTATACCAAAGCGGTGTTCGGGAAGTAATTCTCGACCCCGGATTCGGATTTGCCAAAACCACCGAACAGAATTACGAACTGCTTGCCGGACTGCACCGTCTCGGCGAGCTGGGCTGTCCCATTCTGGCCGGCATATCCCGCAAAAGCATGATTTACAAAATACTGGAATCCTCTCCCGCCGAATCGCTCAACGGCACCACGGCCCTCCACTGGGAATGCCTGCGTCAAGGCGCCGTCATCCTGCGGGTACACGACACCCGTCCGGCCGTCGAAGTGATCCGACTGTTTGAGACCTTCCGGAAAAACAATCCCATCCGATAAATCCGGCACAAAGCCCCAACGTACCTTCGGAATATCGCATTTTTTGTTATCTTCGCAGACGGAGCCCCCTGGTGTCATGGTTCCGGATTTAGTCCAACATCCACGCATGGAAATCATTCAGACCAAAGACATTCACAAAAGTTTCGGCACGCTGGAAGTGCTCAAAGGCATCGATCTGAGCATTCAGTCCGGAGAGGTCGTTTCGATCGTCGGCCCCAGCGGAGCCGGGAAAACAACCCTGTTACAAATTCTGGGCACGTTGAGTCGCCCCACTTCGGGCGAAATTACACTCGACGGAGTGGCCGTCCATACACTTTCCGACCGGGAGTTGTCCCGGTTCCGGAACACCCGCATCGGATTCGTGTTTCAATTCCACCACCTGCTGCCCGAATTTTCCGCCTATGAGAACGTCTGTATTCCGGGCTATATCGCCGAACGGCCTCGCGAAGAGGTCGAATCCCGAGCCCGAGAGCTGCTGGAAATGCTGGGCCTGAGTCATCGGCTGAACCACAAACCTGCCGAACTGTCCGGAGGCGAACAACAACGCGTTGCCATTGCCCGGGCGCTGATCAACGCCCCGGCGGTCTTGCTGGCCGATGAACCCTCGGGCAACCTCGACACCAAAAACAAGGAAGAAATCCACCGCTTGTTCTTTACCCTGCGCGACACGCTCGGTCAGACCGTCGTGATCGTCACCCATGACGAACAACTCGCTCAGATGTCGGACCGCCGGATCGAAATGGTCGACGGACTGATCCATCCCGCTACGCCAAACCTGTAAATACATAAAACCGAACTTCATGAAAAAACACGGAATCTTAGCTCTGTTCTGCGCTTTGGGATTGGCCGCCTGCCAGTCCGGCGCCCCGACCGCTTCTCAAAACACCGCCGTATCCGCCGACACGGTACAAACCTCCCATCTCAAAGAGACGAAATTCAGTCTGGACGATCTGTTGGGCTGGACATTCAACGGAATCGGCCAGGTATACAACGAATCGGGACGTCAAATCTGCCTGCAGGAAGGCGAAAATTCGCAAGGCGTCGGGTTGTTCACGCCTCAATCCTATCAGGGGGATGTCGTGATGCGCTACAAAATCATGCCGCTGAATGCCGCCACGGTGCTGGTCAACCTGCTGTGCATGTCCGACGAAGGCCCCTCCACGGACCTGACCTGGCCCAAGGACTACGACGGCAGTATGGCTCCCATCCTGACCAAAGACAACTATTTCGTGGCTTTCCGCAACTCGCCTCACGCCACCGCTCCGTTCATCAACAAAAATCCCAAACTCGGCCAACTGGTGATTGCTGAACGGGACAACATGATCCCCGGCGTATATTATGACGTAGAGGTAGGTCGTGTCGGTCAGAAATTGTGGTTGAAGGTAGACGGTCAGTCCGTGGTTTCCGTGGAAGACCCCAATATTCTGCCGGGTGGTCACCTCGGTATCCGGCTGCGCGGACTGGTGGGTCATCCGGCCGCCTGCGTCATTCGCGACGTATCCATTCTGAGCGAATAACCCGCATCGCGCCGATCTTTTGACAAAGCCCTGCCCATAATTGGGCAGGGCTTTTCCATACAATTCGATCGTTTTAAGACCCGACACACACCCATCGATTCCCGTTCCGATCCGTTCTTAGAGGCTGCACGTGATCTATTCTCTCCGCCCTGACCCCACATACGGAAACCACTCCGGAGACTTTCTTTCCACCTCGCTCTCACGTACCCGGAGAAACTCCACCCGAACCCACAAAACTCGCTTCCCGGGCTCGTTGAAACACTCTTCTCCAGCATCCCCGATCCATCTGTCGGACTACAAAAAGAGGCTTCGACCCTCGCTTGTCATTCCCTCTCTGACAACCGTTCTGAAGCACGATCCCACCGAAGAGTCCGTGCCGTCGTTTTGAATTGGGCGGAAATATTTTTTACTTTGCGATGTTTTTCAAAACCCGAAATCATGGCGCACATTTTCAATATGGCTATGTTGCAACGCCTTAAAACCTGGATGTTGCCTATCGCCATGCTCGTCGGTGCGCTATTTTACGATTTTTTCTCCTCGCTGGCCTTCCTGACCCCCTACCTGATTTTTCTGATGCTGCTGGCCCCCTACTCCAAGCTGACCTTCCACCGCATCCGAATGCCCCGATTCTACCTCAGTCTGCTGGCCATGCAGGTCTTCGGTTCGCTGGCGATATATGGACTCGTCTGCCTGTTCGACCCGATCATCGCCCAAGGGGTTTTCATCTGCGTGCTGGTTCCCACGGCCACCTCGGCCGCCGTCATCACCGGCATGCTGGGCGGCAGTATCTCGACACTGGCTACCTACTGTCTGCTGAGCAATTTTACGGTGGCGTTGATCTCCCCGCTGATCTTCTCCTGGATCGGAGAACACGTCTCCATGCCGTTTTTCCAATCGTTCGGAATCATCTGTCGCCAAATGTTTCCGTTGCTGATTCTGCCTTTCCTGCTGGTGATCGCCCTCAAACGCTTCACCCCCCGTATCCACGAACGCCTGCGCCGTAATCAACAAATTTCATTTTACCTGTGGGCGTTGTCGCTGACCATCGTCATGGGACGGACCGTTGCTTTTCTGGTAGAACAACAGGCCGCCAACTACAACCGGGAAATCTGGATCGCTTTCGGCTCGCTTGTCGTATGCATCCTACAGTTTCTGATCGGCCGACGTATCGGGTCCCACTTTGCCAACCGCATTGCCGGCGCTCAGGGGCTGGGCCAGAAAAACACCGTACTGGCCATCTGGATGGCCCAGACTTACCTCAACCCCATCACCTCGGTGGGTGCCGCCTCGTACGTCGTCTGGCAAAACACGATCAACAGCTGGCAATTATGGCATAAACGGCATAAGGACACCCAAACACTCCGCCGACACGCTTCCGAAAACACGGTCTAAAACTCTGATTACAAATTCCATCTGACACCTGATTTCGATTTGCACTCGAAGCACACCTTTTTTCGCTTTTTTGCTTTTTCGCTTTCTTGCTTCTTTGCTTCCTTGATTCCGCGACATCACAACACCGCAATACCGGACACTGTCTACTTTTCAGGCTGTATACAAAACGGTCGGATCCCACACAAGACCCGACCGTCAGATTCGTGATCGTGCAGATTCCGATCAATCGCGCCACAGACGGCAATAGACTCCCAAGGGCAACATTTTTCCAAAGGGATCGGCAAAAGCGAACTCGCCCATCTGTTCTCCGGAACTTTCGCCCACCAATTGCCGCAAGGCCGTCCGGGCCAGCAGGGGCGACATCCCCATCGAATAGAGATTGAGCACCAAAAACGAATGTCGTTTTTCGAGTAACCGACCGCACAGGCTCAACATCTCGTTGATGTTCTCTTCCAAAATCCAACGTTCACCTTCAGGACCCCGTCCGTAAGCCGGCGGGTCGAGAACAATGCCTTGATAGGTTTTGCCCCGTTTCACTTCACGTCGAGCAAATTTCAGCGCATCTTCCACCATCCAGCGTACGCCGTCCAACTGCGAAGCCTCCATGTTCTCCCGTGCCCAACTCACCACCGGTTTCACCGAATCAACATGGGTCACCTGGGCTCCGGCCCTCCGGGCCGCCAGCGTAGCCCCTCCGGTGTAGGCAAAAAGATTCAATACCCGAGGTTCCTCCCCCTGCGGCAAAAGAGGGGTCAGCATCCGTAACCGTTCGTCGATAAAATGCCAGTTCCCGGCCTGTTCAGGGAAAAGCCCCACATGTTTGAAAGCCGTCAGCCCCAAACGCATTTTCAACTTCAGGTTCCCGCATTCGTAATTCACCCACCAGCGGTCGGGCATGCCCCGACGGCAGGTCCACTGACCGCGCTCCTCACCGGCCCGGGCCGTTTTATCCCGCCGGAAATAGGCATCCGCCCGTTCAATCCATTCAGCCTCCGAAAGCGACCGATCCCACACGGCCTGAGGCTCGGGTCGAGCCACCACATACGGACCGAAACGTTCCAATTTTTCGTAGGCCCCACTGTCCAACAGTTCATAATCAGCCCATCCTTGCGGGCTCTGTATCGTAATCCGGTCTTCCATATCTTCCGTCATTTTCTCCGCGATTCTTCCGTCATTTTCCTCCGCGATCCCGGCGGCCCCGATAGATCAGTTCCATGCCGCATCGAGCGCAATCAAAATGCAACTCATAGAGATAACCTCCATGTTCCAAATAAAGTCGCCCGCGATAAGAGGGTTTCTCTTTCAGGCACCATCCCAACTCCCGACGCAAACAATAACGCATACGCATCACGGTCCGGTCCCGCAAATCTTCCCTTAAGTCATAACCCGGCTCGATCGTTCGTACGCCATGTTCCCGATAGAAACGTTCCGCCAACGAATTGGTCACATTCTCCGCCCCGGAGAGCGTTTCAACCGGAAAAGGCAGGTTTCGATCTTCCGGTTTTCGGGTTCGACGGACATAAGCCTCCTCTCGGGCCCGATCCAAAGCGGCAATCGCCTCGCGCCGCAAACTGGACAACACCGAAGCCGGCACAAAACGCATGGGGGAAGAAAGCACTTCCAAGGTATCGAGTCGATAAATACTCTCCCCCATCCGGGCCAGTTGCGTCCGCAAGGTCTCTTCGGCCTGTTTTTCCTGACGGGCCGGTTCGAAACTCCCGGTCAAGGCCGCTTCGGCGCTCACAGTGCCGTCGCTGAGCCGCAAACGCACCGTTTCGCTCTCCACCTTCACGGAACCCGACAAGGGAATGATCCGTTTGAAGCGACTCCGGCTGACGGCCGACACGAAACGATGGTCGTAATTGCGATACAACCATACTCCCGGCCGTAAACCCTCCATCCGGTTCGGATACACCCACTTTCCCTCACATCGGTTGACATGGGTACCGATCAGAACGCCGTCCGCCCCCCGGAAACAGATCCCGTCCCCGGAAGCCAATTCCTGGAGCGTATCCAGTTCCACCCGATCGCGACCGACCCGTACGACCCGTCCCAAACGTTCCCCCATGGACTTGGGCGTATCGAACGAGGAGACATCCGGAACCCGACCGTCCAAATAATAAGTCGTTGCACCCCGGGAAAAGCTCTTGGCCGGATCGGGCGCAAATTCCAGCATCGATTCCCCGACCGAAGCGCGCTGAAGATCGTTCCGACGGGCGATGATCTCGTCCAACTCGCGACGATACCACCCCACCACATTCCGCACATAGTTCATATCCTTGAGGCGCCCTTCGATCTTGAACGAGGTAACCCCGGCGTCGATCATCGCTTCCAAATGCCCGCTCAGGTTCAGATCCCGCACCGAAAGCAGGTGTTTGTCGCGCATCAACGGGCGGAACTGCTCATCCAGCAGATTGTAAGGCAACCGACACGACTGGGAACAATCGCCCCGATTCCCACTGCGAGCGCTCATTGTACGGCTCATGTAACAACGGCCGCTATATCCCACACAAATCGCCCCATGGATAAAGGCTTCGATTTCCGCCTCGGTTCCTCGGGCGATCCGTTCGATTTCTTCCAGCGTCAACGCCCTTTCCAGAATGACCCGACTGAATCCCGCACCGGCCCAGAAAGCCGTCCGCGCAAGATCGGCATTGAACATCTGGGTAGAAGCATGCAGTTCGATGGGTGGCAGGTCCATCCGCAAAAAGGCCAGATCCTGCACAATCAGGGCATCGGCCCCGACCTGCCACAGACGATGTACCATCCGTTCGGCCTCAGCTAATTCCTGTTCATACAGCACGGTGTTCATCGCCACATAAACCCGCACCCGATAACGATGTGCAAAACGGCACAATTCCGCGATCTGTGCTTCCTCCACCCCGACCGCAGCCCGGGCTCCGAAACGAGGTGCCCCCACATACAACGCATCCGCTCCGCACAATACGGCCGCTTTCCCGTGTTCCAGATCCCGAACCGGCGCCAACAACTCAATGCGACGAAGCGAACTTTTTAACATATTTTGCATTTTTTTAACAAATTGCGTATCTTGCGGGCACTAACTCGACTTAACAAGCCGTAAAGATACTGAAAAATAATGGGAAAAAGAGGTTCATTCAGCAGCCGGTTCGGTGTCGTGGCCGCTGTAGGTGGTTCAGTCATCGGGCTGGGAAATATCTGGCGCTTTCCATATGTAGCCGGTGAAAACGGAGGCGCAGCTTTCATTCTGATCTATATTTCGATCAGCCTGCTGATTTCGATTCCCATCATGCTTTCGGAATTCACCCTGGGACGCAATACCAAACGTAATTCCAAACGGGCTTTTCAGAAACTCGCTCCCGGCACCCAATGGAAATGGGTCGGATACATGGGGATTATCTGTTCTTTCGTGATTCTCTCCTTTTACAGCGTCATTGCCGGCTGGGCCCTCGACTTTATCAAGGAATCGCTGCTGAACAACTTTGCCGGGAAAAGTCCAGCCGAAATCAGCGCCAATTTTTCAGCTTTCGTCGACAGCGGATGGAAACCCATCACCTGGGCCATCATTTTCATCGCCGCCACGGCCGTAATCGTCCTGTCGGGAATCGAAAAAGGAATCGAACGATACAGCAAAATCCTGATGCCGCTGTTCGTAGCATTGCTCATCGGGCTGGTCATCAATTCGATGACCCTGCCGGCCTTCCGGGAAGGCATCACCTTCCTGCTCAAACCCGACTTCAGCAAAGTCACCGGAAGCACCATTCTGCAAGCCTTGGGACAATCGTTCTTTTCGATGAGTCTCGGCATGGGATGTATGATTACCTACGGTTCCTACATCAAGAAAAATGAAAACATGTTCAAGGTGGCGGGCATGGTCGCCGTCTCCGACGTCACCGTAGCCATTCTTTCGGGACTGGCCATTTTCCCGGCCGTCTTTTCATTCGGGATCAGCCCCACCTCCGGACCCGAACTGGTCTTCCTGACCCTGCCCAACATCTTCGCCCAAATGACCGGAGGATACTTCATTTCGATCATCTTCTTCACCCTGCTGTTCCTGGCCGCCATCACCTCCTCCATATCCTTGTTCGAAGTCAGCACCGCCTACTTCTCCGAAGAAATGCGAATGGGACGTCACAAAGCCGTCATTCTGGTAGGCATCACCACCATCATCACCTCGACCCTGTGCGCCCTCTCCCGGATGCCCGGTTCCAATCTGACAATCCTCGGTCACAACCTTTTCGATGCTTTCGACTCCCTGTCTTCCAACATCATGATGCCGTTGGGTGGTTTGTTGATCGTAATCTTTACGGGTTGGGTACTTGATCCCGCTAAATTCAAAAACGAACTTACCAGTCAACAACGATTCGGCCTGAAACTCTTCCCGATCGTCCGCTTCTTGATCCGTTTCGTGATTCCGGTGGTCATTCTGCTGCTATTTTTCAGCCTGATCGGACTCTTCTAACCGTTCCGATCCCGCCTTTTCCCGAGCAAACTGCCTGACAAAGAGAAAAAAACAGGACAGTTTGGGTATCGTAGATTTTCCGAAATGAAAAATCGGCGGTCAAAAGATTTACCCTAATTTTCTTGCGGTAAATTTTGACTCATGATTACATTTATTCTTTGTCTCGGTTTATTGATAGGTTCCTATTTCACGTATGGGAAATACCTCGAAAGACTCTTTGAGGCCGATCCCTCGTGCGAAACTCCTTGTAAAACCCATTACGACGGGGTAGACTACCTGCCGATGCCGATGTGGAAAACCTTCCTGATCCAACTGCTCAACATCGCCGGTCTGGGTCCGATCTTCGGGGCCTTGCTGGGGGCCATGTATGGCCCGGTTGCATTCCTGTGGATTACGCTCGGAGGCATTTTTATCGGTGCCATGCACGATTACGCTTCGGGGATGCTTTCCCTGAAAATGCAGGGCCTGAGTTTCCCGGAAATCGTCGGACACTACCTGGGTCTGCCCGTTAAACAAATCATGCGGGGTATCACCCTGTTTCTGATGGTGCTGGTCGGAGCCGTGTTTCTGGTGGGACCTGCCGGCATTCTTCATACCATGACCTCCCTGAGTCAAAACCTGTGGGTATGGGTTATCCTGATCTATTACATCCTGGCTACCCTGCTGCCCATCGACAAAATCATCGGACGATTCTACCCCATTTTCGGAGCCGCTCTGTTTATCATGGCACTGGGCATCCTCGGAGTTCTGTTCTTCGGGCCCTATGCGATTCCGGAACTGAGTCCGGAAAACTGGCGCAACTTCAAAACCGACGCCGAACTCTTCCCCATCTTCCCCACCTTATTCATCACCATCGCCTGCGGAGCGGTATCCGGCTTTCATGCCACTCAATCACCGCTGATGGCCCGTTGTGTGACCAACCAACGCCAGGGACGCCCCGTCTTTTTCGGTGCGATGATCGCCGAATCGATCATCGCCATGATCTGGGCCGCAATCGGCATGGCGTTCTGGGGCGGCACACCGGAACTCAATGCCATCATGGCGGAACAGGGCAATAATGCGGCCTGGGCCGTCAACGAAATCACCAATACCACCTTAGGACGAGTAGGAGCCATTCTGGCCTTGCTGGGTGTCGTCGTGGCGCCGATCACCAGCGGAGACTCGGCTTTTCGTTGCGCACGTCTGATCGCCGCAGATTTTCTGCACCTCGAACAACGTTCGATCAAAAAACGACTCTATATCAGTATTCCCCTGTTCATTGCCGGATTCGCCATCACCCTGATGCAATTCGACGTGGTCTGGAAATACTTCGCCTGGCTGAACCAGACCCTGGCCACCATCTGTCTGTGGACCGTGGCAGTTTACCTGTATATTCACCGTAAAAACTGCATCATCGCCCTGTTGCCGGCGATATTCATGACACTGGTGATCTGTACCTATATTCTGATTGCGCCCGAAGGATTGCATTTTTCGTTCAGCACCGGATTCGGTATTGCCCTCGTATTGACGATCGGAGTCTGGGCTTTGGCTTACTGGTACATGCGTTTGCGAAGAACCCGGTTCGAAGCCGGTGTATCCGAACTGGCGGATTGAGTCTACCCCCATTCACTGCATTCAGGTCCACACCCCAAGCGGTTGCTTTCCCACTCACATCGTTTGAAGCGTCGTATAAGCAATCGTTTGAGCAACAGACATTAAGGCCCGATCGGTCACACACGTCGGTCCCGGACCCTTCATGGCTCAAAAAGTAAAGGAGGCATACAAACCGGCCTTATCGTCGATCATCACCGGAGAGAGCACCAGATGATGTTTCTTCGCAAAAGGCCGCGTAAAGATCAAACTGGCAGCCGCACCGATGGCTGCCCCGGCCGTCACGTCCCACACATCGTGTTTTTTGGCGTATACCCGGCTCCAGGCCACATACGTCGAAAGCACATAAGCCGGAACCCCGAATTTCCACCCGTAACGCCGCTGCAGGAAAGTGGCTCCGGCAAACGCTGCCGCCGAATGCGCCGAAGGGAATGAATGAAAATTGCTGCCATCCGGACGCTCCTTCTTAACGGTCGCTTTAAGAAGATAGGTCACGGCCGCCGCCGAAACACCGGAAAAGACCAACTGTTTGGTCCCCTGATAGTCCTTTTCCACCAGCGTCGTCACCAAAGCCGCCACCGGCAATCCGGCCGCCAAAACATCCCCCGAAATTCTTACGCCTTTATGATAAGACTGAGCCTGCGAAAGTTGGGACAACAGACACAAACAGCATACAATCCAAAGAGCTCTCATAAAAAGCAGGCATAAATTTTGGGAACAAACAGAATCAAACCCACCAGCGCTGCTCCTATGGCCGTAATCAACACGGCTCCCGCCGCCAAATCCTTGGCCTGACCGATCAGCGGATGGTACTCGGCGGAGACTCGATCGCACAAACGTTCCAGCGCCGAATTGAACGCTTCGGCGGCAATGACCACCGCAATGACCATCACCACGATCATCCATTCGGTTCGGGACAATCCCAGGAAAGCCCCCAGAAGCGTCACAATAAGGGCTGCCGTCAAATGAATCCACGCATTTCGTTCATCGCGGAAAAGAATCCCCACCCCCCGGAAGGCATACCGGAAATTATACAGGGTCGTTTTGAAAGGTTTGCGAGAAGAGGCCATATCTCGTTCATTTTACCGGACGCTTTCACTACGTCACGTCGGTTTAAAGATAATCATTTTACGGTTTCCAGACGCCGCCCCGACGCCAGGGATCCCGCCGCATCTGCGCGTCATGCCGAACTCCGATCGGCACATTCAACCCGAAATTGAAGACGGCCGAAGCCCTTCCTTTCGGAATATACTGCGGGGTGAAACGAGTAACCATATGGTCGGTTCCCAAAAAGAAATTGATTCCTTTGGGCGCAAAGTTGAGCAACCATCCCCACGAAGTTCCGTAATTGGAGGCCGAAGCCGTCAGCACGACATTGAACCAACGAGCCGGTCGGAAATTGACCGATCCCATCGCTTCGGTCCAAATGCGCGTCAGCCCGAAGCGGGTAGTCGACAGCAACCCAAACGAAATTTTCCGATCCAGAATCGCGTATTCACCGCCGACATGAAGGGTCGTTTTCAGCATCCGGGTTCGACTCCGGGGAGCCTCGCCTTCATAGAAATTCAGCAGGTCCTTCAGATCTTCGCGCAAAGTATACCACTGATCCTGAATCGATTCGGATTGGCTGTCATTTCCTACGGCAATATTCTGAAAACCCTCGAATAGAAAAGGCTCGTTCAGGGTTTCGCCCCGCAGATTATGGTTCCAGCGAATAAAGCCCAGATCGGTTATCCCGGCCGACAACAACCAACGGTCATCAAAACGGTATACCATCCCCAAGTCAAGGCCCAATCCCCAACCTGTCGGTCCGGGCGAATGCCAATCGAGACCATTGATTCGTCCCTGTTCATCGTATTTGAAAGAAGCGCCCTTGGCCGAGGCATCCAGCACGCCGTTGGCATCGATCAGCCAGCGCTCGTCACTCAGCGAAACATCCATCCGGTCGATCCGGGCCCGAAGACTGGCTCCGCCGATCAATCCTTTGAGTTTGGCTCCGATCACCAGCCTCTCCCCGATGGGATGAGCATGTCCCACGGCCAATTCGATGTAATTATCGCTCTGTACCGTCAGATTATCGATCCGATAATGGCTCCCTCCCGCCTGATCGACGCCCAGCTTCATGAACCGGAACAACTCGCCCGGAGCATAGACGTCACTCATCGACCGAGTGCTGATATCGATGGTGGTAAAGCCTTTCTTTCCATAAAATCCCGTAGAAAGCAAGGTCACATCCACATCGGCTTTCAGGGCATTCCCTCCGGAGATACTTGCCAAAAAATCGGCAGCCGAAATGGTCGGATTCATAAAGGTAGTCAAACCTCCGTTCTGCGGATAGAGAAACGAAGTTATACTCATATTGGAATGCACATCGGCCATGACATTTCCCACCCCGGGCACGCTGATGTAGCCCCGATCGCTGACCAAAGCGGGATTCAGTTTATGCCGCATGGGCATGCTGCTCAAAAAATAGGACGATCGCAACGTTTGCGCCCCGGCCGTAAAAGCCGACAGCAGAACAAACAGTCCCCATAATATCGTACGTTTCATAAGTATTTTCGGCTTAAAGATCAAAGGGTGAATTACAAATCGTCCATATCCAGATGCAATCCGCCGGGGATTCTGCACTGCATGGTAAACTGCAAATATTGAGCATCGTTGAGGGGTACATGAGCAATGGATTCATTGCCTTTCCCCGTCACTTCCAGAATCAGGCCGTCCAAAGCAGCCAACGAGCCCGCCACCGTTTCCCGAATCGTAACCTCGAACGGGGACTGTACGGCCTCTCCCTGGCGTCCTCCGGGCTGAATGGAGGCCGGCGTCGATACTTCGACACCCTCCAAGGGAGACAAATCAACATTCACCGGAATCAACCGACACTGCAACTCCAAAGGAATCGTACTGGTCGCCTCGGAAGAGATCTCCAGGCTGGTCAGTTTATCCAACAGCTCTCCGATATCGCTTTGCAGGTCCCGTATCGTATCCCGATACAGCAATTGAAGCGAAGGGCCGAAACTCAAGGGAATATTCAGTTCATAACTCATCTCCAACGGATAGCGTTCCAAACTCAAATCCAGAAGCTGAGGTCGTGACATATCGGGCGATACCCGAAACGCAAAATCGATCCGGTCCGGCACCTTGCGCAACAAATGCGGCAAACGCAAAGCCTCTACGTAACGATATCCTTCCGGCATGGCTTCTTCCGTAGCGGACAACCACAAACGCGAGACGGCCACCTCTCCCGGCACGGGCGAAGCATCCATCGAGAAGACCACCTCATTGGTCCCTTCCGAAATCGGTTCTCCATTCCGGAAGGGAACGGCCAACCAATCGATATTCAACGCCATACCCAAGGTATTTTTACCCTGCACGGCCAAACTCGGCTGTATATCGAACACCACATCCTCGTCCTGCAGAAATTGCGGTATATCCGTCAGGTCGACCTGATGATAGGTCTCTTCAAGCTGAGGATCGACTTGTCCCTGAATCAGACCCACAGGCATATCGGAGAGCGTCAACACCGCATTCAAAACGACCTGACCGGGTTCCGTCGCCCCCGGAGCCATTTCCGATGCGGCAATCTGTCCTTCCAAACGTACCGGCACCTCCAAACGAAGATGAGACTCCGTCACCGGATTGTGCTCGAATGCCAGACGTTCGATCCCGAATTGACGCACATACCCGTCGACCAGGGCAAATTCGTCATAAAGGGAGATTTCCGACGTTCCGGTTTCGGTCAAAGCAACATAATCCGGGAAAATCAATTTCAATCCGTCGAATTTCAACTTACGTACCGCCGAAGACGAGCCGTCCGCCCGGATCTGCAGCACGGCATGGACCTCATTCTGAAACTGCATCCATTCAAGCGCTTTCACCTGAGTCGGTAACGAAGCATCGATCTGTTCCAGGGACTCCTCCTCGATCCATACCGCGGGAACGGTACCGGAAGGAAGCTCCGGAAGAGGACCCGTTTCCCGGTCGAAATCCAACCGCATGGGATCGAACCGATGTGGATTCACGTGCAGCGTCACCGGCTCGAGCGGAGCGCTCTCCACCGAGATGTCATCCTGTTGCAACAGCCGATAATTTCCCGAAGCATCCGTCTGAAGTAAATCGGAGTTTTCTGTTTTGATAATCTTTTTCAGAGAAATCAACTCGGTATTTCCGAGTGGAAGAGCCAGATAATCTCCCCCGATGCCGACACTCATATCGATCTCATCCCGTAAATCGTAATCCGAATCGACACAGGAAATCAAAGCCAGACAGCAAGCAAACATGCCCGCACGTCTCCAGCCATCATGCGAAAAAAGGGGAAACATTCGTATGAAAATTTTGTTGGGATACGCCCAAAAGCAGGCAGGGCAAAGATACGCAAAAGAATATATCCCCGCAAGGAGGTCTCCTGGCAGGAGATGTTTTACCGCCGGGAAATCACTCATTCTGTCAATAAATCGTTATCTTTGCGGCGTCAACATTAATCACTCACCAATATGGCACTTCAATGCGGAATCGTCGGCCTGCCCAACGTCGGTAAATCGACCTTGTTCAACTGCCTGTCGAATGCACGGGCTCAGGCGGCGAATTTTCCTTTCTGCACCATAGAACCCAACGTAGGGGTCATCACCGTTCCCGACGATCGGCTGATCAAGTTGGCCGAGATCGACAACCCCAAAAAGTTGATTCCCACGACGATCGAAATTGTCGACATCGCCGGTCTGGTCAAAGGCGCCTCCAAAGGGGAAGGTCTCGGCAATAAGTTTTTAGGCAACATTCGAGAAACGGATGCCATTATCCATGTATTGCGTTGCTTCGAAAACGACAACATCACCCACGTGGACGGTACGGTGAATCCGGTACGCGACAAGGAAATCATCGACACCGAACTGCAGCTCAAAGACCTCGAAACGGTCGAAAGCCGCATCAACAAGGTGCAAAAACAGGCCGTTACGGGTGACAAGACCGCCAAACGACTTTACGAACTGCTTCTTCGCTACAAAACGGCACTCGAACAGGGGCTCAGCGCCCGTACCGTGGAAGTGGACAAAGAAGACCTGAAACTGGCCCGCGAGCTGCAACTGCTCACCAACAAACCGGTTCTGTATGTCTGCAACGTGGATGAAGCCAGCGCCACCACCGGGAACGCCCACGTAGAGGCTGTCCGTCAAGCTATTGCGCATGAAAACGCCCAGTTATTGATCGTAGCGGCCGCTCTGGAAGCCGACATTGCCGAACTGGAAACCTACGAAGAACGCCAGATGTTCCTCGAAGAGGCAGGTTTGCATGAATCGGGTGTCAGTCGGCTGATCCGTTCGGCTTACGATCTGCTGGAACTGGAAACCTACTTCACCACCGGCCCCGACGAAACCCGGGCCTGGACCTACAAAAAGGGGATCAAGGCGCCTCAGGCCGCCGGCATCATCCACACCGACTTCGAACGGGGATTTATCCGGGCCGAGGTGATCAAATACGACGACTACGTCGCCCTGGGCTCGGAAAAAGCCTGCCGTGAAGCCGGCAAGATCGCCATCGAAGGCAAGGAATACGTCGTGCAGGACGGTGACATCATGCACTTCCTGTTCAACGTCTGATTGCGTAAAAGAATGTCTGGCAGGGCCCGTCCATCGAAAGTCCGACTGAATCGGCTGATCAACGGTCGTTTGGGAATCTTCCAGATCACGGAAGCCAACTCGAACGAAATCTGGACCGCTGGAAGGGCCTATACCTCCAGAGCTTCCAAAACGAGAAGGCGAGTATCACCGTCTGCCTCGAATATGTTACGAAATAACCCTCGAAGAGAAGCGCATGCAGCCGTTTCTTCGTGTTCAACAACCCATATATAGTTCGCATTTTCATGGCAAGAAAAGTTAGGGTCCGTTTCGCACCCAGTCCCACCGGTCCGCTCCACATGGGGGGCGTACGCACCGCTTTGTATAACTATCTGTTTGCCCGCCAGCAGGGCGGTGATTTCATCCTGCGCATCGAAGACACCGACTCCCAACGATTCGTTCCGGGAGCCGAAGCCTACATCCTCGAAGCGTTGAAATGGTGCGGCATCACCATCGACGAAGGCATCGAACAGGGAGGCCCGCACGCTCCGTATCGCCAAAGCGAACGGCGCGAAATCTACCTCAAATACGCTTTGCAACTGGTCGAATCGGGCGACGCTTACTACGCATTCGACACCCCCGAAGAACTGGCCGCCATCCGGTCCGAATTCGAAAGCCGGGGCGAAACCTTCGCCTATAACTATACGGTACGCACTCGGCTGGCCACTTCGCTGGCTCTGAGTCCCGAAGAGGTCAAAACGCGCCTCGATCGGGGCGATCAATGGGTCATCCGTTTCAAGATGCCCGAAAACGAAGAGGTCCGCATGCACGACCTGATCCGGGACGAAGTGGTGGTCAACACCTCCACGCTGGACGACAAAGTGCTCTATAAATCGGCCGACGCCCTGCCCACCTATCACCTGGCCAATATCGTGGACGACCACCTGATGGAGATCACCCATGTCATCCGGGGCGAAGAGTGGCTGCCGTCCCTGCCGTTACACTACCTGCTTTACCGGGCCTTCGGATGGAGCGACACCCAACCCGAATTTGCCCACCTGCCCCTGCTGCTCAAACCCGGCGGCGGCGGCAAACTCAGCAAACGCGACGGAGACAAAATGGGCTTTCCGGTCTTCCCGTTGAAATGGACCTCTCCGACCGGAGAAGTATCGCGCGGTTACCGTGAAGACGGATATTTTCCAGAAGCCTTCGTCAACTTGCTGGCCCTGCTGGGCTGGAACCCCGGTACCGAACAGGAAATCTTCTCCATGGACGAACTCATCGCGGCTTTCAGTCTGGAACGCGTCAGCAAAAGCGGCGCTCACTTCAACCCCGAAAAGGCCCGCTGGTTCAACGCCCAATACCTCAAAGCCCGTTCCGATGAAGAATTAGGAGCCTTGTTCCTGCCGATTCTCCGAGAACACGGCCTGGAAACCACACCCGAAAAAGCCGCTCAAGCTGCCGGTCTGATTAAGGACCGGGCTACGTTTGTCAATGAATTCTGGGACTTGTCGCATTTCCTGTTCGTCGCCCCTACGGAATACGCGCCCAAAGCCGTTTCCAAATTCTGGAAAGGAGACATTCCGAGCCATATCGTCGAGCTGCGGGCCCTGTTGGCTGAGGTCAACGATTTTTCGCAGGCTCACACCGAACCGCTGGTACATGACTGGATCCTGAGTCGGGAATATCCCATGGGTAAGGTCATGAACTCGTTCCGCCTGGCACTGGTCGGCGAAAGTTCGGGTCCGAATCTCTATTCGATCTGCGAATTCATCGGAAAGGAAGAAACCTTGCGCCGACTCGACCGAGCCATCGAAACGTTAGGGATTCCCGCCTCGGAATAGTTTGACAAAATTTTATTCCGCACATACTCGAACGCTTGACTTTCCCCGGTCAAGCGTTCGTTTTTTGAATCCGCATTCTCATAAGTTTCGCACCTCAAACCTTCTGCCTCCTTTTCATATCAGCCTTTCGCATCGATAAAACGCAACCTGACTGCGACATCCGCACCATGTCGATTCTACCCCTTGTATAAGGGCTCCCAAAAACCCGGGATACCTATAATAATACAATATGAAATAGGGAACGAGGCCCTTGATCGCATATCCCCAAATCCCGCTCAAACTATCGTATAAACCCATCAACGACGAACAGACTCTCTCGAACGACGGGAAATCAAACCCTGTTGCGAATTATTTTATAACAGCCTCAACAATATAGATTTTTGCACTTTCAACAAAAGTTGATATCTTTGTAATGTACACTTTAGGTGTGCAGACATATCAGATGGAACACGACAGTGTTCGAGTCTTATTCTTCTGACAAATTCTGGTAAAATTTCAGGGAAAGAATAAGCAATTTACCTTACGCTATGCTCTATAGCGCGGGGCTGTTGCTTCTCTATTTCCCGCGGTTTACCAGAGCCTGTCAGAATAGAATGTAATGGCTCTTGCGCTTTCTTTTGTTATTATCTTGATATTTCCAACGGAAACTATTTCCTTGCGATAGGCAAAGGAACCTATGCTCTATCCATGAATCTCTTCAGATTGAACGGAGACTCCCCGGAAGATGGATCCGATACACCCTGAAAGATTCTGATTAAATATAGAATACAAACACCTCAAAACGCAAAAAACTGATTCCTCGAAAAAACGACTGGCTCAAACACAAAATGATTATGATAATCAAGCAGACCCATACACGCTCTGCCTGAATGCTTCCCAAGGAGAATTTTCAATCCAGGAAACGTATAATAAGTTTTAACTCTCACTAAGTTACCTTCAATGCCTTCTCCCATTGTCCAAACATCCCCGGATCGCATCAATAACTCCACCGACAACAAGCCTTATTTCCGTATATGACAATTCCCGCAGGATCATATCCTCAGAGAGGAATTTCCCTCGAACATGATGCTCTTTGCGTTGCTGGAAGGGGAAATATCTATTTCTTGCGGACAATTCCGCAATATACCCGTCACTAAAAATCATCTATTCTTTCTCCCGCAAAACATTTCCGTGAAGGCCGTCGCCTTGACCAATTGTCTGCTCATTTCTTGTAATATTGGCAGCGACATGAGAATGTATGATCGGATGGTCACGAAATTGCGCCACTATCTACCCAAGGGATTTCGTTACCACTACCCCATCCTACCTACCTTCCCGCTTTTGAATGACTATTTTCATTTGTTGATTCAAGGGATAACCGGAGAAATGACGACCAATGCCTATCAGAGACTGAAACGGGAAGAATTGTTCATGTATCTATTGACGTTCTACCCGAAAGAACAAATGGCGCAATTTTTTATCCCATGTTGAGCATAATGCCTCTCTTCCGTAATTTCATTATCTGCAACTTCCGTAAATACAAAACCTTACAAAGTTTTGCCAAGGCGGCCAACATGAGCATAAGTACATTCAACCGCAAGTTTAAAGCAGAATTCGGAATGACCGCCCGACAGTGGATCAATAAACATATAGCCGATGAAATTTTATTCCGATCTGATAAACACCGAAACACCTATCCCCGATATTGCCTATAAATTCGGATTCTCATCCACCTCCTACCTGGCTTCTTTTTGCCAACGATACTTTGGACGTTTACCGCGCGAAATTCGAGAACAAAGTCAACAGAACGACTCCGTACTATAGGCTCCACGATCACTGAACCCACATTTTCCTTCACAAAATGACCGTTTTTCGTTAGTTCTTGACATTTTTTTGTTATATAAATAAGTGCATGGATCGGTACTTTTGTCAAAAGTTTAAATCAAAGTGCGCATAAAGAAGATTTTACTTTTCATCTCTTTACTGACATTCGGATTCAAAGCAGCACAGGGACAGAACGTTGCCGTTAAAACCAATTTACTCTATTGGGCAACGACCACACCGAATCTGGGTCTCGAAGTGGCAGTCAGTCCGAAAGTCACTCTAAATGCCGACGTGGCCTACAACCCCTGGACATTCAAGGACGACAAGATGATGCATTTCATCCTGGTTCAACCCGAGGTACGTTACTGGTTGTGTGAAAAATTTGAAGGCCATTTCTTCGGTATACATCTTCATGGAGCTCAATATTACGGAGGATTCAACGATAAACGTTATGACGGCTATCTGGCCGGGGGCGGATTTACATACGGGTACGATTGGATTCTCTCACCGCATTGGAACCTCGAAGCAACCGTAGGTGTCGGCTATGCCCATTTATGGTGCAAACAATCCCCCCGAATCCCTTGTGTAAAGTGCATAAAAGACAAGACCAAAGAGTATTTCGGTCCGACGAAACTATCATTGGCTTTTGTCTATATTTTTTAAATGATACAAGAGGATGAAAATTTCGATCATCAATCACATACTGCTTACTACGATCCTCATCGGGGGGATGACCGGATGCGGAAGTTCCCGAAAAACACAACAATCCATCACGGTAGAACCTGCCGTTCAAGCCGTCATGCCTGATTCGTCCGGCCAGGCACATATCGACGTTTCGTTCCGCATTCCCGAACACTTTTTCTCCAAACGAAGTCGTCTGATTATCTCTCCCAAAACAACAGCCGATGAGCGCATCATCCACTATTTCTCACCGATCGTCGTGGATGCCCCGATATATGATAAAAAAATCGAACGCAAAAAACGTTTGGAAGGATACAGCGACCCGCATGCCGGTAAAACACTCGTACAAAATCCTCGTCAATCCTTTACCGTGCCTTTCCGGGAAACGATCTCTGTAGAACCCGACATAACGACCCTCCGCATCATCGCTTCGGTCAGCACCTTGGGATGCGGCGACGGCCGACAAGGCGACACGATCGAATGCGCTCAGATCTACAATCCCTTGACCCTGCTTCCGGATCCACTCACCCAACTCCAATTGCATGAGTTGGAACCGACATTCGAAATACGCCCCAAAATACGCAGCGATCGGGGTGAAGCCAGAATGCAATTCGCCATCAACAAGTTCGATATCGACATGAAGCTGGGCCACAACCAAGCGGAAATGGAACGAATGCTCAAAGCGCTGCAAGCCATCATTTCCGATACATTGTGTACCCTGTCGGCCGTCAATATTGTCGGCGTGGCTTCGGCGGATGGCTCCTTGCCTTACAACACCTTGCTGGCCGAAAAACGAGCCGGCGCTGCGGTCGACTGGCTGCAATCCCATTTAGAAGGATTAACCTCCTCCCAACGAAAAATCTTTTCCGTCGGTTCGCACCCGGAAGGTTGGGAACCGGTATTACAGGCCATGACCGAAGCCGGGGATGCCGATTCGAGTGCAGTCAGAGCCATTCTCGATCAATATGCCGGAGAAAATGACGATGTTCAGGAACATTATATTCGCCGGTTGCCATGCTGGAACAACATCCGCACCCACTACCTGCAAAAAGATCGAAAAGTTGAATATCAATACGATTACACCATCAAAAGTTTCACCTCCGACTCGCAATTGTTAGCCATGTATGCGCTTCGTCCCGACGCATTCAATGAAGAAGAGTTGTTACGCGTGTCGACTTTGAAAACTGATTCGGCAGACAAAGCGGAAGTATATGCGACCACCCTCACCTACTTCCCTCATTCGGTCGTGGCGGCCAACAATCTGGCCATTTATCGGATCCGGGCCGGGAAGATCGATGAAGCTGAACAAGGTTTGGCCCCTGTAAACGATACGACTCCGGCCATTATCAATACCCGTGCATGCATCTGTTTTCACAAACAGGAGTATCAACGTGCCGCTGAGCTATGGAGACAAATCGATCAACTGCCTCAAGCGCGCTACAACCTCGGTCTGCTGAACATACAGATGCATCAACTCGAAGAAGCCTACGAATTATTGCGTCCATTCGAAGACCTGAATAGTGTCATCGTTGCATTAGCCTTGGGGAAAAATGAGGAAGCCGAAGAAATGCTCGATCAATTGGATCGTAATTCTCCGCAGGTTCGACAAGTGCGAGAGTTCATGAATAGGATCCAAACAAATACGACGAACAATCAGACCCCGTAAATTTTGTGACGGTTCGCATATACCGAAACCAAACAGACGAAAAATCAAAAGAAATACAAGCAGAAGAATCGGTATCATACCGCTATTTTGATCGAATCGGTATTGTAAAAGTTCATGAAAAGAATATACATATTCCATACATACCTCATTATATCGTCATTCATCATAATGTCGGCAACGACTTCCTGTCTCCGGGAAGAATTACAACCGTGTCCGCCATTGAACATCACGTTGACGGTCGTCGATAAAAATTATGACAATATCAACGAAATCGCCCAAACGGGTATGGCAACACCTCTTCGAGAAGATTTGCCTTTCCGGGATTATGTAGGAACGTTATTCTATCGATTAAAAGATATCCGAAGCGGAGAGATCATCTATCAACAAAATAATTATCCCGTAGAAAACGATCATCAGACTCAATCGATTATCTTCCCGACCGAATTGGCTTACGGCGATTACGAATTGACCGTATGGGGCAATATGCAATCCGATGAACCGCTGGGCAATGACGCCACAACAGCCGAACTGCATCAAAATGGCGCCGCCGGTAATGACATCTACCTGGCATGCGATACACTGCATTACGAGTATGGTTGCGAAAATTTCACCGTCGGACTGTTGCGCACCAAAGGGAAATTGTTGATTGCGGCCCGATCGCTTCCCGAAAATATCGACTTGTCGTACAAGCAAATCTCCAACGTTTACAGCATCGTCTACAACGACTTTTCCTACGAAACCCCCACCGATATATCGGTACGGACGGACTGGGGAGACAATGTAAGTCGGATCCGAACCTCGACGTTGTTGTGTCCGAGTGTCGAAGATCAGTCTTCCGGGGTCCAGATCTATTTCTTCGATACCGATTACATCGAAAACCGAAACAGCGCCTCCACCCCTACCAAAGCCGTTACCGGTGGAGATGCAAAAAGTTCAGATTATATCATTCCGGATCAAATCGCCATTACCATTGCTCGCAACCAATTGACCTTATTGCGATATGACTACAGCGAGGAAGAAGCCGATTTTACGGTCTATACGTATGTCAACGATCACTGGGAAATTGTACATAAAATGGAAATTGATTAACTTCTAATACTTTACGATGATGAAACACAGTTTACTAATGGCTACGGCAATGATAGGATTGCTGCTTAGTTCATGTGAAAAAAACAATCCTTCGCCGACTCCGAACGACGAAAACAGCGACCAATCACTATGTATCGCCTTGTCGACCGGCAGCACGGTTACAACCCGTGCAGGACGTCCTCTGCTGAGTGAACAACGAGGACAAGACATCCAGAACATCACCCTCTATTTTGTCAACGAAAGTTCTCAAATTTCATTAATCAAACGCATCGCCAAAAATGAATGGGCCCTTGCGACCGATTACGCCGACGGCAAGCAAATAGAAGTTTCGCTCAAAAAATCCAACGACGAAGAACTTCCCGACGGAACGTATACCGTTTATGCCGTAGGTTATTCCGATGCTTCGGATTATGATTTCAACCTGTCCCTGGACAGTAAAAACGTGACAGACTGTGCCAGCAGTGCAACTACTTTTAATACGGGAGATTTCTATGCTTCGTTGCAAACAGGCAAACTCGATGCCGAAGAAGTATTTGCCGGCAGTTCGGAAATCGTAGCCAAAGTCATCGGCGCGGGTCTCGAAGCCAAAAAAGTATTGTTACCCGCCGATAATGCCGAGTCGACCATCAAAGACATTCCGGCCGTCACGCTGAATCGTCAGGTTGCCGGTGTCACCGGATATTTCACCAACATTCCCGTTTCGGTCAACGGCCTGACCCCGACGACATTGCGTTTGGTAGCCGTTGCCAAAAACACCCGCGTCAATTTCTCCCCGTTGGAAAGCGGCTATTCGACCGTAGAACAAACCCTCAAATATGTAATCAACGGGTCCGAACTGTCGACCAACCCCTTGGAAAAAACAACCTTCTCGAACGGGAACGACGCCTATGTACTGTATGAAATCGCACTGGACGACTGGTTCAACTTCGGAGATGACAAAACATATACGCAATGGTCTGATCTGGACTTAAACCATGACGGTTACGTCGGATATTTGGATGCCTTGTGCCACGTCTACAAAAAATCAGGCACCTCCATCAATGATTTCCAAACCGACAATTGGGCCACCGATATCGAAGGGGGCGAAAACACGGCAGACCTGACCGAGTTTTGGAATAACCCGCTCAGCTCAACCACCCATCCTCAACAATTGGTAGCAGGATCTGTCTTTTCCGGCAAATTCGTTGCGCCTTTCTACAAATCGGATGGACAACGCACCCTGGAACTGCAATTGATCGACAAAGACGGCCATATCCTCAAGACCTGGAATGTCCAAATTCCTCAAAACGAACTCAACTCATCGGGCTCCACGGAATCGGCAACGGGAGTGAGCAGCTCTACCCCTGAAACACAGGCCTGCTACAACATTTATCGCAACCACATGTACAGTTTGGGTTCGAAAGGCCTGAGCATAGGCAGCGACGTCGATCCGGATGAACCGATCATTCCTAAACCGACCCCCGATCCCGAACCCGATCCCAACCCCGATGACGTGGACGATCCTTCGGATTTGAGTACAGGACAAGACCTGACTGTACAAGTAAACGATCGCTGGGAAATCATCCACCACATGGAAATCGACTAATCGATCGACATATAACAGAATAAGGGATGGCCAGTTCCGTTCCCTTATTCTGTTTTACCATCGAATCGCTCCTCTTGAGCCCATGGCTGATTTGTCAAGTACCATTCACGTTGTTACGATACAATGAAAAGATCTTTTTACGTCATATTGTTTTTGCTGACATTCTGGTGTTCTTCCTGCCCAAAAATGTACGAGGGCACTCCGCTCGAACCCGCATCTACCTATCAGGGAAACACCTTCGCCAATGTCACGTTAGGCCTGAAGTATAACGATCTGACCGGAACCTGGAGTGCAGACCGTTGTGTCCCGTTGGTCGGAGCCGGACGCGTAATCGACAACATTTCACGCGGTATCGTATCGGTATTGGGCAGCGAAAACGGCTTAAACAATATTATCGACTTGGATCTGACCAATTCAGCCTATCTTTCCGGTTTGGATGTCAACCTGATCGGCAAAACGATTTTATCGGTCAAAGACATTTACCGAACCTATGCCGCAGGCCAACGTGTCGGTTTCATGTTGGGAAACAAGGAGAATGCCATTCTTTCGCTGGACGTGCTCTCCTCGCTGGTCATCTCCTTATACAACGACGGTCAATTAGTCGAAACCCACCTGGCCAGTTCAGACGGCAAAACACTGGATCTTAACGTATTAAAATTATCATCTTCCGGTAACAAGGGATTACAATCCCTCTCGATCGAAGCCGAACACGAATTCGATGAAGTCATGTTGGGTTTCGGCGGTGTGGCCAGTGCCTCGTTAAGTACGGCCAATATCAGTATCTATTATGCGTTTGTCGGAGAAACGCCGATCGAATATATCACCACAGCCAGCGATTCCAAGGTGGCGATATACAGACCTAATGACCTCAACTACAACACTGTATTGATCAACCCCAGCAAATTACTCGATCCATCAAAAGATGAAGACGAGGGCATTCTGGCCAATTTGATTGTGGGCGGTTCATGGCGTGTAACGGTCGATTTCGGCGACCTGGATATTCCCAAAGGCACCGAACTCGGATTACTCTATTCGCAAGGCTCGCTGTTGAGTCTAACGCTCTTGGGTGAAACGGAAATTACCTCTTTCGACTCGGAATGGAAAGAAATACCGGACGATAGTTATGTCTCTTCCGGCACCTTACTCGGAATTTCTGCCTTGGGAGGAGGAAAAGGCTCGTACAGTTTCATCACCACGACCGATCAAACACAAGGCATGCGTGTGCATGTTGCGTCCATCGGGGTGGACTTTGGCGGCATGACCCTGCTGAACTTCTACAAACGCGATCCGGTACGCCTGGATCCGACCAGCTATTTTGCAGTGGCCGAAGAGGTCTCTACCGACAAGTCATACTACCGCTTTATGACTCCCTTGAGCGCCCCCGACGGAACCCCTTATGGAAACGTCACGTTAGCCATCAAAGACAACGGAGGTGAAACGATATCCGCCGATGCTCCCGCAGCCAGCATCCAGGGAGACCGCATCGTCGGCATGCATCGTGGGATTACGTACACCGTCTCGGCAACTTTTACCATGGCTGACGGAAGCGGCTCATTTACCAGCGACACCCGGATTACCCGTTATGCCGATCCGCAGACCACGACCATGCCCATTCCGATGACAGGCGAAGATTACAGCATCGCGTCGGAATCCCGGTCCAACTCACTGCTAAGCCTCTACAACAATCTGGACAATGCCTTCAATCTTGTCAATACCTCCCAAACCGATGCGGCCACGTATATGCACGCATTGTCTCTGATCGACAACTCTTTCATTGTCGGCATCGAAACGGCGGACGGGCACAAAATCAATACCGAAAGAACGCAAAAACGCGTTGGATTCGTCGTACAACCCAACAGCGAACTATTGAGTTTGAAGGCCCTCGACTTTTTCCGTATCGTTCTGTATAACGGCACTCAAAAAGTCCAAACTTATGTCCCGGCACAAAATCAGAGCGTTTCATTGGGCTTGATCAACGGCAGTAGCGGAAAAATCCGTATCAGTGCCTTGACCGATCAGGAATTCGACCGGGTCGAATTGCAGACAGCCGGTGTATTACAACTGAATCTCAGCAAGCTGAACCTCTATTATGCCTTTTACGAAGAGACAAATGGCGACGACGGTTCTTCGGACGGTATCGGTGATTTATGTGTCGACATGTTGACCGCTGCCAGCCATAATTTACGAATCAATTATGATGCGACGACATTCTCTTCGTTAGCCATGGTCGCCAACTCCATGGAAGAATTGGGCTATATTCTCGACGCAGACAAAGAATCCAAAGCCGTCATTCCCATTACCGTCAATGTCGCCGGATCCATGAACCTGGCCGTACAGTTCGACCCGATCGCCACCAACCAGTGGATTGGCGTCATGATCAGTCAACCAACCGGCATTGCCACCGTCCAGCTATTGAACGGTATGGAACTGGATGTATACAACAACGGAGGATTGATCGAATCGGTTCGTCAAAAAGAAGGTTTGCTGGGTCTGGAACTCATCGGTTACGGAGACCGATACTATCTCGAAGCCTATCCCACGGTCGGAGCGGAATTCGATGAAATCCGCATCAAAATTCCCTCCCTGGCCAGCGTTGCCGACAATCTTTTGGTTTACGGCGTATATATGCGTCCGGATGAAAACGGCAATGGAGTCCCCGACTGCGCGGAAGACACCGATTCCGGAGAAAGCGACATGATGGTGGCCAATCCGTCCAGTTATCATATCTGCGAGGGCGATCCCCTGACCATTCAAGTCAAAGGCGGTCAGACAAACGATCCTTATGACATGACCTTTACGCCTCTGGATGCCACCTCACAAACCCCGATTGTCATCCCGAGACAACTCCTCGCCAAAAACTTCTCCTTCCAATTCACCGCATCGCAACTCGAAGAGTACAACATCGGCAGCGGTCGTTATACTTTGGCAATCTGGCCTTCCGATGAACCGGTCGATCCGGATGCGACCAATTATCCGCGAGCTATCGAAGTCTATATCCATCCCCGACAAACAACCTGGCAGGGCGATCTCTCGGATGACTGGAACGAATGGACCAACTGGAGCCATGGTGTACCCTGGAATTGTACCGATGTGTTGATCCCCGATGGTTGCGCCATCTACCCCGTGTTGAAACGAACGAATGCCGCCGGCACTCCCGTTATCAACTGTTGCCGATACATCCAATTCGCCGCAAACAGCGAATTAGTCAACACGCAATATCTCAATTACACCAAAGCATGGGTCGATGTCGTGCTCGAAAACGGAGTTTACAACATGTTTTCCGCTCCCTTGAAAGAGACCTATACGGGTGATATCTTTCTGTCGAAATACCAGGGACAAAACATACCGGAAACGATTACCGACTATAATTGGTGCTGGTTATCTTACACTGAATCGAGCTATCCGGCCGGAGATGGAGCCCGTTTCGCCCCCATGATTTACCAACGGATGTGGAACCGGGCAACCACCAACATCGGGCCCAACGACGGAGGCGATGTCGCCGTCAATCCCGACGACAATCTGTGGACAGCCCCGTTCAACCTGGTATCCGAACGTTACGAAGCCGGACACGGGATTTTAATCCGACCCGGAGATGAGTCTTCGGCCAGCCTCACTTCATCGGTAATCCGCCTACCCAAAGTCCACGACCAATATCAGTACTACGATTTACAAACCCGAGAATATACGGGCCGTTCGGAAAACATCACACGTTCCTCTCAGGAAATAGGTCGTTTTATCTATGAAAATAGTCGTGGAACCGGAGAATTCCCGCTTCACGTATTGCTCGAAAATAAACGACCCAGCAATATGTATCTGGCAGGCAATCCCTTCATGTCCCACATCAATGTCGGAGGTTTCTTTGCAGCAAACGTTGCGATCGACAAAATCAAACTGCTGGTCAAACAAGGTTCACAATATACCTATGAAGAAATTGCTCGGGATGTCAACTCCTCTCGCCAAATCAAACCGATGCAAGCATTTTTGGTCGAAGTAGGAGGGATATACGCCCAAACCAATCGATATAAATTATATGTGCATTTCCCGGCTGAGCTTCAAGAGTCAGGCCATTAAACATCGCATGTTATGATCAATAGATATGGTTTCCGGTTGTTGTTCGTAGGCATCATCATCAGTTGCCTATGGGGCGCATGTACTCATGAACCCGAACCCGAACCTGAACCTACCCCCGAAACGGTGCCCCAATTACGCATCTCAATCGACCAAGGATTTACGACCCGTTCCGCCCTGACCTCTACGGGAGTATCGCAACATATCGAAGAGATGTATGTATATCTGTTCCACGGTACCGGTCCCTCGGCCACCTGTTTTTATGCCGCTCAATTACCTTGGGAACCGACCCCGTCAGATCACGCCACAGACCTGGTATTCAGGCTTCGGGACGCACAATTAGGACAGTATGGCTCCGATATGATCACCGCACTGGTCGTCGGTGTCGACAACAACACGGCCACCTACCGCTTCCCGACTGAAACCTCGCCGGCAGATCACCTGACCGGAGTCACCGGACAAACGTTGGATCAGGTCAAAGCCGTGCTGGCCGAATCCGTAACGGGAGAAGACGGAACTCTCCATGCTGACATCGCAACCAAAGCGTATGCCATGGCCCATACCGAACTCTTTTCCGGCACGACAGAAACAGAAGCGTCGGCTCAGGAAATTCCTGTTTCCATCTCACGATGTGTCGCAGGTGTTTTATGCTATCTGACCGATATTCCCTATCTGATTCAAAGCGGAGAACCGGAAAGCCGCGTACAACGTATCGAGCTCAAGCTCCATTCGAACTTATCGCTGAACAGTTCGTTGGATCTCCTCGCCAAACCGGCCGTCGGAACAAATCCGCTCAACGGCAGTGAAGGTTCCGTATTGGCCTCGATCGATCTTTCCGCCTATCAAGACGCCCAAAGCGAAAGTGGCGTACAAGCCAATTTGTTATATATACCTCCCCGCGACGACGGTTCGATCCAAACGTTGGAAAACAGTGTATTATTCGGTGCCTACCTGATTCCGGTTGCCGTCGAAGAATCGTTGAACAGTTCTGCCGCAGAAGATGCCAGCCTGAAAATTGTCCTGATCGGAGGAACCGACCCTGGCACCGCCACTTACTCCCAATCCTATAATGTCCGCAATGTGGCCGGCACAGACGATGAGTTGGCAGACAAACGTCCCTACAGCTACTCTCTGGAAGGAAATCGACTGTATGCCATCGGCACCAAACCTCTCAGCAACAGTACATCAGGAGATATTCCGGCCAGTCTTTCCGGTCATGAACTGACGCTCACAGCCACGCCGTGGAAAGAAATCGACGATTATATAGACTTCCCGTCCTATTCGTTGGCAGCCTACTTTCAGACACATATTACCGATCAAACCATGTTCGACTGCATAGGCAATACATTCAGCGCGAATGTAATGCCTTCTGACGGCGGGGAACCCTGGACATTGACAATCCGTTCAGCCGACGACGGGACACTATGCGATTGGCTGTATTTCCGCATTCAACAACCTGACGGAAGTTATGGAGATTGGTTGACCAGTTATTCGGCGTCAACGAATCTTACCGAACCGACAAACGTTCAATTCCAGCTCAACGATTATGTTGTCATGAACGACATTATGGGGAACGAAATGTTATCCATGGCGGAAAAGATTGAACAACTGCAAAACGATTTTCGAAGCGCGGAAATAGTCCTGGAAACCGAAGGCTCTGCTTTTACGGATATTTTGTCTATCCATCAATACAATGCGATCACCGCTCCGTTGAATGACTCGAAAAACCCAGTTTACCCCAACGACTATCGAGGATTCGCACGCAACGACTTGCTGAAACCCGATTTCGATGATGATGCACGTGCCGATGCACATAATTACAGCTATACCGAATGGGGCTTAAATGAAACGTTACCCCTTTATATTTTCGGACATGTCGGCAGCGAAGACAGTGACGGAGAAGCCAACTGCGTAAATGCATACAACTACGCCCAATCAGGAGAGTTCGGATCCCCGGAAAACTACAAACTCTCCTGTTTGTATCGCGCCCGCCGGGAATGGACCCTAATCGAAGAGGGAACCCCCATCGTAACGGGCCGCTATTGGTTCTTGCCGGCATGGGATGAACTCAAAGGTTTTTTCAATCATGTTGTCCTGCCAATTCGGCAATACTACGGAACTCAGGCTCAGGGAACCGAAATACCGGTCGTCAATATCAAATACGGACTATATTACTGGTCTTCGTGTCCGTACGTCGGCCTACCGCGGCGTTATGCCTGGGCCTATAGCATCGACTCTAAAGTAAACGAAGATTACAAGGATAAAAACGGAATCAATGCCTATATCCGTCAAGCTCGCAAATTTGAATAAAAATCGGGGTATGAAACATATTCATCTATATCTGTGTTATCTGTTCGGAGGAATACTATGTATCCTTCTATCAGGATGTACCCAAATTCCCGAGGAGGAAATCGTACCCGGCGGAGAAGGAAATGCCACGATTCGTTTTGCGGTCTCGGCTCCCCAGGAAGTGACGACTCGCTCTTCCGAAGGAGACAATCGTATCGAAACGGCATTGGTTTTCGCATTCGATACCGACAATCGATGCGTTGCCCGTCAATGGAGCTATTTGAGCGGAACGAATGCAATGTACATGTATTTGCCGAGCGGACAAATCCGCTTGTGTGCCATTTGCAATCTGCTCGATCCGGAAAGCACCATGAATCAAGTTAATTCATGGGACGACCTCAAACATCTCAATGTAACGATTACCAATGCGTCCGATGCATACCGAGGAAAATGTATCATGTACGGTACAACGGATTTCTTCGAAAAACCGGACGATCGGACGACAGCCGTTCCCATTTCCGTCGACCGTATTGCGGCTAAATTCGATGTGAAGGTTCTATTCTCCCCCCTATCGAACGAGGATCAATTCCAGATCAGCGAAATAGTCTTGCATAACATCCCCAAAGGGAGTTGGTTGATGCCCCGCAACGAAGACGATCGCACCGTAACCGACAACAATAGCGACAAGTACCGTCTACTCATGCGAGGCAGTACCGATGACTGGGTATATAATGAAGTATCGGGAAACATGTCTTTGCGCTATTTCGACAAAAGCACTTTGAGTTTCGAAGGCAATGATCCGAAACAGGGCGTGAATGCTTCATTCTATCTGTTTGAAAATCGTCGCGGCCAACTCGACACGTCCCTCTCCTCTCCGCCTCAAGCGACGGATCCCTATGCCATCAACTGGCCCGACCTGTATGACAAAGACCAGGCTCAAAGACAACTGTATGCACAACTCTGGAAAAAGGAATTAGCCGACCAGGCACAATTGGACTATGCTACCTATCTGACGGTCAAAGGCATTTACGCCATGGGGCAATACATCCGGCGGGAAGTGACCTATTACATCTATCTCGGGGAAGATAATTTCAGCAACTACGATATCGAACGCAACAAATACTACGATCTGGAAGTCACCATCCGGACGATCGACAACACCGATACACGAGTCAACTGGAAAAACCTGTCAGAAATAACGGCCTATTACGACGAATCCAACATCCTCGATGCCCATTGCAATTCCGTGAGAACCTTGCTATATGCCCCGGGAGACTGGGAAATGTGGGTCGAAGATCCTGATCAGCACCCTTGGGTTGAACTCTCGCGTTCGAGTGTTTACCAACCCCGCATGTTGGGAAGCGGTGCCGATGATCTGACCGCAACAACCCGTTTGAGTGGCTCGCAGGGCATCCACACCATTTATGTCCATACCGACGAATTTGTTCCGGATATCTCTTCTCCCGGGAACAACACGGAGATCGGCATCCGCAGCGCTACGATCCTTTATCATAAAGTCGGGTCCAACGACGAGCCGTATCGTTTTGAAGTCAAACAATATCCGGCACAAATGGTCGTGCTCCACATCAAGTACGACATTCACTCCATGCAAGAGGTGAGAGATACCCTCTATATTGAACGCATTCTGGAGAAAAAACACCTCAAATGGGGTTTAGAGCGTTATTGGAGTTTTGTCACCGATGAGCTGATCGCCTCCGGGCAATGGGACGGTCTTTCCAATACACGTAAAATTTATAACGTTGCCCTCTATGGCGACAAATACGGCGTTTCCCCTGCCTATCAACCCGATGAAGGAGAAGAGGTTACCTCTCAGATTCTCCCCAACAATATCACGTTCCGATATATCATCGACAAAAACCGCGATCGCAACGGCAATGGATCCATCGACTACGATGAAATCATGTGGTATATGCCTTCGATCCAGGAATTATCGGCCATCTATGAAGCCCGACAAGATCTTTTTGTCGATTTCGAAGGAAATGACGACTACTTCTTTTCCTCAACGCCCTCATCGGCCGATCCCGAAGGAAAAACCGCCGGTTTTGCTTATTATATCAAAATGGCCTCGGGGAAAACGGGCATTGCTCAACGTGACAACGAATATAACGTAATCGCCTGTCGTCGTGCCAATGCTTGGCGAGGACCATCCTCGAGCAGTGGATCGGGATCTCTCAATAAGGACGATTCGTGGGAAGAAGAAGAAAATATTATGCCTAAATAGTGTCGACATTGATCATGAAACCGTTTAACATATCTTTTCTTACGCTCTTATTGGCGCTCATCGTTACGGGATGCAGCAAACAGGACGTGCCGAATCCGAATGAAGGAGAGGCGGCTCCCATCTCCTTCACGATAGAGACCCGATCGGAATCCGATCAGTCGTTGGAACGTATCTATATCGTAACCCGAAACGGAGAACACAACAACAACGAAAGTTTACACTGCGAACAAATCATCGATGTACCATCCGGCTCCGAAACCTATCGCTTCGACAACCTGCTGGCACAATGGTACCGATTTGCTTTCGTATCGGTACCGCATGCAATCACCTATGGAGATCCTTCTGTCGTCCTGTCGGGAAGCGATCTGTTTATCGATGCCGAAGGAGCCTCCTCCGATTGCGACTACAACACCAAACAGATCGACTATCTGCCGATACTTACGGCTCAACAACACGATTCGACACTGATCCGCATGACCGATCTGCATCTCTATCGCACAGTCATTGACCGTTGGCTGTTGCCGGAAACAGAATTGCAGGAAAATGTAACCATGCGTCGTATAACGGGACAATTATCGATCAATTTCGGAGAATTGGACGAACAGTTTCCCAAACCGATAACCGCTATTACCGTCACCATCAATACGCCTACTCGTGTTTATATACACGATCAGACCGACAACGAAATAATTACCGATATCAGCTCCTGGCAAGCGTTAAGTTTCCGGTACGACAAACTGGAATGGAATACCGGCATCCCCTATTGGATCCATTTAGCCTTATTGCCTGCTACCCTGAGCGGAAAAATTACGGTGGAATATGCCGAACCGACAGATGAGGGAATCACGTCCGAATCGTTCAAATTCGAACAGCATGATGCCTCCCCCATTTCCATTAAACCCAATACCCGTACCACCATCCGATTTAACGGTATACAGGAAGATTATTACGAAGTACGCTATGCCGGTATGCGCGACGGAAGTGCCGTCGTAGGCGTAGATGGTCCGGAGTGGGAACCGGCCGAATAAAACAATCACACTCATCGAACCCAATCGCATGAAAACAATAGGACATATCATCGGATTACAGATCGTTTTATTCGGTCTGATATCCTGTACGCATTCCATGGATGAAATCGAAGTACAGTCCTCCGAATCCTCCAATTATATCGTCAACTACGGGATTGAAATTTCTTCGGGTACGACGCGTGCGTACACCGACGATTTGCCCGCTAACGAACGTATTGCCTCCCTGATCTATCTGCTTTATGATGCCAACGGGGACTTGCTCAAAGCGCGGAATATTCCCGATATCGGGCTCGAAACCCAATGGCCATTACGCAGAGACGATGCCGAGGGCGGTGGAAATATGACATGGGGCCAACGATTGGCGCTGCGGGATACTTTACTCTGCGATCAATCCTATACGGCTGTTTTTGTTGCCAATGCCTCGCCGGATCTGTTCGATGGAGAAGAAATTCTGATCTACCGGTCGGACGATGCCGCTTTGGGACTGGATCAGGTATATCTCAAACTGCCATCGACCCGTTTCGAAGACAACAACATGTTTTACCTTTGCGTACAAGAAATTCCGGCCGTCACGAACCTCCCGCCAGAAAGTTCCCTGATCGACCGGGATCATCCTTTGGATTGTCCGATCCAGCTCAAACGTATCGTATCGCGTACCGACATCAGCCGGTTCGATTACATAGGCCAGGAAGACCCCCAGACGGCTTATCAAACGTATATTCGCCAACGCGTGACGGATGATCTCTACTCGACGATCGAACAACAATATATCAGCCAAGATGTATCGGATTTTTTGGAGCTTCTCGTTTCAGAAGTCAGCTCCAAAACAATCGATAATGTCGAACTTTCCTTCGCATTTCTCTCGTTCCAGGATGACGTCATGGCACACGCCCCGGACATCGCAACGGCCCTGCGTCAAACATGTCTCGATTATTTAACCGATCGTTGTTTGCTTGCAACAGGCCTGGAATATCAACTGAAAGACTGGAACGGGGCAACCGCCCGCTTGAAGTTCGGCAACGGCATGCTGCAAGCCGATCGCTTTTATCTGCATACGCAAGTGGCCGGATCGGAACAAGGTGAAGGGTTAATCATCGACTATCCGATAGACGAATACGGCACTCTCAGCATCATCGGCTTCGGGAACAGCGAATCCAGTACTTCGATCAACGGCATACAATCGTTCAGTGTTGTCCCGGAAGGAGAATCCGCTCCCATCGAAATTCGACTGAATGATCCCGTTCAGATTCTCAAAGGCATGAACCGCAAACAGACTTTAATCTGCAATCCGGTCGCCACGTTGGAACTGGGCTCCGAAATAACGACCCAAAACCATTCGGCCACTTTCGATTTACAACAAATCATGCAGGATGTCTCTTCTTGGACACAGTTCGCACCTTTTGTAGAGGAAGTTTTGAGTGAACAATCACACGGTTCATTAACCCAAACGACCCTTTCCCTGGCTCTACCCGATCTTTCCGCATCGGGCAGTGTACTTTGGAATGCTTCATTAGAGTCCGGCCAATAAACTCTGGATGCATAATCATCCACAGGAGTACATGCTGCTCCTTTTCTGCTTCGATCATAAGTTTCAGAAGATCGCACGAACAAATCGACCTGCCGCATCGGGCCCATTCAACAGTGGACCTCGAACGACGTCGCGCTTAATGCATTAGGGCCAACTATGATTCGATCTATAGTACACGCCCATGAGATAGAGGATTACCCATTTCAGACGAAATCAATGATACGGGTCACCATATCCGGATAGTGTATCCTGCCCAAAGAGCCAAGACAAATCGCTTTCCCCGATCCTTAAAAACAGATCCCTGCCATATCCCGATATCGAGTTTTAGAGATTTTATTCGACATCTCCATTTTTGCTATTAGAAACCTAACGGCTATTCAGGCTCCTCGTCATCTGAAGTTTTCACTCCATCGGACTGGATCCTATCCATAACATGCATTTGATGGAATTTCGTGCACTAAGCACCCTGGATACGATACGACATCCCGGTCGAAAACATCTTTTTTTAGCCTTGAACTGGGAAGCTCCCCACAGAATTATTATCTTTACTGTTGGTTCGCAAAGCCCTTAAACACCCTGTCCATGAAAAAAACACATACGTTGTTTATCGGACTGGGGCTGCTGGCCGCCTTGACCATCCAAGCCCCGGTTCAAGCCCAAAATACCACCGCATCCAATCCACAACAATACCGGGGATACCCCTCTTTCGACGATGGACGTGATCTGCGTTCGAGTTTCGCCGCCCCACCCAAGGGATATGGCAATGTTCCATTCCTGTGGTTCAACGGAGACACTCTCAAACGCGACCGGATGAGCCATCTGCTGGACGTTCTGGGAAAATCCGCCACGGACGGTTTCTCGGTCAGCTACATTCACCGTAACCCCACCGTCGACTCGACCCTCCATAAGGACGGATACGGAATGTTCGGTCACACCGATCCGGGTGAACCGCCGGTCTTTTCCGAAGCCTGGTGGGAATTTTGGAACTGGTTTTCGGAAGCCTGTGCCGAGCACGATATGGGTGCGGGTCTGGACGATTATACCGTCGGTTGGATCGGGAACGGTTACTATCCCGACGAAACGTTCCGCAACGCCAAATACGCCGACTATCAGGGGAAGCTGCACATCGACCGACACGAAGTAAAGGGTGGCGAATCGATCAGCCTCGATCTGCCCGATCACACCCTCTGTGCCGTAGCCTATGCGGCTCCGACTCCCGGAGCCCCCAACGATCTGACCAACCGCATTCAGGATCGTCACCTCGACTGGCAAGCCCCCTCGGCAACGGATCAAACACTCTATATCGTCTACACGAGCCCGGACTACCTGCTTCATCCCGACAGCGGGAAAGATCTGGTTCAAAATTATTTCGGTCGTTTCGAACAGAAGATGAGTGCGGAAGCGCTCCGAGGCATGAACTATTTTTTCCAGGACGAGCTATCCTACCCGCTGACCATTCTGAGCTGGTCGGAAGACATGCCCGAAGAGTTCCTCGCCCGCAAAGGCTACAATATCCGTCCCTATCTGCCGGCTCTGGCCTATGAGATCGGAACGATGACGACCAAGGTTCGTCTCGACTATTGCGACGTAGTGATGACCCTGGCCGAAGAGCGTTATTTCAAACCCGTTTTCGACTGGAACTACGAACGAGGGCTGATCTATGGGTGCGACAACCTGGGGCGCGGACTTCAACCCCTCGCCTACCTCGACTATTTCCGGGCTACGGGGTGGTTCACCGCTCCGGGCAACGATGCTCCGGCCCGTGGTTCGAGTTTCATGCAGACCAAAATATCGAGTTCCATCGCCCACATGTACAATCGGCCCCGCACCTGGCTGGAAGCGTTCCACAGTATGGGCTGGGGCAGCAAGGCCGAATGGCTGACCGAACAGATCGACCACCACATCATCGCCGGGGGCAATCTGGTCTGCATGCACGGGCTCTATTACTCCACCCACGGAGGGTGGTGGGAATGGGCTCCTCCCTGTTTCCATTTCCGCATGCCCTATTGGGAACACATGAAAAAGTGGCTGGAATATACCGAACGTCTCAGTTATCTCACCAGCCAGGGCGACCATGTCTGCGACATTCTGACGCTCTACCCCACCGAAACCCTGCAAGCCTTTTTCCCGACACAAACCGGCAATTACGACTTTTCCTACGCCCAATTGATGAGTGATAACGGCCTGGACTATGACTTTACCGACACCCGTTCATTACTCGAAGCCAACATTCACGACCAGCAACTCACCATAGGCCGGGAACATTATCGGGTACTGATACTGAATAACATAAAAGCTATCAGCTTCGACGCCTTGCAAAAAATCCGTAACTTTTATCGGGCCGGAGGGATCGTCATCGGCATCGGAGAACTGCCTGAGGCCAGCAATCGGATCGGCAGCAATGACCCGGAAGTCAACGGGATCATACGTGAAATCTTCGGCATCACCGCCGATCAAACCGCCGATGTGGCCGCCAAGGCCCAAAGCAATCCCATGGGGGGAAAAGGATACTATATCGGCTCGTCCCGCGGATTGATTGCTTTGCTCAAACGTTGCGTAATTCCCGACTTCAATCCCGGAGACAAAGGAGGCAAAGTCCTGCACCGACGCATCAAGGATCAGGACGTTTACATGGTCATGAACGTCAAGCCCGGCACCGAATGCTTTTTCCGGGCCAAAGGTAAAGTCGAGTTATGGAATGCCACAACCGGCACATTTCACGCTCAAGAGGTTACCCGGGTAACCTCGAACGGCACATACCTCCGATTGCAGGCCCCCGAAAATCGTTCTTCGCTCATTGTCTTTTCTCCGGGCGAACCGACCTTCGCGACTACGGATACGGTCACCATCGTACCCGAAACCCGCGTACCGGTCGAAGGCGAATGGGAAGTGGAGGCCAAACCCACGCTGGATAACACCTGGGGAGATTTTCGCCTGCCGGCCAGTGCCGGAATGATCGGAATCGAAGCTCGCAGCGTCCGTTATGCACCGCTCAGAGGCTTGCCCAAAACCTGGATGAAACCCGAATTCAACGACAGTACCTGGCGTCAGGGCACCTACGGTTTCGGGGAAAAGATGGAAATGCTGGCCGACTCTTCGGAACTGAGTACCGACCAACTGGTAGCCCAAGTCCTTGACGGAGCCCGCAACGATTGGCAGCCCTATGAATTTTCCTGGCAGTACGGCGTGGAAGGGCAACCCGGTTCACAAGGCTATCACGGCCTGAAAGGTCGTGTCGACAATCATTTTCTGATTCTGGATCGGGGAACCCGCATGATCTTCCGCACCCAGGTTCTGGCCCCCGAACACGGAGTCTATCACCTGAGCGTAGAGGGAGTCTCTCCCGAACGCATTCTGATTGACCGTGAATCGGTTGAGAGCCCGAACATAGAGCTCAGAAAAGGGTGGCACGATCTGATCGCGGTATTCGACTCCACCTCGACCCTGCCGTTGAAAATGGCTCAACACATCTACCTCGATCCCCGTCCGCGCAGTTCGGTCGTGCTGTTACCCGCCGCCGACAGCAGCCTCCAGGAGATCACCCCCTATTCCGATATCATCGCCATGAAGTGGTTCCGTTCATCCCATCTCCCTTATGGGGTTCGGGGCGGCAGCGAACGGACAGCCTATCGGTTCGAGACGGCTCCCGGACTCGAATCCCTGACCCTTGACTTGGCCGGACAACTGGAAAAAGCCTGGGTGAACGGCGTGCCGATCGATGCCAAACGACAAATCCGACAAACTGAACCGGGTTGCTATGAAATCACCCTGCCGAACAAAGTTTCGCACGTGAGTGTCGTTGCGCTGCAAATCCTGCCTGAAGACGGAGCTGACGGAGCTGCGGTATTCCGGGCTCCGATCCAACTGCATTGCGGCACCGGATGGATGGAAGCCGGAGACTGGTCGAAAGTAGGCGCTCTGCGTTATTATTCGGGTGGCATGTACTACCGCAAGGAGGTTTCGCTGACAGCCGAGCAGATCGCACAGGGCGTACGTCTCGACCTGGGCAGCGTATCGGCCACGTGTGAGATTAAGGTCAACGGACGGGATGCCGGCACCTATATCTACTCGCCGTTCCAGGCCGAAATCACCTCCCTGCTGCATCCGGGCGAAAATCAAATCGAAGTATTGGTATACAGCACCCTGGCCAACCACTACCAGACGATTCCGACCCCCTACAAAGGAGACCCCGAAGCCGGTCTGATCGGTCCGGTGGAACTGATTCTGGGAGGCGGCCCGTCCCAACCATAAACCGAAAGATCCAGGAGCCGGAGCCACCCTATCCCGGCTCCTCTATCCCGATCCTCCATCTACCGGGAAGGGCTCTTCGCCAAGCAGGTTCCGATAAGCAGAATCGGAAAGTACGCTGCAAACAACGATCCGATGATCTTCCAGCAGGTTCTCCGGTTCGAATCTCAAGCTACACAGGGGAAAAGTGTGTTTCCACAAGGCCCCTTCACAAGCTCCACCCGGTTCGGTCCGACATACCCGGACCGGACTCCGTTACGGGTGCCGGATGTTCTTCGAAGAGGGAAATCCCCGCCCGATTTACCGGCCCATTCCGCAAAGCGATAAAAAAATCGGCCTAATTTCGGGAAAATGACACGAACTTGATTATTCAGAAAGTTTTTTCTACCTTTGTGCGCTGTTTAACTATTTAAAACCACATTCGAAATGCCGAAAATGAAAACCAACTCCGGCGCAAAGAAACGTTTTACTTTCACCGGAACAGGAAAGATCAAAAGAAAGCATGCTTTCAAAAGTCACATCCTGACAAAGAAAACCACCAAACAAAAACGGAATCTGACCTATTCGGGTCTGGTTTCACCTGCCGATGAAGCCGGCGTAAAACAGCTTCTGGTGAAATAATTTTTATTTCGCCGTCATTCGTTAAACTAAGAGTGTTTGTGCCCCGAAGAGCGGGGGAGAACCTCGCCGCCGACCACTCGTAAAACTTTCATATTATGCCAAGGTCAGTCAATGCTGTCGCATCGAGAGCCAGAAGAAAAAAAGTTTTGAAGCTTGCCAAAGGTAACTTTGGTTCAAGGGGAAATGTATGGACGGTTGCCAAAAACACCGTCGAAAAAGGTCTTACCTACGCTTACCGCGACCGTAAGAACAAAAAACGTCAGTTCCGCAGCCTGTGGATTCAGCGTATCAACGCTGCTGCCCGCACTTACGGAATGACCTATTCGGAATTTATGGGTAAAGTCAACGCCAAAGGAATCGCACTCAACCGCAAGGTGCTTGCCGACCTGGCGATGAATCATCCCAAAGCTTTCGAAAAAGTGGTTAAAACAGTTAAATAAATGACAAGCCGCCCTCACAGGCGGCTTTTTTTTGGAGAATCCGGGCCCTTACGGTCCGGATTTTTCATGAATGGCAGGATCGTCATCCGACGGCTCTCCACCCCTCGATTCCTGTTCTTTTGCCTTGCCGACCACTTGACATACCGGCAACGGTTCCGGAAGTATTCCTCTTCCCGTCTAACAAACCCGCCGAGCCTTCCACGGATTGCGATCCATAAAAACAGCATTCGGTTCCTTCTCCGTCGAATCCGAGCAGCCATGCGGCATCCTCTCTCCGTACGGAACTTCCGCATCAATAATTCGATTGCGCCAGGCAGAACTGTTTGAACAACTCGCACAAACGCCCCGTACGCCCGTGCATCGACACGAAATGCAAACGACGCTCGACCCGCAAATCGCTGATCTCGACCACACGCAACTGGCCCCGAGTCAACTCATCCAAAATGGAATGTACGCTCAAAAACGCAAAACTACCGGAGGAGAGCAAATAACGTTTGATACTTTCGGTGCTTCCCAACTGCATGTCGATCCGCAATTTTTTCAGGCTAAGTCCTCGGGTGGAAAGTGCCTTTTCAACCACATCCAGGGTTCCCGATCCGTTTTCCCGAATCACCAACGGCAATTCGGGCAATTCCGCCGACCGGATCTCGTCCCGGCGGAAAGACGTGTTGGAGGTAGCGGTCACTAACACCAACTCATCCAGCATGAAGGGCTCATAATGAAGCGTCGTCATCGAGGCCATCCCCTCAATCATCCCGAAATCGATCCGGGCCTCCTGAACGGCCTGTTCAATTTGCTGAGTATTGCCATTTTCCACCTGCAGGCTGATTCCCGGATACCGTTTCCGGAATCGGGCCAACAATCCCGGCAGCACATATTGTGCAATCGTCGTACTGGCACCCAAACGTATCTCCCCTTCAGGAGGAGCCGTACGGTCGGCAAAGGCATCTTCCAATTCTCCGTACAGATTCAAAATACGATTGGCATACTCCAGAAGATGTTCTCCCTGAGGAGTCAGGGATATCCGGTTGCCCTGGCGTAAAAACAGATTCGTTCCCAGCTGTTTTTCCAGCTCTCCGATCTGTTTGGTCACCGCGGGCTGAGAGATAAACAACTCCCGGGCCGCCCGCGTAAAACTCAGGCGATCGGCCACGGTTTTAAATACTTTCAATCTGAAATCGGTAATCATCGTTCTGCTGCCTGCTGCGACCGTAGCATTCCGGTCCTGTTCCGAAAGAGTAACGGATCCAACCCCCGCTCGCTCCAGGTTCCGCACACCCCGTGCACGCTCTGCTCTTTGCCACGTTTCGCGAAGATCGATAGAAATAACGCCCCTACTCCGTGCATATCTCTCCCCGGAGTGTAGCCGAGGAACAATCGGTTACCCGCACTTTCACATAATCCCCGACCGAAACCTCCCCGCGATCGAAGACCACCACCTTATTCTGAGAGGTACGTCCGAATAGTTGATCATCACGGCGTTTGGAAGTCCCTTCGACCAAAACCTCAAACACCTTCCCCACATCCTGACGATTGCTGCGCAACGAAAGTTCGTTCTGCAAGTCGATAATTTGCGTCAGCCGAGCCGTTTTCACCTCATCGGGCACATCGTCCTGCATATGGCGGGCCGCCCGGGTATTGGGACGTTCCGAATACTTGAACATGAAGGCCGAAGCATAACCCACCTCCTTCATCAGCGAGAGGGTTTGGGCATGATCCTCTTCGGTTTCGGTACAGAAACCGGCAATCAGGTCGGTCGATATGGCGCAATCGGGCAAAATGCGCCGGATGGCCGCAATGCGATCCAGATACCATTCCCGGGTATATTTACGGTTCATCAGTTCCAGCATGCGCGTACTGCCCGACTGAGCGGGCAGGTGAATGGCCCGACACAAATTGGGGAAACGGGCCATGGTATGCAGGACCTCATCACTCAGATCCTTGGGATGAGAGGTCGAAAAACGAACCCTCAACAACGGGCTGATCCCGGCTACCGCAGCCAACAAAGCGGCAAAATTCGTCTCTTCCCCGTCCGTTTTCCAACAATACGAATTGACGTTCTGCCCCAGGAGCGTCACCTCGCGGTATCCGCCCTCGAACAGGCGCCGGGCCTCATCCAGAATGGTTTGCGGATCACGGCTGCGCTCTCCGCCCCGGGTATACGGCACCACACAATAAGAACACATGTTATTGCAGCCCCGCATGATGGAGATAAAGGCACTGACTCCGTTCTTATCGAGCCGCACAGGAGCAATCTCGGCATAGGTTTCCTCCCGCGACAACAATACATTGACAGCCCGTTCACCGCCTTCGGCCTGCCGCAACAAACGGGGCAAATCCCGGTAGGCATCGGGACCCGCCACCAGATCGACCAGTCCTTCTTGTTCCAGCAGGCGTTCCTTGAGACGTTCGGCCATACAGCCGATCACCCCCACCAGCAACTGTTTGTTCCGGCGTTTGAGCGGGACAAATTCCCGCAAACGTCCCCAGATGCGTTGTTCGGCATTGTCGCGAATCGAACAGGTATTCACCAAAATGACATCGGCCTCGTCGATACGTTCGGTATAGCGGAAACCTTCGTCCTGCAGGATGGAAAGCACCACTTCGCTGTCATTGACATTCATCTGGCAGCCATAAGTTTCGATATAGAGTTTTCGCCCGTCTCCGGTCAGGGGACGCAACGAGGTAAACGATACGGATGGATTAGACATGAACCATAATTTTAAGTACACCAAGCCCATCGGGCCCCACGGATGAAACGGACAGCCCGTTCCGCCCTCTTCAAATTACAAATTGGTCTCGGGGAAGGGTTTGAACCCGTCGCCGAAGGTTTCGTGCGCATTGACCACCACGACAAACGCAGCCGGATCGATCTCCTTGATTTTGGATTTGACCAACGAAACCTCGCTGCGGCTCACCACCAGAAAAATCATATCCCGGGTCTGTCCCGTATACATGCCCGTGGATTTGACGAACGTGCCTCCCCGACTCATATTATCCAGGATAAAGCGTTTGATCTCCTCCTGACGGTTTGTGATGATAAACAACAATTTATCGTAGCTGGCTCCATCGACGATAAAATCGATCATGCGCGTGGTGACAAAGATAGTCACCAGCGAGTAAAGCGGCAAACGCCAATTCTCCAAAACGACCATCCCGAATAGCACCACCATCGAATCGACCAGCAGCACCCCCCGCGAAAACGGAATACGGGCATATCGGCTCAACAACATCGCGACGATATCGGTACCGCCCGAGGTAGCATGGGTTTTAATGATCAGTCCCAGTCCCGTACCGATGAGTACCCCCCCGAATACACACACCAGAAACATATCGTTGGTCAGGTCCATATGTCCTCCGAAAATCGTAGCGGGAGTACTTCCGATCAACCAGGTCATGGTATTCATCATCAAGGGGATCATCAGGGCCGAAATGATCGTTTTCATGCCAAACCGGCGACCGAAAACCTTCAGACCGATCAACAGCAAGGGGATATCGAACATCAGGCCATAGGTACCGACCTGAATTTTCGGGAAAATCGCATGCAAGACGATCCCTAACCCATAAACACCTCCCGGTACCACCTGATAGGGATTCATAAACAACACGAATCCGGCCGACATAATCAGACTGCCGGTCCCCAACAATAACCAAGTGCGGAAATTAATTCGACTTCTGAGTCTTTCTACAACAGCTGTTTTCATCCCTCGATTTCTTTTATCTTACATTCCGGTCTTGTGTCCGACCCGCCAGGTGCTATTTTCTAGTTGTCACAGGGTATCCGTCTTTTCGGAGTACTCGCACGTCACCCACCCCGAAGTATATCGTACCGCAAACGGCACTTTGAGCCCAATACTCCGTAAAACGACCTTTCCGGGAAATTCCACAGCCTGCTGTCCCCAAAATCATTCCGGCCGCATCTTCGTCCGGCAACAAGCCATCATCAAGTCGAATAACGGGTTACGGAAATCGGACGTTCGGTATTTCTTCTGCAAAAATGCGTATTTTCCGGGAAACTTCCGCTTCGCAGGCCTCAAAGAGCCCGTTTTTCGTTACCTTTGTTTCAGAAATAGGCCTGTCGGAGGATATCAACAGTCCTCGTACCTTTTGAAATCCGAACGATTCGTTCTATCCGACAGTCTGCAAGTTGATCAATTATGGTACTTAATCTTTTTCTGCTGGTTATCGCCTACCTGCTCGGATCGATTCCCAGCGCCGTATGGATCGGAAGACATTTTTACGGCATCGACGTCCGCGAATACGGCAGTCACAACGCCGGAGCTACCAATACCCTGCGCGTTTTGGGGCGACGGGCCGCACTGCCGGTGTTTCTGCTGGACGTATTCAAAGGATTCGCTGCGGTCATGCTCTCCCATCTGTCCGGTTACGAGGCCGGTTCTGATGCCATGTTCAACCTCAAAGTCGCACTGGTAGCCGCCGCCGTCATCGGTCACATCCTGCCGATTTTCGCCGGTTTCAAAGGCGGGAAAGGCGTAGCCACCCTGGCCGGAGCCACCCTGGGCGTCTATCCTTCCGCCGTGTTGCTGTGTCTGCTGGTGTTTATCATCATTCTGGCCACGACACATTATGTGTCGCTCGGCTCGATGAGTGCCGGAGTTGCCTTCCCGATTTTCGTCATCGGGCTGTTCGGCGAACGCTCCACGACCCTGATCGTTTTCAGTTGCGTCATCGCGGTGCTGCTGCTGTTCACCCACCGCAAAAACATCAAACGTCTGCTCAACGGCACCGAATCCAAAATCTACCTGTCCAAAAAGAAAGAACCTTAAAGCGCTCCGATTCATCGTCCGGCCCCAAGTTAGATACCCCGAATGTCTTTGTGCATCCGGGGTATTTTCCGTTTATCACAAACAGGTGGCTCCTCTTTTCCTGCTTTCGCCATTCCTGCCACCGGTCCTGATATCGGTGTCGGTACGCATGTACCCTTCCCGACCGGGTCAGCAGTCCTCCGAACACATGACGCCAAGCATTCCCAATGATAAAACGTAAATTCGAAAGAGGCAGAGCAAAAAAACACGTATCCATATCCGGAGTTCTCGCCCCCGGCATTCCATACCTCGCAACCCACTTAGCTACAGGGATACGGTCAACGTTTCTCCCGCCTCCGTAGGAAGTTCCCAGACCTCTCCGGCTCCGGCCTCAACGTCCCGTAAGGTCATCGGTCCGTCGAACGGATTGCGCAACCGCAGCAGACCTCCCGTAATCGAAGTAATCTCCACATTCACCACTTGCCCCTGCTGCATCCGGGCCGAAATCAAAAAGGCGCCTTCGGCCCGCAACGTATGAAATGAGACATCTTTCCACGCTGTCGGCACAGCCGGAAAAATCTCTACCACGCCACTATGACTCTGCAAGAGCATTTCCTGCAAGGAGGCCGCAAAAGCCATATTCCCCTCCAGGGTGAACGGGCGATAGGTCAGATCAGACTTGCCGCTACGGGATTGATCTCCGTTGACATGAAAGCTATTTTTCAGGCAAAAACATTGAGCAAAGTCCCGCAAATACCGGGCGGCCCGATCTCCGTCTTTCAGCCGGGCACACACTCCTCCCATCCAACTGTATGAATACCCCGTCCAGAGAGAAGGTCCCACTCTCTCCAGCGTATTGACCGTAGTTTCCAACAAATTCCGGATGCTGTCGCTCTGCGAGACGTCGAGCAATCCCAACGGATGAAAAGCCATCTGATGAGAAAAATGGCGGTGCGACTCGTCATAAGGTTTCGTGGCCGCAAACATCAGTCCGTTTTCATCCACGGCATAATCGCCCCACTGCGATTCCAAGCTATCCCAGCGCATCGCTTCCTCCTCACGCCCCAACTCCCGAGCCAACTCGGCCGCCTTGGCATAGGCGAAACGGACCAGTCCCAGGTCATAATTGGTCATGGTCGGGAACCAGGCTTCCCGGCGATTGTCGAATATTTCGGGAGAGGAACTCAACGGTAACCGACGAATGCCATCCTCGCCCACTTCGGAAACCTGCTCGAGGAACAGACACGTTTCCGCCAACCAGGGATACGCCCGCTGCGCCAGGAAATCACGATCACGGGTGTACCGCCACCGCCAATAAAAATGCTGGGACAACCAGGCCCCTACCGTAGGAGAACCCGAATACTGAATCCAACCGCCCATAGGTTCACCATCCAGCGTGGTCACACCCGGCACATTCAGACCTTCCGCTCCGAAAAAATCCCGGGCATATCGTTCGAAAACCTCTTTATGGAGCCACAACCAATCGGTAAAGCCAGCCTCTTCGGCCAGGTGGTTTCCGCTGTAGGCAGGCCAATAACTCAACTGGGTATTCAGGTCGTGGTGAAAATCGCCTTTCCAGGGCGGCAGCTTGCCGTTATCGGCAGTCCAGATCGCCTGCAACGAGATCGGAGGCAGATCGGCCCGAGCCGTCGACCCGAATTTATATTGTTCCAGGTACCACTGTTTTTCCAGCAAGGTATCGGGCAGCTGTATCGACGAACAGGCCCAGAAGGAATCCCACCACCTCTGATGAATGCCGGCCGCCCGATCGAAACCTTCCCGTTGCAGCCGATCCTCCACCCGGCGGGCGATCGAATCCACATCGCCTCCCCGATAATTGGACATCACGCTCCAGAGTCCTTCCACACCGTCCTCAACCGATTTCCAACTCACCGCGATCGCATAACGGAATCCCTGCCAACCTTCCTGTCGGTAGATAATGGTTCTGCCCTGCGTATCGACCGTACCCTGTTCATAACCCAGCGTTTTGAGTTCCAAACCCGAATGGGAAATTCCGTCATCGGTATTTCCGTCTTCCGGCCGGTAAGCCGGAGGCATCAATTGCGCAGAGAGCGTATCCACCCCTCGAATGCGGAACCACCCGTACGGTTCGGAGGCATGCACAAACGTTTCCAGCGTCTTCCCGTCCTTCCACCACACTTTGCACAACGCATTCTTCAGCAACAAACGCACCGAATCGACCGCGCCCCAATCCGACACATCGAATTCGAGCGCTCCGGCCGGGATCTTACTGGGAGCCGGATATAGGTTATACGGGTCGTCGAAAGCCCGTTGAACGCTGTCATACGTATGATGGTCCCACTGTTTCCGGATCCATTGATAGACATTTTTCTGTCCCACAAAATTGGGCATGGGTCTCAAATCCCACAAATCGACCCGGTCGAGGGAAAAACGCAACGCACTGTCCCGTTGCCAGACCAGCACACCGACTTCCCCGTTTCCCAAAGGAACAGCCTCATCCCAACGATCGGCCAAAGTTTCGAATACCAAATCATGGCTGGACGATTGAAGATCCATACGCGGAACCGTTTCTCCGCAACATACGCATAAACCGGCGAGTAAACACCCTAAAATGATTCGAGTCATACCTTTTGAAACTAAAAACAGGTCAGTAAAGATAAAAAATTCCTTCGGATTTCCGCTCCTTCGATTCATAAAGTCACCCAAACAATCCCCCCAGCGTAAAATTCGACAGGCAGACCAGAGGGTTTCCGGGGAAATTGCCGTACCTTTGAAGAAGTTTCCAACTATCGGTTATCGCATGAGCGTCGACTACCTTGCCATACTCCGCCGCTATTGGGGTTACGATTCGTTCCGGCCCCTGCAACGCCAGGCCATCGAGTCGGTGGGTGCCGGACAAGACACCCTGGTACTCATGCCCACCGGAGGCGGGAAATCCATCGTCTTTCAAGTGCCGGCCTTAGCGGTCGAGGGAGTCTGCATCGTAGTCACCCCGCTGGTTTCGCTCATGAAAGACCAGGTCGACCAGCTACGCCGCCGCCACATCCTGGCCGAAGCCCTCCACAGCGGGCTCTCCCGACGAGATATCGACCGTATTCTGGATAACTGCATTTACGGAGACGTCAAGTTTCTCTATCTTTCACCCGAACGCATCGACAGCGAACTTTTCCGCATACGCTTTGCCCGCATGCGCGTTTCGCTGCTGACGGTCGACGAAGCTCACTGCATTTCCCAATGGGGATACGATTTTCGGCCTTCCTACCTGAATATCGCCCGATTGCGGGAAATTCATCCCGAAGTGCCGATTCTGGCCCTGACCGCCTCGGCCACTCCGGAGGTATGTCGGGATATCATGTCCCGACTGGAGTTCCATGCCCCCCATTTATTGCGGATGAGTTTCGCCCGGTACAACCTCTGCTACCTGGTTCGCCATACCGAAGACAAACGCGAACATCTGTTACGCATCTTAAACAATGTTCCCGGTTCGGGTATCGTCTATGTCCGCACCCGCGAAAAAACCGATACGCTCGCCGATTTCCTGCGCGAAAACAAAATCTCGGCCGACAGTTACCACGGAGGGATGGACTTTCGTACCCGCACCCTCAAACAAGAACAGTGGACCCGAGGTCAGACCCGCATCATGGTAGCCACCAATGCATTCGGCATGGGGATCGACAAACCCGACGTACGAACGGTCGTACATTACGATCCCTGCGATTCGCTGGAAAGCTACTATCAGGAAGCCGGACGGGCCGGACGTGACGGAACACGCTCCTATGCCGTTCTGCTGCTTTCCCAGGAGGATGCCTCCCGGTGCGAACAACGACTTTCGCTGGAGTTTCCTCCTGTCGAGACCATCCGACGTCTCTACGAAGGCATTTTCAACTACCTGCAAATTGCCATCGGCGACGGTAAGGGACAGGCCTGGAGCATCAACCTGTACGATCTGAGCGCCCGTCTGAAGGTTTTCACCCCCACCCTGATCAATGCCCTGAAAATCCTGCAACAAAACGGCTACCTGATCTTTACCGACGAAGTAGACAATCCGCCCCGGGTCCGGTTCATCGTGCATCGCGACGAACTCTACCGCATCCGGGTCGAACGCAAAGAGCTCGATCACCTGATAACCGTCCTGTTGCGTCAATACAGCGGACTGTTCAGCGACTTTCGGCCCATTGACGAAAACGAGCTGGCCCATCTGTCCGGATACACCACCGAACATGTCCGGGAATTACTCCAGAAGCTATGGCAACTGCACCTGATCAAATACATTCCGGGTAACCGCAGTCCGATGCTGATACTCTCCGAAGAACGTTTACCCACCGCCGACCTGCGCATTTCTCCCGAAAGTTACACCCTGCGCAAAGAGAGTGCCCGCAAACGTTTGGAGCAGATGTTGCAATACGGAGAAAACCAGACCGGCTGCCGCAGTGTCTTCATTCAACGCTATTTCGGCGAAGAAAATCCGGACGATTGCGGGTTGTGCGATATTTGCCGGCAGCGGCGTAAAGAGCGCCATACGCATCCCGTTTCCCCGCATCAGGCTCTCGACGTCCTCATACTGAAACAACTCGAAGCCCGACCGACCGATCTGAAAACCCTGACTGCGGAGATATGCGGAGAGATCGATGTAGTCCTTTCGCGCATCACGCTCCTGCTCGAAAGCGGCAAAATATCGGAACAAAAAGACGGAAAACTGCGGATTAATCGGTAACTTTGGGCCGTCATGGAGCCAACGTACCGTGAAAATATCAGCAACGAAGAGGTCAACGCCCTGCCTGCCGGAGCCTTCAAGGGTCCGATCATGGTCGTGGATACCCCCGAGGCCATTATCGAAGCCTGCGACTACCTGAGCCGTCAAACTCTCATCGGATTCGATACCGAAACCCGACCCTCCTTTACCAAAGGGGTTTCCAACAAGGTTTCTTTGCTTCAACTCGCCTCCGGAGAGAAGGCCTTTCTGTTCCGACTCAACAAAATCGCCCTGGAACGACCCATTCTGCGCTTGATGGAATCACGCACCACGATCAAAATCGGTGCGGCCATTCGAGACGATATCCGGGGCCTGCAACAATTGCGTCAATTCACGCCCCGCGGTTTCATCGACCTGCAAAGCATCGTGGGCCGTTACGGAATTGCCGAATTGAGTGTACGTAAAATGGCCGCCATCACCTTAGGCGTCAAAATCTCCAAAGCCCAACGTCTCAGCAATTGGGAAGCATCCAGTCTGACTCCGGCCCAACAACTCTATGCGGCCACCGATGCCTGGATCAGCCGAGAAATTTACCTCAAACTTACCCGATAACCTTCTGCTGCATCAGATTTTTCAATTCCCATACGACCATGCCAAAACGACTGATTCTCAAACGCGGAAAACAGGAATCCCTGCTTCGCCGCCACCCCTGGATATTTTCCGGAGCCATTTATCGCATCGAAGGCGATCCGGCCGAAGGAGATCTCGTCGACGTGCTGACCGCCGAGGGCGACTTCATCGCCCGGGGGCATTACCAGATCGGTTCGATCACCTTGCGGGTGCTTACCTTTCAGTCGGAGGAAGTCATCGACCGGAAGTGGTGGATGAATCGTCTGCAAAAAGCCTATGAACTGCGCCGCACCTTAGGTCTGATCGACAATCCCCGAACCGACTGTTATCGTCTGGTGCATGGAGAAGGCGACCTGCTACCGGGTCTGGTCATCGACATCTACGGGTCGACCGCGGTTCTGCAATGCCACAGTGTCGGCATGTACCGTTCACGCGACATGATATGCGAGGCCCTTCGAACTTTATACGGCAACCAACTCCAGGCCATTTACGACAAAAGCAGCGGGACGGTTCCTTTCAAAGCCGGCCTCGACGCCCGGGATCAATACCTGTGGGGAACAGCCCAGGAAACCCCGGTACTCGAAAATGGCAACCGTTTTCTGGTCAGTTGGGAAGAGGGGCAAAAAACCGGATTTTTCATCGACCAACGCGACAATCGTGCTTTAGTCGGCCACTACGCCCAGGGCCGAACCGTGCTGAACACCTTTTCCTATACGGGCGGATTTTCCATTTATGCCCTGCAAGGCGGAGCGCTTTCGGTCGATTCGGTCGACAGTTCGGAAACGGCCACGCGCCTGGCGGCCCGCAATGCCGAACTGAATTTCGGACCCGACGTTCCCCACCGAGCCATTACGGCCGATGTGTTCGATTTTCTGCGGGGAATCGACTCTCGTTACGATCTGATCATTCTCGACCCTCCGGCCTTTGCCAAACATCACAAGGCGCTGAACAATGCACTCCAGGGTTACAAGCGTCTCAACGCCCGTGCCATGCAACAGATCCGCCCCGGAGGCATTCTTTTCACGTTCAGTTGCTCGCAGGCGGTCAGCCGCGAACAATTCCGCATGGCGGTTTTTTCGGGTGCCGCCATCGCCGGCCGCAATGTCCGCATTCTGCACCAATTGACCCAGCCGGCCGACCATCCGGTCAACATCTACCACCCCGAGGGCGAATACCTCAAGGGATTGGTTTTGTATGTGGAATAGAGGCGGATTATCGAAGGTATAGCACGACATTCTTTCCCAAGTTCGACTCCTTGTTTCGAGCCTGAACAGGCCATTTCCCGACGCAAAGAGTCTAACCGAATATAACGAGGGTAGAACGGACAAAACCGGGCCGAACCAACCGGAGCCCAACCGCAGAAAGCAGAGCCACCTCAGGCCGAAACAAACCGGCATACGGTTCTCCGTTTCATCCCAAACTCCTCACGAAATACAGCCCCTTTTCCCCCCTGATCCTCGGACCATTCTCAGTCAATCACCTCTCGCAGAGAGCCTCTTTTCCCTTTCCATCGACACTTTCCGAAGATCATTTCACGACGAAGCCCCCACCCTGTCTGTAAACAATCGGCAGTCATCCGACAGAAGTCGGAAACGGATCCCCCTTGCAGCTTCTTCCGACAGCCTCGTCGACCCATTTCTCCGTTTCTTATCCTCTTTCCGCAATATTTTCCCGAGGGGTTTTTTCGACCAACCCGTCCCGAAATCATATTGCAACTTTTTGTCGATCAAGGCAAAGTCATTCCACACGCATCCCCTTCCGCCCATACGTATTGTAATATTGTAAATAAATGGATATTTTTATCCAATTCGAAGTTCATATTCAAAACCGAATCTTGTAATGTCACTCTCCCAAAGTCCGCTTCCGGAACCTCCTCTTTCCTCAGAAGAAATGCGTGCGTTTTTTGCTCGTCCGACCGACCTCATGCAGACCTATCTGGTGGATCAAAAAAAACACCGCGAAACGATCTCCAAACTCAATCAATCGGAGCAGGAGTTCCAAAAGCTGATCCACACCAAAGAACGGGAAAAGCTCGCTGAAATCGAAACATACACCTTCCAATACACCCACTTGAAGCCCGCCTATCAGGCTTTTTTCTCCGCCTACGCCAAATCCGTCGAGGAGGCCTACGAGGCCCTGCGAGTCCAGGCTCAACGAAGCGTGGTTGACGAATGCGAAGCTCTGCGGAAAGAAATGGACGAAAAGTTCAACAATGCCAAGAGGTCTGCTTCCCTTTCGGAGTCGTTGCAAGCCGAGTGCGAAAAGAAATTGCAGCAAAAAGAGCGGGTATCCGAAAAAATCGACCACATCCAGAGTTCACTGAACAAATACGATGACCAACGAGCGCAATTTTTGAAAACGTTCAATCAGGAGATGGAGCGTTTCCAGAAAAAACATCGCTGGTATGGGAAACGTATCGAAGTGGTCACCCAAGGGAAAGGAGATAAGCGAAAAACGTGGTTCGACATCCAGGAGAAAATTACCGGCTTCGAACGTAAGTTAGTCAATTTCTACGGGAAACTGTTCGCCTCAAAAGATCGCGAACGGTTGATGGCCGAAGCGATGAAACTACATACGGCTTTGTCGAAATGCGATCGTCAACGTGTGGCTTTAGAGGCCGCCGAGAAGCAACTGAAAGACCTGACGGACGCTTTCAACCAGATAACCAGCGAATGCAAACGGATCCAAAACAAGTGTCAGCAAATACTGAACGAAACCAAGGCGATCACTCCAAAGCTCAACCATTTAATCGAGTTACGGGAAAATTTAAAGACTCTTTCGACCGACTTGGTTCGCCAAGACACCGATGGCCGACTCCGACTTACGGACAAACAGTTAAAAGAACTTTTAATAAAAGTTCCGCATGCCAAAGATTATCCTCTCGTCAAACAGGCTTTGACCCAAAAACCGTTTCTGAACATCTACCTGGAACGGGACGCCTGGGAATCGTGGATCAACCGGCAGATGAGCGATCAGGAAAAACTGTTGAGTGCGACCATCCAGCAAAAGGATAAAGAGCTCGACGATTTCCGCGCCCTTCAACAACGCGCTCTCCAAAAACTTATCGATCAACGCGAAAGATATACGACCCAATGGAAGGAGGCTCAAAAAAACTATCGTGAAACTTTTGCACAATGGAAAGCCGACTTTAATGCCATTCAGGATCCGGCGTTAATGCCCGTATGGGATAATCCGGAATTTTCGGAAAAGACAGCCCGGGAAGCCTGCCGACAGATAGCCGTCCGTGCAGCCGGACGCACCATCATGCCGGTTCTCCCGATCGGATACCGACAGATCGAAACGATAGAAGGATCCATTAAGATCACCAAATGGATCGACTGGCAGAAACCGACCGACAATGAACGCTTCAACTTTCTGATCGAATACGCCAAGGAGGAACAGCCACAGGCCCTCGACACCCTGAACAACCTGTTACTGCATATGATCTGTGCCTTTCCGGCCAAAAAGTTGAAATTCACGTTCATCGACCTGAATGTTACGAATCAGGCCTCGCTGTTCACGATCAATCTGGATGCCCAACTCTATCACAACAATCCGCTTGTCAAAGAGCAGGATCTCCGCAAACGGCTCGAAGAGTTGCAGGATCGAATGGTCACCGTTTCGAAACAGTGCAGCAACCTGCTCCGTTACAACGAAGAGAACCATACGATTCTATTCCCGTACGAAGTGATCGTGCTGCTCGACTATCCGCACAACCTCTCTCCGCAGATCATCCAACAGATGATACCGCTCTGCGTACATGGACACAACGGCGGGATTTTCTTCGTGGTCATGCGGGAAAAGACCGAAGAACAGCCATCCGCCTCCGGCTCCATGCCCGATCTGACGAATACCGATTCGTTCCGCCGTATCAGTCTGCGAACCAGACAGTCGCAGGAAGGAACCAATCATTATCTGCCGTTGGCCTCTACGTCCTTGCTGAGGGAAGCCTGCTTTGCCTATCTCAATACCGAAGCCCAGAAAGAGGAACAGACCCGTATCATCGAACAACCGATGGAATCGCTCTACCAAGCACCCTACGCCGATGCTGCCGAAGAATTCAAAGTGGCCGTCGGCGAGAACAATGGCCGCACGAACTGGTTCCGGTTCGATGAAGCCAGCCATGCCCACGCCTTCGTGTTGGGACAATCCGGTTCGGGGAAATCGGTCTTCCTGCACAACGTGATCAACAACGCGCTGCTGCAATACGCCCCCGATTCGCTCCAGCTCTATCTGCTCGACTTCAAACTGGGAGGAGTCGAATTCAACCGCTACCGGGATGCCAAACAGGTACGGGCCCTGCTGGTGGACAATTCGGATCCGCAGATCACGCTGGAAATTCTGCGGGAGCTCTATGAAACGATGCGCCAACGCGGCGAACGTTTGCGGAATGCGGGAGTATCGTCGCTGCACGATTACAACGCCTCTCATCCCGAAACCCGTCTGCCCCGCATCATCCTGGCCGTAGACGAATGTCATGAGTTGTTCCGCGACCGGATGGACAAGACACAGACCGAAATCAACGCCATCGTCACCAAAATCGCCAAAGAGGGGCGCAGTCAGGGCGTACACCTGCTCTTCGCCACACAGACCCTGGCCAATGCCAACATTCCGTCGGAACTGCTGAACAACATCTCCGACTACTACCTGCTCAAATGCGCCCAGAACGACGCGGAAAAGCTGGTTCGCGACAGCAGCAAACAGACCGCCTTGCTGACGACCGGTTGGTTGCTCTATGCCCATGAAGACAAACGGGAACTGTTCCAGGCCTATTTTGCCGATCGTGAACGTCTGGAAGAAAATCTCCGCCAAATCCTCACCAAGAGTGCTTCCATCCCGGTCGAAGACCGCTTTTTCTTCAGCGGCAAGCAGTGTTTCCCGTTCGACGACACCGTACGGCAAGCCATCGTCCACAAATCGCGTCGGCACCCGATCGGCCTGATGGGACGGAGCATCGAGGTACAACAGTCTCCGGTCGGATTCCCGCTGAAAGCCGGTTTGGGCGAAAATGCCCTCTTCTTCGGCCTCAACACCCAGGAGCAGACCCTCCGTGTCGTGTTAGATACCCTGATTTCCCTGATGGTCTCTTATCATCACTTAGGACGCCCCTGTCGGTTCTATGTGCTGAATTGCCTCAATTTGCAAGAAGAAGGCCCTGCCGAGAGCCTGCTGTATGCATTGGAATCCTATGGTTGCACGATGGTGGAAGGTGCCGACCGCGGGAAACTGTTGGCCAGTTTGGCGGAAGAGGTACGACAACACACGGCTCAAGAAAGCGTCGTAGTGATTTTGGGGCAGGAGCGATTCCGGGAAGTACGTCTCGAAATGCCGCTGCCCGCTCCAAATGCGCCCACTCCGACAGAACCCCAAAGCCCCCTGACCTCACACCTCGGCGGCTTGGGAGCCTTGCGCCCGCGTGAAGAAAAACGAACCTACAAGAGTGAACTGCGTTATCTGTTGGGAAACGGCGCCGAACAGCATATCCATTTCCTGTGGCAGGTCGACAAACCCGCCAACCTGCTGTTCGAAACCGTACTCTCGCAACAAGTCGTTTTCTCGATCTTCAAACACATCGTCATGCTCAAATCAGCCTCGGATGCAGCGCTGAAACTGCGGCTTTCGGACGACATCAAACTGGAGACCCTCTCCGAAGAATCGGAACGGCTGCGGGCCTACTACTACAACGATGAAGAAGGTACATACACGCTTTTCACACCGTATGTTCTTCCAAACGCAAATGATCTCGAAACCCTTTTAAAATAGAATGATATGGCTGGTGATGCTGGCGTAAAAAGCATAGAAGAACTGCGGGGATTCGCAGCCTATCTGCGTAACCTGAGCGGAAATATGGTCGAAGCGTTCACCCATGCCCGGCAGGAGATGTACCGGGTCAACGAAGGTTGGGACGACACCGAAAACCAACGTTTCATGGAAGAGTTCGAACAAAGCGTCGCCCTGATCGATCGGATCGCCGATCACATGGATCGTTACAGCGTATTCGTCGACAAGAAATGCGACATTCTGGAACAATACATAAATACCCGTTTGTAAGATGGCCCAGGATGCCTATGTAAAAGATGCGGAATTGCTTTCGGCTTTCGCTTCCGACCTGAGAGAGACGGAGAGTTCGCTCGTGAGTCAGGTTTCTCAACTCTCCGCGGTCACCTACATGAAAGAATCCGATTTGCGGGTTTACGTCAATCGGATCGAAGATGCGCTTTCCCACGCCCAGGCCCGGTTAGAGGAGGCTCAATACGAGTACGATTTCTATCTCCACCACACCGATGAAGAGGATTTCTCCACGGCGTATGCCGATTCTCTGAGAGCGGAGGTGGAAGAGGCCGAAAGGCTGTGCCACCAGATCGCCGAAGATCTGAACGATGCACAATACACGCTGGATCAGGCGATTTTCCTGTTGCAGGGATTACGTTCCAACGCAGAAGGTTTTGCCAGTCGGGCCAGTCAATTGGCCGAAACGGCGGCAGCCAACGTCGATGCGGCCGCCTTTGAAATCACCCAATACAAAATGATCCGATAATGTTACGCACTTGTATTCAACAGATCGGCGAAGAAGTGAATCGTCTCGAGTCCCGAGTGGCCGTCGTACGCGAAAGTTGGAACGACCAGGTGTCTGCCCATGTCGAACATAGTTACATCGAAGCGCTGAGCAGTGCATGCCACAATTTCTATTCGGAGGCCTATCAGATCGAAACGACCTTGCGTCAATACGAAGAGTCGCTGAAACAGCTGGCGGACCAATATTGAGGTTTCCGGCATGCTCCCCGACATCTTTTCTTCTGCATTTTCCCCGGCATCTTTCCCATGGTTTCTTTTCACCCGGTTTCTTTTCACCGGCTCGTCATCATACAGAGCCCCCAAGGTCAACCTTCCCCAGTCCAATCCGACCTGCACCGTATCGGCAACCTTCAGGCCTGCGGCTATCCGAGCAAAGAATAGCCGGACAGACTGTCTGAAAATCCCGAAATTTCACAGCCACTCACATTGCCATAGCGTTCTCTTCGTCCCTGAACAGATCGTCCGAAGCCTCGGGATAAAACCCCTGTTCCAGATTGGCGCTCGTCTTTTCAGGGTGGCAAAGACCCCTACCCAACGATCAGGTTATCCGGGAACCGGCCGAGACGGAAACGACACGAAAACAGAAACAGCCCGGAAACGACAGACGACATTCCGCCCGATTCGCCGTCGTGGCACAAAACGGATACCCTCACCGCCTTGCACTTACCCCAAAGAACCGTACGGATATTAACACGAAGTCGCCGGAGCAACAGGATTGCTCCGGCGACTTTCATGCACAGAAATCAGCGCTTTTCATAAATAGCTTCTTCGATTTTCTCCTTGGACAGCTGTTTGGTACAGAAGAACCAGTCATAACATTTCATTTCCTGATCCTCGCCATCCATTCGGCTTTTCGCCACGCCGCAGGAACCTGCGGTAGGAACGATCACTTCATCACCCGGCTGCCAGTCGGCGGGAAGCGCCACCCCGAACTTATCGGTCGTCTGTAACCCGACCAGCACTCTCTTCAATTCATCAAAATTCCGTCCCAAGGAAAGCGGATAGTAAATGATGGTTCGGATGACATTATTCGGGTCGATGAAGAATACGGCCCGAACGGCCTGGGTAGCACTCTCACCGGGTTGAATCATGCCATATTTACGGGCGATCTCCATGGTGATGTCTTCAATCAAGGGGAATTTCACCTCGATATCTTTCATGCCTCGATATTCGATTTTATCTTTGATCGTACGCAACCAGGCGATGTGGCTATACAATCCATCCACGGAAAGTCCGATCAGTTGAGTGTTCAGGGCTTCAAATTCTGCGGATCGCGCGGCGAAGGTCATGAATTCCGACGTACATACCGGGGTAAAATCGGCAGGATGGCTAAACAGGATCTTCCATTTCCCGCTAAAATCTTCCGGAAAATTGATTTTTCCTTGAGTCGTTACGGCTTCAAACGAAGGGGCTTTGTCACCGATGCGAGGCATCGAGTAGTTCTGCGATACATTATTGGTTTCCATAATAACAGTTTTTATGGGTGAGTTGTTTTTGATTGGTGAAACAAATATAATCCAATATTAACTATAAGTCAAATCGATAATTTTTATAATCAAATCAATAAAAACTATATATTCATTTCTATCCGATAGAACGCAACCCCAAACCGATCGATTCGATCGCACGAATAAGACGAGGGTACCGGCTTCTGCGATTATCCCAAGATTCGAAAGCACCGAGCCCCAAGAGGTGTTCACCGAGCATAGCGTAAAACAATCGTAAAACAATGCACACAAACAGGGAGACAGAAGCCATGGAATCAGGCCACAAAAAAAAGAGGCTCATCGTTGGATGAGCCTCTTTCAGTTATTGAAAATCATAATTTTCAGATGGAGCTGTTGACGAGGATTGAACTCGTGACCTCTTCCTTACCAAGGAAGTGCTCTACCACTGAGCTACAACAGCAAAATAATTCGGTCGGGGTGCTTGCCGAAGACCAGTGAACAAACCCGGCCGGCCGAGTGGGGAGAGCAGGATTCGAACCTACGAAGACAAAGTCAGCAGATTTACAGTCTGCCCCAGTTGGCCACTTTGGTATCTCCCCTTTCGTTAATTTTGTAAAGAACATCGGGTGTATTTCAATCCCTCAGCGGGCACAAAAGTAGAAATCATTTTTTAATTCTGCAAAAACTATCTGCATTTTTCCGGAAAATATTTACCTTTGGGCTGCCAAATCCAAGTTTAAAGCCCATGGGAAACGCAAAAAAGATAAAAATCGTGATCGGACTGCTAACCGGCATTCTCATTTTCGAGCTTTTGATGTTGTTGATCATACTGCGTCCGTTGACCTTTTATCTGGGCATGACTTTAGGGGTCATTCTTATCGTGAATATCTACTTGGTCTCGCTATCCTTGACACTACTCAAACAATTAGAAAAACATAATAACAGTAATTCCAAACCATGAAAAGAATTCTGATTATCGGTGCCGGAGGACAAATTGGCTCCGAATTGACCGCTCTTTTGCGGAGTATTTATGGCGGAGACAATGTGGTCGCTACCGATATGCGGGACGTGGAAAGTTTGGCTGAAACCGGTCCTTTTCACGTACTGAATGCCCTGGATGCGCAGGCATATGCCGATCTCGTGAAAAAGTACAAAATCGACACGATCTTCAATCTGGTGGCTCTGCTGAGTGCCACGGGAGAAAAGATTCCCCAGAAAGCCTGGGAAATCAATATCGGCGCTTTGATGAATTCTTTGGAAATCGCCCGGGAATGCGGTTGCGCACTTTTCACCCCCAGTTCGATCGGAGCCTTCGGCCCCTCGACCCCCAAAGATAAAACCCCGCAAGACACCATCATGCGCCCCACGACCATCTACGGCGTCTGCAAGGTAACCGGGGAGTTGATCAGCGACTATTACCACACCCGTTTTGGCGTAGATACCCGCAGTGTACGTTTTCCGGGGTTGATTTCGAGCCTGACCCTGCCGGGTGGGGGTACGACCGATTATGCCGTCGAAATCTTTTATGAAGCCGTTAAAACCGGCCATTTCACCTGTCCGGTTCCTTCGGACGTCTATATGGACATGATGTATATGCCGGACGCCCTGCACGCCTGCGTACAGTTGATGGAAGCCGATCCCGACAAACTGATCCACCGCAACAGCTTCAACATCGCTTCGATGAGCTTTACCCCCGAAATCATCTGCAATGAAGTCAAGAAACTGGTTCCGGGCTTTACGATGGACTACCAGATCGATCCGGTCAAAGAAGCCATCGCCCGCAGCTGGCCCAATTCGCTGGACGACACCTGCGCCCGGGAAGAATGGGGTTGGAAACCCAAATGGGATTTGCAAAGCATGTCGGTCGATATGCTGAAAAAGATCCAGGAAAAGAAAGCCAAAGGGTTGATCTAAAACTCCGGCATTCTATAAAACAAAAAACGACCTCCGTTCCCGGAGGTCGTTTTTTGTTGCAATATCCTCATTCGTGTGGGTTCAAGCAGAAGAGGGGTTATCGCCGCGCCATGACATCCTGCATGAGATGGATCATCCGGTCTCTCGGCGGAGAGACTGTCTTCACAGGCTCTGTCGGAAGCGACACCCGACTGAAAAAGTAAAAGCGACGGTTCTCGACAGAAAATCGCAGGGATTCACACTATATTTGATGCCGGCATTATATCGTGCATCCAGAATCACGCCACAATTCAGTTCATACGATAATCCGATCGGGATGATCCAATCCGTCGACGAAATAACCAGCGGACCTTGCACATGCTCATCGAGATAGCGACCCTCGTTATGGAGCAAGAAAGAAGGTTGAAGGCCGGTTTTAATCGCCAAGGAGCGAGTGAGGTAAAAATTCAGCAGCACAGGGAGTTGGAGATAATCCAATTTAACCCCCAATGGTTTGGTTCTGTTGGCATCGAGCGGATACAGCACCTGATCGATACGTCCCCCGGTCCGTGCATACAACACATCCAGAGAGACAGCCCATCGTTTATGGAAACGATAATCCGCCCAAAAAGCTCCGGCCAATCCGGCAGGACAGGAATTTCGACTCCATTCGTCCTTCGGCATCACCAAAGACGTCGCACCGACGCCCGCTTTCACGCCAAAGCCGAATCCCTTTCCCGGGCGGAAGTCAAGATACTGCCCTCCCGCTTTTTCATCGTTCCTTTCTGTGGACAGAGGAGCGTTTTCAGAAAAATTCCAAGCCAGTCCTTCTCTAATCCTCCAGTAAATACTCTACGGTCGTAACGACCCGGATATTTTTGATATACGGGGTATTGGCATCCCGATCCGAAATCGAAAACTGCCCCTGATTCGCCGATCTGATTTTACCCAACTTGCTGTCCGAATCCTTGGCGAATTTTTCACCGGCCTGGCGGGCATTTTTCGTCGCTTCTTCGATCATTTGGGGCTTCACCTGATTCAGGCTGGTAAAATCGTACTGCACATTATAGCGATAATCCCCGCCCGTAATAGCAATCCCCTTTTTCAACAACTCTGCCTGACTGGCAATCAGCGAGCGCACCAGATCCACTTGGGAAGAGGTTACCGTAATGACCGTCGTCACGTTGTAACGATACGGCGAAGGATTGGCATTGTAACGTTCGGCTTCGAGGTCGATGATTTCCGGAGCATTGACCGTAATTTCCTGATCCGACAGACCTTTTGACTTCAAAAATTCCACAATGGTACGATTCGTCCGGTTGATCTGTTCGTAAAGAGCCGTCAAGTCGTTCCCCAAACTTTTATACATCAACGGCCAGGTCACTTTATCGGCCGGCACTTCCATTTCGGCCAATCCCTTAACGGTCACGACCCGATCGGACTTCGGCACGTTCCGCAAACCCTGCTGGATACACAACCCCAAAATCACTAATCCGACCGCCAGAATGGCGGCTTCAATTCTCATGGTTTTCATGGATTCACACATTTTTAAAGGTTTGACCTGATTAAACGACGGGATGTCATTCCCTGTAAAATTAACATTATTTTCGATTCCCGCCATATTTCCGCCCGAAAACTCATCCCCTCCAAAGCCCACTTCACCCCACCCCGAATGCAATATGGACTTTCTGTTCCTGTCCTCTCCACGGCGGCAGGAGGGAAAAGATCCGTCGCTCCGGCCCATTTTTCCCGCTGATTTTCCACGATTCTCCGTCCTCGTCAGCCATTCGGTCAGAGCGTTGTCAGGCTGTGGTCCGAAACCCCTGGGCGGCTATTCCGTATTTTCCGCCGAGATCTCATCCCGACCGAGTTCCGCACGCCCACAGACAGTACAACCTGAAGGAAAAGTCATTACTTTTGCCGCCAAACATTGCGCCATGAACTCCAAAGCCAAAGGATATATGCTGGGTATAATCGCCGCGGCCTCGTACGGCATGAACCCTCTGTTCGCCTTACCCCTATACCAAGCCGGTATGGATCCGAATTCGGTGCTGTTTTTCCGGTACCTGTTCGCCATTCCCATCCTGGGCATCATGATCAAATCCCGAGGGCGCAGCTTCAAACTGTATCGGGCAGAAGTCGTTCCCCTGATCGTCATGGGATTGCTGGTTGCACTCTCGTCCCTGACCCTCTTTCTGAGCTACAATTACATGGAAGCGGGTATCGCCTCGACCATTCTGTTCGTCTACCCGATTATGGTCGCCCTGATCATGGCATTCGTCTTCAAGGAAAAGCTGACCTTGCGTACGGTACTATGTATTTTATTGGCCTTAGCGGGTATCGGCCTGCTGTATCAGGGAGGCAACGGCACCAGACTGAATCTGACAGGCATCGGTCTGGTTATGGCCTCGGCCCTCTCCTATGCCATCTACATCGTAGGTGTCAATCAATCGACGCTCAAAGAAACAGCTACCGTCAAACTGACCTTCTATGTGCTGCTTTTCGGATTATCGCTATTTCTGATCCGCATGGCGTTCGGGAGCGAGTTACACACGGTAGAGCCTTGGTATTTATGGGGAAATCTGATTGCGTTGGCCGTTTTTCCGACCGCTATTTCTTTTCTATGCACCACCCGAGCCGTTCAATACATCGGTTCAACCCCCACCGCCATTCTCGGAGCGCTGGAACCTGTCACGGCCGTTTTTTTCGGAGTCGTCGTTTTCGACGAATCGTTGACACCCCGCCTTCTCGGCGGCATTTTATTAATCATCCTGGCCGTCACCCTCATTATTGCCGGTAACGACCTGCCGACCTATCTGATCCGCTTCCGAAAGTTATTTCCCAAACTGCCGATCAAGAAACGACGGGTCGATTGACAAATCCCTCCGGTTTTCGGTCGGAACGCACCGACCATTTCGAAAATCAACGGTTCATTTCCCGGGTTTTCGATCTTTTTCAACACATTCCGGGAACGGTATATTTCCAGAGCATTCTTTCTGCCATGGATACTTTCCCTTACGATTCCTCCCGTATCGAACCTTTTCCCGGTCCGTTCCCGGAAGTTCTTCAGAGAAACTCCACCAATCCGCCCCCGGAATCGACCGACACACAAACCTGACGTCCCATATATACGCTGTAATTGGGCGATTCATGTCCCGAAGGAAACCCGAAAATGACCGGTATGCCCAGATCCCGAGTATACTCGTAAATCAGCTCCTCGACGGAAGAGCCCCATTGTTCCTCCCCTTTGATTTTGGTGAAGTGTCCCACCAGAATGGCCTTGACCCGAGCGAGCTTACCGCTTCGTTTAAGGTTCTGCATCATACGATCGATGTGGTAAATCGGCTCCGCCACGTCTTCGATCAACAGAACGGAAGGTTCCTCCAGGGGATTATCGAGATCCGTTCCGTTGAGAGCATAAACCAACGAAAGATTGCCTCCCGTCAGACGCCCGAAAGCCCTGCCCATCGTATTGAAGGGATGCGGTTCGGTCCGATAAGCGGTCACCTCGCCCCACAAGGCATTTTTCAAAGAACGGGCGGAAGAGTCGATTCGGGTCGTATCATCGGAAAAGGCCGTTGGCATCGTGCCATGAATAGATTCTACTCCGAGTTTACGCAAGGCATAATGGATCGTGGTGATGTCACTGAACCCCACCAGCCATTTGGGATGTCGGCGCAGGCCCGAAAGGTCCAGATAATCCAGGGTCCGGATTGCCCCGTACCCTCCTTTATAAAATATCACCGCTTTTACCGTCGAATCATCCAGAGCCCGTTGCAAATCGGAGGCACGTTGGGTATCGGTTCCTGCAAACCAGATACTGTCCCGAGCATAGAGATGTTCTCCCAATTTGACCGTCAGACCCCATGAAGCGAAACGGTACAGAAAAGTCGTATCGCAATCCTTGGGCAGACGGGAAGAAATCGCCACCACAGCCACCGTATCTCCGGTCCGCAAAAAAGGAGGACGCACGAAGACACTGTCCGGAGTCTGGGCCCAACCGTCGGTCACCCCTCCGAGCCATCCGATCACTCCGCCGAGCCACAGGATCCATCCCATTGTCCGAGCATGTATCATCATTGTCGTATTTTCAAGCCTGCACGAAGCACCGCTTCGTCAAAAATCCGTCAAAGATAGCAAATTCCCGACAGGACTCAACCTTTTCCCTCCATTCCTGCCTCTATACCGTTTCTTTCTTTTGAAAATTTGCATTCATGTTCGGCAAGGTCCCCACCCTTCTCTCTCAGGCAACCTCCGGCTTCGATTCTCCGACAAAGATCGTATTCTGACATGCATGCGTCTCTTTGAAAAGATCGGGGGCAGGAATCCGTTCCCGCCCCCGATAGGTTTACAAATCACGTAAAGCAATCACCCGACAATCTCGTCGTCGCAGGTATTTCATCATGGCTTTGAAATGCCGGGGCGTAGTCGTCACCCAATCGTGAGCCAGATCCGGCACCCCATGAAAACACAAAATCACCGTATCCTGCGCCGAAGCTCCGTCGAGAAGGGCCTGCAAAAATGCCAACGTACGATTGTCTTTTTCATGAATGGCATAACTGGGCAGCATCAGCGAATCCATACCCGACTTATGGAACTTATCGCCCCCATGACGGGCATAACGATACCCTCTTTCCCGCAAAATGGCCATACCCTCCTGGCTGAAATCATACCCCGGATACGCGAAGGTCACCGGTCGGGGGATTCCTTCCTGACGACACCGATCCTCGATATAGACGATCTCCGCCCTGATTTCTTCGGGACTCTGGCGGCTCATGGCTCCATGCGAACGCGTATGATTGCCGATTTCGAAACCCATATCGAAAAGTTGTCGGATCTGTTCCCAGGTCATATAATGTTCCTTGTTTTCAAAACCGGGAAATTCACACACAAAAAACGTGGCTCCGAACCCATAACGTTGCAACAGAGGGGCCACAACCGTTCGCTGACTGGCGGTGGCATCGTCGAACGTCAACACTACGGTCGGTCCCGATTGGGCCGACAAGCCCATGGGCAACCATACGCTTCCTATCACGCCACACAGACATTTCAAAAATCGTTTCATACTCATCACACTCTTTTCTACAAAAATAAAAGAATATTTCCCTTTTCCGGTTCGGGAGAGTCATTTTCACCCTTTCCCGAAAGAATTTTCCGACACCCTCGTCCGAACGATACCCTCGGTTCTTCCCGTTGTCCGGATTGCCCTTTTCGGAGCCCTGTTCATCCGACATACCCATACATCCGATTCCGGAGGGTACAACCAACTCCGCACTACCTCCGTTCAGGACACATTCCCTACCCCTGCCGCACCCCGACAGTTACCCCGAGACAGTCACCTCGAGACAGGTACCCCGAGACAGGTACCCCGAGAGGTATTTCATCCTTGTGATCCGGGTTGTTTTGAGAGGTATCCAGACAGAGAAGAGAGGCTCGACAAGAAAACTGGCAACTAACAGGAATCAAAAATTTGAAGGAAAATTTTGAGGATATGGGCGTGTAACCGGGAAAGTATCGGCCTTCCCTCAACGAACAGGCATTCCCTGAAGTCGAGTTGAACAGTCCACAGATACAGGAATAACCCATCGTCGGTTCTCCAAGCCTGCCGCACAGAGAGCGAATCGGGAAAGTAATTGTTCAGAGACCGGTTGTGCAGAGACAGGAATATCCCTCTTTCCGCAACATGAGGCCTTTCACTCCCGTCTCGTCATTTCAGCCCGTTGACGGTCTTAACACTCCCTGGCTCGGGTCCTGTCCCGGAGATCCGAACCTTGACTGAACGGAGAATCGAGGAATGAAACTGCACTCCTGCGGCTGACCTTATTTACAAACGGGCCGGTAGCTGACAAACACGGAAAGCATGATAAGCGTCCATGACGATCATTCAGCATATTTCAACGCTGACGCCGCCGAGAAAGAGGCTCCCAGAAATCCTTTCCTCGCTCTTTTCGACCAACACTCAGGATTATTTCTGCTTTTTGATATTTTTCTTCGGCATTTCGTGCGTCAACTCATCTTTCAGATAAGCAGCTTCATGTTTTTTCCCCGGCTTTTTAGGTTTTTTATTTCCTGCGGCACCCATGATGATAAAAGTTTAAAACACAATTCAGTAAAATGACCGACAGATGAAGCCCGGTCTTTTTCCGCGCCAATCTGCCGGATAAAGGTACAACAAATTTGGTTGCATTATTCCTCGGAATGTCATATGAATCCGTTTATTCCGCACACATCAGGACAAACAATGCCGCCACTCAGCCCTTTTAACCGCCTTTTCCCAAAATCTCACCGTCGATTTGCCAGCATGACACATATCCTCTAATTTCATGATTCTCCACCTCCTTTTTCTCCGGGACCCTCCTCAGACGTTAACCCTGACTACCGACAGATCCCCCTCTGAACTCATCGGCAAAGCCCGGAGAGAACATATATCGAGCAATTTTTGTAGCTTTGTGCCGAGTTTAGAGAAGAAATATAAAGACGTAAAAGCACAAAGGTTATGAAACTGATTATCGATGGAGCGAATCTGAATGTCATCAAGGAATTATACCGTTATTTCCCGATCGATGGCGTCACGTGCAACCCGACCATTTTGGCCCAGGAAGGCCGTAATCCGTATGATGTTCTGATGGAGATCCGGGAGTTCATCGGCCCGAACGACGAACTGCACGTACAGGTGGTTTCGGGAGATGCCGATACCATGTACGAAGAAGCCCACATGATCCGTAAACGTCTGGGTGCAGGCACGTATATCAAGGTTCCGGTTACCCGGGAAGGGATGCGAGTGATCAAAATGCTGAAAAAAGAGGGGTTTCCCGTGACGGCAACGGCCATTTACACCCACATGCAGGCTTTTTTGGCCGCCAAGGCCGGGGCTGATTATGCCGCCCCTTATATCAACCGCATCGATAATCTGGGAGTAGACGGGATCCGTGAAGCCCGCGAAATCCACGATATTTTCCGCAACAATCACCTTTCCTGCGAAGTATTGGCGGCCAGTTTCAAAAATGTACAACAGGCTCTGGAATTGGCTAAACACGGCATTGGAGCCGCAACGATCTCCCCCGACGTCATCGAAGGGCTGGTGAGAATCGACGCCGTCGACCACGCCGTATCGGTCTTCCGCAAAGACTTCGAAGCCTTCTGCGGCGAAGGCGCCAACATGAAAAACGTATAAATAGCCTCCGGAAGGGAAAGTCAAATCCGACTTTCCCCATCGAGTCTCTATCAGTCCCGTATCGCGGAGATCGCAATACGGGGTTTTCCTTTATTCGTACCGGGTACTTTATCCGTCCGTTTTCGCTGCAGGTTCCGAAAGCGAAGGTATCCGTCTTTCGCAACAGGTTCTTCAGAGCGTCCCTCCAAGAGCGAGCATTCTACTCCGTCTTTTCCCGCCTCACTTTCTGCCTCACCAAAGCACCTGCCCGAGTCATGTTCCTTCGATTCGGACTGTTCCCGGAAAGATGCCTCCAGCCCTTTCAGGAAAGAACTAAATCGGGCCAAACTGGACCGGACTCAACAGAGTCTGGCTGAGTCAGGCGATGGATTCTTTTCCCTTGTTGCATCGGTCGACCCGCACCATGCTCGATTCAAAAACTGGGGGCAGAGAAGAAATCCCTACCCCCAGCCATGCGCATTCCAGCATCCGATACTATAAGGCGTTATTCAAAATTCGTCCGACTGTTTCCGGGAGAACCGTACCGTGTTCACCCAACCGGGTCCCCCGTTGCGTAAAGCGTTCGGTGATCGTCCGGATGGTATCGGTTCCGATTCCATAATCCGACAATCGGGTTTTCACACCCAGGGACTCGAAGAAATCCCGCGTAGCTTTCACCACGGCATCCAGACGTTCATCTTCACTGCCGGAGGTGATATTCCAAACCCGTTCGCCGTACTGCAACATTTTTTCTTTTTTCTCAGCCCGCATCACGTCGATCAAAGCCGGGAAAACCACGGCTAACGTCACTCCGTGATCCAGTCCGTGAAGAGCGGTCAATTCGTGTCCGATCATATGCGAGGCCCAATCTTCAGGCACCCCGATCGCAATCAATCCGTTCAGTCCGAAGGTAGCCGACAACATAAAATTGGCCATCAGATCGTAATCCGGAGTTTGTCTTCGCAAAATTTCCGGCCCGATTTCAACAAGGGTCTGAAGGATTCCTTCACTGAAACGATCCTGAATCATGGCATTCACCGGATAGGTCAGGTACTGCTCCATGACATGCACGAATGTATCGACAATGCCGTTGACAAGCTGACGCTTCGGCAACGAGAAACAAGCCGTAGGATCGAGAACGGAAAACTGAGGATAATTATTCGGCAATGAAAAAGGGAACTTTTCCTTGAGTTCGCGTCGTGAGATCACCGCTCCGCAGTTCATTTCGGAGCCGGTAGCCGGCAAGGTCAACACGGTTCCGAACGGTACGGTCTGAAGTCCCCGGTTATTTTCCTGGCGCACCAGGATATCCCATAACGAAGCCCCCGGATAATGAATGGCCGCCGCAATGAACTTGGTCCCGTCGATAACGGAACCACCTCCCACCGCCAACAGGTAATCGATTTGTTGTTCGCGGCAGATGTGAACGGCCCTCACCAACGTGTCGTATTCCGGATTGGCTTCGATTCCCCCGAATTCGACCACCTGAAAATCTTTCAAGGCAGCTTTTACCTGATCGTATATCCCATTTTTAAAGATACTGCCTCCGCCATAGGTCATCATCACACGCGATCCGACCGGAATTTCATCGGCTATACGAACGATCTGCCCTCGTCCGAAAATCAATTTCGTCGGATTTTTAAATTCAAAATTGTTCATGCTTTTCCTATCGTTAATGGTTCTCTTGTCTGTGTCATTCGACCTGCATGAGTCCCCGTTCGACTTCCGGTTCGAGACGTTGGCAACATGCCTGCCACACTCGTCGTGGCATTCTGCAGATCCTTTCCAAACATTCGCCGGTCTGCTCGAGAAAACCGGTATATTTCCCCGGATTCCACGTATCTTAAGGTTTCATAAACCGCTCTGCCGAATCGGCTTTGGGGATTCCTGTGAAGTAAAAATAACGGTTTTATCGGTTTTCGCCAAAATGGTTCGGGCTCATACCTGCCAACCTCCCGGCTAACAACCGAATCTCGCCTTACATTCCGGGTATTTTTGAGGATTTTCGCAACAAATCGTTGCAAAAGTCCCTCAAATGCACTACATTTAACTGATTAACAAAAGAATCGCTCCTTAAATAAACCTTTAGACCTCAACCCATATCCAAGAAAATACAACACAAACGACTTCCCAATACGCCTTAAAACAGTCTCTTTGCGCCGCATGTTTTTCAAAAAACGACCTTTTTGCCTGTAGCTACGATATTATTCACTCCATCGCCCTCAGATTGTTACGATTGCCCCATAAGACCCCATGAATACTACTTTGCAAACCTGGAAAAATCAATTTCTTGCTCTGGAGATTCCCGAAAACTCGGTATCCTTAAAAAAGTATCCGTCTTACGGCCAAAGTGCAGACCGATACGGCCTGCAAGTAACAATTCCTTACGGGCAGTATACGATGTACCTGCAACAAGGGGCATGCGGTATTCTGTCTGAGATTGCGCCCGGATCTTTGGTCGGATCATTAACCACCCATTCGCTGAAATTGACACTCTACCTCCAGGTCCGATCCTGGTTTTCATGGAGCCTGCGACGATTAAAAACCGGAGATCCCGCATTCGACCGGAAATTCATCATCCGTTCTTCCGACCCTTCACTGGCCCGCAAAACAT
>CALVFO010000009.1 GCA_944326855.1 uncultured Alistipes sp. | reverse complement strand
TATAAATAATGATTGGCCTCAAAGAATCTACGTCAGTTACATCATTATATCGTGAATTTTCGCTATCTTTGTCAAAAGCATTGGGATGCAAACGAGTGCATGATGACCGCTTCACAGGAGTGACCTTCGAGGAAAATGCTTCACGTAATGCGCTGATTGTGAACGAGGAATATGCTTGGGTCGGAAATCCGTTTTCCGCTCTCGGAGGCAGTCTAAAAAGACTGCCTTTTTCTTTTGTATATCAACTCGTTGCGAGATTTCTGCAACTCTCTTTCAACAAAACGGGAAGATCTCTCACCTCGTTGAAACTCCGAAAAATTTCCCGAAAAAGGCCGTTTCGACCCCAAATGTTTTACAGAATGTTTTACACAAAAATGTAAGACTTGTGTTTGCGCAACACGTCACGCATCATGAACATCAAAGTCGTGTGCCGCAAAGATGCACGTAACAATAAAGATGAATTTCCACTGGTCATTCGGTTTACCCACCAAAAATAAATCCAAAGCTGTTCTCTCGGGATCGTTTGAATACATCATGTAGTAAAGAATATCCATTAATCAGGGCACCTTTCAAAAAACGATTAGAATCAAACGGTTCCATAATGGTTTCCACCATTTATTTATTATATATATTAGTATTTAATTTTTTCAAAGCCCCGAAACTCGTCTTAAACAAGCTGCCCCATGTGTACCATCCGCATAAATTACACAAAGCACTTTGCTCTAATGTTGACAACAATATGCCTGTGCGCATGTAAAAACACCTCTCTCGACAAAGAGTCATTACAGATAATCAAGATAAACTTCGACAAAATTGAACAGATCGATATTACGCAGGGAGAACGAATCGATCTCGAAACTATCGATGCATCTTTATTGTATTCCATCGACAGATTGGTCACAACCGCAGATCGATTGTTCATACAGTCCCGTAAAAAAATTATAGCGTTCGATCATTCGGGAAACTATCTTTTTCCCGTAGGAGCAGTGGGTCGAGGACCGCAAGAATATATAACGGTTAATTCATTTTTCAGTTCACGTGATTATCTTTCGATATTCGACTGGCAATCCCACAAAATTCTGAACTATGATTTTGACGGGCAGTATGTGTCAAGTCAGAATGTCATGCCATCGAAACCCGACAACCTATTTCCATCCAATATCTTTCCGCTTTCATCGGGTGGATATATTGCGCAGAATACCTATCAAGGAAGCCCCAATTCGACACCTGAGTTCAGTCTTCTGAATGATCAATTCGAGATGGTACACCCTTTTCAGGGTTTGCTTATGGAAAATGGAGCGACACGCACGGATCTACTCATTAGCAAAACAAATACACTGCTATATAACCAATTCTTTTCAGATACTCTGTATAGAATTTCACCCGAGCAACGTACGATAGAAAAGGCCTATTATGTAGATTTTGGAGCACACCGACTCACCGAAGCAGCTAAAAAAGGGAAAACTTATGTAGATATTATTCAAGAATCCAATACTCCAGAATTTATCGACAACATTGCAACCTTGGTCCGATACTGCCATGAAACACAGGATAAAGTAAGCTTCATTTTCGTTTTTAGAACGAATGTTCATTATGTCGAATACGACAAAAATACCCAAACGGCCAAAACATTTCAGCTGACCGACCCGAACAACGAATTTAAGCCAGCAATGTTTATTGCTTATAAAGAGAATGAGATTTATTGTGCTGCGTCCAGAGTAAATGATCTTACCAGTAATCCCGTTTTATTTAAAATAAATGCCAGATCATTCGATTAGTCGAAACTTCATTTTTTATGTTAAATTTCAACATTCTGCTTTTTTCTCTAAAATCAGACCGAGCAACTCAAATTACTTCATTGCCCGTGGATAGACTTTTTAACGATTAAGGTTCGTAATTTTAACAATGACACTTTTACTCTATCCGACTCCCTTCAATATGATAAAACATTCATTATTTGTATATCAAGTTATAATTGTTCAGAATGTGTAAACTTCATCACCCAATACATTAAATTCATCAACAAACAGATAGGCAGCAATAAATTATTAATAATTGCAGATAAATATCTTCCCAAAGACATATCGGTATTTCGTAAGGAACATAATATTCCGAATACATTCTATTTTACTACAGGGATAGACATACAAGAAGAATTGGAATCTATAAATATGCCTATTTCATTTATTATTGACCAAACGTCTAAAGATGTTATATCACACATCTTTATCCCTCACAAAGAATTTCCAAAACAGTTCGAAGAATACATAAATATCGTACAACAATATATGCAGTAACTATAAATTAATCAGCAAAATCATAGGCATACATCTAATCACTCGCGCAGGAAAACCGACTCTATCATGATGTCACATAAAATATGAATATGCCGCACGGATATCTCTCAATAGATCTCTGCCGATTCATAAGGGTGTATTACAGTTCTCTTTATCCTTCATCTTCAGAATCTATTTAGTACTTTCAACATTGTATGAAAGGGTAGCCTAACAACCAATGTAAGACATCTACTTCTCCGATCGGATGTGAATCGGTGAAGTTTTTGAAAAGAGAGACCCATATCGAGGGTCTCTCTTGTTCACACCTAATTGTCTTCATCGTTCTGATGATTTCAATTTAAATACATCTCCGACAAAATCCAGATCAAGATTTTGAGTAGTTTCACAACAGACATAAGTCCTGTTTCCCGTATCCGATACAACATCGAATCCGGCGGATCTCACATGTTGACTGAACATTTTGTGTCCAACTTAACGACAATTGTTCAACTTACAGAACTCATTATACTCCTCCCGGAGCGTTTTCAACAGAGTTCGTTTATTCGGTGATGGCTTATAACCAGTTTCAGCCATAAACGTCGCCACGCTATCCAGATCACGTCTGATTTGTGCTTTAACGGCTTCCATTTTCGGAGAAGCTGTATTCATCTTTCCCAAGGCATCATTCCACGTAGTCGGGCCTTTCACCTTCGTGGCAGTGCCGTCACCGCTGCCGATGCCCGATGCCCGCCAACCGACATCCCTGCCGATGCCCTCGCTTTCACGGACCGTACCCTCCCAACAGCAGATAGTGAGAATGTCGGCGGTGAAAGCCATCGTGTGATTCAGCTCCGTGACGGTGAAGACCAAGAGATGCCTCCGCTCACTCTGTGTGGGCGTTCACGTCGTTCTGCGTACAGGCCGCGAGGCCGAAGAGCAGGACGACGTGCAGGGCAAGGCCGCGGAGCAGGTCGGGGTGCGGGCGAGGGCCGCGGATAGATGATATATGGTTCGTTACATATCCTAATGGGTTTAAGGGTTGGTCGTGTCAATTCTTTATCAGTATGGGTGGAGTATTCACACCGGTACTGAAATAGCGCCAGTTGCCCGTATTGATGACGTTGTTCATATCGATTATGGTATCATCCCAGTTGACATTCGTACCGTCCACCTCCGTGGCAGTGCCGCTACCGCTGCCGATGCCTTTCCCTCCAGTGACCGTACCGTTCCAATAGCAGGCGGTGATAGTGCCGGAAACGATGTTCGTTCCCACCACGCCGCCTGTGCTTCCGTCAGCGCCGGAGACAGCACCGAAATGGTAGCAGGCATTCAGGCCACCTATTTGCAGGGTTCCTGCTACCCCACCAACACCATTCTGTCCGGTGACATTACCTTGCGCATAGCAGGCGATGATTTCCGCCATACCTATTCCCACTACGCCTCCGACATTTTCCTGACCCGATATATTGGCTAAAGAATAATTCCCCAAGATAAAACTATCGGGTATGTATTCGTCACCGTTATCATTTTTCATCCGATCTTCTTCTGGCAAATTAAATACATCGGTGGACCCAGCGATGCCGCCGACATTCTTATTGCCTGATACTGTTCCCGAAGCATGACTATCCTCTGTATATCCGTTGTTTTTTCCTACGATACCACCGACATAATTTTGCCCTTGGACCGTAGCCGACATGGTGCAGCGCCGTACCTCTCCGACATTTTCACCTACGATACCGCCGACATACTCTTGACCATTAATCGTACCCGATACGCTGCAGTTATCGACATAGAGTTTATTCCGTCCCACAATGCCACCGACGTACTTGGCGTTCGGAGCAACAATCTTTACATTTTCCAACCTCAAATTGCGTATTTCTCCCCAATTGACTTGAAACATACCCACATACTCTTCGTCGCTGATTATCGTCATTCCCGAAATGCTATGCCCGTTGCCATCGAACATGTTGTCTATAAAGTCCATTTGATAGGGCATGTCGGCAATCTTGAGCCTCTGAGTTGGAATCCAGTTGCTTTCGCCATCTGGTACGGTCGGACAGACGATATCTGCACCCAGAATACAAGGGGCTAATTCGGTGGACGCTTCTAAATACCGGCACCATGCCAGGAGCCCTTCGTATGAGTAGACAATGAAAGTGTTATCGTCTGTGTGAGCAAAATCCTGTGTGAACTGTATGTCGCATGTATACTCATCGCCGGCCTGCAGTATAATCGGTTCATACACGGGCATGCGGTAAATGGGCTGATTGGGCATATCTATTTCAATGGTCAGGGTGTTACCCTCGAGGGTCTGAGGAGCGACGAGCGCTTCGTAAACATTTTCTGCTCGCTGATGGGCAATAATCTCGCTCGGATTGTTGTCAGAAGAGCTCAGATTGGTCAGACGTACGATGGCTCCGGTCGTCGGGACATTCGAGTTGAGGTTGATGGTGATTCGGGCCGTACGATGGGTGAATTGCAGCGTGGGGTTTTGGAACTGAACGGGCTGTTCCAACGCGCTGATATAGTCGCTGGCGGCAAAGTTTTCATCCGTACTTTGGTCTGCCTCTACCACCACGGGTGGAAGCTCATCATCCAGCTTCCCGTCGGTTTCCGTGTAAGGATACCAGGCGGAGACAATGACATCCTCGCGGCTCTGCCAATAGAAAGGCGCCTCTTCTTCGGGGGATACGGCCAGTGTGGCCTGAGTGATATCGTCGCCAGCCTCGATTTGATATTTTTTCAGCTCATTGTTTACCTTTACGGCTATGGTGGGTTCGTCCGCCCAGTCACCGTCGGCCGTGGAGCGGGTGGCGCAGGACTTGGAGGTCTCCTGCGATGAGGACTCCATGAAACTGTCCTTCCCGATGGTGAATTCCATGGGATATGTACCTGCTGGCAGTTGGATATCTCCGGTAGAAAGGTCGTCTTTCGTGCAGCCTCCTGTCGCAAGAAGCAGAAACAGGGTGGCTATTTTCGAGAAATTACTATATGTTTTTGCGCTTTTCATAGGTTACGTTTTTCGTCACAGCGTTTCGTTGGTTGCAATTTCGAGGTATGCCATGTAGTATTATTAGTAGAAGGTTTCACAAATGACATTAGGAGACATATATGCCGGTAGACCTTTATCATCGATTGAGTATCTCTGAACATATCCAATTGATATACGGTCCCAGTGGGGTATGGCAGCATTCAATTCTTCGGTCATCTCAACAAAATCCGTACTGAGATAGACCGTTTTATGATCTATCGATCCCGCGTTTAGTCCACATGCGGGCCCGTAGTCGGTGGTATAGTAAGAGGTCCAAATAGAATTTTGGTTATATCCCACTATGTTGCCGATAATCGGATTGTCCTCTTCTATAGCGGCGATTGAGACGCTATCCGTATAGCAGGCATAGATTCTGCCTGTACCTAAATCTCCTACCCCACTTTCGGCGACTAGACCGCCGACATAGTTGTTTCCGGTGACACTTCCTTTTCGAGAGAAACAAGCAATGACGTCTCCCATCGTTTTTCCGGCGATGCCTCCGACATATTGGCTGTTTGGTGCTTCTACTGTGGTGTTTTCCATTGTTATTGCCAAGAGGGCCTTTTCACAATATCCAACTACACCTCCTATGTAAGATCCGTTCCATACTCCCTTTACGTACATCTTTACAGCCGGCCCATATATCAGAGAATCTTCAGAGTATCCTACTATACCTCCCACATAGTCCTTACCGGAAACCTCGAAAGGCGCATTCTGGGATACGGGATGAAGACCAATACCATCAAAACAATTTTTGTTATACCCCATTACACCGCCGACATATTTGTCGCCGGAAACATACGTGCCCCCCTGCAGGGTAAGTGATGTTCAAGCCGTTAACAGTTTTGACCTGATTATTATTGTATCCGGTAAATCCGCCTACATATTGCTTGCCGGTTACCGAACCGGATAGATAACACTTTACCGTTCCGTTGTTGAGACCGACAAAGCCGACATAATTTTGTCCGATGATATCGACGTCGAATAATTGAGCCCATACAGAACCTTCCTCACTGACTACCCGGAACATTCCTACATAATCCTCATCGGGAGCATATATGGTCATATTTTGTATCGGACTGAACATAGCATCAAATGTTCCGCGATAAGGATTATCCACAGAACCGATTGGGGTCCAGTTGCTCTCCCCCTGGGGCACATCGGGCAGGATGATCGTGTTCAAAACTGTACAGTTCAGGGTCATATCGTTTTGCACAGCATTGGCCCATGCATACAGCCCGTCTAAGTTGTACACTAAGTAGGTGTGTGTCTCCTGGTCGTAATCGTACCCCGTATTGGTGGCTTCATTTTGATATCTGCCTGCATCGTTCCACGACTGAATGGTACATGTCCCAGCTTGGAGTGAGGTTTTGTTTACGATGATGTTGTATGTGTAGTTGTATCCCGGCAGCAGGGCCTGGTCGGGTACCCCGTTCTGATCGGCATCCGGCAAAGACAGGGTAGCATGATAATCCACTCCATTGACAGTGACCGACAGCTCGATTTCGCTCACTTCCTGCGGGAAGCAGATCGCGGAGGCGGATACCTGTCCTTCCGTGAGAGTCGCTCCGGAGAGATCGACGGTCAGCGGTGAAACCGTAGCTTCCTCATCCGCCTTGGCCTCTCCCGTGGCGGTATTGAAACTGCCTTCCAATTTCAAATTGGTGAAAGAGAAGTCGGTGATGCCCTCCGTTTCGAAATCTACTGCCACGCCCTCCTGAAAGGTGACCGAAATCTGGCTCATACAGTGATGGAAGGAGTGGTCCTTCGTCGGATCGGTTTCACCCTCTGCATTTTCGTTGATGAAATTCACCTGCGGGTTCTGGCTGTTTGCCGTCGCTCCCGAGGCAAAAAGAAAATCAATCTTCAAACTCTGGTTGTCGCCGTCAGTAGAGGCTTCCAGAATTCCCCCCGCTTCGTCATAGGGATAATATGCCGAAAAAGTCGCATCTTCGGCCCCCTTAAAATAGATGGCCGATCCCGCTGGTTGGAACGACTGCCCGTCGAAAGTATGAGGTATGTTGGTCTGATTGAACCGGTTTTCGGAAATACCAATGCAGTCGTCCGTGGTCCACTCCGTTCCGCTGACACGGGTGAGCACAGCGTCCGAGATGGAGGCATGAATCTCTGCGGCTACGGAACCTTCTCCGTTCTGCTTCTCGATATCGTTCTTTTCACAAGCAGCGAAAACAAACGCTATGGCTGCCAATGCAAATTATCTCGTCTTCATAGTCCTTATATATTCCTGATTTTCCTGATTCACCCTTCGTTTTTCATCACATCGAGGCATTGACATCATTGCCCGACACATCAGCCCAACCGGTGATGGAAACATTGCCGGCAGTAACCCCTACGGGACTGGAAACATTAATGAGGTAGGAATAGTTGTTCCCCGCCTTCAACTCGTTATCAGGCAGGGGAAGTGCAACGGTATGATCCGTACCATCCAAACGGACAGTCAGAGTAAGGGATGGAGCTTCCTGCGGGAAAAGTATAACAGTGGAAGTGCAGGTTCCTCCGCTAATCGCATCCGGTGCCAGGAGGATGGACAGAGTCTCGGCATCAGCCTCCGTATCGGCTCCGGCTGTACCCGTAGCGGTATCGAAGGTACCCGACAACCTCAGCCCTTCGATGGAGTATCCTTCAAGCTGCCCGTTTCCTAAAGAAACATTGAACCCCTCGACAAAGGTCAGGGTCAGTTGCGACATGCAATGAGCGAAAGAGGCTTCGCCGGTAAATCCGATGGTGGGGCTGTCTTTCGAAGCCCGGGCTCCGGTGGCGAAGAGAAAATCGATATCCGCTCCCTGGTGTTCAGCATCGGTACGGGCGGTCAGGATACCGGCGTCAGTGCCCGCAGTTCCCCCATAAGGATAGTAGGCACAAAAGGAGGTTGCATGGTCGTCCTGAAAATAAATGGTCATTTCTCCGGCAGGTCCGAATCCATCAACGTCGTAAATATAAGGGCAGTTGATGTAATGGGTCTTTCCCTCGGTTGAGAGAGTGCTGACTCCAATGACGTCTCCCGGGTCCCATGAGGTTCCAATGGCCCGGGTGCTCAGATTATCGATATCGGCACATATCACGGCCTCTACGGGTTCCACACGATCGGACTCGCGATTATCATTGCACGCGACGAGGCCCATGATCAGGCAACCTGTAATTCCTATGGTGAAAAGTCTCTGCTTCATACGATTTCAGAATTTGGAAAATCAGATATTGACTTCTATTTCTCCACTACCACCGGACGACCAAGGTCGGATGGTACTGGTTTCGACCCGGATTTCCTTCTTGTTGACAGTGATATTGAAGATATAACTGTCACCCGCCTTCAGTTCGTTTTCGGGGATGGGAAGCGATGTTTCGTAACAATTGCCGTTGATGTATATGTTCAGGACAACGTCCTGGGCTTTCTGTGGGAAGAGGATGACAGAAGAGGTGCATTGACCGTTCACAATGACGGATCCAGTAAGATCAATGGTCAACGGAACAACCGTACTGCCTGTTGCGGCAGCAATACCGGTAGCTGTGTTAAAAGTGCCTTCCATCTTCAGCCCGCTGATCTCATACCCCTCCAGCTCTGGGTCGAAAGCCATTCCGTCGCCTTCCTGAAAAGTCAGCATCAGTTGCGACATACGATGGAAGAAAGCAGCGTCCCCGATAAAGTTGACGGTAGGGCTGGCTTTCGAGGCCATAGCTCCGGAGGCAAACAGAAAGTCGATCTCGGGTTGGGTTTCGGCGGTCTGATTGGCCGCATCGGTGTTGGCTGTAATAATCCCTAAAGCCGTTTCGGTATAAGGATAGTAGGCCGTGAAAGTCACCTGCTCCGTGTTGTTCTGGAAATAGATATTTTCCCCATAAGGTTGGAACCCGGTGCCATCGTAGCGGAAGGGTATGTTGGTGTAGGAGGTTGCAACCTCTCCTTTGGCAGTAACGCCAATGCAATCATTGTCGGTCCAAGCGGTTCCCGACGCCCGGGTTCCACCCCCCGTGCCGGTACCGGCAATCACGGCGTTGATGGTAGCGGCTACCGGAGTTTCCCCAATGGGGTCTTTGTCAGTCCAATCATCGTTGTTGCAGGCGGCAACCACCAAGCCTAATGCAAAGCAAAAAATTGCTTTTATTCTCGTATTCATAGATTCATCCCTTTCCATTTACGTTTCATTGTACTTTCAGATCGTCAATTTCCACAGGATTCCACCCAATAATTTCCGAGGTAATTTGGTCCATGCCGACAGGCGTTTCCAATGATCCTCTTATTGTAAATGCGGTGGTCATATCGCTGTTGAAGTCCTTGAAGAAGGAGGTCAGATCGACTTCCGTGCGCTGTGTGCGTCCGCTGTCCGTAAATACAATATCCAGCACCAAAGTCTGCACGGCTCCCATTGTCCCAAGCAGCCGAATGTCGGCGGTGAGCATGTTGCCTTCACGGGTGAAAGAAAACACGGTGGAGACCGGTTCACCGGTGGTCTGCCCCGTTGCCATGTCGAAGGATCCGGCGATGCCGCTCAGGGTACCCGTCACGCTCTGTATCAGTTCAGGGGCCCCTTGCGTAATCGTCAATTCAAACTGCAGATCACGTACGCGCTGTGCAGGAGCGGTGTTGAGCCGTAACGTGTCGTCTGCCGTGACGGTAATCTGCTGAGTGTAGGTCTTCAGATAGCCCGGCAACGGAATAATGGGTGTACCGTCAGCGCGGCTCACATTGTTTCCTGCATATGCATTCAAAGATACGACCCGTGCCGTATGAGTATCGAAAACAAAACCTTCGGGACGGTTGTAAATCACCAGATCGTACGTCCCTGCTTTGACCCGTTCAGGAAACGTGAACGGCGATTCGGTAATCTCAAACGTTTTGCCGTCAATCTCTGTTACATAATCGTCATCTGCCGTCATCTCCGGCAGGGTAATCATGACGACGCCATGATCCGGATGCGGAGTATCGTAGAGGGTATCTTTCACACAGGAAGAAAGCAGCAAGACGGCTACCATTCCCCCCATCGGTATATATCGATTCGCTTTCATGCCATGATCCTTCTTTGATTAAAACAATTTCCACACAAGGGAGACTCCGGCGTTAATCGGCCCCCACCAGTTCTTCGTTTCCGTGCCCTGACGCACACGCGTGCCTTCGATGACGGTATACTTTTCATAATCAGCTTGCAGACAGCCTAACCCCAGCGAGAAATCCAGCGAAAGAGATTTTCCCAGCGGCAGAACATACCCACCGGTCAGACCTCCACCCATGAGATCGCCTTGCCGACCCGTATCGGACAACTTGTAATTGAATTGTCCGGTCTTGAACATGGCCCCGAGGTAGCCACGTTTGTTTTCACCCAGATACCAACGCACTTCGGGCGCCACTTCCCAGAGAGCATAGCGGCGATTAACGTCGTCCCAGCCCCAAGAGGTCCAGCTACCGTTTACAAGCAGCCCCACGCTCCGACTGATACGCCATTCCACACCCAAATCGGGAGTGAGCGTTGCCCAGCGAAGCAGGTTGGCCCGCAAGGCCAAGGAATAAGGTTTAACCTTGGCGGCGGCATCCGTTTCGGCAGCCAGACGAGCAGCCTCGGCCCGTTCCGCAGCCAAGCGGAGCTCTTCCGCTTTTTGTTTTTCAGCAACCAGCCGTTCCTGTTCGGTTCGGGCAGCCCGTTCCGCAGTCAGGCGATCTTCTTCGGCTTGGCGCTGCGTCTCCAGTCCTGTCTCCGACGACTCCGCAAAACGAACCTCCAATCGTACAATCACATAATTACCGCCCCAGGTATGATTTCTGGTCTTGAAACAGGCCTCAGTAAGTCCCTGTTGGAGAATAAGTTCTGTCTTTACGCGATTCGATCGTATTTTGGCGATCTTCAGTCTCTCGGCCGGAGAATCCGGCGAGTTACAATAACCATCGATCAGCACCGGAAGACTACCATTGAGGATGGCGACTTTGTTCCGTTCCACGCATTCAAACAATCTGGCGAGCTCTTCACCATTGCTATTCCAGGGGATGTAGAACATATCATCCTCTGGCACGAAACGGAAAGTATAAGTCTTCTCCGTTTCCCCCCATACGGCCACCGGCAACAAAACAAACATCGCATACAGGAAAAACCGTACGTTCTTCGATTCATCATAAATGCCGTTTTTGATATACCTACTTACATTATTTGTCTTCGGTATAACATTAAATAAAGAATTTTAGAAATACATTATATTACCCAAAAATCATTTCCCAATCCTATAAAATTTCTATTTTATTACGACCATAGATCACTCTACAGCAATCTTTTATTTATATTACAGCAAAATTCACCGACAAAATCATTGCGCACCAAATTTCGCTAATCATTCAAAATTTTATCAGAAACGAAAGACACCCTGCTTGCCATCAAAAGCAATCATCAGTTTCACAGGATTTTATAATCCATTAAAAAATGATAGGTTATGTATATCGGAGGAATAATCGTATACGCCTTGGGAGTTTTCTATTTATGGATCTATAAAAATATACTGGCCATTTTCCGATCCTCACAAAAACGAAAATATATTCCGTATAAAGACGTATGGGACAACAAACAAGCAAATGATATCGTGGATGACATGGCCTACGAATTACTGTGCAAGATCTTAGGAGGAGTCATCACTTCCATAATCGCGTGGATTCTTATTTATTTCGACATTTAATCGAAACCTCTTCCCCTTTACATTTCGAAACTTCCCGCAGTAGCCACTGAGTCCAAACTCTTTGAAGCGACTCCTGGCACCGTTTCCTAATGGCACCCACAATCCGAGCGGCGGTTTTGATTCGATTGACCGATACACCGCCCGCCATTCCACATCGGATAAAAAATTCTCATTCCCAAGCCAATCCATTCATTGCCGATCTTGACATAAATCTCCGAAATCAGGCCGTTTTTATGGCAGGAATGATCGTTTCTAAATAGGTTGCAAAGGCTCACGACTACCCCTGCTCGGGAAACATCATGAACCCCGTGCCAGCAACAATCTGTGATAACAAAGAATGAGTTCTCTGAAAAAGAAAAGAATTAGAGCGAAAATATCGCCCTCCTCTTATGGATTTTTAGGACCCAACACTCAGATCTTATCTCCATCATGTGCTGTTTTACCGATTTCTTTTGTAACGAAAAAAGAGGGCCGCAGCACACCTCGTTTCATGCTGAAGGGCAAGCTATGACAACCAAAATGGGAAAGGCTTTGCATGAGAATCTCGTTTCTCAAAATGCACGAAAACGATCAACAAAACAATGCCTCCGCCAGCTTCCATTTTCTAAGTTAAAATGAATAAAAATGATTCGTTTCATTTTTATCACATGACGCACTTCATCCACAAAACTATTATGCGAGATAACCATTCTAACAACATTTTTCCTCCGACCAAGCCAAATACCACCTGTTTACAAGCTGCCATTCCTCTCAAAATCATCGACCAGAGTCTGCACAGAGCGACCAAAGAATCCACAATAACAGCAACCCATGGCTGCCAGGTAAGTTTCTACTTATAATCGATCTGCACTTCAAAATAGCAGTATAATTTCTAAAAATCAGCAAAACCATTTAGCGTATTTTATTTTCAAAAAAATTCCATTACTTTTGCACCCAAGTTTTGGTTTCACCGTCTCTATTAAGGGGGAAGGTGATAAAGAGGGAACCGGGTGAGAATCCCGGACAGACCCGCTGCTGTAATTCCTGTCAAAACTCATTGAATACTGTGCCACTGGTAGTCAACTATTGGGAAGGCATTCTTTGAGAGGATAAGTCAGAAGACCTGCCAAAACCGACATATCGTTTTGTAGTTTTCGGGACATAAAACGGCAAAACAACCTGTAGGTTTCTCCTTCTGTCTGCAATTTGACAGGCCTCGACTCTTCCGGATGAACTTATGTGTTGGTTCGCTTGCATGCCCGACATAAAACATCCGAAATAAGATGAGAACGGGGCATTTCCTTCTTATAATCGCTAACTTCATCCTTGGGGCTGCTCTGCCGTCACAGGCAAGGGCCGGAAATTTCGTCGTATCCGGCATCGTAAAAGACGCCCAGGGAAAACCGGTGCCTTTTGCCAATGTCACCCTCGAAAACTCATCCACCGGTTGTAGCTCCGACAGCCTCGGCAGGTATTCCCTCGCCTGCAAATCCGGGAAACATACACTGACCGCCTCTGCCGTAGGCTTCGCCTCCGAATCGCATACCCTGAATCTTCAGTCCGACACGGTATGCCATTTCGTACTCCAGGAAAACTCCGTAGAACTCAACCGCGTCACAGTCATCGGGAAGACGGCGGCCACCCAACTGAAGGAAGGTGCCTATACGGTCAATGCCCTGAATATCCAGGCCTCGGTCAATAAGCTGGTCACTTTAAACGACATCGTAGACCGCAGTGCCGGCGTCAAAGTAAGACGACAAGGGGGAATCGGTTCTGACTACGATTTGGCCATCAACGGCCTTTCCGGAAATTCAATCCGATATTTTATCGATGGGGTTCCGCTCGATTCCAAAGGAAACGATGTGGGACTCGACAACATCCCGCTCAACATGGTGGAGCGAGTAGAAGTATACAAGGGCGTCGTACCGGCGCATCTCAGTTCGGACGCATTGGGAGGTGCCGTCAATATCGTCACGAAGCGCCAACGGCAGAACTATCTGGACGCCTCGTATGGTGGAGGCTCGTTTCATACGCACTCCGGAGATATTTCGGGACAATACATCATCCCCGGAACGGCTCTGGCGATCCGCCCGACCTTCGGCATCAATTCCTCCCGGAACGACTATATCATGAAAGACGTCGAGGTGTGGGACGAAGAACGCGACCAATACATTCTGACCGACAAGAGACGTTTCCATGATGCCTTTCGGTCCATCTATTCGCAGCTCGAAACCGGAGTCAGCGACGTAAAATGGGCCGATCAGTTTTTCGTATCGGGGTCCTTTTCCAAGGTGAACAAAGAGCTCCAGACCGGAGCCATGCAAAATAAAGTATATGGCGAAGCCGCCCGGCACTCGCAAGCCTGGAACCTGTCGATGCGATATACCAAACAATGGAACAAACTCAACACCCGTCTGAACATCTCTCACACCTGGGATCAAAGCGAAACGGTGGATACCGCTTACCGAAAATATTCATGGGACGGAAGTTGGATGCCCTCGAACGGAAACGAAATAAGCCATAAAGCGAAATCCATCCGAACGTATAAAAGACCTCTGTGGGTGGTAAGTACCGGAGTGGATTATGATTTCGGCCGCAGCCACAATCTGGCACTGAATTACATGATGAATCGCCAGGAAAATAAACGAACCGACAAAGTCGACCGGGAGTTCGAACCTACGAACGACGTGGTCACCAAACACATCCTGTCGCTCACCTATTCGCAGAGCTTCCTGGAAGAACGGCTCCAGAACTCATTCTTTGTCAAAGACTACATCAACGCCACCTCCATTAAGCAAACCGACAACTCCTCCGTAACCGGAGCGGACCGGATTGATCCTGATGCCACCAAAACCTATTGGGGTGCCGGATGGGGATCCCGTTTCACCTTGATCGATGCCTTTTCCCTGAAAGCCTCCTACGAGCACAGCGTACGTCTGCCGCTCGCCCGAGAACTGCTGGGAAACGGGACCACCATATACCCGAATCTTACCCTGCAGCCCGAAATGAGCAACAACTACAACCTGGGAATATTCGGCAGTTGGCTTATCCACCCGGAACATATTTTCAATTACGAGGTCAATGGGTTTATCCGCCATGTGCAGAATTACATCCGCGCCAATGTGTCGGAACGCGAAGGCATGATGCAGTACCTGAATGAACCGGCCATCGACATCAAGGGAATCGATTTCGAATTGAGTTATATCTGGCGCCGAGCACTCCAATTCTCCATAAACGGCAGTTGGAGTGACGCCCGCGATCTCAAAGAATTCAAAACCGACGGAAATCCATCGGCCACCTACAAAAACCGGGTTCCCAATCGCCCCTGGTTATTCGGCAACACCGAAATCTCCTATACATTCCGCAACCTCTCCCAAGCCAAAGACCAATTACGGTTGGGATGTTCCTACCAATGGATTCACTGGTACTACCTGAATTGGGAGGCCTACGGCGTAACCTCGTCCAAAGCCAAAATCCCCACCCAACATGTCACCGGCGTCGATGTGACGTATTCCTGGCAAAGCGGGCGCTTCACCTACAACCTGTCGCTCTCCTGCGACAATCTCTTCAACAAACTGGTCTACGACAACTATATGCTCCAGAAACCGGGCAGAGCCATCTATGCCAAATTCCGAATTTTCATTCACTAATTATATGCACCATGAAAAATTTCAAGTTTCACCTTTTTGCCTTGATCACCCTCTGCCTCACGGCAGGACTGATCGGATGCTCCAACGACAAACCGGAGCCCACACCCGAGCCGACGCCCGATCCCACGCCGACTCAAACCTATCATTTCGACCTGTGGGTCGCCCTGGACCGTCATGGGGGCATGGCTCGTGACGTACAAACCCTCGTACGCAGCATGACCAGCCTCGATGCCGATCAACCTCAAATCACCTTCGCCGGCGAAGGGACTGAAGTGAACGCCATTCTTTCGCTGGAAACCATCCAGAAAGGAGCCTACTATTATCAGGTGCCCGTTTCCGGCGACCGGTTCAGCAAATACCTCATCAAAGACAATAAAATTTCGGTCGTAGCCGAACGACGTTTCCAAGCCAATACCTATGCCTGTCGGAAATACACCCACGCCTGGATCGACGACAACACCCTGGTCATCATGGCGGCCAGTGGCGACACCAAATCCATCATCTGGACCAAACTCAACGCTACGGATATGTCCATCCTCGCCGAAGGAACCCTGGATATACCCCTGCCCCCCAATTCCAATGTCTTCACGACATCGGGCATCCTGACCTATCGGAAATCGGACAACCACCTGTTCTATTTCTATTACGGAAAAGGGAAAGTGGCCGCCGGCAAAAACACCCGGACCTCTCCATTCTATACGGCCGTAATCAACCCCTCCTCGATGGCCGTGGAATCCAACACGCCCTGTGCCATCGACTGCGAAATGGTAGGCTCCGCTTATGGCGAACTGCTGCAAAAAATCACCTTCGTAGCCGATAACAACGACCTGTACCTGGCCTGCTACGGCGAAACCGACAACGGGGAAAAGAGCTATCTGCTCCGCATGCCGGCCAATTCCACCCAATTCGATGCCTCGTATAACGGATATCCCAATGCCGGAAAACTGATCTCCATCGAATACCTGGGCGGAAACAAGATGATGGCCTATGCTCGGGACGACTCGAAAGGAACAGCCATCGATGCCTTCAGTCACTACTATACGGTAATCGACCTGCAAACCTCGACCAGTTCACCGCTCAAATACAACGGAGCCCAGCTACCGTATAGCAGTGGACGTTTTTCCTCGCGCATGGCCGTGGTGGACCACAAAGCCTATATCGGTATCGATGCCGAAGGGACGAATCCCAAGATTTATATCTATGACGCCCAGACCGGTCAAACGACCAAAGGGGCCGAAATGAAAGCGGGTTACTATTTCGAACACATCAGAGTGGTAGACGACGTTCAATAATCAACAACCTATTCCCAATGACGGCTCTCCCGATATGGCGTTTCCGGAAAACGCCATATCGGGAACCGTTCCATGAAAGCCTATGAAAAAAATCCTGGCCTTATTGCTGTTCATCAGCTCGGTAACCCTGCAAGCTCAGGAGTCGTCAGGCCTAAACGACACAAAAAACGCGATTCTCATGGTGCATTTTGGAACCACGTATGACGACACCCGGGCCAAGACCATCGACGCCATCAATCAAAAAGTGGCGAACGAGTTTCCGAACCTGAAAATCGCCGAGGCCTACACCTCCCGCATCGTCATCAAACGACTGAAAAGCCGCGGTATCGAAAAAAACACACCACAAGAAGCCCTGCTGAAACTCGCCGCCGAAGGATATACCCACGTATTCGTTCAGTCGACCCATCTGATCGACGGCATCGAGGCGGAAGCTCTCCGAAACGAAGTAGAGTTCATGGCCCCGTTCTTTCAGGATATACGGGTCGGCCATCCCCTACTCTACTCCGTCGAGGATTGTGAACGGGTCGCGACCCTCCTTTCCGAAAGGCATTCCGACCCCATCGGCCAGAAACAATCCGTCGTACTGGTGGGACACGGAACTCATACCCCGGCCAACGCCATCTATTCACAGATGGATTATATGTTCGCGGTACAGGGCCGTCCGCACATCCATGTCGCAACCGTCGAAGGATTTCCCGCCCTGGATCACATCCTGGGAAAATTGAAGGCAGAAAACGCCAAACAGGTACGGCTTGTCCCGTTTATGTTCGTGGCCGGCGATCATGCCCGTAATGATCTGGATGGAGCATGGCGGCAAGCCCTGGAAGTCGCAGGCTACGAAGTATCTATGTGGATGGAAGGGCTGGGTGAGATCCCCGGGATTCAGGATCTTTACATCGATCACATCCGTCAAGGCATGAAAGAACGTCCTTTGAAAGCCCGGGAAATCAAAGCTGCCTTTCTCAACGAAAATCTGTAAAACTGCATCTGTCCGTCATGTCGAAATCTTTGAGAGCCATCATTTCCGGAAGCGCGCTACTGCTCATCGTGGTCATGGGCACCCTCGGGTATCGGCACTATCTCTCACCGACCCGCATTCTTATCGTCAATCCGTTGCCGGCCCAGGCCGCGGAAATCACGCTGAGCAATGACCATCACAACATATCGGTAGAATGTGTCCGGATGAAAGAGGCCCAAAATTTCGACCGTTACGATGCGATACTACTGTATGGACGAGGACTCTATCTCGATTCGCTCCAGATGCAATCGGCCGATCAGGCGGCCCGACGAGGAGTTCCCATTTTCATATACTCCCTGAGAAACACCGGTGCAATCGCCAACCACAACCTGGACAGCCTGCAAATCACCAAAATCGGACAGTACTTCAAAAATCCCTGTCAGCCCAACTACCGCAACCTGCTCCGATACCTCCGCCACCTGTCGACGCCCTATAAATGGGGCGACACCGATTTCGAAGAACCGATCGGAATACCCGACCCCGTTTTCTATCATCTCGAAAGCGGGCAATATTTCGAAAGGGCCGATCAACTCACCGAATATCTGAAACACCGAGGAATATATCATCCCGGAAAACCGAATATCGCATTTGTTTCGGGCGTAAAATTCCCGGTTGAAAGCAACCGGGCTCATATCGATACACTGATCAGTCGGCTGACCCGGACCGGATACAACGTCTATCCGCTGTCCGCTTCGGGGAAAGATCGGAACACCATGCTGTCCGAACTAAACCCTTCAGCGGTCATCTATCTGCCCATGGGGCGTCTGGGAAATGACGACCTGATCGACCGGATGTATGAGTCGGGCATCCCGCTCTTCATGCCTTTCCCCTTAATCCAGAGCCACGAAGAATGGCTCGACAGCCATCAGGCACTGACAGCCGGCACACTCAATGCCCGCATCGTCATTCCGGAAATCGATGGAGCCATGACTCCCTTATGCATAGCGACCCAGAACCTCAACAGAGAAGGTTTCCGGGTCTACACCCCCGAACCGGAAAGAATCGATGCCTTCATGGAACAGTTTACCCGGTTCATGAACCTGCGTACCAAACCGAATGCAGCGAAAAAAATCGCCATCGGCTATTTCAAGTTCCCCGGCAAAGACGCCCTGCTCGCATCGGGCATGGAAGTCGTGCCCTCGCTCTATAATTTTCTGAAAAGATTACGCGCCGAAGGGTATAACGTTCAGGGACTGCCGGAAAATCCGGAGGAATTCAAACGCCAACTTATGACGTATGGCGCTGTCATGGGCGATTATGCGGTATCGGCCCAGGAACAATTCATGAACGAATGCCATCCCCGATGGATCGATAAAGGCACCTATGAAAAATGGGCTGCAGAAGTTCTCTTGCCCGAAAAATACCAGGAAATCGTCGACCGTTACGGCCAGGCGCCCGGCCGACTCCTGTCGCGGGGAGACAGCATAGCCATTGCCGCCATCGAATACGGAAACATCCTGCTGTTTCCTCAACCCCGACCCGCTATCGGTCAGGACGAATTCAAACTGGTGCATGGAGCCGAAGTCGCCCCGCCACACAGTTACATCGCGCCCTATCTCTACATGCAGCAAGGTTTTGACGCCGATGTACTGATCCATTTCGGCACGCATGGCAATCTGGAATTTACGCCCGGCAAAAATGCAGCCCTGTCGCAAGCCGATTGGGCGGAGGTACTGGTCGGCAACCGTCCTCACTTCTATTTCTATTCAACCGGCAATATTGGAGAAGCCGTCATCGCCAAAAGACGCAGCCATGCCGTCATCGTTTCGCACCTCACCCCTCCGTACATCGAAAACAATCTGCGTCCGCATTATCAACATCTGATCGACCGCATTCATGCAGCCATCGCCGACCCCGCCGCCAACACCGTGGCACTCAAAAACGACATCATCTCCCTGGGGATTCACCGGGACCTCGGTCTGGACTCTACCCATCGCCAACAACCCTATACGGTCGACGAGCTGAAAACCGCAGACTCCTTTATGGAGGAACTGATCCACGAAAAGATTACCGGCGCCTATTATGTCATGGGCGTTCCCTATAACGAATCGGAGATCCGAAGCACGCTATTGGCCATGACAGCCGACAAGCTGGCCTATACACGCGCCCGGAAAGATCGGGACAACGGCAGAATCAGCACGACCCAACTACAGGACTATTCTTTCATTACGCACCACTATCTGCCGGATGCACGTCGCGACATATCGGATTACCTGCAGGGAAAAGGATCCTCGGAAGAGATGACCGATGTGGCGCAATACAGACAACTGCTGCTGGAGTCCCCTCAACGGGAATTCGACGCCATGCTGGGAGCCTTATCGGGCCAGCCGGTCCGACCTGCACCCGGTGGCGATCCGGTCTTGAGCCCCAATGTTCTGCCTACCGGTCGGAACATGTTCAGCATCAATGCGGAAGCCACACCCAGCGCCAAGGCCTGGAACGATGGCGTAACCTTAGCCGAAAAAACGCTGAACGATTATCTCCAAAAACACGGGACCTATCCCCATAAGGTCAGCTATTCCTTCTGGGCCGGAGAGTTCATCGCATCCCAGGGTGCGACGCTGGCACAGGCTTTCCGCATGTTGGGCGTCGAACCGATACGGGATGAACAGGGGCGGGTGATGGACCTAAAACTGACCCCTTCGGCTGAACTCGGACGTCCCCGCATCAACATCATGGTACAGGTCTCGGGCCAGTTGCGCGACATTGCCGAATCCCGGCTCAACATGCTGACCCAAGCCGTGACTCTGGCCTCAACTGCCACCCATGATCTATACCCCAACTACGTAGCCGAAGGCACGATCGCCCAAGAGCAATACATGGTAGAACAGGGAACCACCCCCAAAAAAGCGCGGGAACTCTCGACCCTGAGGGTATTCGGACCCGTCAATTCCGGCTACAGCACCGGCATGCTGAGCTACATGGAAAACTCGGGCGCATGGGACCGGCAAAGCGAACTGGTCGACGCCTATCTGCACAACATGTGTGCCCTATATGGAGACTCGACCCATTGGGGGATGATGAACCCAGCCCTGCTCGCTGCGGCCCTACACCAGACCGATGTGATCGTGCAACCCCGTCAGAGCAACACCTGGGGCCCCATTTCGCTGGATCATGTCTATGAATTTACCGGATCGATGTCTCTGGCATCCACCCAGCTCAACGGAAAAGAACCCGATGCGGTCATGGCTGATTATCGCAATGCGGACCTGCCCCGACTGCAAGACGCCAAAGAGGCCATTGCCCTGGAAACCCGGGCGACCCTGCTCAATCCGACCTTCGTCAAGGAAGGCATGAAGGGGGAAGCGACGACGGCACAAATGTTCGGCAAGATGTTCCATAACATTTTCGGATGGAGCGTCATGCGGGCATCGGCCCTGAACGAGAATCTATACAACGAGCTCTACGAGATGTATATCCTCGACAAGCACGGTTTGAACGTCGAAAGCTACTTCGACAGCATCAATCCGGCCGCGTATCAGGAGATGACGGCCACCCTGCTCGAAAGTGCCCGCAAAGGTTACTGGCAGGCATCGGACGAACAAATCGCCGTTACCGCCCGACGTCATGCCGACATCACCGGCCGACACGGCGTCCCCTGTACCCAGTTCGTATGCGCCAATTCCAAGCTCCAGCAGTTTATCGCAGCCGCTCTGCCCGCCCCTCAGGGCCAGGAATACAAACGGCAACTGGCCCAAGCCCTGTCGGATGCGGAGGCTTCCGCCGTCGTCCTGAAAGAGCAACGTCTCTCCGGTCACGACAAGCCCCAAAATACAGATCGGCAGCATAATACGCTTGTAGCTGTAACGCTGATTGTCATACTCCTCGGAGGAGGTCTATTCTTTTTGTTCGTATCCCATCGCAATCGCCCCAAAAAATCATGAACCCTCTGCAACTATTGATCCTGATTCTGGTAAGCTGTAACGCCGTATTGCAGTTCTCGTCGTTTCGTGTGGCCACGATGGCGGGCATCAGCCTCTTGTGGGGAGGGGTGATGGCCGGGCTGATTTTGGGGGTTACGGAAACCTCGATCGAGGACTCGGCCATATGGCAGCTCTCCAAAATACTGTTGCTGCTGGAATCCGCCCTCATGCTGGTCGGCTGTTTCATCGCCTCCCCCAATCCGAATCACCGCCTCACCCGAATCCTCAAACGATATCCGGGCTTCATGCTCTGGTTCCCGCTGCTGATTCTGGCCCAACAAATCGTCATACGAAATCCCGGCGTTTCGTTCGGACTATTGGCTCTGGCAGGAGGACTCGGCACAGCCATGATCACCCTGGGAGCCTGCTGGGGAGTCAAAAATATCCCGATCGATCCTGCCGACAAACAACATCTGATCTATCTCGTCAATCTGTCAATCATCCTAACAATCATTCTATCCGATGGAATATCTCTCTAAAGTTCTGTTCATTATATCCAATGGATTGATGACGCCCGTTGTAATCCTGCTGCTTTACCTGCTGGTCAAGAGTTTCGTCTCGGCGCTCAGGTTCTATCACCTGTATACAGCCCATAAAACATGGAGCAAACAGATCACTCCGATTCTCGACACGCTGACCCCGGAGAACAGTCTCTCACAACTCGCGGAGATCATCTCTCTCGACAGCGCGGATTTCTCCCCCTACGTGAAATCCATATCCGAGCATTCGAACGACCCGGCCTATTGCGAACGGGTGATCGCCAATTATGAAGTCGACATGCAGCGAAAACTCGCCCAGAGCCGCAACCTGATCAAGTTCGGACCGATGTTGGGCCTGATGGGTACCCTCATTCCCATGGGACCGGCCCTGGTAGGACTCGCCTCCGGAGACATCGACTCCATGGCCTACAACATGCAGATGGCCTTTGCCACCACCGTCATCGGCATGCTGATCGCCGCTGTCGGGGTCATCATCACGCAAGTCAATCAGCGATTTTATGCCCGCTGCCTCAATGACCTCGAATTTATTTATCGCACCGTCCGTAAAATATCATAAACGCATGAGAAGAAATCATTTGCTCTACCCGGATGAGGCAGAAGACAATCCGATGGCGTTTCTGACCAACCTGTTCGACGTGGCCATGGTGTTTGCCGTAGCCCTGATGACGGCCATCGTGACTCACTTCAACATGACCGAAATCTTTTCGAAAGAAGATTTCACCATGGTCAAGAATCCCGGCACTGCCGACATGGAAATCATCCAAAAAACGGGTCCGGAAATCAAACGCTATACCCCCTCCAAGAACCAAGCCGAAACAGGCAACCGGGGACGCCGGGTCGGGTCGGCCTATCAACTCGAAAACGGCGAGATCATCTATATCCCGGAATAAATAAAATACAGAACCCCATGAAAATAATGAAAACCCTACTGACCATTGCCCTGATCGGACTGACGGCCTGCGGTTCCCAACGCAAACCCGGCGGTCCGTCGCAAAACATGGCCGGAGTTCCGGACTCGCTGCGGATCATCGTCCCGAAATATGCCCAGGGATTCCAGGTAAGCTACCCCCAGAAAGGGTTGGTTCTGCTGGAGATACAGGATCCGGCCAATCACGAAAAAGAGAATTTTCATTTTGCCCTCGTGTCCAGCGACTTCTCCGGCCCGGTGCCCGAGGGATATACCCAAATTACGACGCCCATCCACAGTGCCATCTGCATGACGTCTCTGCAGCTTTCCAATTTCATCAAACTCGGTTTGACCGAAAAAGTGGTCGGCATCACCAGCACGCGTCACCTGCATAACCCCCTCATGAACCAACAATTAAGAAACGGGCAGACGCAGAAGATCGGCATCGAGGGAAATTTCGACAACGAAGTCATCATGGCCATCAATCCGGATGTCATTCTGATCTCGCCGTTCAAACGAGGCGGGTATGATGCCATCCGCCAAGTCGATATTCCACTGGTTCCTCACCTCGGATACAAAGAACTCACGCCGCTCGGTCAGGCCGAATGGTTGAAAGTGGTCGGACTGCTGACGGGCGAAGAGGCTCAGGCCAATGAAATCTTCACCGGCATCGAAAAACGTTACAATGAATTGAAAGCCTTGACCGAGTCGGTTAAACACCGCCCCAGCGTCTTCAGCGGCGAAATGCGCGGCGGCAATTGGTATGCGGTCGGCGGGAAAAGTTTCCTGGCACAAATCTTCCGAGACGCAGGTGCCGACTATTTTCTGAAAGACAACGAGGAATCCGGTGGAGTCACGCTCAATTACGAAACCGTCTACACGAACGCCGCCCATGCAGACTATTGGCGCATCGTCAACAGCTTCGAAGGCGAGTTCGGTTACGATGCCCTGGAAGCTCAGGACAAACGATACACCGACTTCAAAGCCTGGAAAGACCACGGAGTCGTCTACTGCAACATGAAACAAGTCCCGTTTTATGAAGCCATGCCCGTGGAACCGGAGATCGTGCTGGCCGACTTCATCCATGTATTCCATCCCGAACTGCTCCGGGAACATACCCCGAAATATTATCATCTGCTACCATGAAAGAACGACATCCCTCGTTGCTGATGTTTCTGCTGATCATCTCCATCGGACTCTTCTTCATCCTCAACCTCGTGTTGGGATCGGTCGAGATTCCGCTCCGATCGGTCATCCGCATTCTGTTGGGAAATGAGGAAAATACCATCTGGCGGAATATCATTCTCAAATCCCGCGTTCCGCAATCCCTGACCGCTATCATGGCCGGAGCCGGACTGGCCGTCAGCGGTCTGATGATGCAGACCGTCTTCCGGAATCCGCTCGCCGGACCCTCGGTGCTGGGAATCAGTTCCGGCGCCAGTCTCGGTGTGGCATTCGTCATCCTGTTGTCCGGAAGCATCGGGGGGGTGGCCCTCAGCAAACTCGGATTCATCGGCGAAGTGACACTCACCCTCTCCGCCATCGCCGGTTCACTGCTGATCATGGCCCTGATCGCCTATGCCTCGCAGAAAGTGAGAGGAAACGTCTCGCTGCTGATCATGGGTGTCATGATCGGCTATATCGCCACGGCCATCATCGGCGTTCTCAAATTCTTCAGCGCCGAAGAGGATATCCGGGCCTACGTCATTTGGGGGCTCGGCAGTTTTGCCCGCGTGTCGGGAGGACAAACCACCGTATTCGTCCTGATTATGCTGGCGATCCTGCCCTTCTCTTTTCTGCTGACCAAAACCCTCAACCTGCTGCTCCTGGGCGACTCCTATGCCCGCAATCTCGGACTCAACATCAAACGGGCCCGTCTGTTGGTCATCTCCTGCGCCGGTATTCTGGTCGCCATCGTCACCGCCTACTGCGGGCCTATCGTCTTTCTCGGTCTGGCCGTGCCGCACATCTGCCGGGGTATCTTCCAAACCTCGAATCACGCCGTGCTGCTTCCCGCCTCCCTGTGCGCCGGAGCCTCTCTGGCCCTGGTATGCAACCTGATTGCCCGGATGCCGGGCTTCGAGGGGGCTCTGCCGGTCAATTCGGTTACCGCCCTGGTAGGCGCTCCGGTGGTGATGTGGGTGCTGTTTAACAAAAGAAAATCGGAACGATGAGCGATAATACAACCATACGGGTAGAAAATCTGGTGACCGGTTACCACACCAAACACGGCGATACGGTCATCACTCGCGATATCAACGCCTCGCTCCGAAGCGGCGAGCTGACCTGTCTGCTCGGTCCCAACGGAGCCGGGAAATCGACCTTGCTTCGAACCCTGGCAGCCTTTCAGCCGCCCTTGTCGGGCGAAATCCATATCGAACAGCGCAACCTCAAAACCTATACCGATGCCGAACTGGCCAAAGTTATCGGCGTGGTGCTCACCGAACGCATCCACCTCAGCAACATGACCATCGAGGAGTTGGTAGGCATGGGCCGAAGTCCCTACACCGGATTCTGGGGTAAACTTTCCCAAAACGACCGGCAAATCGTCGACGAAGCGATGACTACGGTAGGCATCGAGAACCTTCACGGCCGTATGATTCAGACTCTCAGCGACGGCGAGCGACAAAAGGTCATGATCGCCAAGGCATTGGTACAGGAAACCCCGATCATCTTTCTGGATGAACCGACCGCCTTTCTGGACTACCCCAGCAAGGTGGAAATCATGCAACTGCTCCAGCAACTGTCACGCACCAAACACAAAACGATCTTCCTTTCGACGCACGACCTGGAACTGGCACTCCAGATAGCCGACCGCATTTGGCTGATCGACAAAGAGAAAGAACTGAAAATCGGAACCCCGGAAGACCTATCTCTCTCGGGCGACATGGGCCACTTCTTCGAACGGGAAGGGGTAAAATTCGACCTGGACCTGGGTTTTTTCCGCATCGATAACCTCCGACGATATCCGATCAGGGTCACCGGATCGGGTCGGCGATACAACATGGTCCAAAAAGCCCTGGCCCGCAACGGCTACTTTATCGACAATCAATCCGACGCACCGTATCAGATCGAGATCACTCCGGATGCGTATCTCATCAATCGTCAAGCCGTCGAAAGCATTGCTGAATTATTAGAAATCCTTCATAACCAACCTTTGAAAACCATAAAATGAAAAAGATCATCATCGTAGGAATCGGCCCCGGACTCTCGGGCGACATCACCCTGGACGCCGTTTCGGCACTCAGTACATGCGACGTGGTGGTCGGCTACAACCTGTACCTGCCCTTTGTAAAAAAGTATCTCCAGGAAGACGTCGAGATAGCCTGCAGCGGCATGCGGCAAGAGGTCGCCCGGGTGGAAAAAGCCTTCGAACTGGCAGAAAGCGGTAAAAGGGTCTGTCTGATCAGCTCCGGAGACGCCGGCATCTACGGCATGGCCCCCCTGGCCTATGAAATGAAAATACAACGCCGGAGCGACGTGGAACTCGAAGTCATTCCGGGAATCAGCGCCTTCCAAAAGGCAGCCTCCCTGCTCGGATCCCCGGTCAGTCACGACTTCTGCGTCATCTCGCTCAGCGATCTCATGACGCCCTGGGACAAAATCGAACGACGCATCCGAGCCGCCGCCGAAAACGACTTCGTAACGGCTATCTACAACCCCCGCAGCATCGGCCGATTCTGGCAACTGCACCGGATGAAAGAGCTGTTTCTGGAAAGCCGATCCGCCGACACCCCCGTCGGGTATGTCCGTCAGGCCGGCCGTGACGAACAACAGGCGACCCTCACCACCCTGGGCGAGTTCGACCCGCAAGCCATCGATATGCTCACCATCGTGATCATCGGCAATTCACAGACTTTCCGCGCTCAGGGATGCATGATCACCCCCCGCGGTTACTATCGTGACTCGGACGACAACGGGGCCCATAATTCGGGACAGGCCATCATGATCGAAAGTTTCCGGACCATTGCCGGAGAACTGAAACATCCCGATATCCCGCTCGACAAAAAATGGGCGCTGCTGCATGCCATCCATACGACCGCCGACTTCGACATGGAGAACATTCTGAAGGTGGACGACGGGGCTATCTCAACCATCTACGACCGTTTGTCGTCCGGCCAGGTGAAAGTCATCGTAACCGACGTCACGATGGCGGCCTCCGGCATCCGTAAAGGAGCGCTCGAACGTTTGGGACTGGAGGTCAAGTGTTACCTGAACGATCCCGGCATCGCCGAATACGCCCGAATGCACCACATCACCCGAACTCAGGCCGGTATCCGCAAGGCGGTGGAAGAACATCCGGATGCGCTGTTCGTATTCGGCAATGCCCCCACGGCACTCATGGAACTCTGTTCGCTGATCCGGAAACGTCAGGCCCATCCCTGCGGAGTCATTGCGGCTCCGGTCGGGTTCGTCCACGTCTGCGAAAGCAAGCACATGATCAAACCCTTCACCGAAATCCCGAAAATCATCGTAGAGGGCCGCAAAGGGGGCAGCAACCTGGCCGCTACCCTCACCAACGCCATTTTGTGCTGGCCCGATGCCGAAACCCTAAAACCCGGAAGAGATGTCTGAACCGTCATTTACCGTCATCGGTCTGTCCGACAGCCGGGAACAGTTCTTCCCGCCCGAAATACGAGCGATCATCGCTCAGGGTAAGGTTTTCTCCGGCGGAAAGCGCCACCACGACATCGTGGAGGAACTTCTGCCGGCCGAAAGCCGCTGGATCGAAGTCAGCGTTCCCCTGGAGGAGGCTTTACGTCAATATGCCAACTATCCGGAAATCATTGTTTTCGCCTCGGGAGACCCGCTCTTCTATGGCTATGCCACCACCCTGATCCGAGAATTTCCCGAAGCCCATATCCAGGTATACCCCACGTTTAACTCCCTGCAAATGCTCGCCCACAAGCAATGCATGCCCTATCACGAGATGGTCTATGTATCGCTGACGGGCCGACCGTGGAAAAACTTCGACAAAGCCCTGATCCGGGGCGAACGCATGATCGGTGTGCTGACGGATCGCACAAAAACCCCCGATGCCATCGCCCAACGGATGTTGCAGTACGGCTACTCCGACTACCGGATGACCGTTGGCGAAAATCTCGGCCACGAAACCCGGGAAAAAATCCGGCCGTTCACGCTCGAAGAGGCCGCCGGAGAACGTTTCGACTGCCCGAATTGTCTCATCCTGACGGCTACCCGTGTTCGGCACCCTCGGTTCGGCATTCCGGAGCAGGCCTTTTTCCACCTGGAGAGACGTGAAAAGATGATCACCAAAATGCCGGTCCGTCTGTTGACGCTCTCGATGCTCGGGCTGGAAAATCGTCAATCGTTCTGGGACATCGGGTTCTGCACCGGCTCGATCTCCATCGAAGCCCGGCTGCAATTCCCGGAATGCGACATCACCGCCTTCGAAATCCGTCCGGAATCGGAACGGCTTCTGAAACTCAACAGCGAGAAATTCGGGGCTCCCTCCATCCAGTATGAAATCGGAGACTTTCTGCAAATCGACCTTTCCCGACACCCCCGCCCGGATGCCGTATTCATCGGCGGACACGGAGGAAAACTGATCGACATGCTGCAAAAAATCGACACCGTACTGCTCCCCGGCGGTGTCATCGTATTCAATTCGGTGAGTGACGAAACCTGCCGAACCTTCGTGACTGGGATCGAATCTTTAGGAAAAAGAATCGTTGAATCCCACACCCTCGCACTCGACGAGCATAACCCCATAACCGTTTTAAAAGCACAATGAAAAAAACGCTCATCATCCACGTCTCCGACGCCGGAAATTCCCTGGCTCAAACCATAGCCAACGAAATAGGCCCTTGCGACATCATCCGCAACCATGAACTGTCGGCCGACCAGTTCTCCCGATATGACCACATTCTGTTCATCGGGGCTTTGGGGATCTGTGTCCGGACGGTGATTCCCCATTTGCACGACAAGTACACGGATCCAGCCGTCGTATGCATCGACTCCTGCGGCCAACATGCCATTGCCGTACTCTCCGGACACGTCGGGGGTGCCAATGATCTATGTCGCCAGGTCGCTCACATCCTCGGGGCCGAGCCGGTGATCACCACGCAAAGCGACACCCAAAATCTCTGGGCGCTCGACACCTTGGGCGAAAAATACGGATGGAAGGTCAGCGCCACAAAAGCCGACATGAACCGGGCGATTTTCACCTTTGTCAACGGAGAAAAAGTCGGACTGCTCCTCGAAATCAAGGATCGCGGCACGGCGGAACTCGAACGAACCAAACCGGCCCATGTCAAGATCATCCACGACATGGCTGAGGCCCAGGGATGCCGTCTGGTGATCGCCGTAACGCCTTTCACCTATGAAACAGAGGTTCCGGTGCTCTATTACCGACCCCAGGTGCTGACCGTGGGTATCGGCTGCCGGAAAGATTGCCAGCCAGCGGGCATTGCAGCGCACATCACCCAATGTCTGAAGGAACATCGGCTCTCTCCCGAGGCGATCCGGGCGATCGCCACCATCGAACTCAAACGAGATGAACCGCTGCTGGAAGCCCTCAAAACTCATTGGAAGCTCGACCAGATCGACATTTTTACCTCCGAGGCATTAAAAGAAGTGCCCGTCGCCCATCCCTCCGACAAGGTGCATGAAGTAACCGGAATTTGGGGCGTGGCCGAAAGCTGCGCGATCCAAGCCGCTCAGGGGGGACCTCTGGTCTTGGAGAAACAAAAAGGAAAACTGTCCGAAAACAGTGACTTCACCTTCGCCGTCGCCATGGATCGTCAGGCCGTACGCGGCGGACACATCGAAATCGTCGGGGCCGGTCCGGGCGATCCGGAACTGGTGTCGGTACGCGGGAAGCGTTTCTTATCGGAAGCAGATCTGATCCTCTACGCCGGGAGTCTGGTACCCCGGGAGCTGACCTTCTACGCTAAACCGGGATGCGTGGTGCGCAGTTCGGCCGGCATGACCCTGGAAGAACAGTTCTCCCTCCTAAAAGAATTTTACGACCGGGGGCTGCTGGTGGTTCGGCTGCACACCGGAGACCCTTGTATCTACGGAGCCATTCAGGAACAGATGGCCTTTTTCGACCGGTATCACATGTCCTATCACATTACACCGGGGATTTCCTCCTTTCAGGCGGCTGCAGCCGAACTGCGCTCTCAATTTACCATCCCGGAAAAAGTGCAGACCATCATCCTGACGCGAGGCGAGGGACGAACTCCCATGCCGGAGAAAGAACAACTCCACAAACTGGCCGCCTCACAAAGTACGATGTGCATCTACCTGAGTGCCGCCATCGTCGAAGACGTGCAGGCCGAACTGCTTCAGGCCTACCCGCCGGAAACTCCGGTAGCCGCCTGCTACAAACTGACCTGGAAGGAACAACGCATCTATCGCGGAGAACTCAAGGACCTGTCCAAAATCGTCAGGGACAACAACCTGACCTTGACGACCCTATTAGTTGTCGGAGAGGCTATCGACAACCGGCAGGGACTGTCCCGACTCTATGACGACCATTTCAAACACCTCTTCCGTCCATGATACTGATTTTCGGAGGCACCACAGAAGGCAGACTTGCCGTCGATGTCATCGACCCTGCGGGCAAGCCCTATTTCTACTCCACGCACGGAGATGCTCAACAGATCCACTGCAAACACGGAAAACATCTGTGCGGGGAGATGGATGCGGAAGCCATGAGCGTCTTTTGCCGGGAACAGGCCATCCGGCTGATCATCGATGCCGCCCATCCGTTTGCGACCGGTCTGCATCAGAACATATCGACCGTGGCCGAGCAACTCCAGATCGCGGTAATCCGCCTGGAGCGTCAATATCCGCTCCGCCGTCAGGAGATCATCTGGTGTCAGGATTTTCCTGAAGCCATCGAGCAATTAAAACGCCATCGAATCAAGCGCCTGCTGGCTCTGACCGGGGTCAACAGCCTCAAAAAACTTCGCGGCTACTGGCAGGAGCACGATTGTTGGTTCCGCATTCTGAGGCGTGAAGCCTCCGAGAAAATACGGGCCGCGGTCGGATTTCCGCCTGAGCGAATCATCTTCTACGAGCAGGATGGCGCAATCGACCCCTGGCTAACGGAACTGTCACCCGATGCCATTCTGTTGAAAGAAAGCGGAGAATCCGGCGGATTCTCCGCCAAAGCCGATTCGGCCTTACGTCATGGAATACAAGTGTTTGCCATCGAGCGACCGACACTTCCCGCCTCCTTCCGCATCGTGACCGGCCGGTATACGCTACGGCGCGAAATCGAACAGCGGCTGCCCGGATTCTTTGAACTGAGAAGCGGAGTAACCACCGGAACCTGTGCTACCGCCGCCGCCAAAACGGCACTCGCCGCCCTGCTGCACCACACGAAATACGACGAAATACGAGTGACGCTCCCGGATGGAGAAACGCTCTCTTTACCCGTCGAATTCGTGACCCGTACGGAAAACAGTGTCACCGTCGGCGTACGCAAAGAGGCCGGCGACGATCCGGACGTAACCAACGGCGTGATCGTAACGGCACAGGTCGCTTTCAACCGGCAGCACACCGATATCCGTTTTATCGGCGGAGAAGGGATCGGCACGGTCACTTTACCCGGTCTGGGAATCGAAGTGGGTGGCCCGGCCATCAATCCCGTCCCGCGCCAAATGATGGAACGGGAACTGCGCCAACTTTACGATGGAGGACTGGATGTGACGATCAGTGTACCCGGAGGCGAAGAGTTGGCCCCAAAAACCTTCAACCACCGTGTCGGCGTCATCGGCGGTATCTCCATCATCGGCACCTCCGGTATCGTTCAGCCCTTCTCGCACGAAGCCTTCATCGAAGCCATCCGACGCGAATTCGAAGTGGCCGTCGCCTCCGGCCTCACCCACATCGTACTCAATTCCGGAGCCCGAAGCGAACGAATCGTCAAAACCCGGTATCCGATGTTGCCCCCACAGGCTTTCATCCACTATGGAAACGCCATCGGGGAATCCCTCCGAATTGCCCGGGAAACCGGATTCAACAACATCACCATGGGCCTGATGTTGGGCAAAGCGGTGAAACTCGCCGAAGGCAACCTGGACACCCACAGCCATAAGGTATCGATGAACCTTCCCTTTTTACAGTCCCTGGCCGCCGAAGCCGATTGCTCGCCGGAAGCCGTCACGGCAATCGGCCAGATCCAGATGGCCCGTGAACTGTGGAGCAAACTCTCTCGCTCCGATGCGGAACGTTTTTTCCCGCTGCTGTTGAAAAAATGCCGGGAACACTGCATCGCCTTACTGCCCGAAAATTGTCGTCTCGAACTCTTCCTCATCACCGATGAAGGAACCATAGCCTGCCAAATCGTATGAGCCAATCCCGTTTTCTGATCGCAGCCACGCATTCCGGATGCGGAAAAACCACCTTCTCGCTCGGCTTGATGCGCACACTCACCCAACATGGCCTGAACGTACAACCGTTCAAATGCGGCCCCGACTATATCGACACCCAATTCCATGCCGTGGCCACCGGGCATCCGTCCACGAATCTGGACACATTCATGTGTTCGGAACGTCACGTCGAAACGTTGTTTCTCAAATATGACAGTCGGGCCGATGTCTCTATCGTCGAAGGTGTGATGGGAATGTTCGACGGCTATTCGAAAGACCGGGGCAGCAGTGCGCATATAGCCGCCCTGCTCAATCTTCCCGTCGTTCTACTGGTCAATGCCGCTTCCTGCGCCTATTCGGTAGCCGCCACCCTGTATGGCTTTACGCAGTTTAGCAAAGAACTCCGCATCGCCGGAGTCGTTTTCAATCGGGTGGCCTCCGAATCGCATTTCCGTTTTCTGAAAGAGGCCTGTGATGATGTGGGAGTCACCTGTCTGGGCTACATCCGCAAGTCAACCCGGTTAGAAACCCCTTCCCGGCACCTCGGGCTTACCCTCAGCGCCCGGGAAACGATGAATACGTTCATCGATCACGCGGCAAAGGCCGTCGAAGAGCATGTGGACATCGACCTGCTGCTCGAAAAAACCCGACAACCGGAATCGTCGTACACCCCACCGATCCTGCCGCGACGTCCGAAACTACGCATTGCCGTGGCTCGCGACGAAGCCTTCAACTTCATCTATCCGGAAAATCTGGAAGCCCTCAGAAATCATCCGCGCTACGAAGGTCGGATCACCTGTTTTTCACCCCTGCATGACAAACAGTTGCCGAATGCCGACCTCGTATACCTGCCGGGAGGCTATCCCGAGCTATTCGCCGCTGAACTGGCACAAAACGAGTCCATGCGACGATCCATAGCCGATTTCGCGAAAAACGGCGGCCACATTCTGGGGGAATGCGGCGGCATGATTTACCTGACACAGGAACTGGACGGGCACCCAATGTGCGGGATTTTACCCCTCTCCTGTACGATGAATCAGGCCAAACTGACACTGGGTTACCGTCGGGTAGTGATCGGCGCGCTCACGTTCTCGGGACATGAATTCCACTACTCCCACCTGACAGACCCACACGCCCTGCCTTCGGTCGGCCAACAATACAACGTCCGACAAGAGCCCGTCGACACCCCCGTCTACCGGCTGAACAACACGGTGGCTACCTATACCCATCTCTATTGGGGAGAACAAGACCTCTTAACTTTATGGAACTTATGAGACGAATCTACACACGAACCGGAGACCAAGGAATGACCGGCATCCACGGAGGCGGCCGAGTCCGGAAGACGGATATCCGCATAGAGGCCAATGGCTGCATCGACGAACTGAACGTGGCGATCGGTATCGTTCGCTCGTTCATGCCGGTCGATCATCCGTGGCAAAACGACCTTAAAGAGATCCAACTGACCTTGATGACCGTGATGAGCCTCGTCGCCACACCGTCCTCCAAACGTGAACTGAATCCGAACCATCTGCCGGAAAACCTCGTGACAAATATCGAACACCGGATCGACGAGGTAACGGCCCAAAGTTCGGAATCGGAATACTTCATCCTGCCGGGTGGCAGTATCGTATCGGCCTTTCTGCATCAATGTCGGGTGGCAGCGCGCCGTGCGGAACGAAGGCTCTGGCAGTTAAATGCCGAGGATACCGTTCCCGAAAACATTCTGGCATATATCAACCGGCTTTCCGATCTCTTTTTCGCCCTGGCCCGACACGAAATGCAGGCATCGGGTCTCGACGAGGAGCGCTGGAAGGCTTTTGCCTATAAACGGATGAAAAAATAAATCATCCTGACCGGAGTTTGCATACCCCAAGCCACGGTATGACTATCTTGTACCTGAGGCAATACATCCCTAAATTAGGGGGTCGACACGACCTCAACCGGGATATACGCCATCAACCCGCCATTGCGGATCCACTTCCCCAGGGGTACCATTCTCCGATCATCGGCCCTGCCCACCGATGGCAGAAAATGATTTCCAAAACCAGGCAACACCCAGCCTTCAGTCAGAAAGAATCCAAAAGACATACGCTTTTGTTCTTTCATATCAGGGGCATGATCCGGCTCACATTCCGTCTCAGCAAAAACGATACAATCAACTGGTTTACGGCCCTTAAAAAACAGAAAATAAGATCATAACGTACACGATGGCCGCATAAAGCGGTTGAAAAGAGATTGCGTCCGACGCTGAACTCCGATCTCAAAACTGGAGAAACCGCTCAAAAGCAATCCCTCACAAAGCGACTTCGCATACGTTTCAGGCCGTGCACCCCAATCCGGCAACACCCAGTTTTCAACACCCCCGGGCACTCCAAGATCCGTCCCCCATAGCGGCCCCGGTTCAATTCTGTAGCTTTTGCAGCCAGGCCTGTACCGCCATGCGTGCCTCTTCCGGTTTCTGTTGAGCTACGCTGCCCCGCAAGGCAAAACCTTCGAGAACTCTGGCTCCCGAACAGGCCTCCTGAATACGACGTTCCGTCCCCGACAAACCGCTGCCTTCATGCGTACAAAAAGGAACCACTGTCTTACCCTGCCAATCGTGTTTCTCGATAAACGTATAAACAGCCATCGGCATATCTCCCCACCAATTGGGATAACCCAGATAAACTACCTCGTAATCCTCCACCCGAACATCCCCTTTAATGGCCGGACGAGCTTGGGTTGCCTTCTCCCGTTTGGCCACTTCGATACATGGATTGTAGGACGCCGGATAAGGATTGAGCGTCTCGATATGGAACCTGTCCGCCCCCAATTCGGCCGCAATCATCTCAGCCACAATCTGGGTATTCCCCTTTTCGATATAACCTACGGCATAATTCTCGTCCGCCCGCGAGAAAAAAGCAACCAGGATATTCTGTTTCATAGTCGGTTTATTTATTTCTTTGATTTCCTTGGTATGCTGCGCCAGTACCATTCCCATCGAAACCAGCCACAGCATTCCCGTAAACAGCCATTGTTTCATCTTGCCTCATAATTTGTATCGCAACCACACGACTTCGTTTGCCAAACGTTCCACGTGTTCCAGATGAAGCGATACGGGTATATGCTCCGGTTCGGTAATCCCGTCAAACAGTGAAGTGCCGCCCTGACGACCATCAATTCCAGGTGCCAACAACAAACTGATTTCATCAATCAATCCAGCCTTCAAAAAACTTCCATTGATATGTCCTCCGCCCAACAAGCCCAAACGTTTGACGCCGAACTGTTCGTAAAGTATCTCCAGAGCCCGACCCAGATCGATGCCATCTTTTCCGACCGCAATCCACGAAATTTCCTGCGCTCTCAACCTGGCAAGATACGCTTCCGAGGCCTGTTCGCTTACGATACACACCAGAGGCAAACCCTCGATACGATTACTCGTCCAAGATAAGCGTCCCATCGTATCCACAGATACCCTATAGGCTTCCGATGTTTCAGCCACAAACACCTCGGTTCGACCTACGGGCTTACTGAGCGTCGGGACATACCCCCCAGCAGCTGCATGATAATGCTCCATGGTAACACGGCCTTCCAAATACGACGGACAAGCCAACTGCTCCAACGTCGTATAATATTCATCTCCACTGATTTTGTCAACCATGGCACAGTCGATACGTCCGTCGATCGAAGCTACCATATGACAAACAACATAAGGTCTCATAGTATCCCGATTTTCCGCTACTTACCCAAATTTGCCAACCACGTTACCACATCCGGATCGTAGTGCGAAAAAAACAGACTTTCTCCCCGGTCGAGTGCCGCAATTGCGGTCATCTCTTGATCCGACAGTTCAAAGTCGAATACGTCAAAGTTCTCCCTCATACGTTCTTTACGCACCGATTTGGGAATCACGACCACTCCTCGCTGCATCAAAAAACGCAAAGCAACCTGCGCCGTCGATTTGCCGTGCGCCTGTCCGACAGACTGCAGCACCGGATTCGTAAAAAAGCCGTTACGACCCTCGGCAAACGGACCCCATGACATGATCTGCGTTCCGTAACGCTTCATGATCTCCTGCGCCTTCACCTGCTGATTAAAAACATGGGTTTCCACCTGATTCACCATCGGACGGATTTCGCAAAACTCGGCCAAATCCACCAATCGATCGGGATAAAAGTTGCTGACACCGATAGCCCGTACTTTCCCGACCCGATAGGCCTCTTCCAGGGCCCGGTATGAACCATAATAATCGTTGAAAGGCTGATGAATCAGCAACAGGTCGATGTAATCGGTCTGCAACTTGCGCAACGACTCCTCGATCGAGGCTGTCGCCCGCTCGTAACCGGCGTTTGTAATCCAGATTTTCGTCACGATAAAAAAGTCGGATCGTGACAAACCGCTTTTCCGGACGGCAGCCCCGACACCCTCCTCGTTACCATAGGCTTGCGCCGTATCGATCATACGATAACCGACGGAAATCGCATCGGACACACAACGTTCACACTCTTCGGGAGCCACCTGATAGACTCCATAACCTAACAACGGCATCTGCACACCATTGCTCAACGTAATCATTCTTGTCGTCTCCATTTTATTGCATATTAATCGTTTTCAGGTTGCAAGGGGCCGTAAAAATAAGAAGCCGTAGCACCGCCGTCAATCAAAAAATCCGATCCCGTCATAAAGGCCCCCCGATCACTCATCAACAATTCGGCGAGATCGGCTACTTCATCCGCGGTACCGGGACGCCCGGCCGGACATCGGGCAAACATATGCTTATAAAAGTCGCCCCTCGGTCCATTGAATTCGTCGACGGCCAACGGAGTCACAATAATGCCGGGAGATATGGAATTGATTCGCGCACCACGCTCTCCCCACTTCACCGCTTCAGCCATCACCCGTTTCACATTGCATCGCTTGGCCAGTTGATAGGCATGCAGCGTATCGCGAATGCAGCCGTCGCGAAGGATATCCAGGTGCAACAACTCTTCGGTCGGGGTCGTGGCGAGCAAGCGATCGGTCTCCGCTCCAAGTGCCGGAAGACGATGCCCCGACTGGCTGGAAATCGTCACTCCCGTTCCGCCCGGAGCAATCACCCGACCCACCTCTTCCAATAAAACCGCCGTACCATACAAATCCACGTTCAGGATGGTCTCGATCGACGCCTGACTGGGCGATACCCCGGCCGCATTCACCAGATACTTGATTGGACCGTAACGCTGCGCTTCCGAAATGATCGAACGAATGGAATCCCGGGACGAAAGGTCGGCTTCCCGGGCCACAACATCGAACCCGGCTCGCACAAGCATCTCGGCCATCGCTTGTGCATGTTCTTTCTTTTGATCTCCGACCACGATTTTCTTGCCGGAACCGATTCGACGGACGATGGCCAGTCCGATCTGTCCGGCGCCCATCCAGAGAAGAATTTCTCGGTTCATATCCATGATTAGCTCTTTTTCAGAAACGATCAGAGCACGATACCGTCTCAACCCTTATCCCGACATGCAGCATCGCAGCCGACCCGACAGACCGTTCTTCCATGCCTGAGAAGCGACCTTGCCTTCCTCAATACGATCGATTTCTCCGCTCCGACACCCCTTCACACATACAGGTTCCGGGATCGTGACTTCTTGAAGACAAAAGTACTCGACCCAATGGCAATAATACGTAGACGAATTGCTGATTCTTTTACCCGAATTACGGTTTGAGCGGGTAAGCACACGATTCCGGAACTCCGAAGGCCTTCAGCGAATAGCTCCCGTTCCGCTTCAGAACCGAAAATCCCGCCACCCGGAAAACTCCCGCCCAACATATCACCCTCTCCGGGAGAGTTCTTCGGGAAGGACAAACCGGTCCTGGGTTTCGATCCGAATAGCGTAATGCCCGGAGCCGGGCCAATCCGACCCAATCCCCACACCTTACTCACCGATCGTCCCGAGGCAGTTCCGAAAGCCGACGAGAAGTCCGATTCGGATTTCCCGGTCGGACCTATTTATCCGGACAAATCTTGGACCCGGGAAACGACCTCAACCCCTCATTTCCCCGGATACTTCCGTTCAGAGGCACTCAATCACCACCTATTCACCCATCCCCTTTCACAACAATATCAGGCCTGTTTTTTATAGGTTACCGCCGCAAGCGTATTGAACAGAACAGCGAATATTCCCAGCGCAACAAATGACACCCCAAGTTCCGCCAGAGTCGTTCCTTTCAGATAAACCGCACGCAGTATTTCGACAAAATATCGCGGGGGTAACACGAGCGTCAGATTCTGCGCCCATTCCGGCATAGAATCTATGGGAGTCAACAGCCCGCTCATCAGCATGAAAATCATGACGAAAAAGAACATGACGAACATGGTCTGTTGCATGGTATCCGAAAAATTGGCGACTGTCAGGCTGAAACCCGATATCGTCAGCACGAAGAGCATCGAGCCCAAATAGATGGTAGCGATCGATCCGGCCGGGACCAGACCATAAACCAGTCGGGCCACCAGCATGGCCACGGTCAAAACAAATAGACCGATCATCCAATAAGGAATCAGTTTGGCCAATGTAAAGGTCATCCGCCCGACCGGCGTGACATTGATCTGCTCGATAGTTCCGCACTCTTTTTCTCCCACGATGCTGAGGGCCGGGATAAACCCGCAGATAAGCAGGAAAAGCATAATCATCAAAGCCGGAATCATATAATGACGATAATTGAGCGTCGGATTGAACCGATTCTGTACGGTAATCAGTTCCGAAGTCACGACAGGATGTTTCTCATCTCGGAGTTCCGAAAGCGTACGGGCTATGGACTGTACCAGATACTGCATTCCCATCGACCCTTTGGTGGCGTTGACCGCATTGGCGGTGATCTGAACAGGTTCCGGGAAATCGGTCTCCATACGGCGTTCGAAATTTTCGGGAATCTGGACAATCACATCCGCTGTCCCCTTTTCCAGGCGATCCATGGCCCGATGAAAATCCTCCGTCGTATAGACCAACGTAAAATATTCCGAGGCTCCGATGTGCGAAAGGATTCGGCGGGATGTCGTCGAACGGTCGAGATCCACAACCGCCACATTCACGTTGCGGACATCCATCGTCATGACCAGCGGCATGACCAACATGATCACGATGGGGAACAGAATAATCAAACGCGGTAAAAACGAATTGCGTCGAATCTGCAAAAACTCCTTTTTCAACAAAACGATAAACGCTCTCATGACTCTATTCCAATTTATCGTTGAATTTTTTAAACGACACGCCGAGCAACACAACCGTCATACCGAACAAAACGGTGCCATTGACCCACACCTCAAGCAACGGAGCCCCCTGAATCATCATTTTTCGTATGGCATCGATGTACCAACGTGCGGGGACGATATTGGAGATTATCTGAAAGAATTTCGGCAGGTTTTCAATCGGGAAAAGCAGCCCCGAGAGCATCAGAATGGGCAACATCAACACCATGGCCGAAATGAGCAGGGCGGCAACCTGCGTCCGGGCGATGGTCGAGACGAAGAGTCCGAGGGCCAAGGAGAGAAGCAGATACAGCAGCGACAAGGAAAAAATCCCGGCGACTCCCCCACTCATCGGTACCTCAAGCAGATAATAAGCCAAAAACAAGATCATGACCAGCACGATGCATGAAATGACGAAATAGGGAATCATTTTGGCCAAAATGATTTTAACCGGACGTACGGGAGATACGAGCAGCACTTCCATGGTACCGGCTTCTTTTTCCCGCACAATCGAAACCGAAGTCATCATGGCACATACCAGTATGAAAATCAAGCCCATAATCCCCGGCACAAAATTAAAGGCGCTTTTCATCTGGGGATTGAACAACATGCGGGTTTCGAACAGAGCCTGTTGCGAGGCTGAACCGAGCAGGATATTTTGCAGATAAGCGGTTGCCGCTCCCGCCGTATTCACGTTCGAGGCATCGAGTATCAGTTGAATGACCGGCGGCGAAGGAACACCCGCCGCCACTTGCGCCATCCGACGATCATAATCCGGTGCAAAAACCACAACGGCATTGACTTCCCCCGAACGAAGTTTCTGGTCGATCCGATCGTTCCCGATATAGCCGTAAAACGAAAAATAGTCGTTCTGGGCAATCCGGGCGACTGCATCCCGAACGCCATCGGTACGATCCGGGGCCACCGCCGCAATCCTGATATTGTTGACTTCGGTCGAAATGGCGAATCCGAACAGAATCATCAACACAACGGGAATCAACATAACAATAAGCATCGTACGGTTGTCCCGCAAGATGTGCAACGATTCCTTTTTTACGAACGACAGAAAATTGTTCTTCATGATCTATTCTCCCCGTTTTGCCCCGCGGGCCAAAAGACGAAATACCTCGTCCATTGATTGGGCGGCAAATTGTTCTTTCAGTCGGGTCGGCGTATCGAGCGCCCGAATCTCCCCATCCACCATGATGGAAACCCGGGAACAATACTCCGCTTCATCCATATAGTGCGTCGTGACGAAAATGGTCGTGCCATGATCCGCTGCCTCGTAGATCATTTCCCAAAACTGACGGCGCGTAACCGGATCGACGCCCCCGGTGGGCTCATCCAGAAACACCACCTCGGGACGATGGATGGTAGCAATGGCAAACGACAACTTCTGCTTCCAACCCAACGGCAACGAACCGACCAGCGTTCCTTTCTCCGCCGAGAAATCGAGTCTGTCGAGCAATCGGAGGCTGCGAGCCTCGGTCTCTCGTTTGCTCAAACCGTAAATCCCGGCAAACAGATTCATGTTCTCCCACACGGTCAAATCATTGTACAGCGAAAAACGCTGACTCATATAGCCGATATGGCGTTTGATCTGCTCTCCCTCGGTTCTGACATCGAAACCCGCCACCGTACCATGACCCGAACTCGGATAACTCAATCCGCACAGCATACGCATAGCCGTGGTCTTACCGGCCCCGTTTGCCCCCAGAAAACCGAAAATTTCACCTCGAAACACATCGAAACAAATCCGGTTGACGGCCGTGAAAGTACCGAAACGTTTCGTCAGGTCGTGTACCGATATCACTACATCGTTCATCGTTTCATCCATTTGATAAAGACATCCTCGATCGTCGGTTCGACCGGTCGGATCGTAAGACCGTCAAGCCCGCTCAATTGTTGTACGAAGTTCCCGACATCGAATCGACTGTCGGCCACAAGATGATGCGTCTCCCCGAAAGGATAACACTCCATAACCCCCTCGACTTGACGAGCCTGCGCCAATAACGGGAACATCTGATCGGCACGAATGGCATAGAGCCGCTCCTCGAAGCGGTGCACGATATCTTCCGGAGTATCGATTCCCAAAATACGCCCTTCGTTGCAAAGCGCAATCCGATCGCATCGCGAAGCCTCATCCATATAAGGAGTCGAGACAAGAATGGTGATACCCCGCTGCTTGAGTCCCGCCAACATATCCCAGAATTCGCTCCGCGATACGGCATCGACCCCCGTTGTCGGCTCATCCAGAAACAACACGTGCGGTCGATGTATCAGGGCACACGACAAGGCGAGTTTCTGTTTCATTCCCCCCGAGAGTTTTCCGGCACGACGTTTCCGAAACGGTTCGATCTGTTTGTAAACAGGGGCCACAAGGTCGTAAGATTCCTCGACCGTCACCCCGAACAATGCCGCAAAGAAATCGAGATTTTCCTCCACGGTAAGGTCCGGATAGAGCGAAAAGCGTCCCGGCATATAACCCACATGGGAACGAATCGCAAGATAATCCCGCACGATATCGTAACCATCGACCTTAGCCGAACCGCTGTCGGGAGTCAGCAAGGTAGTGAGCAGACGAAACAGCGTGGTCTTGCCGGCCCCGTCCGGTCCTATCAGGCCGAACAACTCTCCCGGTCTCACGGTAAACGACACCGAATCCAGCGCCTGCACCGATCCGAAACGTTTGGAAATATGATATACCTCGATAGCTTCCATCTCAAAGTCTTACTTCTCCGGAGAGTCCGATTTTCAAACGACCGTCATTCTGAACGGCAATCTTGACGGCATACACCAGATTGGCCCGCGAATCTTTGGTCTGTACCGTCTTCGGCGTAAACTCGCTTTCCGACGAAATCCACTGAATCCGACCCTCATAATCGTAACGTTCATCCCCTCCGAAATCGGCCGTAACCACCACCGTATCGCCCAGGTGAATATGTGACAACTGATCGGAAGTAAAATAGGCCCGAAGATAAACAAGGTCGAGATCGGCGATCTTCATCAGCGGTTTACCCACAACCGCCAACTCTCCGGGTTCGGCATATTTGACCAATACCAGACCGGAAACGGGTGATACAATGCGGCACTTGGCAATACGATCATCGAGTGCGTCGATCTGAGCATCCAAAGCCGCTGCATTCCCGTCAATGTTGACGGTATTTTTGTCGAGGGTGGACAAGGTAGCCGACAACTGACTCTCCAAAATGCGAATCTGAGCCTCGATATCATCTAATTGTTTCTGAGTCGCCGCTCCGTCGCGAAGCATATTTTCCACCCGGGTACGTTCCTTTTCCTGTTTGAGGATCTGTTCCCGAAGCGACGCGGCCTGAGCCTTGATATCCGGCCGACTTCCCAACAGGGCGGCTTGTTGAGCGACCAGTTGTCTGCGCTGCAAATCGAGTTGCACACTATCGATCAGCCCGACCGTAGCTCCGGCCTCAACCGGCATCCCCTCCTCGATGTCGAAACTCAGAATCCGACCCGCCGCTTCCGACGAGACAACCACCTCCGTAGCCTCGAATGTTCCCTGGGCGTCAAACGACGCCTCCGAACCGCACGACACGCCAAGTATCGCAACGGCCATACCGATAATCTGCTTCATATATCATTGATTTAATTCATGTTTCAATTTGTAGAGAGCCTGCAGGAGCTCTATCTCGTGTGTACTGCGATTCAGAGTCGCCGAAGTCTCATCCGTAATTTTACGCAACAACTCGGTGGTTTCGATGACGCCGTGTTCGAGTTGTGATTCGGCCGCCAAACGAACCGATCGCCGCAATTCGACAATCCGATCATCATCCTCCACCGCCTTACGCAGGCGCAGAATCTCTCCCTCCTGCTGCGTCGTCTGCATACGGGTATTGAACGAAAATATATCGCGCTGCACATCGATCCGACGTTGGGCCGTATTGAGCTTTTCGAGATTATTCCGTTTGGTATAGAAGGCACCGATATTCCAGGACATCCGTACCCCGATCAAGGCATTGAGGGTCCAATCCGCCGACACCATGCTTTTGAACATATCCAGACCCGGATAACCGTAGTATCCTTGCGCAAAAGCACTGAATCGAGGCATCAGGGAGCTCTTGATCACCTGGCGCTGTACATTGATTTTGTCGATCTGGGCATCGAACAAAGCCAACTCGGGACGCAGCGAAACACGACCCGCCACCTCCGGCATGGCCGGGCGTACCAAAGTTCCCTCCTCCAAGGGGCGACCGATAAATATGCCCAACATACGACGATAGCTGTCCCGGGACGCAACCACCTGTCCCAAAGTCTGCCGGGCCGACAGCAATTCCGCCTCGATGGCATCCACATCCGCCTGCAGAGCCACCCCGTTTTTACGATAAGTCTGCATACGGGCCCAATTGTTCTCCAACAAGCCGATAAGCGCTTCGGTCTGAGCCACCCGTTCATCCAGCAATAAAATCCCGAAATAAAGATTGTCTACTCTCGCCTGCAAATCGTACAAATCCACATTCACCCGATGGCGCTGCTCTTCGGCCTCCGCTTCGGCCAGCGCCCGATTGGCTTTGGACTGTCCTCCATCCCAGATATGTTGCGAAACGTCAATCACCACCTTGTACTGATCCTTACGTATACCTCCCATATCGACCCCGTTCGCCGCCAGGATGGCATCGAACGCCTCGGGATAGGTCGGCGTGGCGGACTGATACGTCGCCTGTCCGGACAAGGTCACCTGGGGAATCCAGGCTTTGGCCGCATTCGAAATGTCGTATTGTTCCGTCTGCGAAATCAGGTCGTACTGTCTGATTTCGGGATAATGCTCCTGCGCCAGCCGGCGACACTCTTCGAGCGACTGAGCCTGCACCCTGACCACGGATGCCGCCAAGAACATGAAGAAAATAAATCGTTTCATATAGATTGCTTTTTAATTCTTCGCAGGATGGTTTCGATATTTTCAGCCTTGCGGGCCGCCAAAAACTTCTCCCGGTCGGTAATCAAATTACCCATCAGAGGTTCCGCAAAAGACTGGGCTACAAACGGAAATACATTCAGCGATATGATACTGAGAAACAACATGCGCACATCGATCGGTTCAATCTCTCCCTGGGATGCCGCCTGATCCACCTCGTTTTGCAGATCCTCAAACAGTTGTCCGATCGTTTCCTGCCAGTTCTCATAGAGCATATGATATCTCTCCGGACGCAGAATAATTTCGTTCAGCAAAAAACGCGGCAACTGGGGATTGGCGACAATGAGATCAAAATGAGAAGCGACACCGGATTTGATACGTTCCTGAACCGACATATTCGGGTCCCCCATCGCTGCAATCATCGTCTGGGCCACAACCGCCGAATTCTTCGCTACAATCCGTTCGAAAAGCTGTTCTTTGGTGCGGAAATAGTAATGCAACATGGCGTGGGTCACCCCCGCTTTCTCGGCAATAATCGTCGTCCGCGCCCCGTCGTAACCTTTGACCAGAAACTCCTGCTCGGCAGCTTCCAGAATCAACTGTTCCGTATTCGATTTTTTGGTTTCGTTCATACGATTTTATATTAACAATTCTATTTAACAAAATTGTTATACGTAAAATAATAAAGAAAATTCGAGCCGACAAAATATTTTATGATTTTTCGTCAGAATCCTTCAATTCCGTCGTATTTTTCCGGCTCGGATAACGAGATTCCAGATACAGATTACGCTGTGCAACAACAAACTTTCCTCGAAAAACCCGAAAAAAGTGTCCAATAATTAGACGCCCCCTGTCCATTTTTTAGACACATCGTCATTCCTATAAAATATTCAACAATCTCACAACCAAGATAATCGGAGAAATGGCATATTTTTAGCGCTAAAAATCTTAAAAATCCAAACCTCCTTTTTGATGAATCACTTTTTCCGCTATCTGGTTCGTTTTAAAAGCAGCACCTTGCTCAACCTGTTCGGTCTGAGCCTCGCGTTCGCCGCCTTTCTGGTGATTACGATGCAGGTCCGCCATGAACTCACCTACGACAAGGGATATGCTACCGCCGACCGATTATATCAACTCAATCCCATCGCCCAGCCCGGAGGCAAACTGAATACGATGGCGCCCAGCCTGTTGGTCGATGAACTCGCCTCGCGAGTTCCCGCCATCGAAACGATCACCTATCGGAATGGTTGGGATGGAGACATGGAGGTTTTCCCCCTGGGTCGTACCTACCGGGATGGAGCCGTCACGGTTCCCCTGTTTACCGCCGAGGCCCATTTCCCCACCGTATTCGGACTGGAGGCGATTAGCGGGGATTTCACCGCATTCGACCATCTCAAAACCGCTCTGATTCCCGAAAGCATCGCCCGAAAATTATTTCCCGGGAAAAACCCGATCGGAGATCGGATCGTCCGCGTATCCCCGTACGGATCCGACACCGTAGAGATCGTCGCCGTCTATCGCGACCTGCCGGTCAACGCTTCGATTCCCAATGCCTTGATCTGTTACGATAACAACGACAAAAGCAATTGGAGGGCTTGGAACAGCAAGATTTACCTGACCATTCCCGATCCGGAGCAAGTTCCCCAAGTCGCACAAATGGCCTCAGAGCTGTTGCGGGAAAAGGCGGAATGGTTCTATGCCGACTCCCCGAAAGAGTTTTGCGGCGCTCGTCTCACCCCTCTTCCCGAGCTCTACTTCAGCCCCGACAGCCCCTCCGCCTCCAAAGGCAATCGAACAACGCTCTATTCGCTGATCGCGATTGCCTTGCTGATCGTCGGCGTAGCCATGGTCAATTTCATCAACTTCTCCCTGGCCCTGGTTCCCAGCCGGATCCGCCACATCAACACCCAAAAGATCCTCGGCAGCTCCCGATGGGCGCTGTGCCGGCAACAACTGGGCGAAATGCTCGGTCTGAGCCTGATTGCCGTACTGTTGGCCTTATGGCTCGTCTCCTTCCTGTCAGGCACTTCGTTCGCCTCGTTGATCGCGGTCGACATGCGCCTCCCGGTCAACGGGTCGTTGATCGCCCTGCTGTTCGGAATCGCCGTGATCACTTCACTGCTGGCCGGCCTCTACCCCGCATTATACAGCACTTCGTTCCCGCCTGCCCTGGTTTTGAAAGGTTCGTTCGGACTCTCCCTCCAGGGACGACGCCTGCGCACGGGACTGATCGGGTTCCAATATGTGGTTTCCCTGGTATTGACAGCCATGGCGCTGTTCATTCAGGTTCAGTATCGCTATATGCGGAATCACGAGGTCGGTTTTCGTCAGGATCAACTGCTGACCACCTGCCTCACCCTGTCGATGGACCGACAAAAAGACGCTTTGACCAACGAACTGAAGAACATTCCGGGCGTTATAGACGTCGCCTATGCGATCCACCCCCTGCATGAAATCAGCAGTAGCGTCATCACACCTTACCATGGACATAATTTTCAGTACAATCGTCTCAATGTGACCCCCAATTTTCTATCGGTCATGGGTATTCCGGTCGTCGAGGGACGGAATTTTACACTGGCCGACGAAAAGGGAAAAGGCTGTTACATTTTCAATCAGGAAACGCAACGACAACTCGGCGAATCCCTGACCGGAGAATATATGAGTGAGGTCCCCATCATCGGAATTGCGGCCGACTTCAATTATCAGTCTTTGCATCACCCGGTCACACCCATCGCCCTCTATACCGGCAATGCCTATTGGGGCCCCATGCTCTTCAGCTATATCCGCATTTCCGGAGACAACTACACCGAAACGTTCCGTGCGATTCAAAAAGTACTGGAAGCTTTCGATCCCGATCAGGGAACTCTGGCCTCCAATAATCTCGAACCGCTGGATCAAAGTGTCGGCCGACAATACGCCCAGGAAGACCGACAGGCCAAACTGATGGCCCTATACAGTCTATTGGCCGTGCTGATTTCTACGACCGGGGCTTTCGGCCTCATCCTGTTGGAGACACGTTACCGCCGCAAAGAGATCAGCCTGCGGAAAATATTCGGAGCGACATCGGCGTCCCTATTATGGAAATTCAATCAACGGTACTGCCGGATCGTAGCCTGTTGTTTCATCATCGCCGCTCCGATCACCTATTATGCCGCTTTTCATTGGCAAGCCCATTTTGCCTACAAAGCCCCGATTCCGTTATGGATTTTCATCGTGGCCGCAGGCATCGTATGGATAATTACCGCCTTGACCGTTACCCTGCAAAGCCATCGGGCCACCCACGAAAATCCGGTCCATTCCCTGACGGAATAGAGCGATCGGAGCTCCGGCTCCGGCACAACGCCTATGAAATCTGAGAACCCCTCCGCCATATCGAACCTCGTCTCCCGTGATCCCGAAAAAAATCCGGACAAATCTTTTGGGAAGATTTGTCCGGACACACAGAAGATCACACCATCCTGATCCTTAACGAAAAACCGAGACCTCCATTCCAACTCACTCAAAATCCCATTTTCATCAGATTTTTCTCCCACACAAACCGGTCCGGTTCCCGGTATCGGATGCGTATCTTCCTTCGTTTCAAAGCCCGATGTCCCAAATGCCGCACGCCAGTTCCAATTCGACCAAAGAGACCGCAAAATTGTATTCGACCTCATTGAACGTCGTGTACACCTCATTGTAGGTACGTTGAGCATTGAGCACCTCGAGGATACTGGTCTCACCCCGCTGATAACTGAATATCTTTTTCCGGAGAATCGTTTCGGCATCGTTCAACACCTTGGTGTCGAATTGTTGTGCCTGACGACCGGCAATCAAATATTTGTGATACGCCTGAGCCACTTCGGAACTGATCTGCAACTCCACCGCCTCGTATTGTTTCTGACTCTGGGCCACGGCATACTGCGCCGCACGAAGCTCACCCTTGTTCGTGTTCGAGAACTTGAGCGGAATGCTGATCCCGGCCGAAAAGCCGGTAAAAGCCGGTGCCGGTGCAATCTCGTTACGCACGATCGACGAGTAATTGGCTCCGAGGTTCAACCCCAAATCGATGACACGATTGGCCTTCGCCAGCTTCAGATTGTTTTGCGACAACTCCTTGGACTTCAACGTTGCCTGCAAATCCGCCCGATTCTCTTTCGCCGTCTCGATCAACTGAGCCAAATTGAATTCGCGTACGGGATGCCGCAATTGCCCCTCCAAGGAATCGGGAAGCGCCATGGTACTGTCGCCTTGCAACAAAGCCAAATCGATCAACGCATTGCGATATTCTCCCTCCTTATCGAAAACATCATTCCGCATGGCATTCGCTTCCAGACGCGACTGCATCGCATCGACCTGCGTAATCTCCCCCAACTGAAAACGAATACTGTCCGCCTGGGCCAGACGCTCCATCTGTTGACAGGAAGAGCGTTGAATATCCAGTTGATTCTTTTGCTTCAGAGCCGTCAGGTAGGCAATCGTAGCGCTGGCCTGCAAATGGCGAAAATAATTCTCGAGCAACTGCTCGGTGACCTCCTTCTCGCTGCGGGCAACCGCAATCCGGGCCCGACGTTTCCCGCCCAGTTCGAGCGTATACCCCAACGAAGCCTCAACCCCCTCGCCCATTTGCAAATTCCAATTCTGGTTATTGGAATAACTCACCGAAAGTTCCGGATCGGGAAATACCTTAGCGGCCTGCAACCGGGCTTCAGCAATACTCACATTGTACTGTTCGGCCAGATAGTCGATATTGGACTCGCGGACCCGACCCATGAACTCGCCATAAGTCAGTGTTTGCGGCTGGGCATACGATACTTCGGTTCCCCAAACCCCAATGATCGCCATCAAAATCTTCAAACCTTTCATTTCGAGGAGATATTAGCGTGATGTTTATGCAAATGTTTCTTTTCCAAGACATAATACAGGGTCGGCAACATATAGAGAATCAAAATGGTCCCGAATAACAAACCATATACGATCACCGTTGCCAGGGGACGCTGTACGTCAGAACCGATACCGGTCGAAATCGATGCCGGCAACAGCCCCAATACAGCGACCGTTGCAGTCATCAAAACGGGTCGCAACCGGTGCGAAGAACCGGCGATGACGGCTTCATGCAGTTCGGTCCGACGCCGACGCAGGTTGTTGATATGCGAGATCATGATGACCCCGTTCTGAATAAAGACTCCGAACAATGCAATGAAACCGACCGCAGACGACACATTGAAGCTCATACCACGTACCACCAAAGCCAACATGCCCCCGAAAACGGCCAGCGGCAACAGACAGATCAACAAGCCGGCCTGACGGAACTTCCCGAAAGTAAAGTACAGCAACAGGAACATAACCGCCAAGGTGATCGGCATAATCACCGCCAACCTGCCGAATGCCCGGTTCTGATTTTCGAGCTGTCCCGCCCAGTGCAACCGGAAACGATCGTGATCGTAAGCGACCTGCTGTTCGATCTTCGCCCGGGCCTCCTTAACGAACGAGGTCAGATCGCGTCCCCGCAGATTCATGCGCACGGTCGTAAACCGCTGGTTCATCTCGCGGGAAATCATACTCGGTCCCGTGGTCGTTTTGACTTCGGCCACCGCCGACAGAGGAATTCTGGCCCCCGAAGCCGAAGTAAGCATCAGAGCCCCGATCTTCTCGGGCGTATCGCGCGAGGGTTCGTTATAGCGACAAATCACGTCATACACCTTGCTGCCGATAAAAACCTGAGAAACGGATTTCCCGCCGATGGCCACCTCGATCAATTCTACCACATCCGATACATTCAACCCGTACTGGGCGATTTTATCCCGATCGGCCACAATCTGCAGTTGTGGCAAAAACGGTTCTTCCATAATCCCCACGTCGGCCACACCGTCCACTTTTGAAACCACCCGCTGGATATCTTCCGCAATGCGACGGCTCTCGGCCAAATCCTCTCCATACACCTTGATCGCCAAATCGCTGTGAGCCCCGGCAATCTGGTCCATCACCATATCGATGATCGGTTGTGAAAATCCGACGCTGTATCCGGGCATGGTATCGACCACAGCCGCCATATCGCCGATCAAATCGGCTTTGTCGCGTCCGTGCTTCCAGGTGTTATACGGTTTCAGACCGATCATCACTTCGATGTGCGAAAACGAAAAAGGACATACCCCTTCATCATCCCGGCCGGTCTGGGTCATCACGTAAGTCACCTCGTCGAATTTTTTGAGTTCCTGACGCAGGGCGGTCGCCATCTCGGAGGATTTTTCGAGGGACATGCCCGGAGGCAATTGCACCTGCAGCCAAATACTGCCTTCGTCGAGTTCCGGCAGGAAGTCTTTCCCCACATGGATCGACAGACCGATCACGGTCAGCAAAATCACGACCATAGGTCCTATCAACCGCTTCGGTGCTGCCAGAATGCGGGCGGTCTGCCGTTTATAGGTTTCCGTCAGGCGCTCCATCCAACGATTCCGATAGACCTTCTGCGGCTTACGGTACACCGAAAATGCCAAGCCCGGAATCAATATCAGGGCCGAAGCCAAAGCTCCGATCAGGGCGAAACAGAGGGTAAAGGCCATCGGCGTAAAAAGTTTCTGTTCAACGCGATCGAAAGCGAAAAGCGGCAGATAGGCCACGATGATAATCAACGTCGCAAACAGAATCGGTTTGGCCACTTCGGCCGCCCGTTTGGCAATCCCCGTCTCTTCGAGAGGAGCCGAAGGATTGTCTTCTCGTTTTTTGAGGATCGTCTCCATCATCACGATGGTCCCGTCGACAATGATTCCGAAGTCGATGGCTCCCAGCGACAACAGGTTGGCCGGAATGTCCGTCAGCCACATCAGAATGAAGGCGGTCAACAACGAGATGGGAATAGTAATGGTGGCCAGCAGGGCTCCCCGCGGGCTGCCCAGAAAAATGATCAGCACCCCGATCACCAACAAAATCCCGAACGAAAGCGTATGGGAAATGGTGTGCAATGTGGCATCGACCAATTCGGTCCGATCGTAAAAAGTATGTATACGAACGCCTTCGGGCAGGATGTTGTCGTTCAGATCCTCGACCGCCTTTTCGATCTTCTCGAGCACCTGCGACGGATTCTGGTAACGCAACAACTGAACCATCCCCTGCACGCCATCCTCATAATCGATCTGGTCGTCCACATACCCCAAAATACCCTTTCGTTCGAGGTTTCCGTATTTGAGCTCTCCGAGATCTTTGATGTAAACCGGCGCCCCATTGACCGTTTTGACCACGATATTGCCCATATCCTGCAAATCCCGCACCAGGCCCACGCCACGCACCACATAACTCAAATCGCCCCGAATCAACGTACTGCCGCCCGCATTGGAATTGTTCTGTTCGATCGACTCGGTGACATCACTCAGCGACAAAGCGTATTTGCTCAGTTTATTGGGATCGATCTCGATCTGAAACTGAGTGGTGATGCCCCCGAAATTCGAGACGTCGGCAATACCGTCGATCTGACGCAACCGGGGAATGATCGTCCAGAGATTGATCTCGGTCAATTCGCGCAAGGGACGGTTGCCCGTCACCACATAACGATAAATCTCACCCGTCGGGGAGGTCAGCGGATCGAGACCCGGTTGTGCATTGAACGGCAGTTCGATATCGTTGATCCGTTCCAACACCCGTTGTCGGGCCCAATAATCGTCGACGCCATCCTCGAAAACCAGCGTAATTTTGGAAATCCCGAAAAAATTCTTGCTGCGCATCACCTTCAGGCCCGGAATGCCGTTCAGTTCCCGTTCCAGCGGAATGGTGATCTGTTGTTCTATTTCCGTTACGGCCAGACCCGGCACCTGCGTAGCCACCCCGACCGAGACGTCGGCGATATCGGGATAAGCATCGACGGCCAGTTGCCGCCAGGCATAGATTCCCACCCCCGAAAGCAGCACAAATATCGTCAGCATCAACCAGCGACGATGAATCAGATAATGCATCAACTTTTCCATCGTCCTATTCATTGAGGTAGATTCCACCTTTCACGACCACCGACTCACCGGCCTCAAGACCTTCGAGGATACGTACACGATCGGAATCGACGGTTTCGGTCTGTACCTTACGACGCACAAAGGTACCCTGAGCACATTCTACCAAAACATAATCATCATCTTCCTGCTGCATGATCGCCGTCGAGGGCAGTATGATCGTCTCAACCGGCATACTCTGGAAATGAACCTCGCAGAACATCCCCAATTTCAAATCACGCTCCCGATTGTCACAAGCAACGATCACTTCCAGCGAGCGAGTCTCCTCGTCCAATATTTCGCCGAGGTAATACAACGTACCCCAGATCGCTTTATCCGGATTTGCATCGGTAAACACCTCCACTTTATCCCCGGGGCGGATCGCCCCGAAATACTTCTCCTTCACCAAAGCCGCCACCCATACCTGTGACAAATCGGCGACGACGGCCAACGGCTCGGCATCCTCGCGGAGATAACTTCCGATCGTCATATTGCACTGGACCACCTCTCCGGAAATCGGAGTCGTCACCCGGAGACTCTGGCCCACACTCAAGGCCGTTTCGTCGATATTAAAAACTTTCAGGGTCGATTTAGCCTGTTCCAGCTCCCGGGCCGCAATGGTCGCCTCGTTACGGGCCGTTTCGAGTTCTTTTTGCGAAGCCACCCCGTTCTCTGCGAGTTCCTGCTGACGGCGGTAATTTTGCTGAGCCAGTTCATGGGCGGAACGGGCCGCAAAATAACTTTTGGCCGCTTCATAAAAATCGGCCGACCCCAATTCGAAAATCGGCGCTCCGGCCTGAACCCTCTGCCCGAGATGGACGAAAGATTGGGTCACCCGACCGGCAAAAGGAGAGGCAATTTCCGCATATTTCCCGGATACGGGTCGAACGGTCCCGACCGTCTTGAACTCTCCGGAATAGGTTTCGAACTGCGTTTTTTGAAGTTCTATGCGTTTGAGAATCGGCGAAGTTTCCGCCACAAAAACCGTGTCGCCGTTAAACATGAGATCAGAATGGGCGGAGGATGTATCGGTACGATGGCACGCAGCCAGAACAAGACCGAAACACAAAATTATAACACGTTGTTTCATCGGTTTATTACGTTGCAATATGAATAGAGAAAAGTCGGCCGTGGTGTCGAAGGCAAACTACGATACGGACCGAGCGTATTCCGGGGAGCCAAGAATCAGTCTTCCCAGAACGACAAGACAAATACGGTCTGGTCGACCGTACTCCAATGCCAATTAAGCTCCTGCCGGAGGAGCCCGTAAAAATCGATGAACGACAATGGGTGAAACGACCGCCTCTACAAAAGGCAGATACCTAATAGCGGTCAGGGCCAGGAACAGAGGCAACACAGCTCCCAAAAACGCCGGAGCACAACTCTGGAACAGCGACAGCGCCGAAATCAGCGTCAACTCGCTTTCGGAATGCGTGTCATTGAGCGGATGGGCTTTGCCATAAAAGTGAGAGTGAACGATCGTTACGCCGTTAACGATGTGGCCATGATAGAAAAAGCAGATATTCGCATAATATAGTGCGAATATCGCTAAGGTCATGGCAACTATGATCCGTTTGGCCCGTTGTGACATAATCAGTCGCTCTTTGCGCCTCAAAAATACAATTTTTTCTCTGAAATTGCCTAATACAAACGATCCGTTCCGGATTTTGCTTCGATTTTCTATACCCGAAGCCACTTTCCGCCCAACATCTGCTGGAGAGTCCAGTGCGATCGACCCGATGATCCCGATCATCGGATCATTTACGCAGGATGCCCTTGATCAGGGCCCAACCGCCGAAAATCTGCAAAAGCATACCGGGAACACCGAGTCGGAAATCCTGCATGGCTTCGTACAGACTTCCCGTCAAAGCCCATTCCACTCCGGTTCCGACCATCTGGTAGGCCAACACCACGGCCATCATCAGCCCGATGGAAACCTTCCGATAACGCCGGGCGGTAAATCCTGCGAATACGGCCAATAAAACCGATTTCGACAGAATCACCGGAAGCGTCTCCGGAGCAGGCATTCCGAAAAGGGCCGTATTGAGCAGCGGCGACGCCAGGGCCGTCAGCAAGCCTACCCGCCAACCGTACTTGTAAGCCCCGATCAACGTAAAGAAATAGATGGGCAACCAAGTAGGTCCCCCCATCCGAACCGTATGGCATAACTGAGGCAGAGCGATATTTCCCACGATGAACAGCAGCGCCATCCAGTAGGTTTTGCCTTCCCGATACGCCAACGAATAAAGTTTGACAGCAGCCGTTTGCATAGCTATGATTATGTTATGATTTCACGTTTCCAGACAGTCCAAGGTTCAAGTCCGAACACCCGAAGCCGACAATTCGGGTCCCGACTCTCTCCTCTCTGCCATAAATTGCTGAATGAGCGGATAGATTTCTTCGGCACGCTCTTTCCCGTCACACAGACTTTCGAGCGGACACCGTCCGGTTTTCGTCCGGTTTTCGATGTAGGGAACCTCCCGGGCGAACTCCACGACGACCCCACCTTCCCGCAATAAAACAAGCGCCGGCGTGCTGACGACATCCGTATACAGCCAGGCAACGCCACCCAGCACCATCAAGGCCGCCGCACCTTTGCCCACGACCTTGTCCGCAAGATGTGCACCTGCCAAACAGTCCGGATGAGTTCGATACAGGTCGTACAAATCAACCACTCCCCTCCGCACAAAAGTATGAAGCCCTTCGGGACCCTCCACCACACAGGAATACCCTCCGGCATGCAACATCTCGATCAACTCCTCAGGTTTCCTCATAGCGTTTCCTGTTTGAGCTGTTCAACATAACGATCGATGCGATGCAGTTCCCGGGGAATATCGATACTTTGCGGACAATGAAGAACACACTGTCCACACCCGACACAATGACTGGCCTGTCGCAAACGGGGTACGCTGCGATCGTACCCGACCAAAAACGCCCGACGGGCCTGACGATAATGCTCGTCCCGGGACGAAGTCACCAAATTGCCCTCATTGACGCACTTGTTATAATGCAATAAAATGGCCGGAATATCGATCCCGTATGGGCAAGGCATACAATATTGACAATCGTTACACGGGATGGTCGGATATTGCATCATCAGATCGGCCGTATCGTACAGGAACTGTTTGTCGTCGTCCGTCAGGGGTTCCAACGGCGAATAGGTTCTCAGATTATCCTGCAAATGTTCCAGATAGGTCATCCCGCTGAGCACCGTCAGCACCCCGGGAAACGATCCCGCGAACCGAAACGCCCAGGAGGCCACGCTGCTCTCCGGACGACGCTGTTTGAGTCGGGTCACGAGATGATCCGGCAGGTTCGACAAACGGCCTCCCAAAAGCGGTTCCATGATGATGGCCGGAATCTGTTTCTTTTCCAACTCCGCATACAGGTATTCCGCATCGACGTTGCCGGCAGAGGCATGCCGCCAATCGACATAATTGAGCTGTATCTGCACGAAATCCCAATGGACCTGGTCATGCATGCCCAACACCTCGTCGAACACCTCCTTCGTCCCATGAAACGAAAACCCGAGATTGCGGATACGTCCCGCCTCACGTTCCTGCCTCAAAAAATCGATCATTCCGTTATCGACATAACGGGCCCGAAACGTCTCGATTCCTCCATTCCCGATCGCATGCAACAGATAATAGTCAATATAATCCACCTGCAAATCGACAAACGACTGGCGATACATGGCGATCGAATTTTCCCGCGTGCGATTCGAAAAATTCGACAATTTGGTGGCGATCTGAAACCGCTCGCGCGGATGACGTTTCAGAGCCATGCCCGTAGACTTTTCCGACCAACCCTGCGTATACACGGGGGCCGTATCGAAGTAGGTCACTCCGTGCTCCAGGGCATAGTCCACCAAAGCGTTGACCGCCTCCTGATCGATGACATTCCCGTCTCCGCCGGGAGCCGGAAGCGTCGGCCAGCGCATACAGCCGTAACCCAACAACGACACCCGATCCCCATTCCCGGGATTCGTCCGATAAGTCATCCGGTCGGTCGGCACCTCGCCCCGGGCAGAAAGATCGCCTGTCACCGGATTTTTCTTCGAATCGCAACCTGCCATAGCAACGGTCGTCACCGCCGTGCTGATCCCCACGATTTTCAAAAATTCGCGACGGGACATATCGTCCCGATTGGATTTATTCCTATTCATACCGTTCCTTCCTAATTCAGATGATACGATGCCTTTCGTGGCCTTCCACATAGATCGCCGAGAACGGACGGGCCGGACAGAGATTTTCGCAGGCCCCGCAACCGATACACCGTTCTTCGTTGACGATCGGAATTTTCGGTGCATCCTCCCGCTGAGGATCGGAAGATACCATCGTAATCGCCCCTACGGGACAATGACGAGCGCAATTTCCACATTCCACCCCATCGGTCAACGGTATGCAGTTTTCCTGAACCCATACGGCATGACCGATCTGAATGGCCGACTTGTCGGCCGGTGTAATCGGGAGGATCGCCCCCGTGGGACAAACCTCCGAACATTTCGTACATTCCGGCCGACAATACCCCCGCTCATAAGAAAGCTCCGGCTCCATAAATCGCTGGGTCGAAGGCCTCAACACCCCGTTGGGGCATACCGCCACGCACAACTGACAACCCGTACAATGTTTGGCCAGGTGACGTAATCCCTGTGCTCCGGGAGGAACGATCGGGGTAGCTCGATCCGGAATTTTCTTATCCAGAATCACCGCCAGTCCGCCATCTACCTTTTTCTCCTGAGCCCTGAGTACCGTGGCCCCGAACCACAAACCTATTCCGGTCAGAAACCGACGTCGGGCCGATCCGCTCGTCGCATCGACTTCCACCGAAGAAGTTTTTGCTCCCTTTTCGGCAATCCCCGTCCCAGCAGATTCCGATGACACCTCCCGTTTGGGACGCAAACGATAGGAAATCGCTCCCTGAGGACAGGTATCCAGACAATTCATACACGCCACACAACGACTGTAATCAATCTGATGGGCTTCGGCCTCAATGCAGGAAGATTTGCAGCGACGCGAACAAAGGGTACATCCGTTGCATTTGTGCGTATCGATCACCGGACGAAACAGGGCATGGCGCGAAAGCAAGCCCAGCAGGGTACCCACGGGGCAGATCGTATTGCAATAAGTACGCCCGTTACGCCAGGCCAGCACCACCAGCCCCACGAAGGTCAGGCCCGCCACGATCACAACGGGCAGGTTCTTCAGCCATACCTCCGTTTCATAAAAAGCATAGCTACCGATCCGTTCCGACAGATAGGCCAGCAGGTTATTGCCCCAGGCCCATACGGGAGCCAGAAAGCATTGGGCAATCCGCCCGTATGCACTGTAAGGAGCCAACAACGACACAAAGGCACCGACACCGGCGATCATGGCTCCCACAAACACCGTCAGGACTCCGTAACGCAACCATGAACGGGCGGGAGAATAGGAATACCGATTCTTTTTCCGACGTTTGCCGAACCAGGCAGCCACATCCTGCATCACCCCCAACGGACAAACGACCGAACAATAGATCCGACCGAAAAGCAGAGTCAACAGGACCCAACATAGAACCACGCCCAAATTCACGGCCAGCACGGCCGGCAAAAACTGAATGCGGGCCATCCACCCCAACCAGGCATGTACGGTTCCCGTAAAATCGAGAAACAGCAAGGTAATCAGGGTTAAAAATACGACAGCCAGCGTCAACCGTATTTTACGTAACATATTTTTCAGCTATGGTTTTTACGGATCACGACAGAACGACGAATCGCCATTCCTGCCAAACGTACGAGTCACCGCCTTTTACGAAAAACCCGACCGGTCCCCGCCGTAAAACGGTCTCAATCCACCTTTTCAAGGGCTCGCGCCCTATCTTTCCATCCGTTCCGACTTCAACGGCTTTCCCGTGAAATGCCGAATGCTGTAATATTTCGGTTCCAAGGGAATCGGGCTTTTTCCTCTTATTCGTTTCTCACAAAAATAAAAAAATCCGTCTTTTTTCCAACAACCCCAATTCCGGATTTTATGCCCCCTATCCCCGATCCATCATCATGAGAATGAAACCGGAAGCGTTCCAAAATTCAAAGCCGGACAACCCTCATCCTTTCAGAAGAGGCCGTCCGGCTTCCATACTCCATTTTTCAACGATCTCCGGGAAGACGTTCAATCGGGTCTTAAAATCCGATCCCCAACCTTCCCCAAAGACATCATACGATCCCGACTTTCCGGAACCGGGAAGTTCCTATTCCTCCGGCAGGGGAACAACCGTCACTTTGATGCCCTGATCCTGCAAGGCTTTCAAAACTTTCGGAGAAAGGCCCGAATCCGTAATCACCTGATCGATATCGCTCATGTCGCAGATCTTGCTGAATCCTCGCCGCCCGAACTTGGAGGAATCCGCCAGAACGATGGTCTTCGTGGCGGCTCCGATCATCGCCCGGTTCAAGGTGGCTTCCTGCAGGTGCGTTGTACTCAGGCCATATTCGGGATCGATCCCGTCCACGCCCAGGAACAGTTTGCTGCACGAGAAATTCTTCAACATATCCACGGCATATTCACTGACGGCCGAAGCCGACGAATGGCGGATAATACCGCCCAACTGTATGATTTCGATATCCGATTTATCCAACAGTTCCATCGCCACATTCATCGCCGACGTGATAACCGTCATTTTCATATTCTCGATACACCGGGCGAAAGCCTGGACGGTCGTTCCGGAGGCAATGATCAACGCATCCTGCGGCGACAACAGTTCCACAGCCTTGAGCCCGATACGGCGTTTGATTTCAGGATGCAGTTTCTCCTTTTCCGACACCTTCCGCGTAGCGATGTACGGGTCGGCCAGGATGGCGCCTCCGTGCGTACGGTACAACAGCTTCTTCTCTTCCAACAGGTCCAGGTCTTTGCGAATGGTTACGGCCGAGACCTTCAGACGCAGGCTCAAATCCCCTACATCCACACTGCCTACCTCGCGAAGCAGGTCCAAAATAATTTTATGTCGTTCCAAAAGTGTCATATCGAATCGGATCTGGTGTCGCTGCAAAGATCGTCAAAAAGCAAATAACTTCACACCCACCTGCAAATATCCCTTCCGGATATCGGGATTCCACATCGCATGGGCAAAAATCGGCATATCGAACCGACCCAATTTCAATAAATAGGTCGTCTTCAGCGAGATTTGATTCAGGCAGTCGGTACCGTAAAAATTCCGAGTGCCGTCTCCCTCCGTCCGGTTGAATGCAAACGTACCGCCCAAGCCCACATCGACAATCCAGTGTTTGTCCCGAAATACACTGTACTCTCCGTAGACAAACGTGGAAAACATGTTATGCCCTTCGATATTGAGGTCCCGACCCGCAAAAATGGTCGCCCAACTCAACCGCAAAGGAACTCCCAGTTTCGTATCGAAATCGTAACCCAGGCTGAAATCGAGGAAATGTCCGGTCGAATATTTGTTGTAATTGAAAATATCCTTGCTGAACGTCAAATCGGGCGAATAGTTATAAATATCCCAAATCGCCACCGAAAAGCCGGACACGGTATACGATATATAGTAGTCGAACTCTTTGTAGTCGCCGACGAAATCCGTACCGCCCCACAGTCCGATCTTGAGTCGATCCTTGGCAAGGCCCATATTCACATCGGCGGCCAACACCCCTCCGTCAGCAATCTGGAGACCCCGCCACAGGTGCATATTCTGGAGCGTTCCGCTCAGGTGGAATTTCTGACCATACGAGGCCACCGATCCCATCACGGCCATAACGACCAGTAAATACTTGATCTTTTTCATAGCGCTCCTTTTTTGATTAACACAGCAGCAGACAGTAGAGACCGGCGGCCAAGAACCCGCCAATGATCGGACCTGCAACGGGAACCCAGGAATAAGCCCAATCGTTCGTTCCTTTTCCCCGAATGGGCAACAGGGCATGAGCCAGACGCGGAGAGAGGTCTCGGGCCGGATTGATGGCATATCCGGTCGTACCCCCCAGCGACATACCCAACGCCACAATCAGCATCGCCACCGGAAAAGCTCCTAAAGAACCCATCCCCACTTCGGGAATATTGCTTTCGATGGACAGAGCCAGAATCACAAAAACGAGCACACAGGTGCCGACGATTTCGCAGAACAGATTCCGTCCGTAATTCCGAATGGCCGGAGCCGTACAGAACGTTCCCAATTTAGCCGCCGGATCGTCCGTTGCATCGTAATGATCCTTGTAGTAGAGGTACACCAAAACGGCTCCGAAGAACCCACCGAGCATCTGGGCAACGATATAGGGCAACACCAACGACCAGCTGAAGGTTCCGGCCGCAGCCAGACCCAGCGTTACCGCCGGATTCAGATGAGCTCCGGAATAAGGCCCGGCGATAAAGACCCCCAACATAACGGCCAAACCCCAAGCCAGGGTAATCACGACCCAACCGCCGTTTTCACCCTTGGATTTTTTCAGGACGGTCGAAGCCACGACGCCGTCCCCGAAAAGTACTAAAACTGCCGTACCGATGAATTCGAACAGGCATTTAATCCATAATTCATTCATAGCGCAACGAAATTTAGGTTCAGAAACAGGGTTGTCTATTTGGTATAATCGCTCAGCGTACGTTTAACCGCATCTTCCCAGCCGGCTTTCGCAGCCTGGACCTTTTCTTCCTCCCAAGCCGGTTCGAAAGCCCGATCGACCTGCCATTGCTGGCGAATCTCATCGATACTGGACCAATATCCTACGGCCAGACCGGCCAGATAGGCGGCGCCCAAAGCGGTCGTTTCGACTACCTGAGGCCGAATGACCCGCGTCCCGAGAATATCGGACTGGAACTGCATCAACAAATTGTTGCGGGAAGCGCCTCCGTCCACTTTCAGCTCCTTGAGCGGAATACCGGCATCCCGCGACATGGCATTGGTGATATCCATCGTCTGGAAGGCAATCCCCTCCAAGGCTGCCCGGGCGATATGGGCCGTGGTTGTACCCCGACTGATTCCCACAATCGTACCACGGGCATATTGATCCCACCAGGGAGCACCCAAACCCGTCAGAGCCGGAACAAAATAGACGCCGTTGGTATCCGGAACCTGCGAAGCCAGCGCTTCCACTTCCGACGAAGAATTGATAATCCCCAGTCCGTCCCGCAACCACTGTACGACCGAACCTCCGACGAAAATACTCCCTTCCAAGGCATAATTGACCTTATCGCCGATCTTCCACGCAATGGTCGTGATCAGGTTGTTTTTCGACAGAATGGGTTTTTCACCGCTGTTCATCAGCAGGAAGCAACCCGTCCCATAGGTATTTTTCACCATCCCGGGTTCGGTACACATCTGACCGAAAAGAGCGGCCTGCTGGTCACCGGCAATCCCGGCAATAGGCACCTTATGGGCAAAAATGGTGGTTTTGGTATGGCCGTACACCTCGCTGGAGGATTTCACTTCCGGCATCATGGAGCGGGGAATTTCGAACATGTCGAGCAACTCCCGATCCCATTCCAGGGTATTGATGTTGAAAAGCATGGTTCGGGAAGCATTGCTCACATCCGTCACATGCACTTCACCCCGAGTCAACCGCCAGATCAACCACGTATCCACCGTACCGAACAACAGCTTGCCCTTCTCGGCACGTTCACGAGCACCGGGAACATGATCCAGAATCCACTTGATTTTGGTGGCGCTGAAATAGGCATCGATAATCAAACCCGTCTTCTGACGAATCATATCGGTCAACCCCCGGTTTTTCAATTCATCACAATAGGATGAGGTTCTGCGATCCTGCCAGACGATCGCGTTGTAAACCGGCTCTTCGGTTTCCGAATCCCATACGATGGTGGTCTCCCGTTGGTTGGTAATCCCGATTCCGGCGATATTCAGGCCATTGATATCCAGCATCGTGATCGCTTCCGCGATGACCGACGCCTGAGATGACCAGATTTCGTGGGGATCGTGTTCCACCCAACCGGATTGGGGAAAGATCTGACGGAATTCCTTCTGAGCTACGGCACAGGTTTTTCCTTTTTCGTCGAAAACGATGGCACGCGAACTGCTCGTACCCTGATCGAGCGCAAGAATATACTGCTTCATAAAAGGTTTGAGTTTTAGGTATGTTTAATATTGGTTTTCAGGTCATTTTAAGCCAAGCGCGAAGCCAAAATGCTCAACGGATGTTCGCAGCTCTTGGAAGTAGACATTTCAATCTGCCATTTGCAGGTTTCGCAGTCCGTCACCACCAAATCCGCTCCCGAAGCCTCGATCTGACGGAACAACGGCTCCCCGATCGCCTGAGAGGTCGGATAGTTTTCTTTCTTAAATCCATACGTACCGGCGATCCCGCAGCATTGAGAATCGAGAACAATTACCTCTACGCCCGGAATCATCCGCAGCAACTCGATGGAATAATAGGCCCACCCCATCTTCTCCATGTGACAGGGCGTATGATAAGCCACCCGCAACGGCGTGGTGTCCTTGAACTTCAACGAGGCTTTCCCCTCCTGAAGCAGACGGTAGATATAACGGGTCGCCAGTTCGATCCGTTCCCGCACATCGTCGTTTCCCAGACTCAACACATGCGGATACTCGTCCCGCAGAGTAAACGTACAGGTCGATGAGGTGGTGATGATATCCAGACCGCGTTCGTTCACGGCCCGGCGGATCGACTTCAAATTCACCTTGGCCTGCTTGAGAGCCTGTTGATACAGACCGTTGGAGATCAGCGGCACCCCGCAGCACTTTTCCTTGTCCAACAGCTGCACCCCATAGCCCAAGGCGTTCATGATACGGATCATATCCTTCCCCAACTGCGGATGGTTGTAATTCACATAACACCCGTGGAAAAATGCGACCTGTTTCGGGAAGGCAGCCTGCTCGGCGGCGGCGTGTTTCTTATACCAGGAAGTAAACGTTCCGTGAGCATACTTGGGAAATACCCGACGATGATCGATGGAGAGCACCTTGTCCATCATATAGCGAACCGGTTTCAGGGATACGGCCGTATTGACCACCGGCGCGAACGGTGTGGAAAGCGAACCGACCAAATCCGTATTGGCCAGCACATAATTCCGAAGCGAAGTATTCTTCTTGGGGCCGTATTTGATCCGGGCAGACTGGATGATGTCCCCGATACGGACATTCGAAGGGCAGGCTACCTCGCACCGTTTGCAATTCAGGCAATATTTCAGGGCGCTGTCGAAAAAATCGGGCTGTTTCAAACGCAGGCGTTCACCGTCCGGACCGGCCTGTTTCGGCCCCGGAAAATCGGGATTCACGGCTGCAACCGGGCAATATACGGTACAGATCGTACATTTGATACATTGCTCGAAATTGTTTTCGCTTACCGTATTCTGCTGAATATTCATGGTTATTTGCTATTTAAAATCGTATCTGCAACATAGAAGGCCGACAGCAGCGAAACCCCTGCTCCGCAACCTTCCTGAACGGGATAGAAACCGGCCAGACCGGCCCCGGCTCCATAAAGATTCTCGATCAGACGCCCCTCCTTGAAAAGTCGCAAGGAAGCATCCGTCACGACTCCGAAGGCCTGATAGTTCTGTTTGTCGAAAAAGTGCAAGGTATACCATTCGGACCGATCGGGCGTAAAGAGCGTATCCACGTCGAAAACCGGTTCCACGATACGATCCGGAGAGGCCAGCAACCCTTTGCTGAAAAAGCTGCCCGTAGCCAGCACAAACGAATCGGCTTCGAAAGGCATATCGCCGTGATTGGCGGTGTAGACCCGTTTCACCCGGTCGTTTTCCAGATCGGCGGATAAAACCGAATCTCCCAGAAAATACTCCCCGCCCAAAGCCCGGAAACGAGCCTGAAGAGCCTGCTGGGCCTTAATTCCCGGAATCGAAGGAGGCAGCGTAGGCAACAAATACAACGGCATGTCCACCTTTTTGCGCAGGGTTTCGAACGCATCGTTACGATCGATGCCCAGAATGGCCGGCAAAATCACGGCTTCGCTGTCAGCCGCCACTTCCCGGATCCTCACCGCCAAGGCCTCCAAATTCCGCTCATGGTCGAATACCCGGGCGATATTGGCCGAGCGCATTTCGCTCGGATTTTGCCGAATCTTCTCCAAATCCGGGAAATTGACACTCCCGAAACGACTCGTTACCCCATAAGCCCGAAACTCTTCGGCGATAAACTCCGGATAAAAATCCAGAAAACCTTCTACGTTGACGATACAAACCTTCTGAAAAGGCAAACGCCCCGGCTCTTCGGCCCGCAGATAGGCATCCATGGTCAGCCACGTTGCTTTGGCCTTCCCCATGGGGGTGATTCTATAATGGTTCTTACGGCAATCGCCCACCACCGGGATGCCCGCCTTACGCAACATCTCCGGCACCTGAAGCGCATAGTCTCCACAACGCTCCACCCCGATCCGGACATAGGGATGCTCCGGCGCCACCGGCGCCAATTCGGCCATCCCCCGTATCGGATCCTCGACCGCCGTTCCGTCCGGCAGCCGACTCAACAAATCGAACGATCCCGACGAAAAATGGAGCGCACTCTGCCCCTGCGAGACGATCGCACAACGTCGGCCCGCCTCGGCCAGACGAATTCCACAGGCCATACCGGCCAATCCGCCTCCTATGATGACTGTATCGAATTTCATAATGCTGTTGATTTTTTCGTTTCGTCCGACAATCCGCATACGCTTTCATATACCCAGGTCGTATATTCGCTTTCCCGCAACGTATCGCCCCAGGCAATGGGAGCCATCCCCTTCCAACGTTCGTTCAGGAAAGAGACCAGATCCGCTTTGGCTTTCTTGGCACATACGGGATCCTTTTTCCCCATCAAGCCGGCCGCCCGACAGGCACACAATTCGCCTTGGCAGGTACCCATCCCGACCCGCGTCCGACGACGCAAATCGACCAGGTTGTTGACCGAAAGATGTTCCATCGCATATTCCACTTCACCGATAGAAACCTCTTCACATTCACACACCAGACTGTTCTGAATGGAATTTCGGTCGTCGATCCGGTCTGCCAGGGCCCCGTGACGCGAAATGGCCGACCGTCGTTGGGTCACCGGTTTCCGACGGTTTTTCTTTTCGGCCTCCTGTTTGCTCTCCTCCGAACCCGGCAACGGCAACTCGGCCGTCCGGCAAGGCTGGTCGATCCCCAGCTTCCGACATACCAGATCGGTCGCCCATTCGGCCATCAAACGATAGGTCATCAACTTGCCGCCCGTAATCGTAATAAAGCCTTCCACCCCGTCGCGCTGCGCATGGTCCAGCAACACGATTCCGCGGCTGACCGTCCGACCGCTGGGATCGTCGTCCGAAGCCACCAACGGACGCACCCCGGCATACGCCCTCAAAATACGGGTATAAGCCAACTGGGGCGACAACTTTTCGCCTTCCCGCAGCAACAGATCCACCTCTTCGGGGGTAATCACCATATGATCGATCTCTTCGTAAGGCACCTTGCTCGACGTGGTCCCGATCAGTGAAATCGTATCTCCGGGCACCAGGATATCGGCATCGGCCGGCTTCCGGCAACGATTGAGCACCAGATTGTTCACCCGATGACCAAAAATCAACAAGGCTCCCTTGGCCGGCAACATATTGATCGTGATACCGGCCTTGGCTGCAATGCCATGTCCCCAGATACCTCCGGCATTGACCACTACCTGAGCATAGAACGTCTCGTCACGATGGGAGCGGTGATCATAAGCCCGCACTCCGACGATCCGATTCTGCTCCCACACGAAATCCTTCACCTCGATATAGGTACGGATTTCCGCACCATGGGCCCTGGCGTCCAACACATTGGACGCAGTCAACCGAAACGGATCGACCGCTCCATCCGGCACACGCACCGCCCCGATCAAAGCCGGATTGGCCGCCGGTTCCAGGCGTTTGGCCTCTTCCGGATCCAGCACATCGGCCCGAATACCGGCCTTGCGGCAGGCCTCTACGAAAACAGCCTGATACTCCAGCCCATCCTCAGGCAACGAGATAAAGAGTCCGTCGGTCTCTTCCACGCAGTGTGCGGCGATCTTGCGCAAGATCATATTCTCCCGAATACACTCCTCGGCAGACTCATGATCCGTCACGGCATAACGCGCCCCGCTATGGAGCAGGCCGTGATTTCGGCCGGTCGCTCCGGTCGAAATATCGGAACGTTCCAGCAGCAGCGCCTTGATTCCCCGAAGCGCGCAATCTCTGGCGACACCCGCTCCGGTCGCTCCGCCGCCGATAATGATGACATCATAGGTGTTCTCCATAAATCGACAGATTAATTTTCAGCAAATATAACATTTATTTCATAAAACAAATAAAACGAAATAAAAATATTTCACTTTATTTCGAATAAAGCCAAATTCTCACCTCTCCACAAAAAATTATTTCAAAAACAAAATAAAACAAAAGCACCTTAAAACTTCGGGAAGTATTCGGACCAACAAAAAAACGAAAGTGCGGGCGAGATTCCAGAAGCCTCAGCCCATCGACCGCAAAGATGACACCAAGTTCTCCGGCACCCCCTAAAAAAAGAAGGAGACCCCAAGGTCTCCTATCCCATATAAAAATTTCTCAGAATCAGTATTTTCTGAAAACGCTCAAAAAATCCGTTTTCATTCACGCGCTCTATCATCGGACTCAGGGATCACTCCTCAAGACAACCTGAAACCCCCCGCTCGAATCACACTCTCCCAACCGGCCCTCTCCGACAACCTCCCGATTTTTCCCAGTCAGCTTCCCCAACCTGTCTCTTACCGATCTGTTTCAATCGCAATCTTAAAAACGCCCGGCTGACGGCTTTCGAACAACCGGTATGCTTCTTCAATGCGGCTCAACGAGAAGCGGTGCGTAATCAGCGGAGTCGTATCGAGGAGTCCCTGTCCGATCAGCTGCAAAATCTCGGCACAATCGCAACCGTCAACGCCTCCGGTTTTAAACACCAGATTCTTCCCGTACATATCCGGCAGAGGCAACACCTGAGGACGATCATACAGCGCCACGATCGTCACGACCGCATTCGGGCGGGCACACTCCCAAGCCAACCGAAACGTATCCTCCGCACCGGCCACCTCCAATACGACATCGGCTCCCCCATGGTCGCTATGCGCCCGCACAAATTCCAGACACTCTTCCGGCCCCGTTACCTCTACCTGCGGATAATGTTCCCGGATAAAGCGCACCCGTTCAGCCGATTTTTCACAAACGATAATCCGCCGGGGATGCTTCAACATCACACACTGCAAGGTACAGATTCCGGTAGGCCCCGCTCCGAGAATCAGCACGGTATCCTCCTCCTGAATCTCCGAAATGCGGGCCGCCCAATAGCCCGTCGCCAAAATGTCGCCCACAAAGAGCGCCTGCTCGTCACTCACCGTATCGGGAATCCGGGTAAGGCCCTGATCGGCATACGGCACCCGGACATACTCCGCCTGCCCGCCGTCGATCCGGCATCCCAGAGCCCAACCGCCCTGCGGATCGGTGCAGTTGTTCACATAACCACGCCGACAGAAAAAACAACTCCCACAGAAAGTCTCCACATTGACACAGACCCGGTCACCCACTTGCAGGGTATGGACCTCTTCGCCGAGTTGTTCGACTACCCCCACCATTTCATGCCCGACGGTTATGCCGGGCACAGCCCGAGGCACGCTACCATGTTTGATATGCAGATCACTGGTGCAGATACTGCTCAAAGTAACCCGAACGATCGCATCGCGCGGAGCCTGCAGAAGCGGTTTCGGTTTCTCCTGCATCTGGAACTTTCCTGTTGCAATATAAGTGTAGGCTTTCATATTTTGGGTTTCATACATCATTCCGGGGCCGGAAACGGCAACGTACAAAATTCTTCAGCGGCTACCTCCCGGGAAAGTTTATCTGTTTCTGTCTGTTTTTTATCCGTTTTTTGTTTGTTTCTTGTTTGTTTCTTGTTTGTCGCACCATACGCGACCTACGCACCGCATCCCGAAACCGACCGTCTCCCTCCACCCCGATCGATCAGGCCGGTTTCCATCTCCGTCAAACGCCACGTTCTATCCTTCCGTGGCCCGCACGCTCCGGATCCCCGGCCCGCACGCTCCGGATAAACGTTCTGCCTCACGCATCAAAATTCCACGGTAATCCCCAAAGTGGGAACCAACGTTCCGCTCTCCTGTTTGATGTATTTCATTTCGTAACGCTGGTCCTGTACCGGAGCCGACGGATTGGCCACGACACCCGTACTCATTAGAACATCGGGTTGCCGCAATTTGCTCCCCGTGACATTCTGGAGGTCGATGTAAAAGCCCAGCATGCACTTTTTGAAATAAAACGTTTTGTCGATGCGCAAATCCAGTTGGGCAAACGCAGGCAAACGCTCGCTATTGTATTTCGAATAGTCGTAATAGGGACGTCCCTGAGCATCCCAGGCCTCTTTGAGAGAAGACTTCTCCACATCATAAGGCGTATAGGGCGCTCCGCCGATCGCACTGAGTTTGGCCCCGATGCTCCAGTTGCGCGGCAGGTCGTAAGTGCCGCTGAGATTGACCACAAAACGGTTGTCCCAAGCCGAAGCGATGTAAGGAGAATGAGCATCGTTACGATACTCACTGTTATAGAGTGTAGCCGATCCGATCACATTGAGTTTGCCCGGAATTTGCCACTTAACCATCAGTTCAACCCCGTAAGCCCTCCCCTGAGCCGTCGAAACCAATCGTTCATCGCCTACCGTCCCGTAGTCGTTTCCCTTACAGGTCAACGGAATATCGTCCGTCACGGATAGCGGAATATCGCCATATGCCTTGTAAAAGCCCTGCAAACTGACGATCACGCGGTCTTTCCACCTCCAATCGAAACCGGCAGAGTTCGAAAACACCCGCATGTATTTCAAATCGCGGTTGACCAACACCCCTGAGGCATCCTTATAGCCGAGCGCCGTGTAGGGTGGCAACTGGTAATAGAGTCCGCTCCCGGCGCTCACCGACCAATGTTCGCTCAGGGCATAAGAAATCGAGGCCCGGGGAGAAAGTTGGTGCCACAACTGCTTCGTACGGGTCGAATAATCGCAACCGTCGGTGCGCAGACCGACCGATGCGGTCAGCCGTTTGTCGGCCGAAGTATAATCCGCCCCGACAAACAATCCCCACCCGACCGTACCCAGCCAGGTATGATAATTCAACATCTGGGTCGTCTGCGTGTAAAGGCGTTGCAGCGTACGGTTATTGTATTGGGCGTAACTGGCTTCGACCCCCTCCCGAAGGGTCCACCGTCCCAGATAGGTACGGTTCTCGGCCCGCAAGGTGGTTTTCTGTTCCACCGCCCGTAAACGCAACATCAGATTATCTTCCGAAGAGGCGTCGTTATTGAGGTACTTCAAGTTGCGGTTGTTGAGGTAGGTGTGACTCAACGAAACGGTCTGCACGTGCGATCCGGCATAATGACGGTAAGAGGCCCCGACCGTAAACGTCTCCTGCTTGAGCTGCGGCAGATAACTGAGCAGATACTCGGCATTTTCACCCTTCTGGTCCGTATTGAGTTTCATGTTGTCGATACCGGTCAGGGCCAGCACCGTCAATTCATCCTTCGAAGAAAGTTTGCTTTTGATTTTTACCTGTCCGTCGATGTAGTTGGGCAGAAAAGGCAACCCCAGCATCTTGAACAGCATCTGCAGATAAGACTGGCGGATCGAAAACAGATAGGTGGTTTTAGGGCTGAAATGGCCGCTGCCGCTCAGTCCGACTTCCGAAGCTCCCAGCGTAGCCTTGAACGTCTGGCGCTGCGGGTCGCCGTCCCGCAACTGAAAATCCAGCACGGAACTGAGCCCACCGGCCCGATCGGCCGGAAACGATCCGGTATAGAAATTGATCTCGCGGATCAGGTCGGCATTGACGATGCTGACAGGACCCCCCGAAGCCCCCTGCGTAGCAAAATGGTTGATATTGGGAATTTCGATCCCGTCCATGAAAAAACGGTTTTCGGACGGTCCGCCTCCCCGCACGATCAAATCATTCCGGTAACCGATGGGAGAAAACGACACCCCCGGATAAGAACGTACGATGCGGGCGATATCTCGATTCGATCCGGGGCTTTTCTCGATTTCCCGCAGGCCGATCACATTCATGGCTACGGGGCTTTCGGCCGATCGTCGGAACGGAGAAGGAGTAACCGTCACGGCTTCCAGGCCTTGTGCATCCTCCTCCAATTCGATTTCAATAAAAGGCGTAGCCGCCGAAACGATATATTCCGGCGTAATACAGGTCTTGTATCCCAACGACGAAGCATTCAAGCGATAAATACCCGGACGGACATTTTCAATCACAAAATGCCCGGTCGAGTCGGTCGAAGCTCCTTTGCTGCCTTGCCCGTCGATCACCACTGCCGCAAAGGGAACTCCCGCCCGCGTCAAACGGTCGATGACCCGACCGCGAATCGGATAATTTTCCCCGGCGGCGTGCAAGGTGCAGACCGCACACAACATCGAGACGATGAAAAGTTTCACTCTTCCCATAATTTGCAGGCTCGATTACGTAAGGACATACAAAAATCTTACCGAATACAAAGGTAGACAAATCTTACGGGCTTATTCCGTCGAACGAAGGGAGCGTATGAAAAACGACCGAATCGTTCGGTATATCAGGCAAAATTCACCTCAAAAACGGGTAACGAGCGGCGCATGCCGGGGATTCTTGCGATAGCGATCGGGCTGCAGTCCGATTTTCTCGACCGGAATCGGTTGGAACGAAAATTTCGAAACCGGCGACCCGGGACGGAATCGAAAATCCCCATGCTGCGGATCGACCAGGCCCGGATCGCCATCCATCCGCAGATTATGCTGAGCATCGAGCCGAGAGATGACTTCCGGATCGTTGTCGGTGTAGGAGTCGAAATCGTCATAGGTATTGATCGGCGAGTGAGTGTAAGGCGTTTTGCTGGCGATCAGATTTTCCTGAACGACCACCTGATCCAGATCGACCTCTCCGATGAAACGCAGAAAAATGCCTCCGGTCGCAATATTGTTCCGGATCAGATTATCCTTGCACAGCTGGCGTTCCATCACCCGAACGGTCGAGTCGCTCTGTTGCATATCCTGATGAAGTTGTTTGAGCAACGGATAACGGGTAACATAAGGAGGTTGGTCGTAATTGACCTCTTCCATGTGTTCGACAATGCGCCAGGCTCCGTTCGGGAAGAAGATCTGTTTGAACGGCCATATCTTGTAGCTGATCCCGTTCGTCTCGAGCATCAGGTTGTTTTCGATGAGCATGCCTCGTCCACTATTGGTATGGAACACCCAGTCGATGTTGTAGAATATATTGCCGTAGACGTGCATCCCTCCGTTGGGTAAATCGGGATATACCGCAAAACAACCCAAATGCCCCGGGCTATGGATATCATGGAAATAGTTGTAGCGTACGACATTGCCCTGAAAGGTCCAATCGGCCATCGTGTAGATGCACCCCACATCACCGGTCTGTTGGGCTATACGGGTAAATTCGCAATACTCGAACACATGATCATTCCCGTAATAGAAAATGCCCGTATGTGGCGTATCGTGCAGAAACAGATGGGAAACGCGAATGCCGACTCCATTCATTTCGATGGCGGGAGTTTGCGTCTGAAAAATCTGTCCGTTGTGATGGATCTCGGTATTGTCGATGAAATGTCGGCAAGGAGTCAAGGTTTTGCGATCTCCTCCGGTCACCTTAACAGCGCCCTGAGCCAAATTGTGCAAATCGCAGCTCTGCACTCCATGATCCGTGCCGCCTTCGATGTCCACCCCCAAATGGGCCATATTCAAGATTTCGCACCCCCGGACTTCATTGTGGTGGCCACCCCGGATAACAATTCCTCCGTGTCGGGAGGCCTCCAGGGTGATCCCCTCGATCGCCACATACTCCGTACTGTCCATACGGATCATGGGAACCGACAATTCCGGGAAGACAATCTCGGCCTGTTCGATGGGACAGGGAGGATAAAAATAAAGTTTCCCGTGCTGCCGATCCAAATACCATTCGCCCGGTACGGTCAATTCTTCCAGAACGTTCAAAAAGAAATAACGCTGCCCTTTTCGATAACCATACACATGATAAGGCGGCTCGGGATAAATCTCGTGCTTCAGGGTATCGATCCGGGCCACATGATGAATGCCATCGCGCCAGTCATGCACCCAATACCCCTGCATCCAGATATCGCTATGATCTTTCCAGCGGGAAGGACGATCCCCGTCATACGCAAAACGTCCGTAATGCGTGATCCCATCATAAAAATATTTCCGAGGTCCGTTCATGGGTACATCCGCGATCCGTATCCATTCGCCCGCATCGGGATAACGGGCCAGGGACATATAGCGGCCGTTACACAACAGATCGGCCCTTCGGGTATCGGTCTGGGCCGTAGCCACAGCGCCCAAATCGGTGATCCCGGCCTGAAACAGATCGCATTCATACACAGAGTCCCGAATCTGGGGGTCCAGTCGTTCCCGAACGGCAGGATCACGGACCGGCTGCCAGTCTGTGAGCCGATGGCCGCCCAGCAAGCGTACAGAATCTTTATCCCGTCCGGTATAGAGAATCGGACATTTTTCGTTGCCACTGTCTTCGGCTTCGAGTCGGAAAGTCCGTTCGCAACGATACGTCCCCGGAGAAAGAATCACCCGAACCCCGCCCCGAGGCAATCCGGACATTTGTTTAAGACTCCGAATAGCGTCACGAGCCCTTTCCAGGCTGGCAAAAGGTTGTTGTTCGGTTCCGGGATTCCGGTCATCGCCTTGCGTGGAGACATAAAAGTCAACCGTGGGACGGACAGCCCAAACGGTTTCGACAGCCCAAAGAAATAAAAGGCTGATACCGGCACAGCGTAGCAATTGGATCATGAGTCTGTGAATTTTTCGGCTCCGTGCAGTTAAGCCATCCTTTCTGTCAAAAGGAGAAGAAGAGTCGGTTCGTCCATGTAATATTTTCTCAAAAATACCAATAAATTTTCGTTTTCCGGAGAAGTTCCCTCCCGTTTTATATCCCGGACAACGACTCCGATGCACCCGCCCCGAGAAAATAAGACATCCCGAATGGATCCACAACCAGGAAGACAGGCCCCTCTCTGAACAAACGAAGCCCTGACAATCAAGCAGAAATACCCTCAGGATACATACTATCGGGAACCGTCAGAAACCATTACGATCTTCAAACGATCGGATCATGACGCCAGAGAGTTTAAAAAGCACAGCGACACCTTGAGGAGTGTATGGCCTTCATAAAAAAGGGACGTCACAATGACGTCCCTTTTCAGAATCGGGATTCGACCCCGTCCCAGCCGGAGGAAGGTCCCATCCCCGAATTACATGATGATATCTCCGGTAATCGACCCTTGATGACCCCAATTTTCGATAACGGCCTCTTCCAGTTGAATTTTCCCCTCTTTAACCGAAATATTCATCGTCAGCTGCATACCTGACTGCAATTGACCGATCTGATCCGTCAAATTGTCGAGGGTAAACGTCTTGACATCCTGCCCCACTTTAACCGTCAACGCAACCTCGGAACAGGCTTGAGGCACAATCAGAAACGTAGCGGTACTTCCATGAGCCGTAAACGACGCTTTCTGTGAAGACGAATTATCCAACGTTCCTTCCCGTAGGTTGACCCGACAAGTCGATCGGGCGGTACAGATCGTCTCGATATCGTCGGCCGAAGCATACGACGCATCGGTATAGAACCGGATAACCAATTTGTGCAAGACATGTTTGAAATTCAACACAACTGATTCCGTCCCGATGGATACGGATTTTGTCGAGGCCAACAGCAGGTCCCGATCTTCCGCACTTTCCAAATCGAATACAAAACTTTCCTCCTGAAGAGACTGAGCCGGATAACAGGCATGAAAATCCACCTCACCCCGATCCGTAGGCAATTTCAGATTTCTCCAATACAGCGTCGTGGAACCCACCTGATAAGGAAATGTGGACGTGGATTGGGAAGCCGCATGGTGAGTCAATACCGTAAAAGAATCGTCCGGCGAAAAGATTCCGCTACCGTCATCATTGAGTTGAGGCGCTTTCGTCATGGAGGCAATATCGGCCCTGATTTCAAGTTTGGCATCCAAAACAGGATCCGTTTTCGTCTCCTCGATTGTCTTGCTACAACCCGCAAGAGCCAACACAAGCACAAGAATTCCCAGAAAATTCAACTTATTCATAATCGTATGGTCATTTTATAAAATTCAACTTTATTTTAAGGTTCAGGAACCGTAATGGAAGGATACTTTTGCTTCCAAATATCCTGACGTAAATCAACGGTACAAAGGGCGGCAATGCTGAATTTTCTCACCGCAATACCATCCTCATTGTCCAAAGGTTGCACATAGGTACGCAGAATGGATTCTGAGGGGAAGAGTTCATCCGGTGCATATACGATTCTGTAACGTCTGATCGAAGCCCCGTTGGCATCCTGATCGGCATAGTTGTTGTCGCAATAATAGACATGGGAAACCAATCCCATATCGTCGAACTCGACACCCCAAATCACCATAGCATGCATCCCCGTCCCCGTTCCGGCAATGTCGACGACCGTAAATCCAATGGCCTTCTTATTCAACAAAGCATCAACGATGATTTCATTAAATTGCTCCCGAGTCGGATGACGCGGCGAGTCCTTGGCAATGATATCCGTGGATTTGAACACTTCGTTGAAAAAGCCGGGGAATCCCAATATGCCCTGTGATTGCAGATTGGTCGTGTTTCCGGTCAGGAACCAGTTGACTGCTGCAGAATTCCAGTTGGCCCGATTCAGAAAATTGTGCTTGAAAAATTCGAATACCGGAGCCCGATTGACGGAACCGTCGTTGGCATACAACGGTTTAAAATCCGGAGCCGGACGTTCGACCGTTCTGCCCGAAGTCGTGCTGACACTCGAACCGAATTCCCGGTCATAAGCCTCGATATACGATTTATTCCGATCCAGCCACCATATCAGCAGGTTGGAGGCCGAAGCCGCCCAACACAAATTACCGTCGTTTTCATTATAATATTCCGACTTGTTGCAATCGTACCAACCACATCCCTCTTTCCAGGGCAAATTCTGACTTTCGTTGAATGTCCAGTTGTAGCGGAACCATTCTCCCGGCGGGAAAGTCTGCGTGTAGGGGGGATACGTACGAATATTTTCCTTCCCCGGGAAATCGGGAGCATGGACACCATACACCCACAGGGTACGATTCGCCAGATCGGGATTCGCCGCATGGATCGACAAATCGATCGAAGTCTGTTTTCCCGCCTCGAAATCGGACAGGATACTTCCGTCGGACAGGCTGTTCGGAGCCTTGAAAACAACGTCCTTATCTGCCTTGTGCAGGCTCAACAGCCCCTCCTCGGACCGATAAGGAGCCACCTCCTGAGGATAAATGACCACCTCGTAGCTCCCGTCGCTATTTTCGCGCGGCACAATCCACTGGAAATCTTCGTCGGAAAGCGTCGCCGTCCCGGTCAACAGATCGATCGTTCCATGGATCCGGCTTCGAACCAAAACATTCACCTCCTCGGCTTCTCCCGAAAAAGAAATGTGCAAACGATGCAAAGCATGGCGGAAAATCAGTTGAGCCTGATAATCACCCGCCTCGAGCCAAACCTGAGAGACAAGCAAATCGGAAGGATTTTCGTCGGAAGCACTTTGATCCGTGGCTATGGGAAAAACGTATTGTTCCGGATCGGTTTCTCCGGTAAGATGCTGGGCGGGATAATGGGCCGAAAGCCGTAAACGCCCCTCGCCGAATTCACTGCGTTTCAGACGAGGTTGCCAGTCCCCGGAACTATACGTCAATTCGCGATACTGGATTTCGTTTCCGTTATCGATATAAAGTCCGATGCAATCTCCTTCCTGAAATACGCCGGATCCGTCGGCCGACAGATCGGCCCGACTGGCGGGAGAAGAAAAAACAATTCCAGATAAGCGTCACGCGAGACAGGTACGTATTCCTCCTTTTTCGACACACAATTCGTCAGGAGAAGGATACCTATGCAGCATAGTATTCTGATGGCGGATTATTTCACGTTCATATAAAGCTACCTATAACAATAAACCGAAGGTTTCTTCCTTGCCGGCTCAGCGGTTTTCCACAGGAGTGCGTTCCGTCATTCTACAAGCCGTTTTAACAAGGGAAAATCATTTCCAAAATTTTAGCCATGTTATATACGTAGCACAACACGACAATATTGTGAAAATTTGCGCAAAAATAGATTTTTTTTCAAATCCCCACAAAATTTGTATCCGCATTTTCGAATGACAGGGGAATTTTTCCGATCATTCGAAACGCCCGAATAAACCATTATAAAATACTGAAAAGAAAACAATTAAAATTTAACTATATCCAGTAAAAGCACAGGTTTTCACCAACATGCATCCGAAAACATCTATTTTTACGTTGTATCGTTAAAACTCGGAAGAACCGATCACTCAATCCCGACAAAAACAATCCGACCATGAAAGCTGGATGGAGAAAATTACATTTGTGGCTATCGTTGCCTTTGGGACTTATTTTAACCCTGGTTTGTTGGACTGGGGCTTCGATGGTTTTCAAAACGGAAATAATCGAAATGCTGAACCGTCCGCTCTATCGGGTCGATCCTCCGACCGAACTGCCGGCGTTAACCCCCTCGATGCTGGCCGATAAAATCCGCCAGCAGACGGGAGATTCGTTACATTTGACCCGGTTGCAACGCTTCGAAGACCCCACAAGAAGTGCCTTGGTCTATTTTGCCGAGACCGGTCGCCGGGCCCTGTCCGTAGATCCCTATACCGGAGAGATCAAGGGATGGACTCCTCAATATGCGTTCTTTCAGACCATGCTCAAAATGCACCGCTGGCTGATGGATACTCCCCCTAAAAAAGGAAGCCGGACCCTGGGGAAAACACTGGTAGGCATTTCGGCAGTGGGTATGTTGTTCATTCTGGTGAGCGGAATGATACTGAGCTGGCCTTCACGATTGAACCTCTGGAAACGCCGCTTCCATATCGCTTGTCGGCAGGGAAAAAGACGTTTTTGGTACGACAGCCACGTCGTATTGGGATTCTGTGCCTGTCTGTTTTTAATTTTCATGACGTTGACCGGGTTGAGCTGGGCTTTCGACGGGTATCGAACCGCCGCCTACCGACTTTTCGGTGTACCCCCTCAGACACAGACAACCAAGCAGCGATCCGTAACGCAAACACCCGCCTCAAAATCTCCCGGCCATTTCGATTACACCCTATGGGATCGTGCCTGGGATGAACTGCAAAAACGCTACCCGACCTATTCCGCCATCCGGTTGGGCACCGATCAGATCGAAGTGACCCGGGGTCTTCTGGGAACCAGGAAGGATCGTTGGCTGTTTTCAACGCATTCTGAAGAAGATACCCATCTTACACCGGAAATGAATCCCAACCGGGCCCAACAGGTCCGCGCCGGATTTTATGCGGTCCACGTCGGGTCCTGGGGCGGAATGCTTACGAAGATCTGCTATTTTCTGTCCGCCCTGATCGGAGGCATGTTGCCATTGAGCGGGTATTATTTGTGGTGGACGCGTATCCGAAAAGCGTCCCATCCGGTCGCATCCGATCATCCGCACCCCCAAAATCCGCCCCTCTCCGTTTAAGTGCTCCGGAGATGATCCGACGATCGGCAATCTCCCATACGAACCGACCTCACATCCTGTATATCCAGCCCAAGAAGGCTCCCACGGACACCCCAAACCGATCCCGAAAAACAGTATTGTGCTTCGGTTTCCAAACGCTTTCGAGCCATCGGCGGCATAAAAAAACCTTCCGAACGCTCCGAAACTTTCTTCGGAAAGGGAATATCCGATCGGGCCGGACAACCGACCGGGCGATTTCCTCCGGTCGAATACGAAACAAGATACGCTTGAAATGTCCAGCGAAATGGCAATTCCGATTCCAGGATCTGAAACAGACTGAATATCCACGATATTATTCCCCCGAAAGGCACTTTTCCCAATATTCCCAAAGTCCTAAACAACCGGTGTTTGCATCCCGAAGTTCGCATTCCGGAAACAGGCATGCCTCCCGTTGTTCTTTTCTGCCTTTTTCAGGTTTCCTTCCGAGATGAATTTATCGTTTCTTTTCACGCCGGACGTGGAAAGCCCTGCTTTTTTGCCTATTTTTGCAAACAGGTCGTCGACCCACCGGCAAATGCCTACGTAATTAATTTAAAAACAACGACATGAAAACGCGTCTTCCCGCTTTGCTTCTACTTTGCCTGGCACTGTGTTACCAACATCCGGTTCAAGCCCGCCATTCCCGCCCCAGTGCGGAAAGCGAACTCCCGATCGATCCGGCCAAACTGCCCCGTTCGGTCTTCTCGGGCAGACAAGGGCCTTTCCATGTCCAGGGCATCGCCGTCGACCTGAAAAACGGATATATCTATTTCTCCTTTACCACCGAACTGCTCAAAACCGACCTCAACGGCAAACTGATCGGGAGTGTCGTCGGTATGACCGGTCATCTGGGCTGTCTGACCACCAATCCGGCCGACGGTCGCATCTACGGATCGCTGGAATATAAAAACGACGAAATCGGACAAGGCATCCGCCGTTCGTTGAATCCCGGTGAATCCGCCTCCGAAGAACACCCTTCGGGATTCTATATCGCCATCTTCGACGGCGAACGAATCACCCGTCCCGGCATGAATGCCGAAACGGACGGCGTCATGAGTACCGTCTACCTGGGAGAAGTAGTCGATGACTATTACGGCACAACGGTCAATGCCGGCCGGGAAGTCGAACACCGTTTCGGATGTTCGGGTATCGACGGAGTGGCCTTCGGTCCCGCTTTCGGCAAATCCCGGGATTCCAAAAATTACCTGAACGTCGCTTACGGCGTTTACGGCGATACGACCCGTACCGATAACGATTATCAGGTGATCCTTTCCTACGATGTGAGCGATTGGGGAAAATACGAACAAATCCTCTCCCAACGCGCACCTCATCGCAGCGGACCCGCCACGCCCCGGCACAAATACTTTGTACGTACGGGCAATACCACATATGGCATCCAGAATCTGGCCTACGATCCGACCTCGCATCTATTTCTAGCCGCCGTATACCGCGGCCAGAAATCGGTCTACCCCAATTATTCGCTGTTCGCCATCGACGGGTCGATTCCCGCCCGGAAAGAAGAACTCAAAGGATTCGACACCCCGACTCAGGGAGAAGTTCTCTCCCTGGCTGAAGCCGGGCTCCAGGATCCTTCGAGCGGCATTCGGGGATGGCATTTCGAACAGGGCACGACCGGTCTATGTGCACTCGGAGACGGATACTGGTACATTTCCCACCCCGACAACGGACCCGACGGCAAACACCACAGCAGCACCCTCTATCTGTATCGTTGGACCGGAGACCCTCAACAGGCCTTCCAACGCGTCGAATAAGCCATTTTAAGAAACCCCACCGAAAACTCGGTGGGGTTTCTTTTATCCAAATACCCTAAAAAATGCAGAATTTTTCCAAAAAACTCATCCGCGGAATTTTCGAATAACTCCCCCTGCGTGGATGATTCGGCCCAGTTTCCCGGATTTTCCCGCCCGATCCGTTTCCTCTTCGGCTCCGTCCGGATCAGAACGTGACCCGTTCCAGAGCGTTCCCCGACGGGACACTCCGATCAGGCCGTACGACCGTTCCGATAGGCGGAAGGTGACTCTCCCGTATGCTTTTTGAAATAACGCCCCAAATACGACTGATCGGTAAAAGAGAGCCGATCCGCAATTTCCTGCACCGATAAATCAGTGGACTGCAACAACATGCGTATCTCCATGACTACCATCCGATCGATAATCTGTTTGACCGATGCATGGGCTACATGGCGCGTAATCGCCGACAAATAACGGGTCGATACACACAACTTGTCGGCATAAAACGACACATCCCGCTGCGTAGTGGCATAATCATGCACCAGTGCAATGAAACGATGAAAAATCTCAAGTTGACGACCCGACGCCGCATCCAAAACGATACTTCCATGATCCCGTTTCATTTTGTCGTACATCTCCAGAAAGACATTCTGCAAACGGTTCCGGATGATCGTGTGCCGGAACAAATGTTCACGATCCTCATACAGATAGGTGGAAAGCTGCAACCAGATATCCACCCCGTGTGCCGTTTCGGGCGAATGATGATAAACCGGATGTTCTTTCAGAAAATGAAAAAACTCGATATCCATACGATAGGTCGTCTCCTCGAAAAGTTCGTCCGAAAAAGCAAAATAATAGAGCTGAAAATCCGGAGAGACATTCGTCAACATAAAAATGGTTCTTGGCATGAGAATAATCTGCGTATGCGCCTTGATCGGGAAATTCTGCAGATCGACAATAGCCTCGGCCTCCCCCTCCAGGCACAGCAAAATGGCGCCCCCCAACAAACGTCGGGGCCGATTATGATAATACGGCAAGGCCGATTTACCCACTACGAAAAGGTCCTGGGCTGAAGTAGCCAAACAATCCGGAAACGACATAGTTACCTTTTTTATAAACAGCTCTTTTGTAGCCCGCACCCGCATCCGAAAAAAACCGATCCGCCCAGCCTTTTCCCTTCCGGTTTTCGGGATAGATATAAAATAACGTCAGATTAATGAATCTATTGCTTCCTGACAAAAATAAAAAAATTACCGACGTGAATATAACTATTTTGTTCCGAAAAGTGACAATTATGTTCCTATTATCATAAGTCCGTGCGATTAAATTTAGGATACTTTTGCCGTGAAAAAAGTTTTAATCGAAAAAATTATGAAAGTAAGATTTGTTCAGGCTATCTTGATTGCCTGCTGTGTGGCGGTAACATCGTGTAAAGAGAGTGCGCCCGTCCAGACCATCGCGGAATATCCCGTCGTAACGGTTTCCACTTCCGATCAGGAAGTTTCGAGCGTTTATTCGGCCTCTATCCGCGGTCGACAGGACATTGACATCTACCCTCAGGTTTCGGGCCAAATCGCCCAACTGTGTGTCAAAGAAGGCGAAGTAGTGCGTCAGGGACAGACCCTGTTCATTATCGATCAAGTTCCCTATAAGGCAGCCCTGGCTACAGCCGTCGCCAACGTCGACCTAGCCAAAGCCAATGTGGCTACCGCCGAACTGACCTACGACAGCAAAAAAGAACTTTTCGCCCAAAACGTCGTATCGGCTTTCGACCTGCAAACGGCCGAAAATAACCTGATGAGCGCCAAAGCTCAGCTGGCTCAAACCGAAGCCCAGGAAGTGAACGCCCGAAACAACCTCTCCTACACGGTGGTCAAAAGCCCGTCCAACGGAGTGGTCGGCACCCTGCCCTACCGTGTCGGTGCCTTGGTCGGCCCGTCGATTCCCGAACCGCTGACTACCGTCTCGGACAACTCGGACATGTACGTCTATTTCTCGATGAACGAAACCCAACTGCTGGATCTGACCCGCAAATACGGAACCATGAGCAAAGCCATCGATTCGTTGCCGGCGATCCAACTCCAACTCAGTGACGGTTCGATCTACGCCGATAGCGGCCGAATCGAAACCATCAGCGGGGTGATCGATCCCACGACCGGTAGCGTATCCCTGCGCGCCGTATTCCCCAACAAAGGTCGTCTGTTGCACAGTGGCGGTTCGGGCAATGTCATTATCCCCGATCGTCGGACAAACTGCATCGTCATTCCTCAAGCTGCTACCTTCGAAATCCAGGACAAAATCTATGTCTACAAACTGGTGGACGACAAGGCTCAATCCGCCCAAATTCAGGTGGCCAAAAACAATGACGGCAAAACCTATATCGTAGAATCTGGCCTCGAACCCGGAGAAGTAATCGTGGCCGATGGCGTCGGCTTGCTGAGAGAAGGAACGCCCATCAAAGCTAAAACCACTCAAAACCAGCAGTAAGAGCTATGACACTCAAGCATTTTATCGACCGGCCTATTCTGGCAACGGTCATATCCACCGTAATTGTACTGGCAGGGATCATCGGTCTGGCCACCCTGCCTATTGAACAATATCCGACCATTGCTCCCCCAACCGTCATGGTACATGCCTCTTACCCGGGTGCCAGTGCCGAAACGGTTCAGAAATCAGTCATCGCTCCCCTGGAAACCAGCATCAACGGGGTGGAAAACATGACCTACATGACCTCCTCCTCGTCCAACAACGGGAGCGCCAGCATCAATATCTACTTCAAACAGGGTACCGACCCCGATATGGCTGCGGTGAACGTACAAAACCGTGTATCGCAGGCCACCGGTTCTCTGCCCGCCGAAGTAACCAAGATCGGTGTGACGACCATGAAGCGTCAGACCAGTATGCTGAAAATCTTCGCCATCTACAGCCCTAACGGCACCTATGACAAAGGGTTCCTGAACAACTATATGAAGATCAACCTCGAACCCCGTATCAAACGTATTGCCGGGGTCGGTGAATTCTTCGTATTGGGTTCGGACTACAGTATGCGTATCTGGCTGAAACCCGATATCATGGCGCAGTATAAACTGATTCCCTCGGACATCACCGCCGTACTCGGCGAACAGAACATCGAAGCCGCTACCGGTTCGTTCGGGGAACAGTCCGACCTGACCTTCCAGTACACCATGAAGTACAAAGGACGTCGGGTTACGCCCGAAGAATTCGGCGAAATGGTGATCAAATCGCTGCCCAACGGCGAAGTCCTGCGACTGAAAGATGTCGCCCGTGTGGAAATGGGGGACGAATCCTACGAATACGAATCCCATGTAAACGGTAAACCGGGTGCCATGGCCATGGTGTTCCAAACGGCCGGAACCAATGCGACCGAAATCGTCAACAACATCGACGAACTGCTCGACGACGCCCGCAAGGAATTGCCCAAGGATGTCGAAATCATCGACATGATGAGTGTGAACGACTTTCTGTTCGCTTCCATGCACGAAGTAATCAAAACCCTGATCGAAGCCATCTTCCTGGTTATCCTCGTCGTATACGTCTTCCTGCAAGACCTTCGGTCGACCCTGATCCCCTCGATCGCCATCATCGTATCCCTCATCGGTACATTCGCCTTCCTGGCTGTGGCCGGATTCAGTATCAACCTGTTGACCCTGTTCGCTTTGGTGTTGGCCATCGGGACCGTGGTGGACGACGCGATCATTGTGGTCGAGGCTGTCCAGGCGCGATTCGACGTGGGATACCGATCATCCTATATGGCAACCACCGACGCCATGTCGGGGATTACCTCGGCCATCATCACCTCGACGCTGGTCTTCATGGCCGTGTTTATCCCGGTATCTTTGATGGGTGGGACCTCAGGTACCTTCTTCACCCAATTCGGGATCACCATGGCCGTGGCCGTCGGTATTTCGGCTATCAACGCCTTGACCCTCAGCCCTGCCCTCTGCGCCCTGTTGCTTAAACCTTACATCGACGAAAACGGACAACAGAAAAACAACTTCGCCGCCCGTTTCCGCAAAGCGTTCAACACTTCGTTTAACGCGATGATCCAAAAATACCAAAAAGGGGTATTTCTGTTTATCCGTCACCGTTGGTTGACTTGGGGTACGCTCATCGGGGCCATCGTTCTGCTGGTCGTATTGATGAACAACACCAAAACCAGTCTGGTGCCCACCGAAGACCAAGGTACGCTGTTCGTCAATGTAACAACCGCTCCGGGTACTTCGCTGGCCAAAACGGAACAGGTGATGGAAGAGATCAACGCCCGTATCGCCTCGATTCCCCAGATCCAAGTTGCATCCTCTACCAGTGGTTACGGGATGATCGCCGGACAGGGTTCTTCGTACGGGATGATCATTATCAAATTGAAAGACTGGTCAGAACGTCCTGAAAAGACCGACAACGTGAACGCCGTGATCGGACAGATCTATGCCCGCACAGCCGACCTCAAGGAGGCTCAGATCTTTGCCATGGCACCGCCTATGATCAGTGGTTACGGTACCAGCAACGGGTTCGAAATGGCTCTTCAGGATCGCAACGACGGGGATATCTCCGACTTCTTCAAAGTGGCTCAGGGCTTCATCATGAAACTCAACCAGCGTCCTGAAATCGCCGCGGCCTACTCCACCTTCAACATCAACTTCCCGCAGTGGATGGTCGATGTGGATGCGGCCAAATGTAAGCGGGCCGGCATCTCGCCCATCGAAGTATTGTCGACTCTGTCAGGTTACTACGGGGGGCAGTACGTATCGAACTTCAACCGTTTCTCCAAAGTATACCGTGTTATGATTCAGGCCGATGCCAAATACCGCATGGATCCCGAATCGCTCAACAACGTATACGTCCGCGTCAACAACGAAATGGCTCCCATCAGTCAGTTCGTTACCCTGACCAAAGTGTACGGTTCGGATGTGCTCAACCGATTCAACATGTACACCTCTATCTCCGTGAACGGTATGGCCGCTGACGGATACAGTTCCGGGGACGCCATCCGCGCCATCAAGGAAGTGGCTGAAGAAACCCTGCCACACGGCTACGGATACGAATTCGGGGGGATCACCCGAGAAGAAGAACAGAGCGGTAGCAACACCGCCATCATCTTCGGTATCTGTATTATCTTGATCTACCTGATACTGAGCGCCCTGTATGAAAGCTTCCTGATTCCGTTCGCGGTTATTCTGGCCGTTCCCTGCGGTCTGATGGGTAGCTTCCTGTTCGCCAAGTTCCTCGGCCTGGAAAACAACATCTACCTCCAAACCGGGTTGATCATGTTGATCGGGTTGTTGTCGAAAACAGCCATTCTGTTGACCGAATACGCCGCTGAACGTCGTGCCTGCGGCATGAGCCTGACTCAAGCCGCCGTATCGGCCGCCAAAGTCCGTCTGCGTCCTATCCTGATGACCGCCTTGACCATGATCTTCGGGATGCTCCCCATGATGTTCTCTTCGGGAGTAGGTGCCAACGGGAACAGTTCTCTGGGTACCGGTACCATCGGTGGGATGGTGATCGGGACACTGGCCCTGCTGTTCTTGGTACCGGCTCTGTTTATCGTCTTCCAGTTCCTGCAGGAAAAAGTACGGCCGGTGGAACTGAACCGTACCCCCGACTGGGCTATCGAAGCCGAAATGGAAGACGCCTCAACCGAAGAACCCAACCAAGTAAAATAATGCCATGAAGAAGTTCATTATCATATGTACCGCCGTAGTATTGAGCAGCTGCGGCATTTACAAACCCTACTCGCGCCCCGAGATGAAAACCGACAACCTCTACGGCGCGGGTATCGAAACGGCGGACAGCACCACCCTGGGCAATATCCACTGGCGCGAAATGTTCACCGACCCGATGCTCCAGAATCTGATTGAACAGGCTTTGGCCAACAACACCGACCTGCAATCGGCCCATTGGCGGGTGCAGGAAGCCGAAGCCACCCTCAAAGCAGCCCGTCTGGCCTTCCTGCCTTCGTTCTCTCTGGCCCCCCAAGGTGGTGTCAGCAGCCTTGAAGGCCATGGAACTAGCTGGACTTATAACGTACCGGTAACGGCCAGCTGGGAAGTCGACATTTTCGGTCGGCTGCTCAACAGCAAACGTCAGGCAAAAGCCTTGTATGCACAGAGCAAAGAATACCAACAGGCCGTCAAGACCCAACTGATCGCCAGTGTGGCCAACCTCTATTACACGCTGCTGATGCTCGACAGTCAGTACGAAGTTTCGATTCAGACCGCCGAAAAGTGGAAAGAAAGCGTGGAAACCATGAAGGCCATGATGAAGGCCGGGATGACCACCAGCGCCGGCGTCGCTCAAACCGAAGCCAACTACTATTCGATCATCAGTTCGCTGGAAGACCTCCGCTATTCGATCCGTCAGACCGAAAACAGCCTCGCCAACGTATTGGGCGACGTACCCCACACCATCCAGCGGGGTAAGTTGGCCGATCAGAAGCTGCCTCAGGATTTGACCGTGGGGGTACCGGTACAGATGCTCTCGAACCGTCCCGACGTCAAGAGCGCCGAACAGTCGCTGATTCAGGCTTATTATGCCACCAGCGCCGCCAAATCGTCTCTCTATCCTTCGCTGATGCTGAGCGGAAGCGTCGGCTGGACCAACAGCGCCGGAGGTATGATTCTCAATCCCGGCAAGTTGTTGCTCTCGGCGGCCGCCTCGCTGACTCAGCCCATCTTCAACGGAGGGGCCAACCGTGCCCGCGTCAAGATCGCACAGGCCCAACAGGAAGAATACAAATTGAGCTTCCAGCAGACCTTGCTCAACGCAGGTAGCGAAGTGAACAACGCCCTGACGCAATGTCAGACCGCCCGCAACAAGGAACAGAGTCGGAAACAACAGATTGCCGCCCTCGAAACCGCAGTAGAAAGCACTCAGTTGCTCATGCGTCACGGCAATACGACCTACCTGGAAGTATTGACCGCTCAGCAATCGCTCTTGTCGGCCCAACTGACACAGATCACCGACAAATTCGATGAAATCCAAGGTATCGTCAATCTTTACCAGGCTCTGGGGGGAGGACGTGACCTTTAAGCAACGATCATGAAACAAGACGTTAAAGACAAAGTCATCCGCACGACGGCTCAGATGATCACCCAATACGGCATTCGCAATGTCCGGGTGGATGAAATTGCGCAAAATCTGGGCATTTCGAAGCGGACCCTTTACGAACTGTTTCACGATAAAACCGAATTGATCAACTGCTGTCTGGATGACCTGAAGAGTCGGCAATACAACCGAATCGCCTCCTACCTGGGAGCGGGAAAGGGGAATCCGTTACAGAACACCTTCTGGCTGATCCAGGAGTTCATCGGCTCCCTCTATTCGGTCGACACCGAATTTTTGGCCGAGCTGAAAGAAAAAGCCGATTATGCCCAGAAATATCAGGAAAGCAGACAGTGGTGGATCGACCTCCTCGAAAAGCTCTTGCACGAAGGTCAGCAAAAAGAGTATTTTTTGAGCCACGCCGACGTCAACTTGTTTTCCGTTCGGATGTTGGTCACCATGCAAGATGCCCGCGTAGAAGGTTCTACCCGTAATGAACAAGAAGAGTTCGGTTTTATCATGTTGCGTGGAATCTCGACCTCCAAGGGCATCGAATGGATCGACGCCCACGTACGGAAACAGGATCCGGCCTTTCTGAAGATCGACTCTCTGATATCGAGCCGAACTCGACTCGATGCCTCGCATTAAAACTTTTTCACCGTAGTCGAGCGGGCTTCTGAACTTTCGGAAGCCCGCTTTTTTCATGCACTGCCCCCGAATCGAATCCAATTCATGCACACGTCCCCGCTCTTCCCTGCTCTCCCGATCTTCATTTCTCACCTTCGCGCCTCACTGCCATCCCTTACCCGAACAACGCCCCCGAACCTCTTCTGAATTTCGGAAAATACATCGAATCCGACGCATTTTCTGCCACAGAGATTTTTCCTTTCGACATTTTTCCCGCAAATTTGTAAGAATCCTTAAAAACAGACAAATGATCACTTTTCGAAAAGCCTCCTCGGCTGACTGCGAACTGATCCATCGGTTAGCCGCGCAGGCCTTCCCGGCCACATACCGGGAAATTCTCTCTCCGGAACAACTCGATTATATGATGGAGTGGATGTACTCTATTCCGAATCTGGAACAACAGATGACCGAAGGGCATGTCTATTACCTGGCCTATCGGGACGGTGAAGCCTGCGGCTACGTATCGGTACAACCCGAAGGCGAAAACCTGTTCCATCTTCAGAAAATCTATGTGCTGCCCTCCTTTCAGGGACAAGGGGTAGGTTTGGCCCTCTTCCAAAAAGCCATCGAACACATTCGGGAAGTACATCCCGCACCCTGCACCATGGAACTGAACGTCAACCGAAACAACCGAGCCCTGCACTTCTACGAACACATGGGAATGCGTAAGGTACGCGAAGGCGACTTCCCCATCGGAAACGGCTATTACATGAACGATTATATCATGGCTCTGGAGATTTCATAGCAACAGCCCGTCCTTTATCCTCCGAATATACGCCACCGCTTAATCTCGGCTGGACTTTGCATCAAAATATCGTTGAGCCGCCCGCAAAAGGGAATGGACAGAGGTCCAAACACCGCATCCTCGCGATGATCTTTACCGATTACGGCACCCCACCCCATAATGGCGTATGTCGATCCCGATAATCGGTTTGCACTTTCGGGCCGATGAAAATACGGCTATGATGTGACAGAGAGTTCCCGGGTATCCGTGGCTCTCTCCTCCCATATTCGGTTAGCAAAGTGACCGCCCAGCGGACCTTCCGGCCTGTCAGGAAGGGTTGAGTCTGGTCCAACCGGGAGATTTTCGGTTGTCGACAATCCGGAAGAGACCAGGGAATCGTCCACGCTCTCGGGAGAGGTACTCAAAAACGCAGATTCTCCCGGTTGTTGCTATCGTCCCTGATTTCGTAAAACAATCGTAAAACAAATGTACGGGACTCGGGCCCAAACATTCGTCGCCCCCCCCAAAAAGAAAAAGAGGTCCATCATTTGATGAACCTCTCTATTATTGAAAACCTTGATTTTCGATCTGAGCTTCAAGCCGGGCTCGAACCGGCGACCTTTTCATTACGAATGAAATGCTCTACCAACTGAGCTATTGAAGCTGCTGTAGGAAATCGGATTTCCGGCTGCAAATTTCAGAAATATATTTGAATTCGCCAACGTTTCCAGGGAAAAATATTGCCGAATCTTCGATTTTCTTATCCCGGGGAGCGCGTCAATCGTAGCATAAACCCTTAAAGACTTTGGTGATGAACACTTTTGACAGCCCGACCGGAAGGTTCATTGAGGCCCGAGAACGAGGCATCCCAAGCCAGGGCTTCGGCCGTACTGCATGCCACCGAAGGAACCGAAGGCACGGTACTGGCGGCCGATTGAGACGGGAAATGCTCTTCGAAAATCGAACGGTAATAGTATTCTTCCTTGTTGCGGGGCGGATGGATCGGGAAACGTTCTGCGGCATGTTTCATCTGTTCGTCGGACACGACTCGTGAAGTCAGCTCTTTCAAGGAATCGATCCAGCCGTAACCTACCCCATCCGAGAATTGTTCTTTCTGTCGCCAGAGGATCGATTCCGGCAACAGGTCCTCGCAGGCTTTGCGCAAGATCCATTTTTCCATTTTGCCGTTCCGTGCCATTTTGGCGGCAGGGTTCAGACGCATGGCCACATCCAGAAATTCCTTGTCGAGGAAAGGCACCCGGCCTTCGACACCCCAGGCCGACAGCGCCTTGTTGGCCCGCAGACAGTCATATAAATGCAGTTTGCTGAGTTTACGAACGGTTTCTTCATGGAAAGAACGGGCATCGGGGGCTTTGTGAAAGTACAGATACCCCCCGAATATCTCGTCGGCACCTTCGCCCGACAGAACCATTTTGATGCCCATCGACTTGATGACTCGAGCCAGCAAATACATCGGCGTGGAAGCTCTGACCGTTGTGACATCGTAGGTTTCCAAAAAATAGATCACATCGCGCAAAGCATCCAGGCCCTCTTGCAGGGTATAATGGATCTCATGATGTACGGTCCCGATATGTTCGGCTACCCGACGCGCCGCTTCCAAATCGGGGGCTCCCTTCAGCCCGACAGCGAAAGAATGCAGCTGAGGCCACCAGGCATCGCTCTGGCCGTCGGTTTCGATACGTTTAGCGGCAAATTTTTTAGCGATGGCCGAAATGATCGACGAATCAAGCCCTCCAGACAGCAACACACCATAAGGAACGTCCGACATCAATTGACGCTGCACGGCTTTTTCGAGGGATTGGCGTAACAGGTGGGGGTCGGCATCATTGTCTTTGACGGCTTCATAGTGTTCCCAGTCACGGGTATACCAGCGTTTGAGTTCCTTGTCCCGACTGTCGTAATAGTGCCCCGGAGGAAAGGTTTTCAGGGTGGAACAAACGCCTTCGAGGGCTTTGAGTTCCGAAGCGACGTAAAAATGCCCCGATTCGTCCCACCCCATATACAGGGGAATAATGCCCATGTGGTCGCGGGCGATCAGATAGCGGTCCTGTTCGACATCGTAAAGGGCGAACGCAAAGATACCGTTCAGCTCTTCCAGAAAGTCGACGCCATGCTGCCGGTAAAGAGCCAGAATCACTTCGCAGTCCGATCCGGTTTGAAAGGCATATTCTCCGGAGAGCCGGGCTCTTAATGTGCGGTGGTTGTATATTTCGCCGTTGACCGACAGGATCAGGTTTCCGTCCGGACTTTTGAGGGGTTGTCCTCCCGATTCGGGATCGACGATCGAAAGTCGTTCGTGAGCCAGGATGGCACGTTGCCCACAGTAGATTCCCGACCAGTCCGGTCCCCGGTGTCGAATGGTTTTAGCCATTTTCAAAACCCGGGATCTGAAAGTTTCAGGCGACGAGGAAATTTCAAACATTCCAACAATTCCACACATAAGGCTAAAATTTTAGGGGTTCAGCGACAAATATATGCAAAAATAAAGATCAATACCAATAAATTTCAGGGGTATCAATCAAAAAATACAAAATCACCCCGATTCATCCTATTTTGAAAATACCGATCGAGGTCCGTCTCTCTGCCGAAAGGAGCCCCCAAAGGAATAAAAGCCCGAAAATCGCCTGAAAAGAATGGACCGAATCAGAAAACGGTCTCGCAGAGGAAATAAAACCAACGGGAAAGCGCGTCACCCGAATGTGGGTAACGCGCTTCCCCGTCAGCAGGTTCCACACATCGTGAAACCTAAAACAAGCCGCTGATTTGTCCCTGATCGTCGATATCGATGTTTTCCGAAGCCGGGGTTTCGGGCAAGCCCGGCATACGCATGATTTCACCCGTGATCGGAATCAAGAAACCGGCCCCGGCAGCGATTTCGATATCGCGAACCGTAATCACAAAGTCCTTGGGACGCCCCAACAGAGCCGGATTATCCGAAAGCGATTTTTGTGTCTTGGCCACACAGACGGCCAATTTACTCAATCCCAAATCGGCAATTCGCCGTAAGGCCGATTTGGCTTTCGGCGTATAATCCACGGCTTCGGCGCCATAAATCTGTTCGGCAATGGTGGCGATCTTTTGTTCAACGGTATCGTTCAACGGATAGAGCGGACGGAATGCCGGGCAACAAGTCTCGGTGGCTTCGACCACCAACTGGGCCAACTCCTCGGCTCCGGCGCCGCCTGAACCCCACACATCGGCAACGGAAACTGGAACGCCCTGCTGTTGGCAGTACTGACATACGAATTCCAGCTCTTCATCGGAGTCGGTGGCAAAACGGTTGATGGCCACAATCGGGGAAAGATGGAACAGACGGATATTTTCGAGGTGTTTCTGCAGATTGACAATGCCTTGTTCCAGAGCCTGTACATTGGGTTGCTTCAGATCGGCAAGCGATTGTCCGCCATGGTATTTCAAAGCCCGGATCGTCGCAACCAGAACAACGGCATTGGGGGACAGTCCGGCTGCCCGACATTTGATGTCGAGGAACTTTTCGGCCCCCAGATCGAAACCGAATCCTGCCTCGGTGACGGTATAATCCGAAAGCGACAAAGCCATTTTGGTGGCAATGACCGTATTGGTTCCCTGCGCAATATTGGCGAAAGGACCTCCATGAATCAGGGCCGGTGTGCCTTCGATCGTTTGTACCAGATTGGGTTTGATTGCATCTTTGAGCAGAGCGGCCATGGCCCCTTCGGCTTTCAAATCACGGGCATAGATCGGTTTTTTATCGTGGGTGAACCCAACGAAGATATTGCCCAAACGACGTTTCAGGTCACTGAGATTTTCGGCCAGGCAGAGAATGGCCATGATTTCCGAAGCGGCCGTGATGTCGAACCCGGTTTCGTGGGGTACACCCGAAGAGGTACCACCCAAACCGGTCACGATGTTGCGCAGAGCCCGGTCGTTCATGTCCATCACCCGTTTCCAGGCAATGGTTCGGGGGTCGATTCCCAGAGATCGGGTTTTGCTTTGGATATTATTGTCGATCAGGGCAGCCAAGAGGTTGTGGGCTTTTTCTACGGCGGCGAAATCTCCCGTAAAGTGAAGGTTGATGTCCTCCATAGGCAACACCTGCGAATACCCCCCTCCGGTAGCACCGCCTTTGATCCCGAAAACCGGCCCAAGAGAAGGTTCCCGCAGAGCGACAATCGAACGTTTCCCGATCCGGTTGAGAGCCTGCGTCAACCCGATGGAGACCGTGGTCTTGCCCTCTCCGGCCGGGGTGGGCGAAATGGCCGAGACCAGAATCAATTTACTGTGAGCGATCTTTTGCGGATCGATATAACGGAGGGGTACTTTGGCTTTGTATTTCCCGTAAAGTTCCAAGTCGTCCGGGTCGATACCCAACGTTTCGGCGATCTGCACAATAGGTTTTAAAGGAATGCTGCGAGCAATTTCAATATCTGTTTTCATGGAAAAAAAATCTTTGATTTGACAAACAATCAAAGATACAAAAATTTAGGAGATCACCCTACCCTGACCCCAGAATATCGTATGCGGTCGACCGGTTGAAACCCCTAATTTTGGAGGGTATCGGATTCAGAAAATCGCCTCAGACGACAGAACCCGAAGCCCGGATTCGATTGAAAAACAGTAAGCCCCGCAAAACGACAACCGTAGGAGATCGGGAAAAAAATGAGAAATAAGAGAAAATCTGACCGATGAAGGTATGCCGATTGGGTTAAATTTGTATCTTTGAGGCGCATCGTCCGTAACTGACTGAAAACGGTCGGCGAAGGGCACCGGATGTTTTACTTAATTAAATCATAGCGTTATGTTAAGTGCAAAATTAGAAAAAGCTCTGAATGCGCAGATCAATGCTGAATTTTGGTCGGCTTATCTGTATCTTTCCATGTCGACTTATTGTGCGGCTGAAGGATATGCCGGTTTCGCCAACTGGTACAATGTGCAGTTCAAAGAAGAGCAGGACCATGCCCTGATACTGACCAATTATGTATTGTCTCGGGGCGGGAAGGTAACTTTGGCAGCGATCGATCCGGTGAAGACTTCGTGGGATTCTTTGCTGGAAACGATGGAAAACACCCTGGAACACGAAGGCAAGGTAACGGCCATGATTCACGAATTGTATGCTCTGGCCGTGGAAGAAAAAGATTTCGCAACCAGCAGCGCTTTGCAGTGGTTCATCGACGAACAGGTAGAAGAAGAAGAAACCGCCCAGGGATGGATCGACAAACTCAAAATGGTCGGCAAAGATGGAGCCGGTCTCTATATGATCGACAACGAAGTGGCCACCCGTACGTACACCCAGGCAGCTCCGCTGACCGGGAAACTGTTGAAATAACCATTTCGCATCTTTATCACAACGAAGGCGCCCCGAAACGGGACGCCTTCTGTTTTTTCAGGGCATGCCGACAAGCAACGCTCACGTCCTCCGATCATTCTTCCGATCATTTCTTCGATCTTTCACCGATCTTTCTTCCACGCGTCCCGATTCAACAATGATGCTCCACAACCCCATCCTCCAAAGGCTTTCCTCCGTTCGATTCGATCACACACTCTTCGATTCGATCGAGGGGTGCACTGGCTCTGATTCTTTCCCCTCGCAGCAGGGATAACGGGCGTTTATTCCCGCGTCAACAGACCATAGACCGATAGACTCTGTATCTGTAAAGGTGAATTTTCGAAAAAGAGGTCGTTCAAAATCAGACGATAGCCGCCATTGTCATAAGTCATCCACGCTTCACGGTATTTATCCAAGGTCTCTTGGGTGAGCTCTTCGGGGGTAAGACCTGTTTTCTGAAGTTGGGCATCATACAGGTCGGCATACGAAATACGGCATAACAGATGCTGGCCGGAGGTGTACAGAAATAACGAATCCTGGCGAGTTTCGTAGTAGTAACCCTCTCCCCGATCATAGTAACAAACCGGGTGGAACTGTTTGAATCCGCTGACATCGAAACCCGAAAGGTAAGTCAGGCTGCATTGGACAGACATTTCCTCCGTGGCGGCGTCATACTGTCCGGAAAAGACGTTGGCCGGCATCACCGCTTCGTTGAGTTCGACAAAAGAGGAGTATCCATAGTGTTGTTGCAGATACGTGGTGTCATGGGCATAATACAGGTATTCGAAACTGGCATAAAGGGCTTCGTACCGGAGTCCCGTAAGACTGTCGACCCGCAAAGTATCCGTGTTTTGTTGCAATCGGCCGTTGACCGAGGGCAGATTCAGCTCTTCCACCACATCAGCCAGTCGGGCCCGTTGAGCACGGATACCCAGTTCGCGGGCTGTCAGACCGGGCAGGTAGGTAAATGCCGCCAACAGCACCACGGACAACGACGTAACATACAGATAACGACCCCACTTTCGGGAAAAGAACATCAGAACCGTCAGCGTCATGATCACCCCGCACAAAACCAGATAGATGCGGGGTTGGGTGTATCCATACTGATGAATACGGTATCCGGTACCGATCCAGAACATGATCAGGGCAGGCAGACTGATCCACTGGAAACGATTGAAAAACCAATCATAGAGACGTTTGCCTTGCAGAGGCTGATAGGCCTTGACCCCTACCGCGATGAGCGTGAATATGAAAACCAGGTAAGCAATGCCCCCTCGTGGCAAGGATGCCTGAAAAAGAATACTTAGAAAATAGACATACAGAATCAACGTGTAGATCAACAGAGCCGGGGTGATCACATAGTTGGTCAGGATGTCGAGAAACGGGTGGGACGTGTATTCGTCCTGTTGCAGACGGACAAAGGTCAGAAAAACGATCGGCAACAGCCATAAGAAACAGGCGGCACAGACCGTGAGTACAAATTTTTCGTCATCACCCAGCGGAAGCGACGGGAAAATGTAGTCGAGCGAAAAATAGATGGCGATGATCAGCAGAAACGCGACGCCACTGAGCAAGGTAGCAGCTATCAGGTTTTTGAGATAGTGGAGGGCGTCGATGACGAAGGCTCGGTTGTCGAGTCTCCACCGACACACCGCAATCATCAGCGGACACAGAACCAAGGCAATGACATACGAAACAGAGAGAACCCATTCCTGCAGGTCGATCCACAGGCAGGGAATCACACTCAGCGGAGCGACATAATAGATCCATCGGAACGGTTTGTGTGGGGACCATCGGTTGAGCAGGAAAAAAGCCGAGAAGAACAGCGGGAATAGAGCGAGAAAGTCGGTATTCGAAGTTTTTTCGGCAATCAGCAGAAGACTGTATCCGAAAAAAAACACACTCAACAAACTTTCAGCCGGGAAAGCCCGTACCGTATCGACTCCTTGTCGGATGAATCGTTGAAGGCGTTCAGACAGTGACATGGTCTGGCGGATGAATTAGACAAGTTTGAACATGTGGGAAATGCAGCGGAAGCCATAATGTTCGAAAAAGGCGTGGGCCCGGTGATTGGAGACGCCCGATTCGAGGTAAATGTCACAGGCTCCCTGCTCCCGGAGCCAGGTAATGCCGGCCTCGAGCAGATCGCGCCCCAGGCCGCTGCCTCGCAGGGAGGCGACAACCAACAAATCATCGATGACTCCGAACGTGCGCTCATATTCCGTATTGAGGGTCTGCACGACAAATCCTGCGAGCTCACTGTCCTGTTCGGCGATCAACACCCGGCTGTGGGAACCGGTAATTTTGCCCAGAATATAGCGTTCCCATTTGGTCCGGCCATCGGGGGCCGGCATTTCGCTGTCCAGGGCAATGCCGGTTTGAATTTCGCTGTAGGAAATATAGGCCGGATGGGCATGGAGCGAGGCCCAGAAAAGATCGGCCAATCGAGTAACATCGGCCGGAAGGGCTTTCCGAAACGTCAATGCAGGAGAGGTAGCATTCATGGAAACAGGATCTGATTTTTTACAAGATAACGGTTTTTCGGCAATGCTCCAAAAGCCCGATCTGTTTTATGCGGCTTCGGGTCAGGGAATCCGGCGGAAATCACAACAGCCGACGGAGGCGATAACAGGCATCTGAAAAAGACATCCCGGCATCAGAAAACATGACGGAATCATACCCCTGTCTGCCTGACGACTGACGAAGGCAGCTCCGATAACATTCCTTCATTCCGGACCCAATACCAGATTTTCAATACCGCTATATCACTCCTCCCATCCAGCCCGGATCATGCAGAAAATTTTCAGAACATCCATACATGCAAAAATTTTAAGATTTTTTCGTAACTTTCCTCAATATATCGGTTCTTTTTGCATCGGATCCGATAAGCGTCGGGGTCCCTGTCTGCAAAATCCGCCCTTGAGTCAGATTTCGCACACCCCAACCTTTTCGCGAAACCCATGCACGGTTTTGCAGAAGTCAAAAAGAACAGATACCAAAACCTTTATTCCCTCGAAAACGTCTTGAAAGCAGGAGACCCTATCGAGAGACATGATCAGGATGTATTTTTAATTCGATTTATTATCCATGGACTGCCCTTATTTTCAACCCGAAATTGAGACGATGAACCGAGCCGATCTGGAGGCTCTTCAAATAAAACGCCTGAAAGAAACCCTGCGAATCGCCTCTCAAAGCCCGTTTTATAAAACCCGGCTGAACGAGCACGGAATCACTCCCGACACGATCCGTACGTTGGATGATCTGCGTAAAATACCGTTTACCACCAAAAACGATTTAAGAAACAACTATCCGTTCGGACTGGTGGCTGCGCCGATGAATCAGATCGTACGCCTCCACTCTTCCAGCGGCACGACCGGGAACCCTACGGTCATCTGCCATTCACAACACGATTTGGACCAGTGGGCCAATCGGGTGGCCCGATGCCTTTATATGGTCGGACTGAGAGACCATGATGTCTTTCAAAACACTTCCGGATATGGAATGTTTACCGGCGGGTTGGGATTTCAGTATGGGGCCGAAAGACTCGGCGCACTGACCGTGCCTGCCGCCGCCGGCAATACCATCCGACAAATCAAATTCATCCGAGATTTCGGAACCACCGCCATCCATGCCATACCGAGCTATGTTTTCCGTCTGTACGAAGTCATGAAGGAGATGAACCTGGATCCGAGAACCGATACCCGATTGACCACGCTGATTATCGGAGCCGAACCCCATACCGATGCTCAACGTCGTAAAATCGAAGAATCTTTAGGAGTAAGAGCCTTTAACTGTTTCGGCATGTCCGAAATGAGCGGCCCGGGAGTGGCTTTCGAATGTCCGGAACAGAACGGTCTCCATGTATGGGAGGACTGCTACATCCTGGAAATCATCGACCCCGAAACCCTGGAACCGGTTCCTGATGGTGAAGTCGGGGAAATGGTGCTGACAACGCTGGATCGTGACGGCATGCCGTTACTTCGCTATCGCACACGGGATTTGACTCGTATTTTGCCGGGTGAATGCCCGTGTGGCCGTACGCATCGCCGAATCGATCGTCTCAAAGGCCGAAGCGATGACATGTTCATTGTCAAAGGAGTGAATATCTTCCCCATGCAGATCGAAAAGATCCTGATGCAATTCAAAGAGCTGGGAACAAACTATCTGATTACGGTCGATACGGTCAATAATAACGACGAAGTGCGGGTGGAAGTAGAATTGAGTGATCTCTTTACGGACGATTATTCGCAGCTGCAGGGCCTGACCCGAGAAATTACCCGCCAACTCAAAGATGAAATTCTGCTGACACCCAAAATCAAACTGGTCGACAAGGGTGCCCTGCCGCAATCCGAAGGCAAAGCCGTTCGCGTGAAAGATTTACGAACCAACAAATAAGTAAGGGAGATGATAACGATTAAGCAATTATCCGTATTTCTCGAAAATAAGTCCGGTCGATTGAATGAAATACTCGACATTCTGGGTAAGGATGATATCCGAATTATTGCAGCCACCGTAGCAGACACCTCTGAATATGGTATCCTGAGATTGATCACCTCGGATACGGCACGGGCGTATGAAGTTCTTAAAGCCCATCGCGTCAGTGCACAGCAAAGCGATGTAATCGTATTAACATGCAGCCCGATGGCCGATGTATTCGCCACTCAATTACGTCATCTCACCCAAGAGGGGCTCTCGATTGAATATATGTACTGTTTCTCAATCCGAGAAAAAGCATTTCTGATCCTCCGAACCAACGACAATGTCCGAACTGAAGAAGCCGTGCTCAAATATGGATTGAACATTATCACCGAAAAAGAACTGCTCAGGCTCTAATTTACAAACAACTTGTCGCCCATAACCCCTATGAACAGATCCGACCTGACTCTTATGGCCATACTTTGTACGGGGATACTGCTATTCAGCATGATCGGCCCATTGCGGGAAAGCTATGTACAAATCAATGCCGCTCACCCCTACCTGATGGCTTTTCTGAAATTCTCCATCTTGGCTACCGTGGGAGAATCCATCGGGCACAGAATCAAAACCGGACGTTATTACACCCCAGAATTTGGGCTGCTGCCACGTGCTGTCGTATGGGGGTTATTGGGCGTATGGATTGCCATCGCCATTCAAACCTTTGCCGCAGGAACTCCCTATTTTTTACAAAACTTGGGCCTGAAACAGGCGGTGAATGTCATGAAAGGCCCTCTGTGCCCGGAGAAAGTCTTATGCGCATTTATGATCAGTGTCATGATGAACACCACCTTTGGTCCCGTGTTTATGACTATCCATAAAATAACCGACACTCACATTCTCAATTGCCGGGGACGACTTCGCGCGTTAATCACACCCATTCCGTTCGGGGAAATACTGTCCGGACTCAATTGGAAAGTCCAGTGGAACTTCGTTTTCAAAAAAACAATACCTCTGTTCTGGATCCCGGCCCATACCATTACTTTTTTATTGAATCCCCAACATCAGGTTTTGTTCGCGACCTTCCTTGGGATTGCGCTGGGTATTTTCCTCTCGGTGGCCGCCCTTGCCCATCGAAATGCCGAATAACCGTCCGGTAAAATAGCCGCTATCGGTCCGGCAATCCCATAGGAAGTTCCCTCAAAACAATCCAACCCTACGACATATCGGCATCACAACCTGCATCAAACCCTATAAACCGCACACAGCCAAACGAGGCACAAACCGACACCCCCTTTTTTGACAAAACCCGACATATCCAACACATCTTTACAGAAAGAATCCCGCCGTGTTCGGTTCTTCCGATACACCCCTCCATAATACTTTTCATTCGGAACTGTTTTCCAAGATGATATTTCGCACGATCCAATCCACTGAATCCATTCGTCCATCATGTAAAAAGAGCTATCACACTAACTCCCAGAGACAAAATGGATAAGACAAGAGGAAGCCAATTCTGTAGTTGCGTTTCTATCCTGCATCGCCAGATAGATCTGAAGGTATGAGTCGTTCGATATTCATCGGCATGAGGTCCTCTCCGCATATCGAGTAGTCCCGCATGATATTCCTGAGCACATCCGTGCGCTATCAATATACTCCGCAATTTAATAGCCCGGTCCCTGTCGCCGCACAACGCCATCCACTCCTTTTCCGTTATCACGACAGACTGACATAATCGATTCAAGGCCGTATTCAAAATCGTGATCTCCTTTTGGTTCCATTTCTGATTCATATAGCGTTTTTGGGCCCAAGGTATATACGTACGGTATATTCTGCAAGCTATCCGCTCATTTTATGATCTATTCCCTATCTGTGTACTTTTTGAAGACGGAAGCACACCCGTCCTGTCTGAAAAATCTCCTTGTGAATACCCGGTAAATTTTCCAGCCACAACCTTTACCCCCAATGGGTATGAAAGAGTTTTTTAAAATATTTATTTTACTAAAAATACATGAAATTATACTGTAATTACAATTATTTATTTTATCTTTATAGTACCTAACCTTTAAACCTATCGACCTATGACAAAAACATTATTATGGGCGGCATGCATAACCGCATTGTGTGCCTGTACGAAAGCAGAAACCCCGGATCTGCAAACCGACAATCCGGAGACCAAATCAGGTACTGAATATCTGGATATTACGATCCGGTTTTCGTCATGGAACGATGGATACCACAATTCGTACCAAACAAACCCGATGTTAGGAGTTGATTTCACTCAGGCATGGGCCAAGGCCGAAGTGCCCGGACAAATCAATGCGCCCCACATCAACCGAATCTCTTTTACCATCAAAGATGTGTATCCTGCCGGCAACTATAATCAGGGAACTATAGACTTCCCCGTATCCATCGACTTCCCAGATCCCAGCGGAGCTTATTCCGAACAAATGCCATTCTGTCCTTGTCTGAGCTCTTATATCGACATTAATTCGCTAAGCATCGATCCCTCTTCTCTGAAAAACGACTACACCATCAGATGACATTGCGACAATTTTGAGATCAAATCGCCTCCTTCCTATCCTTACCCCGATCCGGATCCGGACCCGGACCCTGATCCGTTCGATTCTCTGTTGCTTCATAGCCCCAGATTATAATCGCAAAAGCCCCGATTCATTCGGGGCTTTTACTATTTCAACCGTAATCTCCATCCACGGATCCAGATTCTGGACCCAACCAGTTCCTCTGGTCCATATACTGAAAAAGCCTCTTTTCAGAGGCTTTTCAAGTCAACGGATCCATGAAGCGTTTCTTACTCCATCGGAGTTCCCGTAAAATAAGCATCGACATCCATTTGCATCTGTCCGCCCATGCCCGAAACATGAATGACCATCGGTAAGGTAAAAGTACCGTCGACCACTTTGGCGTCCGCCACATTGATCACACAATCTACCGGCATCGTAATTCCATTGACGGGAAGTTCCAACGTGCCCAAATCTTTCGTGCCGCTGAACTGATAACCACCATCCGTCTGGGTGGCCACACATCCCGTAATGGCGACATCACCCAAAGCAATTTCTTCTCCCAACAACTCGGAAGCAATCGAGAAATCACTGATAAAGACCTGAACCGTTCCGGCGTCTTCCTTTTCCAGGCTGATGTTATAGGGAGCGTTTTCCACCAAAACATTTCCATCCAAAGAGACCTTCAGAACCCCGGCATAAACATCGAACATCGACCCCGTACAAGTGGCCGTATAGGTATTTTTCGTCGTACCATCTTCGGCGGTAACCACATAAGTCATGCCTAAATCAAATGAACCTTGAAACGAATAGGTTGCCCCTTCAGAGACCTTGATCGTCGGCACCAAAGCCGCGATATCCATCGCATCGGCCATTCCATCGACCACAAAGGATATCTGATTGCCCGCAATCACCGGCTGAGAGGTAACGATTTTGTTCGCTTCGACCGAATTATCAAAAGTAAAAGAGGTAATGATCGCATCTTTACGCAACTCCGGATTCTCATCATTCTTGTCACAAGACGACATAGCGATCATCGACAAAAGGGCAACGCCCCAAAAAGAACTTTTTCTCATGATTCAATCAACGTTAAATAGATGAATAAATGCATAACATCAAACATCTATTAGATGCTTTCTTTCCGCAAAAGTTACAACTCATCCAAGATATTTTGGGAGAAATTTTTCGATTCGCGCTCCAATGCGTTCACGATCAAACCCGTATTTAACACAAAATAATAATCATTCCCATCTATATACTTGAATGTACTAATAAAACTTAGAAAGTCCAACTATATCAATTAAGTATAGTTGGACTTCAATATTAACTGAAAGTTGTATCATAATTATAAACATTTATAATTATGATTGGTACAAATATCTATGTACATATATTCTATCTACATATTCTTATCAATGACAGATGTTTTAACCTGCAATAACTACATATATTATGAAAGTTAATGCACCTAATGCAATTACCAAGATTGCTGGATATTTCTTTATGAATCGTAATTTTCTTGCAGATTTAAGAGTATGCTTAAAATGATCAAGCAATATATCATTGTTGTACATTGATGAAAATATTGTTAAAACCTGCTCATATTTAACTAATATTGCATCTGCGTATCGATTTCTTATCTTATTTTTAGTATTCAAGTTATCGTGAACTTTATACACTTGTAGAAGATACGCCAACTGATTTAATAACTCAATAAGTGATTCCCTGTCTTGTGGAATAGAAATAGTACTTAATTGTTGTATTCGTTCTTCAATATTATCTGCCATACGTTCTATAGCTGCATGTTCACGTAATTCTTTTTCGGATTCTATACGCAATCGTTCTTCCTCACGTTTTTGTTCGATTCTATTGTCGCCGAATAATTTCCTTGAAAGATTAACACCTGCCATATTACCAAAACCACTGCCAAATGATTGTAAAATGCCCATAATACTTGATTTTATATTCTTCCCAGTCTTAAAGAAGAATTCAAACAAAAAGAAGGCGTAAGACTGTTAGACTTATACCGCTAATAGGTTCTGGACAAACCTGTGCCGAGTATAAGAAAACAACTCACGCCTTTGGCTGTATATTAACACAATAGTGCCATACGTAAACCAAAGGAGAGCATCATCTTATTCCTTCGACACTTTGAACTGTCCAGATTCATTAGCAAGGAATAAAGCTAAACGCTTCCTAATATGTATGCCTCCAAAGAGACAGTACAAATATAAGAAACTTTATCTAATTACATTATATTCAACTGTAAATCTGAATATCTACATCTTACAGTTGACCTTGATAGAAATTGTATAAACCGTTCCGCATCATGCATCTTTCTTGTTGTATATCGGTAGGCGAACTCATTGCAGTACATTTGCAGATATTTAGGTTTGACAAAATGATAAATACCTTTTAGACCGCGTTTTAAGTGTGACCAAAAGCCTTCGATGCCATTAGTGTGGAACCCGGCATTGTTTACATATTGGCGAAGATTATGCTCAACGGTTTCGTGTACATATTCGTTTGATAGGCCATTATAGGCTGGCCATTCATCCGTTACGATCGTAGAGCCAGGCTTTATCAGGCCATAGATTATTGTATGCAACGTCCTACGTGTAGTGTCAGGAACAACCATTGCAATAACTCTGTCACCTGTTAATACTCCGACAACTGGTGTCTTTTGTTTGATACTTCGCCCTAGATTATTCTTGAAACGTCCCTTGTTTTTGCCGCCAACATAGGTTTCATCCATTTGCACAATGCCATCGAATAAGACCCTTTCGCATTCTTTCATGTTACAACGAATCCTGGCGAGTATAAACCATGCCGTCTTTTGCGTGACATTTATGTCTTTACTCAATTGGGTGCTGCTTATGCCCTTTTTATGCGATAAGAACACGTATATAGCATAGAACCATTTTAATAAAGTAATGTGTGAACCCTCGAACATAGTTCCGACCGTGACTGTAAATCGTTTACGGCAATCCTTGCATTTGTATAACCCATTGAATGTTCCTTGTGTTTTTAATCGATGATGTTTATCTGATATACTGCCACAGTGTGGACATACTGGAGTTCCTTGCCACCGTACATTTTCAAGGAAAAGCCTACAATCATCCTCCGATCGTAGATTTTCCATTAAATGCATCAGTGACTTAGGTTTCATTTAGCTATTCCATATCAGTTGGCTTTAATAATACTGGGCATAGTACCAAATGTTCATTTTTTATTTATATAAATATAATAAAAGTTTTTCAACTAATTATAAATCATACATTTAAAGTTGTTAACAAATTGCATTTTTGCATATAGCGAAACAAAAAGCCATCCGATTCTCGGATGGCTTAAGCTTGCATAATGAACAAGTAAATTACCTGACGGTATTATTATTCAATATAAACTTAATAAAACAATAATGGAACAATCTAATACAGAGCCGACGGGTGTCCTATATACGTTCAAAGATATTGATGCAGATTCATTGTCCAATTTTATAGCACAGATTAATGATCTAATGCAAAATGCAGACAGTATTATACTAATTAGGGCTCTTGTTGTTATTAAATCATACGAGTATGATCAGGTCGTGCATCAAGTATAGCCATAATCTTGTCATGTAGCATTTTATCTATTTTTGAATCAAATGTTTGACAGCAAGCCATAGAGTGACTAACGCTTTCTCTATTTGGAAAGTTTATAGTTACAGACTTTTTATGCAATGGACATTGTATTGATTCTATTGCTGTGAGACTGTAAATTAAAGTGTGTCAAGTAAAGGGAAAAAGATAAACACCAATAATCAAAAGGAATAAACAACCAATCATTAACCAAATAAAGAATATATATTCCTATATATCAATATATTATATAATTAGCCCGTTTTTCTCATATACCTCAATTAAATTCTATATTTGACTATATCCTACTCATTTTTGTTACCCGTTTTGATACTTACATCAAAGACATTTCCTATCTCTGCATCAGAGTACAAGTAACTGAAGCACAATGGGTAGAAGAAAGAAAACAAAAGTAGATAAAACTCCATTCAAACTACGCAGAAGAAAACTTGCGGACGGCCGTGAATCCCTTTTTATAGACCATTCAGTTGGTGGTAAGCATGAATACGAGT
>CALVFO010000008.1 GCA_944326855.1 uncultured Alistipes sp. | reverse complement strand
ATCCCTATGTGGATGAATTCCAGAGTCTGGGCGGCTCGATGGTCATGGTTGCCAAAGGGAACCGTTCGCAGGCCGTAACCGATGCCTGTCAGAAACACGGCGGCTTCTACCTCGGTTCGATCGGAGGTCCGGCTGCGATTCTGGCCAAAGACAGCATCAAATCGGTGGAAGTGGTCGATTTTCCCGAATTGGGCATGGAAGCCGTACGTAAGATTTATGTGGAAAACTTCCCGGCATTCCTGCTGGTGGATGATAAGGGCAACGATTTCTTTGCCGAGTTCAAAAAGTAGGTTATTCCGGGGTGGAGCGCCGAAACCGGCCGCTCTCGACTATAAAAAAGGTTCAGCCTCTTTTGCCGACCAAGAAACGAGGGGTTATCATCCGATGACAACGATCCGGTTTCGTGGAAGTATCCTGAAAATGGCTGATTATCCGTAAAAGTTTAAGTTCGGGAAAAGGAAAGAAAATCGCGATACTTTCCTTTTCCCGAACTTTTTTTGCGATGTATGGATATGGGGGACGAGTCATCGACGATGAAACGGTCGGTGGCTCGTCCATCTGATGAAAGGGGACACGATCTGTTTCCCGGTTGCTGATTCACTCGAAAACGCTCCGAAACCATAGCAGTCGCTCGATTCAAAGGGGATTACGGCTCTCAGTATGATCTCAGAACTTCATGGAATTCGGTAAAAGTTTCCTCGGTCTTGAGATTTGAGGCTCGGGAAAAAGTCCGGACTGTTCGATATGAAATGCACCCTGGGGCAGGAGTCCATCTTAAACGAGGCCAGATGGACTGAAATGGTCGAAACCAGGCGTACATCGGACGATTGTCATTCGAACGGATGACAAATCGAGAATCCTGTTTGGGTGTTGTTTTGTCCGGAAAAAGGAGACGTTTGGGGTCCTCGGAGGTACGGGAAAAATCAAAGGGGAACGGGGTCTGAAAATGGATACGGCCATGTGGTCAACCTTATTTTTCCGACGGAGAGGGATGGCGGAATTGCGGCATGCATTTCTAGACGGTTTGCCCGCAAAAGCGGGAATCGGAACCTTTCAAAAATCAATACGCCTGTCCGGGACGCCTGTCATGAAGGGACCGGCCGAGAATGTACGGGGATTTTGTCGCTTCCGAAGCGTTTGCTGTCATTCCCTGACGGGCACGGATTTTCTCGGAGACCGGATTTCGGGAAGGGGTTGCCGTGCGGACAAGTTATGTGCTGGGCAGGAGGGGTTATCCGTGGCGGAAACGTTCGCAATATTCCGTCGGGGTGATTCCGGTCTGTTTTTTAAACATCCGGCTCAGGTGTTGAGGATATTCGAAACCGAGTTCTCCGGCCACCTGTGCTATACTGGCTCCGGCAGCCAATGCATTTTGGGCGCGTTGAATCACATATTGCCGAATGTAGTTGCCTGCCGTATCGCCGGTCGTTTTTTTGATCAGATCGCCGAAATAGTTGGCGGACATGCAGAACTGGTCGGCGCAATATTGCACCGTCGGTAAACCGTCGATCAGTTGACGGTTCGTGCCGTAGTAATCTTGCAGCAGACTGTCGAATTTCATCAGAATATCCGAATTTTCCAGTTTGCGCGTCAGAAATTGACGGTTGTAGAATCGTTGGCAAAAGTTCAGAACCAACCCGATGTATCCGACGATAATGGCATCCTGTAGCTCGTCGTGTCGGTTTTTCAGCTCGTCTCGGATTTGTCGCATCAGCGATACGAGCATGTCGTGTTCTTCATCGGTCATGTGCAGGGCTTCATTGACCCGATAGTCGAAAAAAGAGTAATTTTTGATCTCCTTTTGCAGGTACGTCCCGTGTAAGAGATCGGGATGAAAGAGTAAAGCCCATCCCGTCAACATGACCTCTTCTCCATTGTCTTCCTTCCCTCCGATCTGGCCGGGAGCCACACAGATAACGGTTCCTTTCTTGTAGTCGTATTTCCCGCATCCGTATGCAAGATCTATGTCTGCTTCCTCATGAAAGAATATCCCGTAAATGCTGTAATTATTCAGACTATGACGAACGGGCGATACTTCCGTGTAATCGATCACACTGACCAGCGGATGGCTGTCGGTATGCCCGAGGTAGCGCGTGTAATCGCTTACGTTTTTTATTTTCATAATCTTACTCATGATACCGTCTGGATTATTTTCTTGTAAAAATAGAGGATTTCGGTCAAATAGTCGAAATGCCGAAGCCCTAAAATCTGTAAAAATGGTATAAACTTCCCTTATATCGTTAGGTCCCCCGGAATTGAGTACGGTAATTTTGTGGTGTTGCAAAATAGAAAAGGAATGGATAAACGGCCGGAACTTTCCGTAGAATTGTATCAAGATGACGTAGTATGCTTTATAGCCGATCGCTACCGTCTCACAACACGGCAAATATGGGAATGCTTCTTTCGGCAGGAAAGAGAGGTCGGATCGGACTGTGGAGAGGAGCCGCGGCGTTCCCGTTTGGAAGATAACGAAATGGAAATATTGCGGGGGTTATTGAAGAACGGTCATTCATCACATAAATAGGCAGATTATGGACAGAAGAACCTTTGTGAAAATGTCATCTGTGGCCACCCTTTCGGCCATCGGCACCTGGACGGGAATTTCCAAGGCATGGGCGGGTTTTTCGTCGCCGTCGGGGAACGAACCTCTCGGTCAGGACGATCCGTCGGACGGTATGGATATGGAAACCCGCAGGCTCGGAACCCTGGAGGTGTCTGCCATCGGACTGGGCTGTCTGCCGATGGTCGGCTATTATGGCGGGCACTATGATAAACGGGATATGATCGCTTTGATCCGTCGGGCTTATGATCGGGGAGTGACGTTTTTCGATACGGCCGAGGTGTACGGGCCTTATGTCAGTGAAGAGTGGGTCGGCCAAGCGCTGGCTCCGTTTCGAGGGAAAGTGAAAATCGGTACGAAATTCGGCTTCGGGGTCGAAGAAGGGCAACCTACGGCATTGAACAGTCGCCCCGATCATATTCGTCGGGCTGTAGAGGGCTCGTTGAAGCGTCTACGTACCGATCATATCGATTTGTTGTACCAGCATCGAGTGGATCCGAATGTTCCAATGGAAGAGGTGGCCGGGACGGTCGGCGATTTGATGAAGGAGGGGAAGGTGTTGCATTGGGGACTCTCCGAGGCCAGCGCTCGTTCCATTCGTCGGGCCCATGCTGTCTGTCCGCTTTCAGCCGTGCAGAGCGAGTATGCCATCTGGTGGCGTGAACCCGAAACGAAGATATTTCCTGTTTTGGAAGAGTTGGGAATTGGGTTTGTGCCCTATTGTCCGTTGGGTCGGGCGTTCCTGACCGGTGTTATCGATGAAAACAGTCGATTCCATCCAGGGGATCGCCGCTGGAATTTGCCGCAGTTTCAGCCGGATGCCTTAAAACATAACATGCCGCTCGTTACGCTTGTACGCCAATGGGCCCGGCAAAAGGGGGTGACCCCGGCTCAGTTCGCTTTGATGTGGATGCTTTCACGCAAACCGTGGATCGCACCGATTCCCGGTACGACCCAGTCCGATCATCTTGACGAGCTGCTTGGGGCGGGAAGTGTTCGTTTGTCGGCTTGGGAGATGGAGGCTTTCGATCAGGAGTATGCGAAAATCGATTTGAAAGGACATCGGGCCGATGCGTTTACCGAAAGTCAAATCGACAAATAACGGCAGACGATGGAATATGTGACTTTAAATAATGGAGTCAGAATGCCTTTGCAGGGATTCGGGGTCTTTCAGATCACGGATTTCGACACTTGTGAGCGAGTCGTTGGGGAGGCACTGTCGGTCGGTTATCGGCTGATTGATACGGCTTCGGTGTATGGAAACGAGCGGGCTGTCGGTGCCGCAATTCGCCGAAGCGGCATTCCCCGGGATGAGCTTTTCGTGACGAGCAAAGCCTGGATTTCGGAAATGGGATACGATCGGACGTTGCAGGCGTTCGACGCGTCTTTGGATCGCTTGGGAACGGAGTATCTCGATCTCTATTTGATTCACATGCCGTTGGGTGATTATTACGGAGCCTGGCGGGCTCTGGAAAAACTGTATGCGTCCGGGCGTGCCCGGGCCATCGGGGTTTGTAATTTCGAACCGGCTCGACTGCAGGATCTGTGTCAGCATGTTCAAGTGGTTCCGGCCGTGGATCAACTGGAAACACATCCCTATACCCAACAGCGGGCTGCGATACGGATTTTACAATCGCTGGGGGTTCAGCTCGAGGCCTGGGGCCCGCTGGCCGAGGGCCGGAACGGATTGCTGTCCGATCCGGGATTGTCGGCTATCGGCCGGAAATACCGTAAGTCGGCAGCCCAGGTCGTGTTGCGCTGGCATTGGCAGCGAGGGATTGTCGCCATCCCGAAATCCGTACATCGGGAACGCATGGTGGAAAATATGGCTGTCGGGGATTTTGCCTTGACCCCGCATGAGATGTCGGCCATCGAGTCCATGGATACGGGTGCCAGTACAATTCTCGACCTTCATGCGCCGGAAGAGATTGAGCGTTTATACCGGATTGAATGCAGCAATGACGGGTGATGCCCCGATGATCGATCGTTCCGTCTGTATGATTGCCCCTGCTTTCCCCGCCACTCTGCGAGAAAGGGTGCCAGGAGCCGTTTAGATCGGCACGTGTCGAAACAATGGAATGACCGGATGGTGACGGTGAACTCGGCGGAAGATCGGTGACCATAGGGCTTTCGGGGCAAACGGATGCTTTCAGTTTAACAGAAAAATATGTAACGGATGGATGTAAAGGTTTTTGGGGGAGCAGTGTCGACCTTATCCACAGGAATGACCATATACCATACATAAAAGAGAGGGAACCATAATATGAAGATCGAAGATTTTAAAGAGTATGTAAAAATGAGACAGCCTCTCCGTACGGAAGAGATCCATCGTTTCATGAATGAAATGAGCAATGAAGCTCGTCGCATCACATTCCGGTTAAATACGGCCTATCATACTCCGGACGAGGTGCGGGAGTTGCTTTCCGAACTTTTCGGGTATCGTGTTCCGCAATCGCTGCGTGTTTTCCCGCCTTTTTATACCGATTTCGGTAAAAATATCACGCTGGGCGAAGAGGTCTTCATCAATGCCTGCTGCCATTTTCAGGACCATGGAGGCGTCTTCATCGGAGACGGTTGTCAGATCGGACACAATGTCGTGTTTGCCACGCTCAATCACGGCTTTTCTCCCGAAGATCGTAAGACGACTTATCCCGCTCCGATAGTGCTCGGTAAAAACGTGTGGGTAGGCTCGAATGCGACCCTTCTGCCGGGTGTCACCATCGGCGATAACGCTATTGTGGCGGCAGGTGCCGTCGTGACGAAAGACGTGGAGCCCAATACGGTGGTCGGTGGCGTACCGGCCCGATTGATCAAAACAATCGATCGATGAACATGTTGAAATCAGCTTGCTGTATTCTGTTTTCCTGTGTGTTGCTTTCATGCGGCACTTCCCTGTCTGAAAATGCATCACGACAAAACGAAACCGAAATGGATAAAAAGAATATCGGGCCATTGGTGGCTCTCTATCCGAAACCGCTGACGGTGGTCGGAGCCGAGGTCGCCGGAAAGGTCAACTGGCTCGTCGTGGGCCATACGGGCATTATCGGCCACGATCGGATTCTGGTCAGCCTGAGCAGAAATCATTATACCTGTCGGGGAATCCGTCAGTCCGGGAAATTCTCCATTAATCTCGTCAGTCGGGACATGTTGCCCAAAGCCGATTATGTGGGGAGTGTGAGCGGGAGCTCGGTCGACAAATCGGAGGTGTTCGACTATCATTGGGGAGAAAACGGTACGCCGGTGATCGACATGTCGCCTCTGAGCATGGAATGCGACGTGGTGGATGTATATGAAACGGACGGGTTCGATAATTTCATCGGTTCGGTGGTCAATACGTATGCCTCTTCTGAGGTGCTCGATGAGCATGGGCAGCTCGATTATACCCGACTGAAACCCATGCTGTTCGAATCTCCGACCTATTCCTATCTCGCTACGGGGGAGGTGATTGGCCGATGCCTGAGGCTGGACAAGGAACCGGGTATGTGTGCCAAAGAGGCGATGGGTGCCGACGGCATCGTACGTTTGTCGAAAATAGAGGTCTATCCTGAATTTCTCGATGCGTATATGACCTATGCCGTGGAGGTAGGTGAAATTTCTTTGCGGACCGAACCGGGCGTACTGACGATGTATGCCGTTGGCGAGAAAGAAAATCCCTGTCGGATTACCATTCTCGAGACCTATGCAAGTCGGGCGGCTTATGAACGACATATCGCGTCGGATCATTTCCGAAAATACAAACAGGGAACGCTGCACATGATCAAATCGCTGGTTTTGTCCGATCAAACTCCGCTTAATCCGGAAAATCGAATCAATAACTTCATTCAAAGCGTAAAACGATGACGAACAAGTTTCTTTTATCCGCAATTTTTAGTATCTTAACAGTCAATATCATGGCACAGGAAAAAATAGTACAGACAGCCGGTCGCGATCAATTGGGTGAGTTCGCCCCTAAATTCGCAGAACTCAATGATGACGTACTGTTCGGTGAGGTGTGGAGCCGCACCGATAAACTCGGTTTGCGGGATCGCAGTTTGGTGACCCTCACTTCGCTCATCAGTCAGGGTATCACGGACAATTCGCTGATTTACCACCTTCAATCCGCGAAAAACAATGGTATTACGCGTACGGAGATTGCCGAAATCATCACGCATATCGCCTTTTATGCAGGCTGGCCGAAAGCCTGGGCTGCTTTCAATCTGGCCAAAAATGTCTGGGCGGAAGATACGAGCGGCGATGATGCCAAGGCTGAATTCCAGCGAGGGATGATTTTCCCCATCGGAGAACCGAACACGGCTTATGCCCGCTATTTTACCGGTCAGAGTTATCTCGCGCCGATTTCCCAGGATCAGGTGGCGATTTCCAACGTTACCTTTGAGCCTCGTTGCCGCAATCACTGGCATATTCATAAAGCCTCGAAAGGAGGAGGTCAGATGCTGATCGGTGTGGCCGGCCGCGGTTGGTATCAGGAGGAGGGCAAACCGGCCGTAGAAATACGGCCCGGTACGGTGATTCATATTCCGGCCGGGGTAAAGCATTGGCACGGAGCTGCGGCCGACAGTTGGTTCGCGCATCTTGCCTTTGAAGTCCCCGGAGAAAATGCCTCCAATGAATGGCTTGAATCGGTTTCTGACGAAGAATACGATAAACTTCAGCAGTAAACGTGCCGGTCTATGTGTAGAATATTATTCGCTTGCCTGACCGTCATCGGGATGACCGTTACGGCGCATGCCCAACAAAAACAAAATATGAACTCAATAGTATCCGATCAGCGTATTCTTGTAGTCTATTTTTCAGCTACAGGTACGACAGCTGCTGTTGCAGAAAAGGTGGCAGCCGTTACGGGCGGGAAACTTCATGCCCTTGTTCCGGCCCAGCCTTACACCCGTTCCGATCTCGATTGGACCAACGCCCAATCACGCAGTTCGCTCGAAATGAACAATCCGAAAGCTCGTCCGGCCCTCGAAGGGGCTACCGGGGAAGTGGCTGATTATGCAGTCATCTTTCTCGGTTATCCGATCTGGTGGGACATGGCTCCGCGCATTGTCAATACGTTCCTGGAAAGTCAGGATCTGCGGGGAAAAGTGGTTATTCCTTTTGCAACATCGGGCAGTAGCGGTATCGCCAACAGTGCCGCCGTGTTGAAGAAAACGTATCCGGAGATCAAATGGGAAAACGGACGCTTACTTAATCATGCCACCGAGAACACGATCCGCGAATGGATCGAACAGTTAGGATATTAGCCGATTGTTGAAGTGCGAACA
>CALVFO010000007.1 GCA_944326855.1 uncultured Alistipes sp. | reverse complement strand
CGAATGGTGCGGTTATGGCGAGGCGATTCGGGATGCCCGCCTTATGGAGATGAACTTCGGATCGTGGGAGTTGCAGCCTTGGGACGGTCTGCCCGATCCCGAAACCAAAGCCTGGTTCGAGGATTGGATTCGTACGGCGCCTCCGGGCGGCGAGTCTTTTCTGGAACAACGCAGTCGGGTCGGAGCGTGGTTGTCGGAGGTATGTTCGCAGGCCTACCGTCGGGTGTTGGCGTTTTGTCATGGCGGCGTGATTGCTTGTGCCTATTCATTGTGTAGCGGGTGGCCGCTGGAAGAGGTTTTTAAGAATCAGGCTCCGTACGGAGGGATCGTCCGTTTCGAAATGTGAAATCCGGGCTTTTTGCTATCTTTGCGGTAGAACCCTTGGCGGGTCATCGTAAATCCCTGCATTATGACTGTACAGGTGCATACGCATGCGGATCATACTCATTCCCATGGTTTTCTGCCGTCGGATCCTTTGAACCGGGCTTTTCGGCTGGGAATTTTTCTGAATATTTTGTTTGTGGTCGTGGAGTTCGGAGCCGGATTGTGGTTGAACTCCATGGCCTTGATCTCCGATGCCGGGCATAACCTCAGTGATGTGGTCGGGCTGGTCCTGGCTTTGCTGGCCTTCCGGCTGGAGCGTTTCAAACCCAATGCCCGGTATACCTACGGTTATAAGAAAAGTACGGTGTTGGTCTCTTTGCTCAATGCCTGTATTTTGTTGGTGGCGGTGGGGGTGATTCTGGTGTCGAGTATTCAGAAATTGCAGCATCCCGAACCGATTCCGGGCGGGACGGTAGCCTGGGTGGCCGGGATTGGGATTCTGGTCAATGCTTTTACGGCCTGGCTGTTTATGAAGGATAAGGACCGCGATCTGAATGTCAAGGGGGCCTATCTGCATATGGCGGCCGATGCTCTGGTGTCGGTAGGGGTATTGATTTCGGGTATTGTGATTCGCTTCACGGGATGGTACCTCATCGATCCGGTACTCGGAATCGTGATTGCCGGAGTGATTTTGGCCTCGACGGTCAAGCTCTTGCATGCCAGTTTGCGTCTTTCGTTGGATGGGGTTCCCGACGGCATCGATCCCGAATCGGTGTGTGAGGCCATTCGGGCGCTCGATCCGGGTATCGTCGGAGTTCATCACGTCCATATCTGGGCCTTGAGTACGACAGAAAATGCTCTGACGGCTCATATTGTCGTCAAGAACTGGCAGACGGCCGCTGCGGTGAAACAGAAAATAAAACAATCGCTGGAAGCGTTTCATATACGACATGTGACCCTGGAAATGGAGACTGTGGAGGAAAATTGTCAAGCCGGCCGATGCGAATGATCGTTTTGGGGCAGCCGGGCTATAAAGAGGGTGCGAAAAATGCAGTCGGGCCTTGTTTTTGCAGGTATTTCCAGATATTAACCATTTAATCGGAACAGGTATGAAACATGCATTGTTGATGAGTATGTCTCTGTTGGTGTTGTGGGGCGGCAGTTTCGAACTTTCAGCCCAGGATCGCAACACCCGGAAGGCACAGACTGCCGCTCAGGTCTCCCAAAAGGTGGACGATCGAGATTTTTATGTAGATATAACGCTGGTTCAGCCGGTTGGTTTGGCGACCTTCACTCCTTCGCGAGGACAGTATTTTCTGGCGGTCCGGAAAGATCATGTGAGTCTGTATTTGCCGTATGTGGGCAGAGGGTACGATGTGCCTTATGGGGGCGGTCCGGCGCTGCGCTTTACCTCCCCGTTGGAGCATTATCAGGTGCAACCCGGCAAGAAGGGTTCCTCGACGATTACGCTTTCGGCCCAAAATGAATATGACCGGACGGTATATATGACCCTGACGGTCTATCCCAACGGATCGGTTTATTTGCGGGTGCGAGTCGACGGGCTGCAGATGATCGGGTATAGCGGACAGCTTGATTTGAGTGCGGTTCCTGAATCGTAAGCGAGGTGATAGGTCCCCGGTTTCGGGGAGTACACCGGAGATTTTCCCAACTATTGACGATAGGAAACCGAACGAAAGAAGGGTATTTTTGTTCAGACGGTTCGGGCCTGACGATAGCCTGTCCGTCGCATGAAACGTCGCTCGAATAGCTGCCATCTTGAGAGCTAGCGCGAACTCTGGAGGAGTTCGCGCTTTTTTTTGCGTTTCGTACACCGAAAAAATGACGGGCATGAGGGATTGAAAGAGAGGTTTTATATAAGATAAAAGCCGTTTTCTGCGTTTTTCCACAAAAGATGGACGTGCTGCGCGGGAGAATCGTTTGCGGTAAAAATTTGGCTTATGTGCTGGTATTTAACTGGAAGCGTTTATCTTTGTGACGAAAACCTCCTTGATTATGAAAAAAGTTTGGTACCCGTTGTTATGCGCTTTCTGTTTGGGCGCTTGTCGGGAAACGCCTCCGAAGCCTCCTGTGGTAGAGGTTGAAGATGTCGCCGTCGACAACATCGAAATTTATGGCGAATACGCCGGATTGATCAAGGCATACAACAGTGTGGAAATCCATGCCCGGGTGGAAGGTTTTTTGGAACGGATGACTTTCGATGAAGGGAAGCAGGTCGTAGCCAATGAACCGTTGTTCTACATCAACGATGAACTCTACAAGGCCAAAGTCGAAAAGGCTCGGGCTCAGTTGAAAAAGGATGAAGCACAGGCGGCAAAGGCCGAACGGGATTTGAGACGAATACGTCCGCTCTATGAACTCAATGCGGCCAGTCGTCTCGATTTGGATAATGCCGAAGCGGCTTATGACATGGCCGAAGCCAGCGTGGCCATGAGCAAGGCCGACTTGGCCCAGGCCGAACTGGAATTGAGTTATACGGTGGTTCGCTCGCCTTTGTCGGGCTATATCAGTGAACGTTATGTCGATGTGGGGACCTTGGTGGGTAAATCCAACTCATCGCTTCTGGCGACGGTCGTACAACGGGATACGGTGCTGGTCGACTTTAAGTTGACGGCTCTGGATTATCTGCGGAGTCAGCGCCGGGACGTGCATCTGGGCGAATTGGATACAACCCGTTCTTGGCAGCCGACCGTGACGGTGACCTTAGCCGACAATACGGTCTACGGACAGAAAGGGATTGTGGATTTTGCTTCGCCGCAGGTCGATCCCAAAACCGGGACTTTCGGGGTGCGGGCCGTATTGCCCAATCCTCATCAGGTTTTTCTGCCGGGGCAGTTTACGCGGGTTAAATTGTTGCTCGATGTGTTGGAGAATGTGATGGTGGTGCCTCAAAAGGCGGTTTCGATCGAGAAAGGAGGGGCTTTTATTTTCGTTGTACGGGCCGATAGCGTGGTGGAAAAACGCTATGTGGAAACGGGGCCCGAACAGGCAAACCGAATCGTGGTGGTTCGCGGTCTTTCGCCGGACGAGAAAATCGTGGTGGAAGGGTATCAGAAACTGATCCACGGACAAAAGGTGACCTGGAACGACACCCAGAGTACGCTGCTGCGTGAAATCGAAGAGGTTAACGAGGCTACGGAACAGACCGACACCACATCGGAACGGATCGGTGCGTTGAAGCCGTCCGATACGACTCTGTCTACGGGATCCGGAGAGCGAGAGTCTCGTAGAGGCGATACCGTATCCGTGCCGGAAACCGAAACCAATCAGGAGGAACGACCGTGAAACCGGGTTTTTTTATTGACAGGCCCGTTTTTTCGACGGTGCTTTCGGTGTTGATCGTTTTGGTCGGCATCATCGGGTTGGTGGCTTTGCCGGTGGAGCAATACCCCCAGATCACGCCCCCGGTGGTGAAGATCAGTGCGTCGTATCCCGGGGCCAATGCCACCACGGTTTCACAGGCCGTGGCTACGCCGATCGAACAGGAACTGAACGGGACTCCGGGGATGATTTATATGGAGTCGAACAGCACCAATTCGGGCGGATTGTCCATTACGGTGACTTTCGATGTCAGTACCAATGCCGATTTTGCGGCGGTGGAAGTACAGAACCGGGTGAAGTTGGCTGAATCCCGTTTGCCGGCCGAGGTGTTGCAGAACGGGATATCGGTCGAAAAACAGGCTCCCAATCAGTTGTTGACGCTGGCCTTGGTATCGGATGATCCCAAATTCGATGAGATTTACCTGAGTAACTACGCGACCATCAATGTGTTGGATGTTTTACGCCGTATTCCGGGCGTGGGACGGGTATCCAACATCGGGAGTCGTTATTACGGGATGCAGATCTGGGTCTATCCCGACCGGATGGCCAGTTTCGGGTTGACGGTGAAGGATTTGCAGAATGCGCTCAAGGACCAGAACCGGGAGTCGGCGGCCGGAGAGTTGGGGAAACCGCCGATCTCGAATGTCGACGTGACGATTCCGATCACGGCACAGGGGCGTTTGTCGACCGTGGAAGATTTCGAAGATATTGTCGTGCGGGCCAACAGCGACGGATCGTTTATTCGTATGCGGGATGTGGCGCGGGTCTCTTTGGAGGCTTCGTCTTACAGCACGGAAAGTGGTCTCAATGGATCCAATGCCGCCATTTTGGGAATTTATATGTTGCCCGGCGCCAATGCCATGGAGGTGGCTCAGGAGGTGAAAGCCGTGATGTCCGATATCTCCCGGAGTTTTCCGGAAGGTCTGGACTACCTTTTCCCGTTCGATATGACCGAATATATCGCCGAGTCGATTCACGAGGTTTACAAAACGCTTTTCGAGGCATTGTTCCTGGTGATCGTGGTGGTTTTCTTCTCGTTGCAAAACTGGCGGATGGCCCTGATTCCCATTATTGCTGTGCCGATTTCATTGATCGGAACCTTCGGTTTTATGCTGATCATGGGATTCTCGCTCAATATGCTGACGTTGTTGGGTTTGGTGCTGGCGATCGGGATTGTGGTGGATGATGCCATCGTGGTGGTGGAAAATGTCGAGCGTAATATGAGAACCCGTCATCTGGAAGCACGGGAAGCGACGCATATCGCCATGAAGGAACTAACCGGAGCGCTGATCGCCACGTCGTTGGTTTTGGCCGCGGTATTTATTCCCGTAAGTTTTCTGCAGGGGATCACCGGGTCGTTGTTCCGGCAATTTTCGGTGACGATCGTCGTGTCGGTGTTGATTTCGACGGTGGTGGCTCTGACGCTCAGCCCGGCTATGTGTGCGGTTATATTGCGTCCGGTTTCACCATCCCGCAACTGGATTTTCCGGAAGATCAATGAATGGATCGAAAAGGGTAACGGCCATTATACCGGACTGATCGGAAAGGCATTGGCTCATCCGCGTCGCGTGTTGGCGGGCTTCGGAATGGTGTTGGTGTTCATTTTCGTGCTCAATAAATTTATTCCTACGGGCTTTATTCCTCAGGAAGACCAGGGGTTCTTTACGGTTGAGTTGCAGATGCCCGAAGGGACCTCCCTCGAACGTATGCGCGAGGTGACGGATCGTGCGATTCGTTTCATCAACCATCACGAGGCGGTGCGTTATGTGCAGAATGTCACCGGGTCGAGTCCTCGGATCGGTACGAATCAGGGACGGTCTACGCTGACGGTTATTCTCAAACCCTGGAATGAACGTAAGGCCGGGGTGGCGGATGTCATGCAGGATGTGCAGGACGAATTTTATCACTATCCCGAGGTGAAGGTTTATACCTCCCGACCTCCTGTGGTGCCCGGGTTGGGGGCTGCCGGAGGGGTCGAGTTGCAGTTGCAGGCCAAATCCGATGCTTCGTGGGAGGACCTGGTTGCGGCGGTCGATACCTTCAGCTATTACGCCGCACGTTCGCGGGCCATCGCTACGGTTTCGTCCTCGTTGCAACCGGAGATTCCTCAACTCTATTTCGATGTCGATCGGGATCAGGCCATGTTGCTGGGAATACCCATGTCGGATATCTTTTCGACCATGAAAGCCTATCTGGGGTCGGTTTACGTCAACGACTTCAATATGTTTAACCGTATCTATCGGGTTTACATCCAGGCCGATCAGTCGATGCGGGCCAAACGCGACGACATTAATTTGTTTTTCGTGAAGACCTCCTCCGGTACGATGGTGCCTTTGACCGTTTTGGGAAAGACCAGTTATACGACCGGTCCGGGCAGTATCACCCGATTCAATATGTTTACATCGGCTCCCATGCAGATTACTCCAGCGACAGGTCACAGCTCGGGAGAGGTGATGGCGGCATTGGAAGAGATTGCGAGCGAACATTTGCCCGACAATATCGGATTGGCCTGGAGCGGTCTGTCGTTCCAGGAACAGAAGGCCTCCGGACAGACGGGTATGGTGTTGGCGTTGGTCTTTTTATTCGTTTTTTTATTCCTGGCGGCTCAATACGAAAGTTGGATGGTGCCGATTTCGGCTCTGTTGTCGTTGCCGATCGCGGCGCTGGGAGCCTATTTGGGCATATTGGCAGTGGGCCTGGAAAACGATATTTATTTTCAGATCGGTTTGGTGACGCTGATCGGTCTGGCGGCCAAGAATGCCATTCTGATTATCGAATTTGCCAAGGTGAAAGTGGATGCCGGAGAGGATCCGGTTCAGTCGGCCATCGAAGCGGCCCGTTTGCGTTTCCGTCCGGTGTTGATGACCTCGTTGGCGTTCGTATTGGGGATGTTGCCGATGGTTGTGGCCAGTGGCCCGGGCTCGGCCAGCCGTCATTCGATCGGAACCGGGGTATTTTTCGGAATGATCTTCGCCATCACGATAGGAATCGTGTTGGTGCCTTTCTTCTTCGTGATGGTCTATAAGGTACGGGAAAAATTCCATCTGCCCGAAATACGTTTTCCCCGATTTTTAAAACGTAACGTCTGAGGTTATGAGAATGCGGTCGATATTTGTGGTTCTGCTGGCTGTCGGATTGGGTCTGTCAGCCTGTCGGATGGGGCGTGTGCATCGGACGCCCGAGATGGATATGCCTTCGGCTTTCGATCGGCAAGGCTTTTCGGATGGGGTGGCCGCCGATATAGGCTGGAGCACCCTCTATCAGGATACAGTTTTGCAGGGTCTGATCGAACAGGCTCTGGAACATAACAAGGATGTGCAGATCGCAGCGGCCCGTATTCGGGAAATGATCGAACAGAAACGAATCAAATTTTCCGGATTGTTTCCGCAAATAGGGGTTGAGGGTTTGACCGAACGGGAGTATCTGAATTATGGAGGAGCCAAAAAAGAATATGATCCGGAAATCCATGCCAATTTGACATTTGCCTGGGAGCTGGATATCTGGGGGAATCTACGATGGCAGAACGAAGCCGGGGTGGCGGCTTATCTGCAGTCGGTGGAGGCGCAGCGGGCTCTGCAATTGACGATCATTTCGCAGGTTGCCCGGATGTATTTCGAACTCAATGCGTTGGATCGAGAATTGATGATTGTGCGACAGACGTTGGGGGCTCGACGCGAGGCGGTTCGTTTTGCGACTCTGCGTTACGAGGGCGGGTTGACCTCCGAGGTGCCCTATCGCCAGAGTTTGGTGGAGTTGGCCCGTACCGAGACATTGGTGCCTAAACTGGAGAACGAAATCAAACTGAAAGAAAACGATTTGTCGGTGCTGTTGGGTGAGTTTCCTTCGTCCATTCCCCGGGGAAAAGATGCTATGCAGAGTGTGATGCAGGAGTTGCCGGTGGAATTGCCTTCGACCTTGTTGCAACGTCGCCCCGATGTGCGCCAGGCTGAACAGCGGTTGCGGGAAGCCAATGCACAGGTAGGGGTTGCCTATACCAATATGTTCCCGAAGATTGCCCTGACGGCCTCCATGGGGGGTGAAAACTCCGAACTTTCCCGTTTTTTGAAGAGTCCGGCCTGGTATATCGCCGGCAAGTTGACGGGACCGTTGTTTCAGATGGGACGTAATCGGGCCGCTCATCGGGCGGCACAGGCTGCTTATGAACAAGAAGTGCTTCAGTATGAGAAGAAAGTATTGGAAGTATTTCAGGAGGTAGACAATGCGTTGGAGACTTTCCGACGGACACGGGAAATGCATGCTTCGGCCGAGGCGCTGTATCGTTCGGCTCAGTCGTATGAGCAGTTGGCCCATCTGCAATATGTAAACGGAGCGGTCAGCTATATCGATGTGCTCGATGCGCAACGTCAGCTATTCGATGCACAAATAGCGTTGAACGATGCCGAATTGAATGAACTGACCGCTACGGTTTCGCTTTATAAGGCATTGGGCGGGGGGCTGATCCAATAAATAGACGCTCCGGAGGTATACGACGAGGGGGACGGTTTCAAGAAATACCGTCCCCCTCGTCGTATCGTTGGGGGATATGGGCCGTTCAGGCCTTCCCGTTCTCTTTTCGGGTCGTTTCTCCGGGAAGAATTTGATGATAACGTTTCCGATATTCCGAGGGGGTCAGGCCTTTGTATTTCAGAAAGACTCTGGCCACGTTTTTGGCATCTTCGAATCCGCAGGCGATGGCCAGTTCTTCAATACTTCGGTTCGAGGTGATCAGCTCTCCGGCCAGTTTTTCCACCCGGTAGCGCTGGAGGAATTGATAAATCGAAACCCCGGTGTTGAGTTTGAAACGTTTTTCGAATACCCGCCGGGAGAGCGGAACCAAAGCCTGTAAAGTGGGAACACTCAGCGGTTGGGTATAGTGGGCTTCGATGTATTCGACCGTTTGCATGATGTATTTGTCCCGGATCACATATTTTTGGGTGGATTGTCGGCTGAGGATTTGGACGACTCCTACGGTGATGTTGGGCGGTTGGGTAATTCGTTTCTCGATCAGTTCGTGGAGGACCTTGGCGGCGGCATATCCTCCGTTTTCTACATCCAGCACGATGGAGGAGAGAGGAGGGTTGGAAATGTTGCATAACAACTCGTCGTTGTCGACCCCCAAAATGGCGATTTCGTCGGGGACATTGATCCCGAAAAATTTACAGGTTTCGGAGATGTGAAGAGCGAAATAATCGTCGCAGGCGAACAGGGCGACGGGTTTGGGCAGGGACTTGAGCCATTCGCCCAGGGCTTCCAGGTTGTAGGCCCACTGTTCGTTGCTGCCGGAGGGCTCCAGCAGACAGTGTACGTCGTATTGTTGTTGGGTCAGTCGCTCTTGGTATCCGGCGCCTCGTTCTCGGGACCAGACCGTGTCGTTGATGCCGTAATAGGCAAAATGACAATACCCCTTGTTGATGAAAAATTCGGCAGCCAGTCGTCCCGTTCCTATATAATCTCCGGTCAGGTTGCATACGCCCGGAATGCGGTCCCGGTAGTTTTGCACGATAATCGGAATGTTGAGGTCTTTGAGCAGGTCGATGTCGACATCCCCCAATTGAGCGATGATGGCATCGGCGTTCCATTGTTTGGCCCATTGAACGACGCCCCGATCACCGTACATGACTCGGTAATAGAGGGGCATGCGGTAAAAAGTCCATCCTTCTACTTCTTGGGAGTAGCGGACGATGCCTTTGAGCAGGCTGCGGCTGTAGCCGCTCGAAAAATCGGTGAGAACCAATACTTTGATCATGGTCGGATGTCGGATAACGAAACGGGTTCTGATAAGGTGCTGTCTGCCTGGTCGGAGGATGAGGCCAGTCGCAGGGCCTGGGTCGTGATATAATATTTGGTTAAGGTGTTGGTCTTTTCCCAGTCGGGGTGGGGGTGCCGGACAGGTAATCGAGGTAGCGGTCGAGAACCGCGGCGAAATGGGCTTCGTGACCGCTTCGGAGTTGGTCCGGTACGGTAATTTCGAAACGATTTCCCCCGGCTTCGGTGGCCCCGATACCGGGAAATTGAGTTTGGAGGGTCTTCAGCGTTTCGTTTACCCTCTGCCGAAACGATGCCGGATCGATCCCGTCGGCGGGAGCGATATACAGAGTCGGACGATAATTCTGCGCTTTATCCTGCCAGATATGGGTTGTGGCCCGGCTGCCTCGGATGTCGGTGCGGGAGATGTCTCCGCTCTGATCGGGGTGTTCGAACTCCCATTCCACGCGTAGAGCGATACGATGTCCGTACAGGGTGTAACGGATTTCACCGTTGGCCATGACTTGCAGGGTCGAATCTTGCAAATAGGGAGTCAGATATGCCGGGAAGTCGGCCAAGCCGGTAGAGCGTGTGAATTCGCTTTTCGAGATCGGGGTCGGGAAGTGGCTTGCTGCGGTGATTTGTACGTCGGTTCGGTAGTCGATGGCCCGGTCGGGGAAACATTTCCAGTTCACCAGATCGATCAGGTGGGTCGTGACGTCGACAATGCCTTCTCCCTGTTGCCGGATGTCGTAATACCACCCCGGACGGGTCAGGGCCGAGCCGGCTACCTCTTTGTAGAAGGCATGAACGCTCGAAATCGTGACGGCGGGATCGCTGTCGGTACCGGCTGTCAGATGACCGAACAGCAGGGTGTCCTGCATCAGGGCCCGCTGGATGCGGTGCAGTACGTCGTATCGTTCGGTCATGATGTCATAGATCAGCACTCCGTTCCGGTCGGCTTGTGTGTAGGCCCTTTCCAGGCGGGGAAATTCGTCCGGGTCAATGATCAGCGGTTTGTCGGCCAATACGTTCAGGTCTGCCGTGACCGATTGTTCGAGGTAATCGATTTTGTGGCGGTTGTTGCCGGCCAACAGCACGATATCGCCCGGGCGTTCCTGGATCATCTTTTCCAGAAAGTCCGCTCCTCGATAGACTTGTTCATGCCTGGCGGTGGGTTGTTCACTGCGGCGGTTGAATGACTCCACCAAGGCCAGATAATCTTCCAGATCCCGGCCTTCGGGAGCGTAGACGTAGACGAGGGAGTCCAGTCGCTCGTTGGGGTATTTTTGGACCAGAGCAGCGTGGAAATGGCCCGGATCGAGGCAGATGAGCCTGAAGGGGTCTGGAGCCCTTTCTTCCGATGCGGAACTGCATCGTAAAGAGAGTGCCCCCAAGGCGCATATCATCGCTGCCTGCCAAACGATTCCGGTGCGTTTCATGCGATTAGTAATTTTTCTCCTGCAGGGTTTTCAGGGCGATGGCCCGGTTTTCTTCGAACACTTTTTGGGTCGAGACGGGGCAGCCTCCCTGAAGTTTGCTTTGGCGGGCGGTCTCCATAAAGGTGAATATTTCCAGCGTTTCCTGCGGACTGACGGGTACGATTCCCGTACGGAAGAATTGAATGATTTCTTTGAGCAGTTCGGCATAGGGAATCTCTTTGCCCAGAGGATAAACGCCCTCTTTGGTAAAGACGTTACCGCCGAATTCGTATTTGGCTTCGAGGTTTCCGCGGTAGGTTCCGATGCGCTCGTCGCTCCATTTGCCGACGGCCAGTTCGGTTCCCGGGGTCGAGATGCGGGACACTTCCTGACAGCCGGGTCCCATGACGGCAAACAGTGCCTCGATGGCATGGATACCATACCAGCAAAAGTCCAGGTGGGAAGGTTCGAAATCTTCAGGTCCGTAACTGTCCACACCGATAACCTTTCCATAGGCACCTGATGCGGCTTTTCGGGTTTCCACACCGTAACGCAACGAAGACGAAGAGAAACAGGGAACCCCGTATCGTTCGGCCAGTTCGTAGATAGCGATGGCATCGCTCAGCGATCCGGCTACCGGTTTATCGATAAAGACCGGTTTCCCGGCTTTGAATACATGGGCGGCCTGATCGAGGTGCATATTGCCGTCGTTGGTTTCCAGTAGTACGAAATCGACCTGCTCTAACAAGTCGTCGATCGATTCGCAGATTTCGACACCGAACCCTTTGATTTTTTCGATGTAATCCGGAATGCGCTCATAGCTCGAAGGAATGGTGTAGGAACCACGAGGATAGGCGGCCACGACTTCGAAGCCCTCCATTTCGGGGTATTTCCCGGTGGTGTCGTTGACGATTTCGGTGAAGGCCAGGCTGTGGGAGGTGTCCAGACCGATGATGCCTATTTTTTTCGTTTCGGCCCGAAGGGTCGGTATGATCATCAGGGCCGTTAATAAGCAGATCCATACGTTGCGTTTCATATCGTTCGTTTTTAGAGAATGGTTGTCTGAAAATAGGGGGTGATAATGGGCCGTTTATAACATTGAGGCACTGTCCGCATCCAAATAAAGTCGGGCCGCAGGATGTCTGCGCAGGATGGTGGCCGGACATTCGGTTGAGATGGGGCCTTGCAGGGTTCGTTTTACGGCGGGAGCTTTGGTGGCGGCCGGTACGATGCAGTACATGCTTTTGGCAACGGTCAGGGCCGGTACGGTCAGGGTCAGGGCGTGTGTCGGTACCTGCTCCAGCGCGGCAAAGCAACCGTCGTGAATCTGTTGGGTCCGGCATTTCAGATCCAGATCGACGATCTTGACCCATTGCGGATCGTCGAATTTCGCCACGTGAGGATCGTTGAAGGCGATGTGTCCGTTCTCTCCGATGCCCAGACAGACGATGTCGGTCGGGTATTGTTTCAGGAGGTCGGTATAGCGTTGGCATTCGGTTTCCGAATTGCCTTCCTGTGGATTCAGGTAGAAAATTTGGCGGAAAGGAACCTTGTCGAACAGACGATCCCGCAGGAAATTACCGAATCGTTGCGGGGCATCGTCCGGGAGCCCTACGTATTCGTCCATGTGGAAAGCGTTGATGCGTTTCCAGTCGATGGTGGGGTCGGCGGCCAGGGCGGCCAGGAATTCGTTTTGGGAGGGAGCGGCGGCGAAAATCATATTCACCTGATTCTGTTGTTTGAGCAGGGAGTGGATGCGGGCTGCCACATCGGCGGCAGCCTTGTGCCCCATGGCCTCCCGGGAAGGGAATCGTTCTATGGTCAAGTTGTCTTGAGAAAAGATCATGGCAAAAGCGTTTAGATGTATCGAGATTCGGTTTATCGGTTCAATCGGTGATGTCTTTTCCGTCGATGAAAATCCGCTGGAGGCGGATTCGATCGTCGAACAGCAGTATGTCGGCTTTTTTCCCGGGTGCTAAGGAGCCGTATTGCCCGTCGATACCGAGCATGCGGGCCGGATTGAGCGAGATCATCCGTACGGCTTCGTACAGAGGCAGTCCGGCCAGATCGATCATGGTACGCACCAGTCTGTCGGCGGTAGCTACACTGCCGGCAAAGGCCGATCGGTCGGGCAGTTTGGCCACCCCGTCCTCCACGATCACGCGTTGCCCGTTCGTCAGCCCTCCCAACATGTACTCCCCTTCGGGCATGCCGGCTCCCCGCATCGAATCGGTAACCAGCGCGATCTGATCATGGTTCTTGAATTTGCAGACATATTGCAACAGGCTTTTGGGAACGTGGATCCCGTCGGCGATGATTTCGACGCTCATCTCGTCCAGCAGGTAGGCTGCTTCCAGCACGCCGGCGTATCGATACCCGTTACGGCGGGTGATGCTCGACATGCAGGAGTAGAGGTGGGTAATGTGTGTGAATCCGGTCTGAAAAGCTGCGACGGTCTCTTCGTACGTGGCGTCGGTGTGAGCGATCGAGGGGAGAATCCCCTTTTCGCGCAGGCGTCGTCCGAACTCCAGGGCTCCGTCCAGTTCGGGGGCCAGACTCCAGCGGATGATATCGTCCGAGGCGGCCAGAATCGCTTCGTACTCTTCGGGCCGGGGATTGCGCAGGTAGCGCGGGTCCTGGGCTCCTTTCTGGCTGAAGGCGAAATAGGGCCCTTCCAGATGAAGACCCAATAGTTTGGCGCCCCTGTCGTTGTGCTCCCGGGCCTTTTTGAAGACGGCGAAGGTGTTGAACAGCTCTTCGTCGGTACTGGTTAAGGTCGTAGGGGCCAAAGCCGTGGTGCCGTGCCGGGCATGCATGCGGGCGGCACCGAGGTAGGCTTCCACGGTGCCGTCCATGAAGTCGTGTCCTCCGGCACCGTGGGTGTGCATGTCGATGAATCCGGGTGAAATGTACAACCCCCCGGCATCGATCGTACGGCCGTCGCCCTGGTAGTCTCCTTGACCTGCGGCGGTGATACGGTCTTTGTCCCATTCGACGTAGCCTTGGGCCCAGATGCCTTCGGGAAGGATGACTTGTCCGTTGATGATGGCGGTTTTACGCATGGCGTTGGATGTTTTTGCGTTTCCAGGAAGTGATTCTGTAGCCGCAGGTAGCGTAAAAGATCAGGTAGGCATAACTGGGCAGCAGAATCCAGAAATAGGCTTCTTGCAGCGAGGCGGTGTCGGCGATGTATCCGTACAACAGGGGCACGACGGCGTTGCCGAACAGCGCCATGATGAGCATCGATGAGCCGGTCTTGGTAAATCGGCCCAGATCGCGGATGGCCAGGGGCCAGATTCCGCCGTAAACCAACGAGTTGGCCAGTCCGAGCCCGACCAGGAACCAGATCGAACTGTCGGCCTGGTGTCCCATGAGGGTCATCGGGGTGTGGCTCCACACCACGCCGATGGAGAGCAGCAGACCCAGTGTGCAGCAGATCTGAAAAACACGGGTTTGCGAGAGAATTTTGGGAATCAGGATAATTCCGAGCAGGTTGCCCAGAATGACTAATGCCAGGGTATAGGATGGGAAGACTTTGGCTTCGAGCAGATCCATACCCATGCTTTGGGCGTAACTGATGATGGTGTCGATGGTGACGACCTGGGTTCCGATGTGGAGGAACATGGCCACCACGCCCAGTACTAGGTAGGGGTATTGGAACACCGAGGTCCGGGTGCTGTTGACGGCGGCGGCTTCCTGACTCTCTTCGTCGGTGTTGATTTCCGGCAGGATGGAGTAGCGGATGCCGATTCCTACACCGATCAGAAAGAGGGCGAAAAGACCGTAGGGTAACATCACACGTCGTACGAGGCTGTCCAGCATGGCCGTTCGGGTTGCCTCGTCCAGGGAGGCCGATTGCAACTGGGCGAACAGGTCGCTGTCGGTGACTTTCAGCACGGCCGCGGCAAAGATCAGCGGAGCCAGCAGTCCGGCCAGTTTGTTGCAGACGCCCATGATGGCCATGCGTCTGACGGTGGTGTCGATTGGTCCGATGATGGTGACATAGGGGTTGGCGGCGGCTTGCAGGATGGCCGATCCGGCTCCGATGACGAACGATCCGGCCAGAAATATCGGGTACGAACGCCAATAGGCGGCCGGGATGAAAATCAGGGCACCGAGGGCCGTGCAGAAAAAACCGTACATAATGCCCCGTTTGAAACCGACCTTCTTCAACAGGATTGAGGAGGGCAGGGCCATGATCAGGTAGGCGCTGTAGAGGAAGAAAACGATCAGGTAGGACTGAAAGTGGTTGAGTTCGCACCCGATTTTGAAATAGGGTACCAAAATGGCGTTTACCCACGATGTAAAGCCGAAAATGAAAAACATCAACCCCAGAATCGCCATGGCGATGATGGAGGTTTTTCGGGGGAGTGCGGTCGCGTTTACGGAGGTGCAGGCCATCAGTAGGTGAAAAATGAAAGGTTTGACAGATAGGGTACGGAGATCGCTGTTTATGTCGGTTGCCGATCGTTGATACGAAATACACCGATGCATGCGTCCGTTTCGAAGATCGGGAAAGGATCCGAGGAGTGTCGTTCGGCCGTTGCAGGGCCGGGAAACGGTCTGATCGGACCGTCGGGATAATCAGTTTTCGGAAAATGTCGTTTTCAGGATACAAACCGGATTCGCTTCCTGAGGGTAGGGGGTATCGGTGGAGTAAACGCCCGCGGAAACATCCAGGCGGGAAGACCTTCGGGGCGTTTCCTCTCCGATATGCGGTCAGATTTTCATCTCCCAGCCCGGTTCGTATTCCCTCGACCAAAGTGCTTGGGCTTCCGGATCGTTCAGGATATGTCCGTTGAGCGGATCGGTCGTCAGGGTTCGGTTAACCCGTTGAGCGATGTTGCCCAATTGGACCAGCGCGGTGCTGGTGTGACCTGATACGATGTCGGCATGCAGAGGCGTGCTTTTCCGAATGGCATCGAAAAAGTTCTGGTAATGGAACGAATCGAGCTTTTCGGTGGGATTCATCAAATTGCGCGGATCGATGGCGGCATCCTGGATTTTAGCCTCTTCGACGATTTTGTCGTTCAGGTCGAAAATAGTGTAGGCGTTATCGCCGGTAATCAGCATGCTGCCGGTTTCACCGTAAAAAATGGCCCCTACGGGGGTTCCGGCGATGGTGCAGCCGTTGCAGCTGCGTCCTTCCCAGGTCATGGCTTTCCCATCGGCGAATTCCAGATTGATAACCTGTGTGTCCGGGGTTTCCCAATCGTCGCGGTAACGGTAGCGGCCTCCGGTGGAACTGACCCGGATCGGAAAATCCTCTTCCATGCCCCAGCGCAACAGATCGATCATGTGGGTGCCGTTATTGAGGGCTTCTCCGGTTCCCCAGTTCCAGAACCAGTGCCAGTTGTAATGAACGATATTGTCCTGGTAGGCTTGTCGGGGAGCCGGTCCCTGCCACAGCTCCCAGTCGAGCCATTCGGGGACGGCGACTTTCTTGCCTGTGCCGATGCTCGGGCGGTTGGCCGTGTACCACGATTTTCCGAAATATACCCGACCGATGGCTCCTTCTTTCAAACGTCGGATTCCTTCCACCACATTGGGCCAGGAACGACGTTGGTTGCCCATCTGGATGAGATGTCCGTATTTGGCAGCCGCCTGAATCAGCATTTCTCCTTCCCGGGGCGAGTGACTGCATGGTTTTTCGAGATAGACGTCTTTGCCCGCTTGCAGGGCCATTAGCGCGGCCGGAGCGTGCCAGTGGTCGGGTGTGGCGATGATGACGACATCGAGATCTTTGTCTTCGAGCATCTTGCGAATATCCCGACTGCGTTTTACGGCGCCCTTTCCGAATTTTTCCACTTCGGCGGCACATTTTTCCAGAGCCCGGCTGTCGACGTCACAGATGTGATTCACGATGCAATTATCCTGTTTGCTGAAATTGGTGGCCAGGGCCAGTCCCCGGGAGTTGACCCCGACGGCGCCGGCCCGAATACGGTCGTTGGCTCCAGAGACGTTAGCATAACTTCGGGCGCTCAGCCCCGGCATCATGCCTCCCAGGGCGAGGACGGCCCCTCCGGAAAGGGCCTGCTTGAGGAATTGTCGTCTTGTCGTCATAGGCTCGAGTGTTAGGCAGGGTTTGCGACCCGATCGTTTTCGGGCTGATTGATTGTCTGGGAAAAACCGAAAATGAAAGGCGTTCGCAAAATGAGGTTTTCTCAAAGTTAATCATCATTTTTGTTTAATCCTACTCGGTTTGCGAATTCATTTTCTCAAAAAACGCTGTTATGGGGCTCGTGAAAAGCCCCCTTTCTGAGGTCGATTGCCGGTCCAATCCAGCGGAGAATCGACAGGTGGCCCCAGCGTATATTCAGCGGTTTGTCGACTCTTTGAAACGATACCGAAGTGAATGAGGAGAACCTTCGAAAACGGGAGTGGTTTTTCGGACTCCGTTCGTCGGACATACACGAAGAAATGTCCGGTTTGTCCTTGCATCGAGATCCCGGTATGCGACGATGAGGGGAATCCGTGAAAGATTCTTATCTTTGTGACAGACTTTACCTGAATTTCCGCTTGCGGGCCTTGAAATCGTCGATCGGAGGTTTCGGAAAGTCTCGTTGCCGTGAGGCATCATTACCCCCAAAAAACGGAGAAAACATGAGAAATTTTGTGCTGGGCCTCTTTTTGTTGCTCGTGTGCGGACAACTTCGGGCGGCCAATTCCGCTTCTACATTCGAGGTGGCTCTCGACAACGGACTGCAAATGCAAGTCGATGTATGTACTGACCGTATTTTCCGGATTCGGATCGCTCCGGGTGATTTCCCGGAATCCCTGCTCGAACGCTACGGCGTCTTGAAAACCGATTGGGCTCCGGTCCAGGTTACGCAGAAAAAAGAGGGTCGGAATACGGTATTGACGACCGATGCCTGTCGTCTGATGGTCAATCGGACGAATGGAGAAATTCGGCTTCAGGATTTGTCGGGAAAAACGGTGATTCGTCGGGTGGCATTTTTGCCGGCGGGCGATCCGCTGGGCGAGGCCCTCGGGAAATCGTTGAATGAAACCTTCGGACCGCATCGCAACAGTGACGGTATCATCGGCGATACTACGCGGGGTGAAATCGAGAAATTCGAAAATCTGGAGGTCAGCGATTACGGTCGGAACAGTATTTTGACCGTTGATCTGGGTCCCGAGGAACGTTTTTATGGAGGTGGCAGCACCAGCCGCGACCACATCCAACATCGGGGCGAGGTGTTGCGCATGTGGACGACCATTCAGAAAACCGAAGCCCCGATGCCCTTTATGATGAGTTCCGAAGGGTGGGGTATTTTCAATAATACGACCCGGAAAAGTTTCTTCGATGTCGGTCGGTATGATAAAAACCGGATGTTGATTTATAATCTCAGCGACGGGGCCGATTTTTATCTGTTCGCCGGAGAAAGCATGCCCGATGTGCTGAATCTGTACACGAGCGTGACGGGGCGGTCTTATCTTCTGCCCAAGTGGGCGTATGGTCTGGCTTTTGGCGGACATATGATGGAAGACCAGATGGAGTTGATGGACGATGCTCTGCGTTTCCGCAGCGAAGATGTGCCTTGTGATTTGTTGTGGCTCGAACCGCAGTGGATGTCCAAATATTATGACTACTCCACCCAGAAAAATTGGGACTACAAGAAGTTCCCCGGCGAAAGCTATTGGGAAGAGGGTAAATTGCCCAAATATGAAAACAACGCGCTGTTCATATCGCGTCTGCATAAACTCGGTTTCAAGGTGGCGCTGTGGTTGTGCATCGATCACGATATGTCGATTGCACAGGAGGATTATCTGGCTGAGCAGGCCGGTAAGCCGACTTCCGGACAGGAACATTGGTTCGACCATTTGACGAACTTTATGGATCAGGGAATCGACGGTTTCAAACTCGATCCGGCCCGTACGCTGGACGAACATCCCGATCGGGAGTATTATAATGGCTACACGGACCGTGAGATGCACAATATGAATCAGGTGTTGCTGCCCATGCAGATGAACCGGACGTTCCGGGAGCACAAAGGGATTCGCTCTTTCCACCACTACTGCGGAGGTTATGCCGGCAGTCAGCACTGGGGAGCTCTCCAGAGCGGGGATAACGGTGGGGGACGTACCGCCATGTTCGATCAGTTGAATCTGGGAATGAGCGGGCTGATGAATACCTCCTGCGACGTGATGTGGGATCCTAATGAAATGGCTTCGCTGCACATGGGCGTTTTGTTGCCGTGGACCCAGATCAACAGCTGGTTTACCTTGTTCCATCCATGGTATTTCCCGCCCAAGGAAAAGCAGATGTATCGGGATTATGTTCAGTTGCGTTATGCCCTGTTGCCCTATATCTATTCGACGGCCGTGCAGGGGTCGGCCACAGGGATGCCGATGGTTCGTTCCATGCCGCTTTCTTTCCCGGATGACCGTAATGTAGATGATATGGTATACCAGTACATGCTGGGCGATAATTTGTTGGTGGGTGTTTTCAGTGATTCGATCTATTTGCCGCGCGGGGAATGGATCAATTTTTGGGATGGCCAGACCATTCAGGGCACGGCCTCCAAAGTGCATGTTCCCGTACCCGATAATCGGGCCGGACTGTTGTTTATTAAGGCCGGTGCGATTATTCCGATGCAAAAACCGGTACAATATATCGATCCGACGCCGTTGGATACTCTTTTATTGCAGGTTTATCCGCAGGGCAACAGCACGTTTACGATGTATGAAGACGATGGCGTAACGTTCAAACATGAAGAAGGAGCCATTGCCAAAACTCGTTTCGATTGCAGCCAGACGGAATCGGGAATTACCTTGACGATTCAGCCGGTGGAAGGGTCGTATGAAGGTATGCCGACCTCCCGGACATATGTTTGTACGGTTGCGATGCCGGTCCAGCCTGCTGAAGTAACCTTAAACGGACAGTCTGTTACGGACTGGAGTTATGATCAGGGTAAGTTGAAGGTAACGATTCCTCAAACGGATGTTAACCAACAAACAGTGCTGGGTATTCGATAACAACATTGAAGGAATTTGAGTTTTAAATAGTTTGTATATTTTCAATAAGGGTAAAGTAAGTCTTTATTCTCTTTGTGAATAGAAAGTGCATCTTATGGAAGAACAGAAACAAAATATCAATACAGAACAAGAAATTGACCTGTTGGAATTGGCCCGGAAACTATGGGATAACCGTCGATTGATTATCAAGTGGTGTATCATCGGGGCAGTTGCGGGGCTGATTATCGGATTTAGTATTCCCAAAGAGTATACCACGACTGTCAAATTATCTCCGGAAGTACAAGGGGCTAAGTCGTCAATGGGAGGAGGCCTTAGTTCTTTGGCTTCGATGGCGGGAATTAATTTGAACAGCATGAGTTCTGCGGATGCCGTATATCCGGAGTTATATCCGGATGTAGTGTCTTCTATCCCGTTTACTACGGAGTTATTCGATGTGCCGGTTAGCGATAAAGAAGGTGAATTGCAGACGACGGTTTATGATTATCTGTCGGAATATACTCGTTCACCATGGTGGAGTGCGATTATGAAATTGCCGGGTAAAGCCATCGGAGGGGTTATGTCTTTATTTAAGGAAAAAGATGTTGAATCGGACACGCTCGATACTTTTCAATTGACAAAAGATGAAATGGATGTAGTGAAGTCATTAAATGAACGTATCGGATGTTCGGTCGATAAAAAGACTAATGTAATTACCTTGTCCGTTACGATGCAGGATCCTTTGATTTCTGCCGTTTTGACGGATACGGTGATGAATAATTTGCAGTCCTATATTACTGATTATCGCACGAATAAGGCTCGTAAGGATTTGGAATATACGCAGATGTTGTTTGATGAGGCCCGCATGAATTATCATACTGCTCAGCAAATTTATGCGGATTACATGGATAAGAATCAGAATATCGTTTTGCATTCGGTTCGAGCCGAGCAGGAACGTTTGCGAAACGAAATGAGTTTGGCTTATAATTTATATAACCAAATGGCTCAGCAACTTCAAATGGCTAAAGCCAAAGTACAAGAGCAGATACCTGTATATACCGTTATACAACCAGCAACGGTTCCTCTTAAAGCGTCTAAGCCATCTAAAAGTTTAGTGATGATAGGATGTGTGTTTTTTGCAGGAGTATGTGTGGTTATTTGGCTTTTGTTTGTGAAAAATTTTGTTGTTTACATGGATGACTCGGAGGATGTTATTCATGTTGAGAATTGAAAGTAGATACATTAGAGTATAGCCTCTTGGCGAAATTGAATTGAGACTGTAAATTAAAGTGTGTCAAGTAAAGGGAAAAGAAATTATTAACTTTACAGACACACTTTAATTATGAGCAATTCATTTGATTTTGAGGAATTCAAGGCACAAGCCATCGAGAAGTTAAA
>CALVFO010000006.1 GCA_944326855.1 uncultured Alistipes sp. | reverse complement strand
GCTTATCGGCCAGTGAATTGATAATAACTGTTTTTTCTTCCCTGTTCATGGTTCAGAATTGTTATTTGTTTTCAACCGATTTGGGATCTACCGCTAAGCCGGGGCTCATCGTAGACGAAAGGAATATGCTTTTTACATAGGTTCCTTTGGCAGCTGTCGGTTTGAGTTTATTGATCATGGCCATAAACTCTTTGGCGTTTTCGGCGATTTGGTCGGCCGTGAAACTGATTTTGCCGATACGGGAGTGAACGATACCGAACTTGTCGACTTTGAAGTCGATTTTACCGGCTTTCACTTCCTTGACCGCCTTCCCGACTTCCATGGTAACAGTACCTGTTTTGGGGTTAGGCATCAAGCCGCGGGGACCCAGAATACGACCCAGGGCACCAACCTTGGCCATGACGTTGGGCGTAGTGATGATCACATCCACATCCGTCCAACCGCCTTTGATCTTTTCGATGTATTCGTCCAGACCAACATAATCGGCGCCGGCTTCTTTGGCTTCGGTTTCTTTGTCCGGAGTACAAAGTACCAGCACGCGGGCCGTTTTCCCGGTTCCGTGGGGCAGGGTAACCACCCCGCGGACCATTTGGTTGGCTTTACGAGGGTCAACCCCCAGGCGAACGTCCAGATCCACGGAGGCATCGAATTTCGTAAAGGTGATTTCCTTTAGAAGAGCTGCCGCCTCGCTCAGCTTGTACACTTTGTGAGGTTCAACCTTCGCAAGTACTATTTTTCTGTTTTTGGTCAGCTTACTCATTGTCAGTAATTTTTGTCAATTACAAATTAGGAAATTCACCAACGACATTGATACCCATGCTGCGGGCCGTGCCGGCGACCATACGCATAGCCGATTCAAGGGTGAAGCAGTTCATATCCGGCATTTTTTCCTGGGCGATCGTTTTGATCTGTTCCCAAGTTACCTCGCCCACTTTTTTACGGTTGGGTTCGGCCGAGCCCGATTTGATTTTGGCTGCGTCCTTGAGCTGTACGGCTACGGGCGGCTGCTTAACGACGAAATCGAACGATTTATCGCTGTACACGGTGATAATGACCGGAAGCACTTTCCCGGCCTTATCTTGAGTCCGGGCGTTGAACTGCTTGCAGAAGTCCATGATATTGACTCCCTTGGCACCCAACGCAGGACCTACCGGAGGTGAAGGATTGGCGGCGCCACCTTTGATCTGCAATTTAATTAATGCAGCAACCTCTTTTGCCATAATTTTCCTTGGTTAATTATTCTTTTTCAACTTGCATAAAGCTCAACTCCATCGGAGTCTTGCGTCCGAATATCTTCACGGAAACGGTCAGTTTCTTACGATCGTTGTCCACCGCCTCAATGGTACCCGAGAAGCTTGAGAACGGGCCATCGGTAACTTTGACGGTTTCGCCTACGAAGAAAGGAACTTCGCTTTGTTCTTCACTCTCGCTCAGTTCATCGACACGTCCTAAGATACGGCTCACTTCCTGCGGGCGCAGAGGGGTTGCCTGCATGCTCGCCGTTTTGGTGTCGCTGAGGAAGCCTAAGACATTGGGAGTGTTGCGAAGAATAAACGGAATTTCTCCTACCAAGGCTGCCTCTACCAGCACATAACCCGGATAAGAAACCTTTTCCTTACTGATTTTTTTACCGTTGCGAATCTGGTAAATTTTCTCAGTCGGGATCAGAACTTGGGAGATATAGTCTTCCAGATGGGAGTTTTTGATCTCGGATTCGAGATACTCTTTCACCTTTTTTTCTTTACCTCCGATGGCACGCAGTACGTACCATTGTTTTTGTTCTTTTTCGCTCATCTTTATTAATTCTTAAGGAGAAGCGGATTAATAAAGGATGCTATATATGGCTTTCATGAGGTTCTCGAAGGCCAGGTCCATCACCAAAACCACCAGCGCGAAGATGAGGGAAGCTGTCATCACAATCACCGCGGAGTTGGACAGTTGGTTCATCGTGGGCCAGGACACTTTTTGAACAAGCTCTGTGTAGGATTCTTTGACGTAATTTGCGATTTTCATAGCCACACTTGTTTTTGGCACGAGTGGAGAGATTCGAACTCCCATCAACGGTTTTGGAGACCGCTATTCTACCCTTGAACTACACTCGTAAAAAGCAGTGCGCTACAGCGCGCACTGCTGAATGAGATCGGACGATCTTATTTGATGATTTCGATGATCTGACCGGCACCTACCGTACGACCGCCTTCGCGGATGGCGAAACGCAGACCTACGTTCAGGGCTACAGGGTAGATCAGTTTTACGGTGATCGTTACGTTGTCACCCGGCATAACCATATCTACACCTTCGGGCAGAGCCACTTCACCGGTTACGTCCAGCGTACGCAGGTAGAACTGCGGACGATATTTGTGGTGGAACGGAGTGTGACGACCCCCTTCTTCTTTCTTCAGGATGTAAACTTCGGCTTTGAATTCGGTGTGCGGAGTGATCGAACCCGGTTTGGCAACGACCATACCACGTTTTACTTCCTTCTTGTCGATACCGCGCAGCAACAGACCTACGTTGTCACCGGCTTCACCCGAGTCGAGCAGTTTGCGGAACATTTCCACACCGGTACAAGTCGAGGTCAGCGATTTTTCCTGCAGACCGATGATTTCTACGGGGTCACCCACTTTGATCACACCGGTTTCGATACGACCCGTTACAACGGTACCACGACCCGTGATCGAGAAGACGTCTTCAACAGGCATCAGGAACGGTTTTTCGTTGTCACGCGGGGGCAGCGGAATATAGTTATCCACGGCGTCCATCAGTTCCATGATTTTTTCTTCCCATTTGGGTTCGCCGTTGAGGGCACCCAGAGCCGAACCACGGATGATCGGGGCGTTATCGCCGTCGAAGTCATATTTGTTCAGCAGGTCACGAACTTCCAGTTCGACCAGGTCGAGCATTTCGGGGTCGTCGACCATATCGCATTTGTTCAGGAATACGACGATTTTCGGCACGTTCACCTGGCGAGCCAGCAGCACGTGTTCGTTGGTCTGAGGCATAGGACCGTCGGTGGCGGCAACTACCAGGATAGCACCGTCCATCTGAGCAGCACCCGTTACCATGTTCTTCACATAGTCGGCGTGGCCCGGGCAGTCTACGTGAGCGTAGTGACGTTTAGCGGTCTGATATTCTACGTGAGCGGTGTTGATGGTAATCCCACGTTCTTTTTCTTCGGGAGCGTTGTCGATCGAGTCGAAAGAACGAAGTTCAGAAAGACCCTGTTTTGCCAATACGGTAGTGATGGCTGCGGTAAGGGTAGTTTTACCGTGGTCTACGTGTCCGATGGTACCGATGTTTACGTGCGGTTTGGACCGGTCGAATTTTTCTTTTGCCATGTTTGAAATCTATTTAAGAATTAATTGCCAATATTTTTGTGCTGCCTTTGCTGTTTGCTGCGCCGGGAACCCTGGCAAACCCGGCTTGGAGCGGAAGACGAGACTCGAACTCGCGACCCTTAGCTTGGAAGGCTAATGCTCTACCAACTGAGCTACTTCCGCATGGTGTTTCTACGATGGTTTGTGAACTTTGGTTGGGTTCGGGTTTTGGGCTCCCGAACGGCTGGAGCGGAAAACGAGACTCGAACTCGCGACCCTTAGCTTGGGAAGCTAATGCTCTACCAACTGAGCTATTTCCGCATGCATCGTATTTTGTCGGCCAGTGGGGAGAGCAGGATTCGAACCTACGAAGACGAAGTCAGCAGATTTACAGTCTGCCCCAGTTGGCCACTTTGGTATCTCCCCGATAGTAAGAACGTCTTCCCTCCTTTTTCCGGCAGGGTGGTTATGGAGCCGATGGAGGGATTCGAACCCCCGACCAGCTGATTACAAATCAGCTGCTCTGGCCAACTGAGCTACATCGGCAGTTTGCAGCAATTTAGGGTTGGCAAAAATACATATAATTTATTAATAAGCAAATAGTGCCCATTAAAAATCGTGTGCATTTCGCTCGAAAAACCTTTCATCGTGCCAACTCCGCCCATTGGCGAGGGGCGAAATCGGGCACAAAGATAGCAAAAAAATATCATTCAAAGAATTTTTCTGCAACAAATCTGCGTCGGAACGAGAAAAATATAACAGAACCTCTTGAAATGGCGCGTCCGTTACGAATTTTTTTCGCAACGGACGGCGCGGTGTCGAAATCCTTCGGTTTTAGAGTGAAGGGGGAACCGGTATGGCTCGATGAGTCTGGAAATCGTAGGTGGCCACCAGTTCGAAATCCAGTTGTTTGCGGGCCAGGTCGGCTCTGACCACCCGGATCCGAACTTCGTCGCCCAGCGTATAGCTGCGGCCTGAGGTGCGCCCGACCATGGCGTAACGGGTTTCGTCGAAAGCGTAATAGTCATCGGTCATATCCCGTACCGAAACCATCCCTTCTATATGGGTTTCATCCAATTCTACGTAGATCCCCCACTCCGTACAGCCCGAGATGTGTCCGTCGAACTCCTGGTCCAGTTTGTCGAGCATGAATTCCACCATTTTGTATTTGATGGAAGCGCGTTCGGCCTCCGAGGCCCTCAGTTCCATGTCCGAAGAGTGTTCGCACAACTCTTCGTAGTACTCCTTGTTTTCGGATTTCCCGCCGGCCAGGTAGTGGGCCAGCAGGCGGTGTACCATCATGTCGGGATAGCGGCGGATGGGCGAGGTGAAATGGGTATAGTAATCGAACGCCAGTCCGTAATGTCCGATATTGGTGGTCGAGTAGACGGCCTTGGCCATGGTTCGGATCGCCAGCGTCGAAATCAGGTTCTCTTCCTGTTTGCCGTGGATATTTTTCATCAGCTTGTTGATGTCGCGGGCCAGGGTTTTGCCGGTGGCTTCCGGTTTCATGTGGTAACCGAAGCGGGTGACGAAACTGCGCAACGAATCCAGCTTTTCGGCATTGGGTTTGTCGTGGATACGATACACGAAGGTCCGTTCGCTGTTTTGTACGCCCTTGCGTTTGCGGCCGATGAATTCGGCGACCTTACGGTTGGCCAGCAGCATGAACTCTTCGATCAGCTGGTTGGAGTCCTGCATTACCTTGAAGTGAACGCCCAGGGGCTTGCCGTTTTCGTCCAGATCGAATTTCACCTCTTCGCGTTCGAAACTGATCGAACCGTTGCGGAAACGGGCCGTCCGCAGTTTTTTGGCCAGCGCATTGAGGATCTGGAGTTCTTCGGCCAGGTCGCCCTGACCGGTTTCGATGACTTGCTGGGCTTCCTGGTAGGTGAACCGGCGATCGGAATAGATGATCGTACGGCCGAACCATTCCTGTTGTACTTCTGCTTCTTCGTTCAGTTCGAATACGGCCGAGAAACAGAGTTTTTCTTCGTGCGGTCGCAGCGAACAGAGTTCGTTGGAGAGTCGTTCGGGCAGCATGGGGACGGTACGGTCCACCAAGTAGACCGAGGTGGCCCGACTCTGACCCTCGGTGTCGATCACATCGCCCGGATGGACGTAATGGGTGACATCGGCGATGTGAACCCCTACTTCGATATTCCCGTTGGAAAGGCGTCGGATCGAGAGGGCGTCGTCGAAGTCTTTGGCATCGTCGGGGTCGATGGTGAAGGTTGTTACCTGTCGGAAGTCGCGGCGTGAGGCGATCTCTTCTTCCGAGATGGTATCCGGAATTTGCCGGGCCGCTTTTTCGACCTCTTCCGGGTAGCTGTACGGAAGATCGTATTCGGCCAGAATGGCGTGCATTTCGGTGTTGTTGTCTCCCGGGGTGCCCAGAATGTCGATGATTTCGCCCTGAGGATTTTTCAGCGTAGCGGGCCAATCGGTGATCTTGACGATGACTTTTTGGCCGTCTTTGGCCCCGTTCAGACTACGAAGAGGAACGAAAATATCGGTTCCGATCTTGCGGTTATCGACTTTGACGAAGGCGTAGTTCGGGGAAAGCTCCACGATTCCTACATAGCGTTGGGGTGAACGTTCGAGAATTTCGACCACTTCTCCTTCCGGATGGCTCATCGAGCCTTTGCGTTTGCGGAGAATGGCCACGCGGACCCGGTCGCCGTGCATGGCGTGGGCCGTATTGCGGGGGTTGACATAAATGTCGCTGTCAAGGCTGTCCACGATGACATACAAAGCGCCCGAAGAGGTCATGTCGACTTTCCCTTCGAAGGTGGGGCGACTCGAACGGCTGAGGCGGTATTTGCCTTCGGCCACCAGTTCGATCGTTCCCGATTCGAGCAGGGCGCGTACCACGGCCCGCACGTCGTCTTTTTCCTGACGGGTAGTGGCGGCAGTGGCCGAAACCAGATTTTTAATCGAATAACGTTTGTCGGGCATGGCGCGGAACAGTTCCGTGATCAGGGCCGACATGTCGTGTTGGGAGGTCCTCCCCTTGGAGGACTTTTTCTTCTTCTTTACCATAATATCTCTATAATCGTCACAAAGGTACCAAAATAACGTGGGATTTGGTGTCGGGACGTATGAATTTATTGATAAGTTGCAAGAAGCGTACCGGGCTTGGAAGCGCATGGGCAGTCATGCGCTCCTTTTTCAGGTCGCTTTCCAGGTTTCTTCTCGGATTACTTTCGGATCGTTACTCTCTTCGGCTTCGATATGGAAACGTCGTTTCGGAAGGACCGGTCTCGTTTGCGGTCCGGCAAAAGAATTGAAACAGAAAAGGCGGAAACTGTTGGGTGAAATACTGGAAACTCCTGATCAGAGAAAATAAAAATTCAGCTTCTGAATTGTTCGGGGACCGATTCCCGGAACAAATCCGGGTATTGTTCGGAGCAGGGCTCAGGATTCGGGGCTCAGAACTCAGAACTCAGAACTTAGAACGGATACCCTACCCCGAAATTCAGCGAGGTATTTTTCAACTGAAAGTTTTTGATGACCCAGCGTTGTCCGGCAGGTTGGTTGGGGTTGTGGAGTTGAATCCCCCAGTCGACGCGGAAAACAAAGAAATTGAAGTCGAAACGCAATCCCAGTCCGGTGTTGAATCCCAACTGTTTATAGAAGGTGTCGAAACGGAAGGCTTCGTCGGAGAGCACGTCTCCCTGGCGGGCGAACCAGATGTTGCCTACGTCGCAGAAAATGCCTCCGTGCAGAAAACCCCATACCGGAAACCGAAATTCGAGGTTGGTTTCCAACTTGAAGTTCCCGACCTGGTGGGGGAAGATCTGGATGTCGGAGGTTTCATTGTTTTCTACGGTTTGGCTGCTCCCGGGGCCCAGGGTACGGGCAACCCAACCGCGCATGCTGTTGATCCCTCCGGCGTAAAACATGCGGTCGAAAGGCAGGGTCGACGAGTTACCGTAGGCAAATCCCCATCCGGCATAAAACCGATAGACCAGTCGGGTCTTTTCTCCCAACACGAATTGTTTGGCGATGTTGGCGTCCAGACGAAAGTATTGGGCGAAGGGGGTTCCGAAAATGCGGTAGGTCTTTTCGGGAATTTCGACCGGTTCGCCGGGTTCGCTCTCTTCCGGGGTCGATTCCACCTTGTGGGCTCCGAACAGGGCATACATGCCGTTGAGGAGATTGCCGTTGGTTTCGTAATTGAAACGCATGTTCAGATAGCCGTTCTGGGCTCCGCGTTGTTGGGTGCTGTATACGTACGAACCCGACAAACCGGCAATCACCTGCGACTGATAACTTTGTTTGAGGTAGGGGTTGTTGAGTTCGTCGAGAAAATTCTGGTCGATACGTTGAAGTTTGATGACGCTGATGTCGATCGGGCGCAGCATGAAGGTCGATCGTTTGTGATTGCCCCACTGATATCCCCAGGTGATGCCCGATAGGGTCCGATGATAATATTGACGATCCTGAATCGTATACGACAGTTCGATCTTCGTACGCGGGTTGAACGCCCGGTTGTAGCGGTTGACCCGGAACGGCGTGAGCAGAGTCGGGAATGAAAACGAAACCGAGGCCCCCACTTCGAACGAATTGTTCCGTCGGTCGGCCTGTCCTTTGCGCAGAAATTCGTAGCCTCCGTGAATGCTGGCGTCGAACAGCCCTGCCCCCCGGAACAGGTTGCGGTTCTGATAACCCACTTTGGCGATCAGGGCAAAATAGTCGTCCGAAAAGGCCCCTTCCATATCGATCGAATAGCTTTGACGGGTCGTGGGCGTGCAGAGTATTTTACAATCGAGGTACCGTTCGGTCGTGTAGGTTGCCTGTTGGGTGGTATCGGCTCCGTCGCCTACGAAGGTGACCAGGTTGTCGCCGACGGTCGAATCGGCCGATTCGGTAAAAAGAATGTTGGCGGTGCGGTAATACCCCAGCCGAATCAGGTTGTCGTAGGTGTGTTGTACCGCTTCGGCATTGTACAGGTAGTTGGGGTACAGGTTGACCGCCCGGCGCAGAATTTCGGGTCGGACATTTTCCCGCATATCGTAGATGATATGCAGCCCTTTGTAGGTCAGGGTGTCCAATTTGCGCTCATAGAGCGAGTCGGTGGCGGCCAGCGTGGGATTGTAGTTCGAAAATACGTAAATGTTGCGGATGCGGTAAATCTGGTTGTTTTCCAGAATGGCCTCTCCGTCGGCATCGTATCCGCTCATCGATCGGCGGACGACCATCGTCAGATTGATGATGCGCTCCCCGGGCAACGAATCGGCGATGTAGGAAATGTTGTTGACCGAAAAATTATAATAGCCCCGGTTTTTCAGGTCATCGGTGATTCGGGCCCGTTCGCGGTCCAATACATTGACGTCGAAAATATGGCCGCTCTTGAGTAAGCTGGCGGCCGTATCGCTGAGAATAACCGAGCGTACGAAATCGTCCCGAAAACGATAGTCGATCTTGCCCAGCCGATAAGGCGCTCCCTGATTGACCACGTACGTGACACGGGCTTTGCGTTTGAGGGTGTCGATGACGAATGAACTGCTGGAGTTGAGAAATCCGCGGCTATCCATGTAGATCTTCATCCCTTCGGCGGAGGCACGGGTCAGGGCCGTGTCCAACAAAACGGGCTCGTGGCCGATGCGTTTCTTGAGCCGGTTCCACCAGGTGTTGCGCTTGGGATTGGCCTGTACGTAGATCGCACTGGGCAGGTTGGTGCCCAGAAACCGTTTGGCCGGATGTTGGCGGACGTATTTGTCGAGTTCGGATTGGGTGACCAGTTCGTCCTTGCTCAGTCCGTGGTCTTTCTCGATTTTGATTTCGGTTCGGTTGAGCAGGTACTCTCCGGAAGGGATGTGGCGGGTCACACTGCACGAAGAGAGTGCCGTGAGCAGGAGCATCGCTCCCCCATATACCATCCATCGTCTGCCGTTCATACCGGAGATTGTGCGCTGAGAGTGTCCGTTAAAGATTCTTTGCAGAATGGTTCAATTTGAAGCGAACCCGCAGCACGCCGTCGTTCCAGTCGCTGGAAACAATGAGCAGAGGCGGGATTTCGCGGGTGTTGGCCACATGCGCCCCGATGCAGGGACAGGCGTCGTAATTCCCGATGTGGACGATCCGCACGTCGGTAGCTCCTTCCGGCAGCCGGGAGAGGCTGTATTGTCCGGATGCTTGTTCGAGGCCCATGTGTTCGTCCCATACTTCCACTTCCGCAGCGATCTGTTCGTTGACCGTCTTTTCGAGCGTTTCCAACTCTTCGGCGGTGAGGTTACGGTCGCAATGAAAATCGCATTTCGATTTTTTCTTTTCGATGTGGGTCGAAAATGCCCGTCCGCAACCCAACAGGCGGGCGACAGCCCCGTTGAGCAGATGCTCGGCGCTGTGCATGACCGGATCATAATCTTTTTCACTCATCGGACCGAAAATCTATTGGTTGAAGAAACCCTGTTTTTCGAGGGCTTCGAAATATTTGCGCGAGAAAAGGACATTGTCCGTTCCCGTGTATCGTCGTTCGGTGAAAATGCGGGCCAGGTTGGGCAACTGGTTGGTTTCCAGAAGTTCTTTTGTCTCTTCGGAGGCTTCCCGTTCGGCCCAGATGCGATCGATGGCTTCGGGGGTATAGTCTTGATACCGATTGCGGTGTATGACTCCTTCCAAAGGAAGTCGATCGGTCAGTGGGGGTAAAACTTCAGGATATCCCATCGTGAGGGTCGTTACCGGCAATACGCCCTGAGGCAAGTGCAGTACTTCGGCGATTTCCAGAGCGTTGTATGTGGTCGTTCCCAAATAGCAGATTCCCAATCCTTCGTCTTCGGCGGCCAGGGCGACGTTTTCCGAGGCCAGCAGACTGTCGATGGCCGCATTGACGAACCAGACGAAATTGTCGTAACGCGGTTCGGCTCCCCGTTGACGGCACCAAAGCGAAAAACGGTGTATGTCGGCACAGAAGGTAATGACCACCGGGGCCTGGGTGACCATCGGTTGATTGAAATGCAGCGGGGCCAGTTCCTCTTTGACGGCCGGATCGGTTGTGACGATCAGACTATATAATTGCATGTTGCCGGTATTGGAGGCGCGGGTTCCTGCTTCCAGAATACGGGTCAGTGTCTCCTCGGGAATCGGATCGGACTTGTAACGGCGTACCGTACGATGGGATTGAATAGCTGGTATCATAGCGATTTGAAGGGATATTTGTATGAAGGCAGATGGGATATGGGGTATGCCTATGGCCCCAAATCACAAATATCCGTTATTTTTTTCAAAGCGGAAAGAGTTTCCCGAAAAATCCCCATATTTGCGTACGGTCCGATCGGGTTGGAAAGCCCCGGGAAAGAGAGCGTCGATCCGGGAGACCGGGCCGGAATGTGCCGGAAGAGAATAGTGTAGAAAATGTTGAATTTCAGTAAATATCAGGGAGCCGGAAACGATTTCGTGTTGATAGATGCCCGTCATGAGAGCTTCGATCCGGGTCGGGAACGGGTAGCGGCCCTGTGCGATCGTCATCGGGGCGTCGGGGCCGATGGGCTGATGATGCTCGAAGCCGATAGCGTCTCGGAGTTTCGGATGCGTTATTTCAACGCCGATGGAGGAGAATCGACCATGTGCGGCAATGGTGGACGTTGTATCGCGCTGTTCGCTCATCATCTGGGAATCGGGGGCCTGCACAAGGAGTTTCGGGGAGTGGATGGCCTTCATACGGCCGACTTGTTGTCCTTGGAGGCCGACGGTGCCGGAGCTATCGTGGCATTGGGAATGGTCGATGTGTCACGGGTGGAACGGCTCGAGACCGGATATTTTCTCAATACGGGCTCGCCTCATTATGTGGAGTTCGTGCAGAATCTGGATCAACTGGATGTCAGGACGAGAGGAGCCCGCATTCGTCACGATCGTCGGTTCGAGGCCGGAGGAGGAACCAATGTCGATTTTGTGGAATGGGTTTCGGATGGTCATATCCGCGTCCGCACCTTCGAACGGGGGGTGGAGGATGAAACCCTGGCGTGCGGAACGGGGGTGACGGCTTCGGTGTTGGCAGCGGTACTGCATGCCGACAGCCGACAGACTCAATTTCGCATCGATGTTCCGGGGGGTACGCTCGGTGTACGGTTTGCCGTTCGCGACGGAGATCGCTTCTCCGGAATTGTCTTGACGGGGCCGGCACGTAAGGTGTTTGACGGGAAAATCGACGTAAATTTCCTTTAAAAAAGTGCGTTACGGAAGACGGAATTTCAAAAATTATCCTTAAAATTGTCCTGTGAGTCATCCGGAATACTGAATCCGTAACTATTTTTAACGTATTAACGTACCATTGTCATTATTTCATGAAAGCAACCAAAGATTTCCGGAGCCGGGGAAACGATTTCGGCTCTGAAGATTCGATGAAACGGGCTTCCAAACTTGATCCGATCAGAAAAAGCGGTAAAGAACGGCATGTTTTGTACAGCCAAATCGATGAGGAGGAAGATATGGAGTTGATCCGAGTGAGAAAGAAAGATTCGATTCTGGATTATTTCGACGATGACGAAGAGGATCGGGATGACGATCTGGAGGATGAATGGGACGAGGATGAGTGGGACGAGGAAGAGGACGAAGAGGAGAACGAGGACGAAGAAGACTTCGAGGATGAAGAACTCCCGACTCGGAAGTAACACCGGATTCAACAGGTTAAGATAAATGGGATGGTCGCTGGAAGGCGGCCATTTTTTCAGAAGGGGTACGGCGATCGCGATTCGGAGCGAGAAGACTCGTTGCGTGGGGTGTTCCCGTCGGAAACGCTTCTGTCGGTAATCAGAGGAGATGATATGGAAAAATTTATGGTAGCCGCCGGAACGGCTTTGCGCATCAGCGATCGGGGTAAACAAGGCCCGGTGATCGTGCTGCTGCATGGATATCTCGAATCGTTGGAAGTGTGGGAGGACTTTACAAGTTTGTTGACGCCTCATTTCCGGGTGGTGGCGATCGATATTCCCGGCCATGGTATCTCGCAGGTCAAAGGTGAGGTACATACGATGGAGTTCGTCGCCGAGGTGCTCAAAGGAGTTCTCGACAAGTTGGGGATAACCCGTTGTTTCGTGGTGGGACATTCCATGGGCGGATATGTGGCCGAGGCGTTTGCGGCGGCATACCCCGAATACCTGATGGGTTTGGTCCTGTTCCATTCGACGCCGAATCCCGATACCGAAGAGAAAAAGGAAAATCGTCGTCGGGAAATCGAGCTGATTCGGGCCGGTAAAAAGGAGACGATCGCGACCTTGTTTGCGCCCAAAGGGTTTGCCGAAGTGAATCGTCGGCGTTTGCGGGAACGGATCGCTCAACAGGAAGAGCTCATCAGTATGAGCGAAGACGAGGGAATTATTGCCTTGTTGGGCGGTTTGATCCAGCGCAAAGACCAGAACGAAATGTTGCGTAATCTGGCTGTTCCTCAGTTGTTTATTTTCGGACGGATGGATGAGTTCATTCCGGTGGAGGCTGCAGAAACGATAATTGCCGCTCAACCTCAGGCCGAGGTGGCCTGGCTGGATCATTCGGGCCATATGGGATTTATCGAGGAGCCCGAACGTTCGGCCGAAATCTTGACGGAATTTTGTTTGCGGGAGGCGGCTCGCGAGAATGATCGTTCGTAGATCACGGTAGACCCGGCAATGAAACGGCGACTTTTGCCTGTGTCGGACGTCGAACAACCGTTTGGCGGGTAAAGGGACGTTGTGGGGACGGGATCGGAAGATACCAGGGATACCAGGGCGCCGGTCTGGCCTCGGAATGGATCTCGAACCATGGAGAAAGACGAGTCTGCCTTACCCGATTCAGGAGGTCTGCCCGGTTTCTTTACGACAACACCACCCAAACAGAAAAACGGGTCTCCGTGAGAACGGTGCAACTGGAAGACTGATGCACGTGTTTCCCCCTTTTCTTATTCTTTCGGAGATTATTCCACGTCTAACTCCAGCTTCTGCCGCAGGGTGGTCAATAGCGGATTTTTTTGAGTCAGGTAGCGAAGTCGGTCTTCGACTTTGATGGGTTTCAATCCTTTGGTGTCGGAGGTGATTTTGACCTCGAAATCGATGGGGACATGCAGCCCGCTGATCTCGGCCAGACGCATTTTCATCTCGCTGAGCGAATGCATCAATTCATCGTAGGAGGATTCGTTGGGAACATTCAATGAAACCCGATTGGTCGTGATTTTCGCCTCTTGGAAAATATTGCCCATGCGCGGACGCGTTTCCATTAGCTCCCGGGCGAAACGGGCACATCCTTGTATGAGCGTTTCTTCTACGGTATCGTCGATATCGACCGTCTCTTCCAGGCTGGTCTCTTCGTCGGGTTCTTCTTCCGTTGTCGGTGCAGGTTGTGCGTTGTTGAGGATGGAAAGAATCGAGCGGCCCGACAGAATCGATGCGGGCCGGGAGGTCGCATCCGTTGAAAGGGAACTCTGGATGAATGAAGCGGTCGGAGTCGGCATGGCCGAACCCGAAAAGGAGGCCTCTGTCTGCACCGGGGATGCCGGAGCGGTGGTTGTCGGAGATGCCGGGTCTGCCGGAACGGCTGCGGACGGAGCGTCCGGGTTGGTTGCGGCCGGGGCTGTCCGAGGGGCAGCAGGGGTTGGCGGGGTGGAGATAACCTCTTTTGAGGTCGGAATTTTTCCCGCGGGTTCCATCGCTACCGGACGGGTGGCCGAAACGATCGGTGGAGTTTCTCTGGGAATAGTCCCTGTTGGACCTGCCGGTCGTACATTGGTCGGTGAAGCGGGGTTTGATGCGACGGATGCGGAAACTGGACAGTTGCCTCCGGAGGTGGCTGTACGAGAGCCGTCCGAAGTTGCAGCCGCTCCCGTCAGGGGCGGCAGTTGGGGCGTCAGGGTGTCGTTATTTTTTTTTTGACCGAGTCCGCAAAGTTTCATCAGACCCAGTTCTACGTGCAAACGTTGGTTGGTGGCTGTTCGCAGCGAGGAATCGACGGCCGTCAATAAATTGATTCCCTCGAAAAGCAGCGGGACAGGACACTGAACGGCCTGGGCCTTATAGCGCTCCGCCACGCTGCCGGTCACCTCCAGCAACGGCAAGGTTTGAGGATTCTTGCACATGAGCAAATCCCTGAAATGGCTGTTGAGCCCTGCTACGAACGTTTGGCCCGAGAAACCTTTGCGTAATATTTCGTCGAAAAGCAATAGCGCCTGGGTATAATCCCCGGCGAGAATATGGTCGGTGACAGTAAAATAGGTGTCGTAATCCAATACGTTGAGCGTACTGGCCACTTCGGCTACCGATAATTGGTTCCCGCAGAACGAAACCACCTTGTCGAACATCGACAGCGCATCACGCATCCCGCCGTCGGCCTTTTGGGCAATGACGTGCAGCGATTCGTCGTCGTAGCTTATCCCTTCCTGCGAAGCGATGTATTTGAGGTATTCCACGGTATCTTCGACCCGGATGCGATTGAAGTCGTAAATCTGGCAACGGGACAGGATCGTGGGAATGATCTTGTGTTTTTCGGTGGTGGCCAGGATGAAAATCGCATGAGCGGGAGGCTCTTCCAGCGTTTTGAGGAAGGCGTTGAAAGCCTGCAGGGAGAGCATGTGGACTTCGTCGATGATGTACACGCTGTAACGACCCACCTGGGGCGGGATGCGAACCTGATCGGTCAGGTTGCGGATGTCGTCCACCGAGTTGTTCGAGGCGGCGTCCAGTTCGTGGATGTTGAACGAGCGGCCTTCGTTGAAAGCCCGGCACGATTCGCATTCATTGCAGGCTTCGCCTTCGGCCGTGAGATGCTGGCAGTTGATCGCTTTGGCGAAGATACGGGCGCAGGTCGTTTTGCCCACCCCTCTCGGCCCGCAAAACAGATAGGCATGGGCCAATTGAGCCCGTGCAATCGCATTCTTGAGCGTCGAAGTGATATGTTTCTGCCCGACTACCGACTGAAAGGTGGCCGGACGGTATTTGCGCGCCGATACGATGAAGTTTTCCATGCTATTGCTCTTTTCGTCTGCCGCTGACGGACTTCGGCTTGTTGCAGGTCCGGAATCCGATAGAGGATACTCTGCGAACGAAGTGCATCAAAGATACGAAATTTCGGGAATAATCGGAGCTCCGGAACGGCTTTTAGTCTCTTTTAGAGGATCGCAAGGGTATCTTCCGATGCCGCAGGGATTTCGATTGTATCGGAAGATACGGTCGGAGCCATTTTGACCAGGTAGTCCCCTTTTTCCACATGTTGGTAGTATTGTTGGAGACGGGCTTTCAGTTCGGTTTCCATTGCTTCGAGATAGGGCGTGGGAGTTTTTAGCAAATCATGACGCTGGAGCGTGTCTCGCAACGCGAAAGCCGATACGGCTTCGTTGCCATTGAAAAACAGGACCATCGAGTCGGTAATGGCCTGGTAGTTCTCTTCGACGCAGTTGATCGCCATGGCTCGTCGTCCGGATTCGTGCAGCACATCGCGCCCGAACGCGAAATAGGGCTTCCGGTTCCCCAGTAATCCCAGCACTGTGGGCATGATGTCGATCTGTTGGGTGATGCCCGAATCGGCGCCCCGGATGGCGCCGTCCGGCGTATACAGGAAATAGATGATATGGGTATTCCCCGTGGGCGTCAGGGTTTTGGGCGCGAAGGTTTCCGAAGAGACGTGATCGGCGACGAAAACGAACAGGGTGCTGTCGTACCACGGTTGCCGCGAGGCGGTCTCCATGAAACGACGCAGGGCCATGTCGGTATAGGCGACCCCGGGATGAACTTTGGTTTTTCCTTTCGGCAGGGAATCCCGATAGCGATCGGGAACGACAAACGGATGATGGGACGTGAGCGTGAAAACCGAAGCGAAAAACGGTTGCGGGGTTTTCGAAAGGGTTTCGGCCATGTATTGCAGGAAAGGTTCGTCCCAGATGCCCCAGTATCCGTCGAAATCGTCCCGGCCGTGAAGGGCTTCATAATCTTCCCGGCTGTAATAGGATTGAATGCCGGCCAGCGTGGCATAGGCCCCGAAGCCCATCGATCCGCGGGAGGAGCCGTTGAAGAACGAGGTGGCGTATCCCTGTTCGGCGAGGATGGAAGGCATGGCATCCATGCGCGAAAGTGCCTGAGGCATCAGCACGAACGACGTCCGGTAAGAGGGAATCGAGGAGAGCACCGACGGCAGGGCCTCGATGGATTTGCGTCCGTTGGCGTAGGCGTTGGTGAAATAGTATCCTTCGCGCATCAGGCTGTCGAGAAAGGGAGTGAACCCTTTCCCGTCGGGGTAGAGATCGGGATTGAGCAGGCCCGAATGTTCGGCGGAAAAACTTTCCAGAATGAACACGACCACATTGCGTCGACCCAGCGAGGGGGCTCCCCCATCCGGATAGTGATAAGGTGTATACAGGGAGTCGAGTGTCGGCTGGTCGAAAAATTTGGTGTAGGAGATGGATCGGTTCCCGGCGGTACGCAGGATGCAGAACGGATTGCTCAGAATCAGGTTGGCCTTGGTGCTCGAAGCGGTATATTGGGTGGCGTTGCTCAGGGTGATGGGGCGGGTTTGTCGGCTGAATCCGCCTCGGATGGCACCGATGATCAGCCCCACCGAAATCAACAGCAATCCCAGGTTGACGCCGAAATAGGCCCAACGGTTTTGGATGCGGGTGGGATGGTATTTGATTTTGCGGTAGCCGACCCATAATAACCACACCAGCAGGGCGAACCACAGTAGCAGCCACCAGTTTTCGCCGATGGCCTTCAGCACCACGGGCAGGTTGTTGTCGTTGTTGCTCAGGTAGGAAAATTCGTCGGAAGTGAATCGTTTGCGGGCATTTCGGAAGTAGACTCCGTCGGCCACATTGATCAGCAGGGCCAACGTATTGACCGTCAGAAAGAGAATTTTCAACCCCCGACGATACCCCGCCCGTTCGCGGAAACGGAACGGCAGCAGCGACAGCAGAATGAATAACGAGTTGACATACAGAATCGAAACCGTGTCGAAAGTCCAGGCTCCCCGCAGCAGTCCGGGCCATTCGGCCCATTCGATGGGCCCGATAGCCACGTGGTTGGTCCCATAAAATACGATTCGGCACAGGAACCACAGAACATACAGCAGCAATAAGCGGCACAACAGGGTCGTATAGTCGTTGCGAAGCAGATTTCTCAAGTTGATCATGGTGTTCGAGGGTGAGTTACAGTCGGCGTTCTTCTTCGGGAGAGCACAGCTGGTTCCCTTTGATAAATACTTCCGGTTTGTGGTAGACGGTCGAATATGGTGGAACCGATTCGGTCAGCCAGACGTTCCCGCCGATGATCGTGTCGTGTCCGATCACGGTGTTGCCGCCCAAAATGGTGCTTCCGGCATAGATGATCACGTTGTCTTCGATGGTCGGATGGCGCTGTTGGCCGCAGAGATCCTTGGTGACGAACGTAGCTCCGAGGGTTACTCCCTGGTAGATTTTTACGTTGTTTCCGATGATGGTGGTCTCTCCGATGACGATGCCGGTGCCGTGGTCGATGTAGAAATGTGCTCCGATACGGGCTCCGGGGTTGATGTCGATCCCCGTGCAGCTGTGGGCATACTCGGTGATGACCCGGGGCAGGATCGGAATGCCCAGACGGTACATGATGTGGGCGATGCGGTAGACCATCACGGCATAAAAGCCCGGATAACACAGGATGACCTCTTCGACGCATCGGGCGGCGGGGTCGGATTGTTCGAATACCGAGGCATCCTCCAGCAACTGGTCGTACAGCGAGGGAATCTCTCCGAAAAACTTTTCGGTCAGATTCTGACAACAGCAATCCATTCCCTGGCACAAAGGACTGATAATTTCCAGAAAATCGATTTGCAGACTTTCCCACCGTACCTGTATTTCGGCCCGGCTGAGATTTCTTTTTTCGCGTACCGGGAACAGCAGGTTGGTCAGGGCGTCCACGAAATGACGGGTGGCTACCGTTGAGGGGACTTCTCGGGTCAGGTTACGGGTCGTTTCGTAGAGCCGGGCGGGAAAATCATGGATGAATTCGGCCATAGTTTACGGGGTTTCGGAGGAATGGTTTATTGAAGGGTGGCGACATACCGTTCGATGTCCTGCCGGAGTTTGTGATACAAAAAGCAATCCTGATAATGTTCGTTGTCCAGCAGCACTTCCCGGACGTTACGCAGGGAATTGTTGTAATTGCTCAGTTCGTTTTTCAGGGCAACGCCCTGTTTGGTGCCGGCCGTGATGCGCTGGGTCGACATGTCGCGCAGACGCTCGCAGACGGCATTCAACAGAATCATCACGACGTTGTCCAGCAGGGTGTGGCCCTGCATGAACAGGTAGACGTTGTACGGTGTCACGCCGAACAGCGAAATCTCTTCGCCCAATTGCTTTACTTCCGGGATCCATTCCGGGTTGCTGTGTTCCAGCGAATGGACGCGTTTGTCTATCTGACGTTGTAACCAGGCCAGGGTATGTTCGCCGTCGTTGTTCAGGTCGAGATAGTTCAGGCGTACCGTACTGCGGAAATCCGTCAGGGTAAAGGCCTTTTCGCTTTTGCGACGGGCCGAATAGACGTACCACAAAAAGACGGGATAGATGATTTGCGAGTAACTGGCCATGAAGGCTTCGAAGTCGAAGATCATGGCGTCGTTTTTGGTGGCCCGGGCGCATACCCGATGCAAAGAGGGCGGGTAGCACAGGAAGTTTTCCGTAGCGTAGGCATAGGTGTGGAACAGGTAGGGCGATTCATTCACCAGCCGCGACTGTTCGTTGTGACCGTTGAACAGGTAATCGAAATCGCTGTCCACGCACAGAATCATATTGCGGTTGCTGCGGGGAATCATATCCAGTAAGACCCGTTTGCCTTTGGCCAGATCTTCGCGGGGAGGAACGCTGATTTCGAAACGTAACCGATCGGTTTCGTAATCGTCGAAAATGCCGCGCCAAAACGCTACGTCGTCATACCCTTCGACATAGACTTTTACCAGCCGGTAGTCTCCATGGCGATAGGAGGAGAGCATCGACCGGTAGGGCGGAAGCTCCTCATGGATGTAGCGTTCTTTTTTCTCTTTCTTCATACCTGTGTTCGTTTCACGATCGCTAAAAGGTCTTTGCAAAACGACGAAAGGGTCGTATCGACGAAATGCGCTACGGAAAGCGGTCCTCGAAAAGACCGAAAACATGCGGGATCCCGCTCGGCGTCAGTCCAGTTCCAATTGGACGATTTCGATCCCTACCCGTTTGAGCAGATCGATTCCGTCGGTGCTGTGGTAGCTGTCGGCATAGACGACTCGCCGGATACCGCTCTGGATGATCAGTTTGGCGCACTCGATGCAGGGCGAAGCGGTGACGTACAGGGTGGCTCCTTCACTGCTGTTGCTCGATTTGGCCACCTTGGTGATGGCGTTCGCTTCGGCATGCAGGACGTAAGGCTTGGTTTGTCCGGTTATTTCGTCTTCGCATACGTTTTCGAAACCCGAAGGCGTGCCGTTGTAACCGTCCGAGATAATCATCTTTTCCTTGACGATCAGCGCCCCTACCTGTCGGCGGACACAGTAGGAATTTTCGGCCCAGATACGCGCCATGCGCAGGTAACGCATGTCCAGTTGACGTTGTTTTTCCGCTTCGTATCCCATGAGCGTGGATTCAAAAAGATTACTGCATGTACACTTCCAATACCCGACCTTCTCCTCGGAGGGTCACCGCATCCAGACAGGCCGGAACCAGAACGGTCTCTCCCTGGGCGATGGTTTCCTGGCCATCTTTCCAGATCAGCTCCAGAGAGCCTTCGGTGCCCATGTAGATCACGAAAGAGTCTTTGTCTTCGTGGTTACGCTGGAGCTCGCCGCTCACTTCCACCACATTGGTGACGAAATAAGGCGATTCGACCAGGTTGACCGCTTCGTTCCGACGGGGCGCACGGGTTTTATTGTACTGCTGTTTCGAATCGAAATCGATGGCGTCCAGGG
>CALVFO010000005.1 GCA_944326855.1 uncultured Alistipes sp. | reverse complement strand
ACGACCCAGAATGGCCACATTCTGTACATCGACCGTCCAGACGATATCGCCCTTATTGATCGGATCGATATGGTGGATCTGCACCCCTACGTTTCCGGCCGGATGAGGACCTTCGAAGGTGTGCAATTCGACGCCTTTCACCTGGTTCAACACGCCGTTCGTCCCGGCCTTCAGGCTCAGGTGAACTTTCCCGGCGGTCAGTTTACCCAGCGCAGCGAATCCGGCATTGAGGTTGTCCAGTTCGTCGGCCAACACGAAATTCATATCCGGAGCCAAGGGTGCCGAATCGAAACCGGAAACGAAAATCGCCTTGGGGACGCTTTCGGGATTGGCGATAATCCCGTAAGGACGCTGAATCAGCATAGGCCACAGACCCGACTGCAAGATCGTACGGGTCACATCTTCCTTGGAGGCCGACTCCAGGGCTGGAACCTGGAACGACTCGTAGGTCTGTTCTCCGGCGGTGGTCACGACCACGCTCAGGATTTTGCGTTTTTCGCCACGGTTGACGGCCGTAACCGTTCCGCTTACCGGCGAGGCGACCAACACCTCGGGACGGTACTTATCGAAAAACAACGCTGTCCCGGCTTTGACCGTATCACCTACCTTCACCAACAACTTAGGCGTAAGCCCCATGAAATCTTCGGGACAAATCGCATAAGTCGGAAGCAAAGGCAGCTGGGTAAGTTCCTTGCGAGCTTCCCCCACCAGTTTGATGTCGAGACCTTTTTTCAATTTGATGACTTTCGACATGTTGATATAAGTAAGATTATTAAAAAATTTCAAGAATTTTTTTACGCTTGCAAAAGTACACTTTATTTTCGGGACTTCATAACAATCGGACGCCTTTTTTCGTTAGGAAATAATTCTCGTTTTACATTTTCCGGCACCGAAAGTCCAAAAATGGAACTCCTTTACAGGCAATCACATACCTGTTTTTTGGCTAATCGCCTGTGGCACTGTTATTTTATTAACAAGAATACCGGTTGTCTTGGCCAGAACGAAAGCGCGTGAAGCATAAAAACAGCCCTGATACAAACTGCGCTCTTCACCCCACGAATTTTTCACTTTGTAGAATTTGTTGCCATATTGATCCACGGCCGAGCCCACAATCAGCATCCCGTGATCGTCCGTCGTCTGGTAATTGTCGAAGGCCTGCTGACGAACCTCCTGGGTAACGGTGATTTCCGGCATGGGACCCTCGGGCGAGGCCAACATCTTTTCGCGTTCCTGCGGAGTCAGGCCGATCCAGCGAACCCGATCCGAACCGCTCATTTCATCGGTCTTGTCGGTCGGCAGGATGGCGAAACCCAAACGGGCCACAAATCCCTTTTCACTGACATCGGAAGCCCATCCTACGGCATAACCGGCCGCCAACGAGGCATCGATCAGCGATTCCAATTCATCCAACGACACGTTATAGAACAGCGACCAGTTCCAGTTATCGGGAATTTCCAGGGCGAAAGGCCGATAGAAAGGATGATGCGTGAAGGAGGTAAACTGCATATACTCATCCGTCCGCAGGCCCAAAGCGTCGCGATAGGAGGTCGGCGTAAAGGTTTTCGGGTCGCCCGTACGGGGATCGGGCGCCGTAAACGTTTCGGGACAAGTCCCCAAATAGGCATCCAGAATGCCGTTCAGACCCTCTTTCCAGGCGGTAGTCAGGGTTCGGTTGGGATTGGAGACTACGGCATCCATATAGGCTTTGATCACCGCATCCAGTTCGCCGTGCACATGCTGTTCGGTACCATAATTCAAACCCGGATAAACCGACTCGGGCACCACGCCATAGCGACCCGCAATATAGGTTACATCTTCCAGAATACCTCCCGGGCCGAGGTTGGTATTTCCGTGCATGCGGGCATAACGCACCGCCTTTTCATAATAGGCATGACGCACCACCCACATTTCGGACAGATCGACCGTGTCGCAACCCTGACGCAAGGCTTCGCTCTCCAACAGGGCGATTCCGGCAAAGCTCCAACAGGTGCCCGAACGGGCCTGGTTTTTGATCGACGTATAGGGTACGGACGACCGATCGGTAAAAACGAATTTTTCGGCCTCCTGCGTTTTCGGAGCCGACGTATCGGTCTCCTGAGCCGCCAGCGTACCCCAGAGGCACAAGGTCGCCAACGATATCAGTGCTCGTTTCATGGAATAAACAGGATTAAGTTTTGAGAAGCAGACACAAAGATAAAAATTTTCCGCAGATTTTTCAGGCGAAATCCCTACCTTTGCCGCACTGACTCTACCCGCATGGATTTTCCGCTGGTCGACATACACACCCATGGACCGCACGTGCCGCATCAAGTATCCGTCTATGCCCATGATGCCTTGGCTCCGGCTCCGCTGCCCGGACGTCCCTACTCGACCGGAATCCACCCCTGGGACGCTCAAAATCTGAACGAAGACCCTTCGACTCTCCACAGATTCCGGGATTCGATCACCCCTCAGACCGTAGCCATCGGAGAGATCGGATTGGATTTTCATACGGCCCGCACCGTGACGGAACGCCACCGTCAGGTCTATTGGCTGCACCGCCAGGGAGAGGAAGCTGCCGAACGACGTCTGCCGATCATCCTACACTGCGTTCGGGCCTGGGAAGAGTTGTTTTCCGCCTTACAAGAGTTGCCGCCCATACCGACCGTCATACATGGATTCAGCGGTTCGCCCCAATTGGCCGAACGGTTGCTGTCTGTCGGCTGTCATCTCTCGTACGGACGCGGGCTTTTCCGTTCTCCCAAAGCCCGGGCTTCCCTGAGGATCACCCCACCCGACCGGCTGTTTTTGGAAACCGACACCCAGACCGAGTTCCCGTTGAGAAAGATTTACGAACGTGCGGCCGAAGAACGGCAACTGCCCATGGAACGTCTTCAAGCGATTGTTTATACCAACTTTCAACGTCTTTTCAACCTACGCCAGAGCCTATGAACGAGTGGATGGAACGTACCGAACTGCTGTTGGGCGCCGAAAAGCTCGCCCGTCTGACCGAAGCCCGCGTATTGGTCGTCGGGCTGGGGGGCGTAGGGGCCTATGCCGCCGAAATGCTGGTCCGAAGCGGAATCGGCAGTCTGACGATCGTGGATGCCGACCGGATCGCCCCTTCGAACATCAACCGACAGCTGATTGCCCTGCACAGCACCGTAGGCGCCTCCAAAGCCGACGTTTTGGCCGCACGTCTGCTCGATATCAATCCGGCACTCCGTCTCTCGGCCCGCCACGAATACCTGCAAGGAGCCGCCATCGACGCCCTGTTGGACGAAGGTTTCGACTATGTAGTCGATGCCATCGACACCCTCACCCCCAAAGTATCCCTCATCAAAGGAGCTTTGGATCGAAACATCCCGTTAGTCAGTTCCATGGGAGCCGGTGCCAAAACCGACCCGACCCTGCTCGAAATCAAGGATATTTCCAAATCGCATCACTGTCCCTTGGCCCACATGCTGCGCAAACGACTCCACAAACTGGACATACGGCGCGGATTCCGGGTCGTTTTCTCCCCGGAGCCCGTCCGGGAAGGGAGCATGATTCTGTGCGAAGAGACCCACAAAAAATCGAACGTCGGCACGATCTCCTACATGCCGGCCCTGTTCGGCTGTCATTGCGCTTCGGTCGTTATCCGCGATCTGCTCGACGAAATGCCTTAACCGATCGTTCCTCTCCTTTTATATAGTATAAAAGCCTACGTTCCAGGCTTTCTTTCCTGTCCGGAATCCGCACTTTTCCAATCATCCCGACAGCCAAGGATTCCACGACACCTTTTCCAAAACATTTTTCCCCAATAATCGGATCCGGACAGATACGGTCCTGGTACCCGGTACCCGATTCTCACCCTCCCCCTTCCCCGCAAAACCGGTCCGCAAGCCCACAAAAAAACCGGGACAGCGATCGCCATCCCGGTTCCGTTTCCTCTCGCTGCGCGCGATTACAAATCCACCAGCGGTTTTCCGGTCATCTCTGCCGGCTGACTGAGCCCCATCAGTTTCAATACCGTGGGAGCCACATCGGCCAACACCCCGTTATGAACGGCCTTGGCACGATCCGATACCACGATAATGGGCACCGGGTTGAGCGAGTGAGCCGTATTGGGCGATCCGTCGGCATTTTCGGCATGGTCGGCATTCCCGTGATCGGCAATGATCACCACTTCATAGCCGTTGGCCTTGGCCGCTTCCACCACCTTGTTCACGCAGGCATCCACGGCTTTGACGGCTTTAAAAATCGCATCGTATACCCCCGTATGCCCCACCATATCGCCATTGGCAAAGTTCAGGCAGATGAAATCGAATTTTTGAGTATTCAACGCTTCAACCAGTTTATCAGCCACCGTATAAGCACTCATCTCGGGCTGCAGGTCATACGTGGCCACCTTGGGCGAAGGCACCAGAATACGTTCTTCCCCTTCGAATTTTTCTTCACGACCGCCATTCAGGAAGAAGGTCACGTGAGCGTATTTTTCGGTTTCGGCAATACGCAACTGATTCAAGCCCTGCTTGGAGACATACTCTCCGATCGTATTGACCACGTTTTCCTTATTGAACAGGATATGCAATCCCTGGAACGTGGCATCGTACGGCGTCATCGTACAATAATACAACGGAAGCGTCTTCATACCGAATTCCGGCATATCCTGCTGGGTCAGTACGATGGTCAATTCCTTGGCACGGTCGTTCCGGAAGTTGAAGAAAATCACCATATCGCCTTCCTGAATGGTCCCCAGCGGCTGACCCGCTTCATCCACACATACGATCGGTTTGATAAACTCGTCGGTCACCCCTTCGTCATACGACTTCTGCACGGCGGCCACCGCATCCGTCGTCTTTTCGCCGATACCGTTCACCAACAGATCGTACGCTTCCTTGATACGTTCCCAACGTTTGTCGCGGTCCATGGCGTAATAACGTCCGACAACCGAAGCGATCTTCCCGGTCGACCGGGTCAGGTGTGCCTGCAGTTCTTCAATAAACCCTTTTCCGCTGTGAGGGTCGGTATCACGACCATCCATGAAGCAGTGTACGAACGTCTTTTCGATACCGTACTCCTTGGCGATATCGCACAATTTATACAGGTGTTGTTCCGAGCTGTGCACCCCGCCATTGGAAACCAGGCCCATAAAATGCACCTGCTTCCCGTTTTCCTTGGCATAGGTGAACGCCTGAACGATTTCGGGATTTTTCAGAATGCTGTTGTCCCGGCAGGCAATGTTGATCTTTACCAGGTCCTGATATACCACCCGTCCGGCCCCGATATTGAGGTGACCCACTTCGGAGTTTCCCATCTGGCCGTCGGGCAGCCCTACATTTTCGCCGTCGGTCCGCAATTCGGCCGTCGGATATTTCTGTTCCAAACCCATCACATACTCGGGTTTGGCGGAATAAATTACGTCGCTATGATCGTGACGGCCGTTTCCCCAACCGTCCAAAATCATCAATAATACTTTGTTCGTCATATCTTTCCTCCAATTAAAATCATTACTCTTTCTTTTGGCGAGCCTGTCGGATCACCTCTACAGCCTTTACAATCGCCGTTTCGATGCCTTCCGGTTTCTTACCGCCCGCCGTCGCGAAGAAAGGCTGTCCGCCTCCACCGCCATTGATTTCCCGGGCCGCTTCCCGGACCACCACAGAAGCATTAACTCCCTGGTTGACGATATTTTCACCGAGCATCACCGTCAGCGTCGCCTTGCCGGCCAGTGCCGATCCGATCACCAGAACCAGATCCGGATATTCGGGACGTAACAGAAAAGCGATATTTTTCACCATATCGGGTTGCAGATCGGCCTGACGGGCAATCAGCAACATACCGTCTTCCTCTACCCTGGCCGCCAAGAACTTATCCTTGAACATCTGCGCCCGTTCCCGGTTCATTTCTTCCACCTGTTTGCTCATTTCGGCATTGTCGGCCAACAGACGTTTCAGGGCCTGAATTACCGAGGGGTTGTCCAGGTGAGCTTTTACATCCATCAACAGATCTTCCAGCGAATGCACGAACTGTTCGGCCCCCGGACCGGTTACCGCTTCGATACGACGCACCCCCGCAGAGATCGCGCTTTCCGAAACGATTTTAAAATATCCGATGCGTCCCGTCGAGCTCACATGCGTTCCCCCGCACAACTCGATGGAATCCCCGTAACGGATCACCCGAACCCGGTCGCCGTATTTTTCACCGAAGAGCATCATGGCACCCAGTTTACGGGCCTCTTCGATCGGATAATCGCGGTGCTCATCCAGCAGAAAATCGGCCCGGATGTCGGCATTGACCAAGGCTTCCACCTCACGCAGCTGTTCGAGCGTCATCTTCTGGAAATGCGAGAAGTCGAAACGCAGATACTGCGGGCACACCAACGACCCCTTCTGTTCCACATGCGTCCCCAATACTTTCCGCAGCGCCTTGTGCATCAAGTGTGTAGCCGTATGGTTATTGGCACTGTTCTGACGAGCCTGCACATTGACTTTCGCTACGAACGTCGAGCTCAGATCCGACGGCAACCGATCGACCAGATGTACCGTCAGGTTGTTTTCCTTTTGCGTATCGGTCACTTCGATCACCTCGTCTCCGTTTTCGAGCACCCCGGTATCGCCGACCTGTCCCCCGGAGTTTCCATAAAAAGGCGTCTGATCCAGCACCAACTGATAGAAAGTCTTGTTCTTGGCCTTCATCCGGCGGTAACGCGAAATACGCACTTCGGTTTCCAGGGTGTCGTACCCCACAAACCGGCTTTCGGTAATGGGATATACCTCCACCCAATCGTCGGTGTCGACCGCCGCCGCATGACGCGAACGTTCTTTCTGCTGTTGCAGTTCGACCGCAAAGGCTTCGTTATCCACTTTCATCCCTTGTTCCGAAGCGATCAGCTCCGTCAGGTCGATCGGGAAACCATAGGTGTCGTACAATAAGAACGCTTCATGCCCGCTAATCGTATCTTGACCCTCCTGTTTTGCCTTGGCGATGACATTTTCCAGCAGGTTGATCCCGGTAGCCAACGTCCGCAGGAATGAGGCTTCTTCTTCCTCGATGACCTTTTCGATCAGCACCCGCTGCGAGGCCAATTCGGGAAACTGTCCGCCCATCTGTTCCACCAGTCCGGCGACCAAACGGCAGATAAACGGTTCGTTAAAGCCCAGATAGGTATATCCGTAGCGAACGGCCCGACGCAAAATACGCCGAATGACATACCCGGCCTTGACGTTGGAAGGCAGCTGCCCGTCCGCAATCGAGAATGCAATCGCCCGCAGGTGATCGGCAATCACCCGCATGGCGATATCGTCTTTAGGATCTTTGCCATACTCCTTCCCGGCCATCTGAGCGATACGCTGAATGGTCGGCTGGAATACATCCGTATCGTAGTTGCTCTGTTTGTTTTGCAGCACCATGCACAGACGTTCGAATCCCATCCCGGTATCCACATGATGGGCCGGCAGGAGCTCCAACTGACCGTTGGCCTTACGGTTGAACTGCATGAAAACCAGGTTCCAGATTTCGATGACCAGATGATGGCCCGCATTGACCATCTGCCGTCCGTCGATCCGGGCCCGTTCGGCTTCGTCCCGCAGGTCGAAATGGATTTCGCTGCACGGTCCGCAAGGACCCGTATCGCCCATTTCCCAGAAATTATCCTGCTTGTTCCCGGGGATAATATGATCTTCCGGCAAGAAACGTTTCCAAATCTCGTAAGCCTCTTCGTCCTTGGCGATTCCCTCTTCGGGACTTCCCTCGAAGTAGGTCGCATAGAGCCGATCCTTGGGCAATTTGTACACCTCGGTCAACAACTCCCACGCCCAGGAAATCGCCTCTTTCTTGAAATAGTCCCCGAACGACCAGTTCCCCAGCATTTCGAACATGGTGTGATGATAGGTATCGTGTCCCACCTCTTCCAGGTCGTTATGTTTACCGGAAACCCGCAAGCACTTCTGCGTATCGGCCACCCGGGGGAATTTAGCGGGCGCGTTGCCCAGGAAAATATCTTTGAACTGGTTCATCCCGGCGTTGGTAAACATCAAGGTAGGGTCGTTTTTGACCACCATGGGTGCCGACGGCACGATCTCGTGTTGCTTGGCCCGGAAAAAGTCCAGAAAAGTCTGGCGAACCTGATTGGAATTCATGGTTTGCATACGATTGTCTGCGTTGGTTACGTTTACAAAAGAGGTTGTAAAATTAATCAAAATAGTCTAATTTTGTTGTGCGCTGTGCGCATAAAATGACCCGATGGCCCAAAAACGCTACAAATTCAATCCTCAGACCCTCACTTACGAGGTGATGGCCATTCCGTTTCGGATCAAATTTTATCGTTTGCTGCGCAAAATCCTCATTGCATTTATCCTGGCTTCGATCGTCAACCTGTTGTTCTCGTTCTTCTTCTATACGCCCAAAATGTACCGTATCAGCCAGGCCGAAGAAGAGATGATCCTCCAGTACAACATGCTCAACAACAAAATACGGGCCGCAACCAACCGTCTCAACGAAATCCACCACCGGGACTATCAGGTCTACCGTTCCCTGTTCGGGGCCGACACCCTGAATCTGGAAGGGATCTATACACCCTACCCCGAAAGCAAATACCGACACATGCAACAGGACCTCTATTCGGACCTGATGATCAGCACCTGGCAAGATCTGGACGCCATGGGCCGGAAGCTCTACCTCGAATCCAAATCCATGGATGAGCTGGAAGTGCTGGCCCGCAGCAAAGAACGTATGGCCGAATCCATTCCGGCCATCTGGCCCATCGACAAGCGAGGACTCAGGGGGCATATCGGGGCTTTCGGCACCCGGGTGCATCCCATCTCGGGACGCATGATCGGGCATAAAGGCATCGACCTGGGCGGACATATCGGCGACCCGGTATACGCCACCGGCGACGGAGAGGTGGCTTTCGACAACGAAGGAACCAGCGGCTATGGCAAACAAATCCTTCTGAACCACGGATTCGGATACAAAACCCGCTACGCTCACCTGAGTAAAATCGATGTCGTCCCGGGCCAACGGGTCAAACGGGGCGAAAAGATCGGCGAACTGGGCAACACCGGACGATCGACCGGTCCCCACCTCCATTATGAAGTAATCTACCGCGGGCATGTGGTCGATCCGCTCAACTATTTCAGCCGAGACATGAGCGAAGAAGAATTCGCCCGCATCATCGAATCGGCCCGCACCACCACATACGAAACCGAATAGCCATGCACGAAGATCCCCATTCCTATTATAAGAATACACTCCCCCGCTGGCAAAAGCCCCCGGTAAGGTTCCGCGAGAAACTGTTGCGGGCGTTGGTGCATGTTCTGGCATGGACCGGGATCGCCATTCTTTATTATATTGCGTTCTCTTTCTTCTTCGATACTCCGGTAGAATATCAGCTGAAACAACACTCCCGCCTGCTGCGCGAAGAATACCGCAAACTGAACGAACGGTACGACACCCTGGAAACGGTTCTCAATTACGTCATCGAACGCGACAAAAATGTTTTCCGCACCCTTTTCGAATCCGAACCCTACAACTTCGACGCCGATTTCGAAAAGCGGAAATGGGAAGCCCACGAAGCCTTGTTGTCCCAATCGAACAAGGAGTTAGGCGAAGAATTCTTTGCCAAGCTGAACAACCTGAACCAATCCGTAACCCGGGAACACGAAACCTTGAACAAACTCGCCGGCAGGATGGATTCCTTGCAGGAGCGACTGAACTACCTGCCCGCCATTCAACCGGTCGTCAATCCGGAACTCACCCTGCTGACCACCTCATACGGGATGCGCATCCACCCGTTTTATAAAAGTCTGACCGCCCATCAGGGAGTCGATTTCACCGTTGGAGAAGGCTCGCGGGTCTTTGCGACGGCCGACGGTCGGGTTTCGGATGTGGTCACGCGTCGAACCTCCTCGGGTAACACCGTCGTCATCGACCATGGCAACGGATATGCCACCGCTTACAGTCATCTGGGCAAAATCTATGTCCGTAAAGGTCAAAACGTACGTCGAGGCGACATCATCGCTCAATCGGGCAACACGGGGCTCTCGCTGGCCCCCCACCTCCATTACGAAGTACGCCATAACGGCATGCGCGTAGACCCGATTCACTACTTTTTCCTGGAATTGGATTACAACCAGTACCAGAAAATGATCAAAATTGCCCAGTCGGGCATGCAATCTTTCGATTAATCGCTCCAAAAAAGCAGATTTTTCAGCGAACACCCCCTATTCCGAGTACTCATCCGGGATTTTTTTGTATTTTTGCACTCACACAACCTTAAAAATTTCCCATGACCACGCTACGTTTTAAAGCTCTGGAAGAGATCTCCAGCCGGGAACTGACACCGACCCGACTTTCCGACGAAAAAATATCGAGCTATTTCGGCGCCGACGTGTTCGACCGCGACACCATGCGGCAATACATCGCCAAAGATGCTTACGAAAGTCTCTGTACGGCCATCGACGAAGGCCGACGCATCGATCGTCGCTTCGCCAACCAAATCGCCGAAGGCATGAAAACCTGGGCCGTGGAACGCGGAGCGACCCACTATTCGCACTGGTTCCAACCCCTCAACGACTCGACAGCCGAAAAACACGACGCCTTTTTCGAACCCATGTGGGGTGGCGGCTCCTTCGAGACCTTCAAGGGCGAGCTGCTGGTACAACAGGAACCCGACGCATCGAGCTTCCCCAACGGAGGCCTGCGCAACACGTTCGAAGCCCGCGGCTATTCGGCCTGGGACCCTTCGTCACCCGCTTTCATCCTGGACAAAACCCTCTGCATTCCCAGCATCTTCATCGCCTATACCGGTGAAGCCCTCGACTTCAAGACCCCCTTGCTGAAATCCCTCCAGGCAGTCAGCAAAGCCGCCGAAGAGGTCTGCCAATATTTCGACAAGGACGTCAACAAAGTAAACGTCACCCTGGGTTGGGAACAGGAATATTTCCTGGTGGACGAAGCCCTTTTCCTGGCTCGCCCCGACCTGGTACAGACCGGACGTACCCTGATGGGACATATCGCCGCCAAAGACCAGCAACTCGACGACCACTATTTCGGGTCGATTCCCTGCCGCGTTCTGGAATTCATGAAGGATTTCGAAGAACAGGCCTACCGGTTGGGCATTCCGCTCAAAACCCGTCACAACGAAGTGGCTCCCAATCAGTACGAATGCGCCCCGATGTTCGAGGAGGCCAACATCGCCGTGGATCACAACACCCTGTTGATGACCATTATGCGTCGAGTGGCCCTGCGTCATAAACTGCGCGTACTGTTCCACGAAAAGCCCTTTGCCGGGGTTAACGGATCGGGTAAACACTGCAACTGGTCGATGGTGACCAACACCGGAGTCAACCTGCTGGCCCCGGGCAAGACCCCCAAAAACAACATGCAGTTCCTGACGTTCTTCGTCAGCGCCATCAAAGCGGCTCACGATTACGGAGCCCTGTTCATGGCCTCGATCGCCTCGCAATCCAATTCCCATCGTCTGGGCGCGCATGAAGCCCCTCCGGCCGTGATGTCGGTTTTTGCCGGATCGACCCTCTCGGACATGCTCGATTCGCTGGAAACCCGTCTGAGCGACAAGAAAATGACCCCGGACGAAAAAACTGAAATCAAACTCGATATCGGTAAAATCCCCGACATTCTGCTGGATAATACCGACCGCAACCGTACATCGCCGTTCGCCTTCACCGGCAACCGGTTCGAATTCCGGGCCACCGGTTCGTCGAGCAACTGTGCCGCTCCCCTGACCGTGATCAACACTGCCATTGCCGAAGAGTTGATCCAGTTCAAAAAGGAAGCCGACGCGCTGATCGACAAAGGCGTCAAAAAGGACGAAGCGATTCTGCAGGTGATCCGCAAATTCATTATCGCCTCAAAAAAAGTCCGTTTCGAAGGAAACGGTTACAGCGCCGAATGGCTGGAAGAGGCCCAAAAACGGGGTTTGGAAAACATCAACCATGTTCCCGATGCCTTCAAGCTGTTCAACCGCAAGGAATACGTCGATCTGTTCGAACGCCATGGCGTATACAGCCACTCCGAACTGGAAGCCCGCTACGAGATCAACATGGAAATCATGACCAAAAAGATCCAGATCGAATCGCGGGTACTGGCCGACATGGCTTCCAACCACATCGTTCCCACAGCCGTCCGTTACCAGCGGGTACTGATCCAGAACGTTCAGGGGCTCAAGGATATTCTCCCCGACGAATACCAGGAACTGGCTTCGGAAGAGATTCGGGCCATCACCAAGATCGCCAAATACGTAAAATCGATTCGGGAAAATACCCGCCAGATGATCAACGCCCGCAAGACCTACAATCACGTGAGCGATCCCATCGAACGGGCGATCGGTTATTATGAACAGGTAGCCCCCTTCCTGGAAAAGATCCGCTACGAAATCGACAAACTCGAACTGATCGTGGACGACGAATTGTGGCCTCTGCCCAAATACCGCGAAATGATGAATCTCAACTAATAGCGATGGGTTTCCCGTCTCGGGATCTCACCTGCGTTCCCCTTAAAAAGTCTCTGGAATCATTCAGAGACTTTTTTTAATATTTGGGTAATAATATTTGGGTAAGGGTGATCAGATCCGAAGCCATCATGCGGGTTTCCGGCCCGAAAGTTCCCTAATATACGGAATGGGCAGAAGCATTCGCATCGGGGCAGTTTCTCCTGACAAAAGGCGTTTTGTGATGTCGGCCCAGTTTCCGAGAACAGGAGCAACCGAAGAATTCCGACATTTTCCCTATGATCAGACCGATCAACCCTGCGCCGGGACTTCCCGCACTTCTCCTTTCTGAACGTACCAAAGATAACCTTTCACCTCCCGATACCCCATACGCCGAAGCAGTGACAAATATTCTTGCACCTGCTTTTCGTAACCTTTCTTCTCCTGATACCCGAATTTGTAATCGATAACGACGGCTTCGGTTCCTTGGGTGAGTACCCGGTCGGGGCGTCGTACCGAAGAGGAACCCGGAACGATGATGTCGTGTTCGTTGCGGACCGTATCCCATCGGGGATCGAACCACGAACGAATCAGGGGATTTTCCAGCACCTGGGCGATGTGATGCTCCAGGCTGTCCGCCTCTTCGTCTGAAAGCAGCCCATTGCTCCGCCAGCGTTCGAGTGTCGGGCCGATCTGGGTATGATCGTCGATCTGTTCGAAAAGTTTGTGCATCAGCGTCCCGTAATGCCGCGGGTCGAGGGTGGAGGTCTCTTCGTCCGAAAAATAGCGTTCGGAATCGAAATGCAATTTCAGTTTGGACTCATCCCGTCGTACGGGAAACGAAAGAGACGGAAACGGGACCATCGGTTGTCGTACTTTCCGACACGGCGTCCCGAATGTATAGACGGTCTGCCGGTCGTCCTGAAAGCATTTGCCGGAGAGATCCCCCCAATGGATCTCCGAATCTTTGGATGCAGGCAATACGCTTCGGATCAGTCCGTTGATAGTGGATACCGGAGCCTCCCCATGGAGGAAAACATACAGTTCTTCACGGGCGCGGGTCGCAGCGACATAGAAAGTATTGAGATTGTCGATGTGAGAAAGCACGGCTTCTCGGAAATAGGCCTCGGAAAAATACGATTCGCCGATCTCGTTTTTCCAGCGCAGGGGAATCTCGCCCAGTTTGGAAAAGGGTTCCTGCGAGCCCTGTGCCCAGATCAGCGCCCGATTGGTCGGAGGCATCAGATCCCAATCACAATAAGGAATAATGACCGCCTTGTATTCCAAGCCTTTGGATTTATGGATCGTCAGGATGGTCAGGGCCCGACTTTTCTCGGGCAGGCTGATCGACTGTTCCCGGCCGGTTTCCTGCCACCACTTCAGAAACAAAGGAATGTCGGCTATTTTCGAGGTACTGAATGTATGAATCTGATCTTGAAGAGCCTGCAGGTAAGCGATTTCTTCCGTACGCTCGTGGAGTCCGTACTGCAGCAACACTTCGTCGAAAGCCTCTTCCAGGGAACGGAGACGCAGGGAGGCGACAAAACGTTCTTCCCCTTCGTCGAGCGCACGTTCCAGCGGGAGTCCCCGGAATTGGTTGTACAGGGCGCGATGAATGCTCTCTTGCGCATCGACCGACAAGGCAAACACGGCTGCAATAAAACGACAGACCGGAGCATTCCCGATCGTTAAAGCCTCTTGGGTCACCAAATCGTAGCAATAGGGCGATTCGGGATGGGCGGCCTTATAATCCAACAGTTCGCCGGCCAGCGCTACGCCTTCGGATTTGCGGCGCACCAGAATGGCGATTTCTTCCGGAGCAAAACCCCGCTCCTGCAACTCTTCAACCTGTGCGATAATCGGGGATTTTCCCGCTTCCGACTCGGCGGCAGAACGAGCAAGCAACGTAATACGGACATATCCTGCATCCAGAGAACGTTTGGGCTGTTGGGCCTGTCCATCGTAGGCTCTTTGGAGCATGTCCGTCAGGTGATGCAGCGTATCGGCCGAGATGAGTTCCCGGACTCGGGCTTGAAGCAGGAAGTCGTTGAGCAACCGGTTGTCCGTTTCCACACAACGGTCGATCAGGGCGTTGTTGAATCGGACAATCGTTCCTTCGCTTCGATAGTTCGCTTCCAAACGTTCTTCCCGAATGCGGGAAAAACGTCGGGAAACCTCTTCTCCCAAAATCCGCCAGTCGCCGCCTCTCCAGCGATAGATGGACTGTTTGACGTCGCCGACCAGCAGAACCGGACTTTCCTCGCTTTGAGCGAGGGCATTATCGAGCAGCGGAACGAAATTTTCCCATTGCTGAACCGACGTATCCTGGAATTCATCGATCATAAACTCCGAAAAGGCGTTTCCGACCTTTTCATAGATGAATGGGGTATCGTTCCCGGCAATGAGCTGTCCGAGCAACGTGTTGGTCTCGGATATCGGCAAGATATTCCCTTCGGTACACAGGGCGTCGACTTTTTGGGAAAGGTCTTCCAACAGGGCGTAACTGCGGTAGTTTTCCTGAACCAGCGCAGCGGTTTTCAAAAAGCGGATGTTCTGATCGTAAGTCTCGCAGAGTTGTTGCAACAGGGGCTGAAGACGCGGAATGAGAGCCCGGATTTGTGCCGCTTTCGGAGAACTCTTGCTGTACCATTTTTCAGGCGTACTCAGGGCATCTTTGACCCTTTGTTTGTAGGGTTCGATCCTTCCCTCTTCGATTTTCTGGACATATCCCATGGGACCGGAGTTCCCGTACGCGAAATCGGAGACCGACAACCCGCCATCCTGGGCCGTTTGCAAAGCCTCACGGGCAATCTTTTTCAACCGGCCCAAAATGGCCTGGCTACCCTTGAATGCCTCGGAAGCGATACGAGCCAGTTCTTCCCGACTATGGATCGGCGTGTGTCGGTTTTTATATCGTTCACTGAAAAGTTCCTGCCCCAGCTCGATAATTTCGTCACGGACATTCCAGGTCTTGCCGCGTTCGATTTTCTCTTCAACGAATCGCATGACCCAGTCCCGCAACCGGGCGTTCAACGAGATCTCGTCGATCAGCCGGTCGGCGGCTCCCTCGAGCAACGAATCAGTCTGCAATTCGAGGTTGAAATTCAAATCCAGTCCCAGTTCCTTGATGAAGGAGCGAATGATACGCTGAAAAAATTTATCGATGGTCAGTACGGTGAAATGGCTGTAATCGTGCAGAATTTTGGAACGGGCTGAGATCGCCCGTTGACGAATGGTTTCGGGCGCAAGCTGCAGATCGGCTTCCAACTTCGGGAGGTATTCACTGTCTTCGCGACTGGCCAGGGCGTTGAGTTCGCCGACAATACGACGCTTCATCTCCTCGGTGGCCTTGTTGGTGAAGGTCACCGCCAGAATATGACGATAGAGGGACGGGTTGGCAATAACCCGGCGGATGTACTCGTATGCCAGTCGATAGGTTTTCCCGGAACCGGCCGAAGCCTTGACAATCGTAATATGTCCCATATGGCTGATTTGAGGGTTAAAGTTACGACAAAAGATTGCGAATCCCGCCCGAATGGCTATATTTGTGAAAATGAAAATACCGGATCTTACCCTGACAACACATCGATGACCGGTGTTTGAAAACCAGAGTGAATTATGAAAAAGTGGATGATTTTGATAGGGCTGTTTCTGATGACCGGGAGTGCTTTCGGGCAGCAGACGATTCATAGCCGGAAGGTAGATGCTTTTCGTTCGATCGACCTGGCGGGTAAGTTGACGGTGGAACTCATTCGATCGGATACGACCGGGGTCGACATCAAATTGAACAATACGTCGATCGAAAAATTGCAGTGGGGAGTGAAGGATGGCGTGCTGTCCATCCATCTCAAACCGGGAGGCTCGACCGGCGATGCTTCCGGGGAGGTGAAACTCTATTATCAGGATTTCGGCGATTTGAAGATTGCTCAGTCCAGTGTGGTCCTTCAGGACTCGTTGGAACGTTTGATGCTGGATGTACAGTTACAGGCCGGAGCTACGTTCAGCGGAACGATGCAGGTGAAGGATCTGAATCTGAAGGTGACGGGCAATTCGGCCGCTCACCTGAACGGATCGGTCAAATATTTCACCCTGGTGGCTTCCGGAAAGTCGAAAGTGGACGCCCGGCAAATGGAAGCGGTCGATGCGACCGTGACGGCTTCCAGTACCGCAGAAGTATATGTCTGGTCGCAGGAACGTTTACAGGTAACGGCCGATTCCGGCGGAGCGATTTATTACAAGGGGGCTCCCGAAATTCTTCGTTCGACCACCAAGATGATGGGGACCGTTAATAATATCGGTCAATAAACGGAACCGTTTCTTTCCGAATTTTCGATATCGTAGTTCAGCGTCGGAGTATGCACAGTTTTATCTCCGAGATAGCCTCCTATTTATACGATCGTTACGGTGACGATATTTCGTCGCTGAGGTTGGTATTTCCCTCCCGGCGGGCCCAACTGTTCTTTTCGGATGCGTTGGCCCAGGTGGCGCAGCGCCCTTTGTGGCGTCCCGGATTCGTGACCCTGAACGAGCTGATGGAACAGATCGCCGGCGTGAAACGCAGCGACCCGATCAAACTCCTGACGGAACTGTACAAAATCTACTCCCGTCATCACGACGAAACGTTCGATGCCTTCTATTTTTGGGGAGACACGTTGCTGGCCGATTTCGACCAGATCGACAAATACCTCATCGATGCCGATATGCTTTTTGCAAATATCGAAGACCTGCATCGGATGGAGGATCGGTTTTCGTACCTGACTCCCGAACAGGTGGCCCTGATCGAACGTTTCTGGAAAAATTTCCGTCAGCAAACCGTTTTTTCCCGGGAACAGCAGCAGTTTATCCGGATATGGGATTCGCTCAGAGCCATTTATCACGAATTTCGGGAGGAACTGACAGCACAGGGTCTGGCCTATGAGGGAATGGTGCATCGGCTGGCGGCCGAAAAACTGCGCTCGGAAGAAGCCGTCGATCTGGATGTGGGGTGCCGGTATGTGGTGATCGGGTTCAATGCCTTGTCGGCCTGCGAGAAACGACTGTTCTCCTGGTTGAAAAATACGGGACAGGCCGAGTTCTTTTGGGATTACGACCGCTATTATGTGGACAATCCGGATCATGAAGCCGGATTGTTCCTGCGTTCCGATATTCGCGACTATCCGGCTCCGGAAGAGGTGGTGGGAAACGATCATTTCCGGGGCCCGAAAGAGGTTGTCGCCGTATCTTCCCCTTCGGACAGCCTGCAATGCAAATATGTCCATACGTTTTTACAGGATTTGCTCGACCGGGGCCTCACGCCCGACAAGGAAACAGCCATCGTACTGACCGATGAGAGCCTGTTGTTGCCGGTTCTGTATTCGATTCCGGAAGGCATCGGGGCGGTGAATGTGACCATGGGGTATCCGTTGCGTCAGACAACGGCCTATTCGTTTGTGGAGCGACTGATCGAATTGCAGCATCGCAAACGAAATTCCGGCTCCGGAGTCCGGTTTTACCATAGCGATGTGATCGGGCTGCTGGGACATCCCTACCTGCTGGAACAGCAGGGGAAAGAGGCCTCGGAAATCGTCGCCGCCATCCGCAAAAGTCAAACGGTGTATGTACGCATGGATCGTTTCCCCTCTTCGGGACTGATTCAGCAGATCTTTACACCGGTGGAGGGCTGGCAGGCGCTGGCCGCCTATTTGCGAACCATTCTGACCCAGGTAGGGAGTCTCTCTGCCGAGGCTGAAGACCGGGTACGCCGCCACGAGTTCTTCAGCGTGATGATCGACCGACTGGTACAGATCGAGACGGTTCTGCTCGATAGCGGTCTGGAAATTACCGAAGCGGTCTTTTCATCGCTGTTGCGTAAGATGTTCCAACAACTGCGAATCCCCTATCAGGGAGAACCCTTGTCCGGCATCCAGATTATGGGTATTCTGGAAACCCGGAATCTGGATTTCGAAAACGTTCTGTTGTTATCGCTCAACGATGATACCTTTCCCGGGAATCGGGCCGTCAGCGCTTCGTTCGTTCCCCATAATCTGAGGGTGGCATACGGTTTACCTACGCCGCTGCACCATGAGGGTGTATATGCCTACTATTTTTATCGCTTGTTGCAACGGGCCCGGAAAGTGCATATGGTCTATTGCTCCCGCAGCGACGAACGGCGGACCGGAGAACCCAGCCGTTATATTTATCAGTTGCGGTATGAATCGTCACACGAAGTACAGTTGCGGGATATTCCCTTGAATGTCAATCTGGCACCCACCTGTCCGATGAATGTCGCCAAAGACCGCAACGTACGGACCCTTCTGGAAAGTTATCTGGCGGGAGGAGTCAATACGCTTTCTCCCACGTTGTTCTACCAATATGTGGAATGTCCCCTGAAGTTCTATTTCCGCAGTGTGGCCGGTTTGCGTCCCGAAGAAGAAATCACCGAGGAAATCGATCTTCCGATGTTCGGAACCTTGTTGCACAAAACGATGGAAAAACTCTATACCCCGTTGTTGGGTGTGCGGGAACCGGAAAAACGTATAGCCGCTCTGATCGGTTCTTCCGCGGTGGATCAGGCGGTGGACCAAGCCTTGCAGGAGGTATATTTTCGGGAAGAGACCGTCTCTGAATCCGACTATACGGGCCATGTACTGATGGTTCGGGAGATCGTGCGACGTTACGTCAACCACTCCATTCTGCCCCATGACGCATCCTTATCCGGATATAGGGTAGAGGCCTTGGAGCAAAAAGTAGGGACTTCGTTTACGTTTTCAGCAGGTTCAACCCCCTTGACGGTCCGTTTCGGCGGGATGGCTGACCGAATCGACCGCCTGGATGAAGGGCTATTGAGGGTTGTGGATTACAAAACCGGCAAGCCCTCCAAACCTTTTGCCGACCTCGAAGCCTTGTTCTCCTCCACACAGGCCGATCGTCGACCGGCGGCATTCCAGACCCTGCTGTACGCCATGATGATCAACCGCAAGACGGGAGCCGATATTCAGCCGGCGTTGTATTATGTACGGGCGATGAACCAACCCGGATACAATCCGTTGCTGATGGAGAAGAATGATCCGGTATATCGCTATTCGGCCTATCGGACAACGTTCGAGGAGCGATTGGCGGAAAAACTGCAGGAATTGTTCGATTTCGACCGGCCGTTCGTGCAGTGCGAAGATGAAACGACCTGTCGGTATTGCGATTTCCGGGAAATTTGTCGGCGATAAGGCCCGAGAACGACTCGCCGCCAACCGCAAGAACCTCCCTGCAACTTGTCGCTTGGCTTCTCCCCAAACCCCATTTCCTTGTCGAACGGTCCGGATCTGCGTGGTTCCGTTCCCCTGATGGGAGTTCGGCACCCCCTAACCGCTTTTCGGCCTCTTTCCCGATTGAGGGGCAGAACGCATACCCTATTGACCAACAGTCTCTCCTCTTCTTCACTCTTCTCCCCTCCCCTTCGACAAAAAAACGGATTCCCTCACTTCCGTGAGAGAATCCGTCCTATGATCATTCCGGCAGAACCGGATTCTTAGTCGTTCAACGAGAAACGTTTGTAGGCAATAACCGTAGCTTCCTTGTCGGCACCCTGAATATAGGCACGAACCGTCAGCTTGTTGTTTTTCACCAAGGCCTGATTCAACAAGGTGTTTTCGTTCAGGAATTTGTTCACCTTACCATCGGCGATCTTATCCAACATCGCTTCGGGTTTGCCTTCCTGACGAGCCTGTTCACGACCGATCATGCGTTCGTGTTCCACCACCTTGGGATCGCAATCGTCTTTGTCGATCGAAATAGGAGCCATGGCAGCAGCCTGCATGGCTACATCTTTGGCCACTTCGGCATCGATATCCTTGTTGAAGCCGATCAGCGTACCCAGTTTGTTGTTCATGTGGATATAGGTAACGCATTTCGGAGCTTCGATCTTACCATAATAAGCCAATTCGACTTTTTCTCCGGTCTGGCCCGATTTTTCGGTCACGATTTCAGCGACGGTCTTTCCACCCGATACATAAGCATTCAGGGCATCGAGATCAGCGGCATCGGCTTCTACGGCAATATCCAGAATTTCCTTGGCCGAATTGATGAAATCGGCATTCTTGGCTACGAAGTCGGTTTCGCAAGCCAGGCAGATCATATAACCTTTCTGACCTACGATTTTAGAGGTTACAACCCCTTCGGTAGCCGTACGGTCGGCCCGTTTGGCTGCCACCAGTTTGCCTTTTTCACGAATAATATCCTGAGCCCGGTCGAAATCGCCATTGGCTTCTACCAGGGCTTTCTTGCAATCCATCATACCAGCTCCGGTCATGGCACGGAGTTTGGCGACATCTGCAGCTTTGATTTCCATAATCGATTTTCTTTTCTTGGTTCTGATTATTCGGCAGCGGCCGGTTCGGTTTCAGCAACCGGTTCGGTAGCCGGAGCGGCTTCAACGGCCGGCGTTTCAGCAACAGCGGCTTCAGCAGCAGGTTCTTCTGCTTTGGCTGAGTCGGCTTTCACGGCTTTTTTCACGCGGGGTTTAGCCGTCTTTTCTTCCTTGGCAGGAGCTTCGGCAGCTTCTTTTTCCTTTTCGAGTTTACGTTCGGTCAAGCCTTCCGAAATGGCAGCCGTCACGGCTTCCAAAACCACAGCTACCGATTTGGTAGCATCGTCATTTGCCGGAATTACATAATCGATATCTGTCGGATCACAGCAAGTATCAACCATGGCAAAGACGGGAATATTGAGGCGTTTGGCCTCTTTCACGGCGTTGGCTTCTTTCTGAACGTCCACAACGAACAAGGCGGCCGGAAGACGGGTCAGATCGGCGATCGAACCCAGGTTCTTTTCCAGTTTGGCACGCTGACGACTCAGTTGCAGTTTTTCTCTCTTCGAGAAGTTGTCGGCAGTCCCGTCAGTAGTCATTTTGTCGATCATCGACATCTTCTTGACGGCTTTCCGTATGGTGGGGAAGTTGGTAAGCATACCGCCCGGCCAACGTTCGGTCACGTAAGGCATACCCACGGCGGCAACGGTTTCGGCTACCACGTCCTTAGCCTGTTTCTTCGTGGCCACGAACAGGATACGACGACCGCTCTTGGCGATCTGTTTGAGGGCAGCGGCAGCTTCATCGATCTTGCGTACGGTTTTGTGCAGGTCGATGATGTGAATCCCGTTTTTCTCCATGAAAATATAAGGAGCCATTTTGGGATTCCATTTTCTTTTCAGGTGACCGAAGTGAACCCCGGCCTCCAATAATTGATTAAAATCAGTTCTAGGCATTGTGTGACTGTTTTGTTAATCTGTTTTCATTCTCTTTACATCAACCCCGGCGGTAGTGTCGCAGACAATCCCCGAGGTTTTCCGCGAAGGGGCAATCCCGAAGTAGCACAACAAAAATGTGGTCTCCAGTGATTTGTTCCCGCTTCGTGCAAGGACGCAAAAATTCCTAACGTTTGCTAAACTGGAACTTGCGACGTGCACCGGGCTGACCGGGTTTCTTACGTTCAACTTCACGCGGGTCACGAGTCAGGAATCCGTTCTTTTTGAGAATCGGACGCATTTCGGCGTCGATTTCGCAAAGAGCACGGGCGATTCCCAAGCGAGCGGCTTCGGCCTGACCTTTGATCCCGCCACCATCCAAATTGATGGTGATGTCGTAGGCTTCTTCCGTCGAGGTAACCAACAGGGGTTGTTTTACCACGTACTGGAAGATTTCCAACGGGAAGTAAGTGGCCAGGGGGCGTTGGTTGATTGTAATGTTCCCTTTACCGGCTTTCACGTAAACGCGAGCTACAGCTGCTTTTCTACGTCCAATGGTGTTTACCACTTCCATACTCATTACTTAATCTCGTTTAATTT
>CALVFO010000004.1 GCA_944326855.1 uncultured Alistipes sp. | reverse complement strand
TCGTTAGGTAGGCATCCCTCGGCGTCCCTCGGCGTCCCTCGGCGTCCCTCGGCGTCCCTCGGCGTCCCTCGGCGTCCCTCGGCGTCCCTCGGCGTTCGGCCGGAACTGCAAAATACAGTTCCGGCCGAACGCCTTTATCGAGATCCACAGCCCTCAAAACCGATTCGATTCCGCACCCCGACGGGCAACCGGGATTTTAGAAAAAGGGGAATCTGCTGCAAAGCCCCTATCCCCATCCTCACGTTCTGGAGGAATGTCCCCGGAGATATTCCCAAAAATTCTTATTTTCGTTACCGGATTTCATCCTTCCCCGGTTTTCCGGATCCGTTCTGACGCTTAGGTATGTTTTTTGCGCAGACCGCTCTCGGAGGGGAGGTCCCCGCCGTCGTTTTGTTACTCATTTCAAACACCCAACGACCTATGATCAAAACCGACTTGAACAACGCGTTTTTCCGACAATTGCTTTTCCTGGTGGTGCTTATCGCCATCGGACTCATCATTTTCCATCAGCTGGCGTTTTTTGTCGGAGCTTTTTTGGGCGCCGTCACCCTGTATGTGGTCTTGCGTCCGCTGTTTTTCAACCTGACCGAAAAACGGAACTGGAAACCTTGGATGGCCTCTTTCGTACTGGTCGTCGGGATGTCGTTGATCGTACTGGGGCTCGGTTATCTGGTGTTCGAGGTCATCGCCTCGGAAGTCACCGGCATCGACACCTCGCGGCTCATGAAAGGCATCGACAAACTCCCCGATCAGATCAACCGCTTAGTCGGCTATCAGGTCATCACCAGCAATCTATGGAGTCAATCGGCCTCCTATCTGACCAAATTTCTGTCGTCGATCCTCAATACCACCTACAGTTTTGCCGCGAACATTTTCATGATGATGGTTATTCTCTATTTTATGTTGGTTCACGCCCGCGCCATGGAGAAAAAGGTTTTCACATATCTGCCGTTCAGCGGTAACAGCCTGGGAATGATTCAGGAAGAGTTCCAGAACATGATTTACAGCAATGCCATCGGCATTCCGGTCGTCATGCTTTCCCAAGCCTTAGCCGCAGCCCTGGTCTATTGGGTGGCAGGGCTCAACAATATCGTATTCTGGGCTTTTCTCACCGCGCTTTGCGGGCTGTTGCCAATGGTCGGCACCGTCATCGTCAGCCTGCCTCTGGGCATTTACCTGCTCGCCGGAGGGGCAATCTGGCAAGGAATCGTAGTCATTGCCTGCGGACTTTTGATCATTGCCAACGTCGACAACCTGTGCCGTATCGTCATGATGCAGAAAATCGCCAATACCCATCCGTTAATCGTAATTTTCGGCGTCATGTTGGGGATTCCCCTCTTCGGATTCTGGGGAATTATTTTCGGGCCGCTTCTCATTTCGGGCTTTTTGTTGTTGATCAAAATTTACTACATCGAATACAATTTAATTTCCCCGGCCGACGAACAGAAACTGGAACAGGAAGCGAAAGCCCTGAAAAACGACCCGGAACCCGATACGGAGCGTTAAAACGACCGACGGGCAGCACCGGAAACATCAACACTCCCCCCAAAGCAACGAGCGAAGAGAACTCTCTTCGCTCGTTGTGTGTTTCCATCTCACATTGGGGAGCCATCCCTACGGTTCGGTCCGAATCGGGTAGGGCTACAACAACGTCTTTTTGAGGCCGGGCCAGAGGGATTTCCACCAATAATTGAACTGCGAACGATAGGGATTTCGGGTAAAGGTTCCGGTTCCCTGATGCATCCCGTGGCGATCGGGATTTCCGGTGCGCAACAGAAAATGATCCACCAAAAACGTAGCCAATACTTTTTCCCGCAGTTTGCCGTGTTTATCCTGCACGATCTCCACCCACAAATCGTCATACAACAGTGTCAGATTCACTTGAGAGCTGCGTGAGGTTCCCTGAATCTCGAAATCCATTCCCCGGACCGTTCCCCGCTGAATCTGCGCTCCGGACAACGGTTCCACCATCCGATTGAGGGCTTGCATGGGCATGGGGCCCAATTTGCCGCGGATCTCGAAGCGATCGGTCAACGAATCGATCGGGAAGAGAAACGAGGCGGACAAATCGGCCGTATCCATCAACCGGCAACGGGCATCGAGCCGATAAAAAGAGCGTTCGGCAGAAGGAATGTTCGTCAATCCGGAGATTTCGGCATTCAGGTCGTTAAATGAGATCGAACCCGGTTCTTCCCCCTTAGGCGCAAGTTCCTGATAGGAGGCATTCAGATTCTGCACATAAACCTTATCCAGCTGCAACCCGATCGGCAGGCGTTGCAACGATTCAAAGGACAAAGGTCGGATCCGAGAAGGCTGAGGGATTTTCCGGTTTTTGTAGCAATCGAACGTCAGATCACGCACCCGCAAACTATCGGCGATCACTTCCGGACGATGTGCTGCGGGACGAATCTCAACCCCCGACAGGGTAATCGGGCCCGAAACGAACTGCATCCAATCGGCATGATCCGGAGCCTGTTGAGCGAATTGATTTTTGGGATACCGGGGAATCAGCCGGGCCGCCGCCACCGATATGTCGGCCGGATAATTTTTCAAAACGACCGTATCGGCTTCGAGCAGAAACGCCTGGTCGTCGTACCGATAATCCACCCGCTCCATCGCCACCTGCACATTCCCCGCCGCCAACAGATTCTGAGACCACAGGCTCTCCGGTTCGAAATCATCCACCTGAACCTGCAATCCCTTCACCGTATAAGTCGACCGTCCGGTTCCCCGATGCAGATGATACTCCACATAACCGTCTTCGATCTGAATCTGTCCGATGGAAAGATCTTCGACCCAGGTTGTATTCACGGGTTTGCGTGAAAGGCTGTCGTCTGGCAAGGATGCGATTTTTTGAGGACTTTTTCCGGCCGTCTGATCGAGTACGGCGCGCGGCGACTTGAAGAGTATCCGTTCCAAACGAATCGACCGTCGTCCGTTGCGGTCAGTCCAGCCGATTCCGCTCAGCGCCAACTGGTCGAATTCTACATGCAGCCCCGGAGCCGATCCTTTCGCTCCCTGCAGGGCTCCGCTGTCGATCTCCATCGTTACGTCGTTCAGCGTCAGGCTTCGCCCGACAAGTCCCACCCGGATATTCCCGATCTCCAGACGAATGCCGCTCCGGGCCAGTTTTTGTTCGATGACCTGCCGGGCCCGATGGGCGAGCCACCTTTGCGTACCGACCCCCAACAACAACGTAACAAGCACAATACCCAACACCACGATCACCGGCTTACGGTAACCGGACCCCGTTTCTTTTGTTTTCATAACCTCCAAGAATCTAAGCGTGAACGATCTTTCCGTATTCGGTTGCCCGGAAGCAGCGAACAGACGGTACACCTAAGAAGATGCGCAAAAGGCTGTGCGTTCCCGGAACCGCACGGCGGTTTCCTGTACACAACAGCCTTATTCTGCCTTTTTACGGCAGCTCCGTTCCACATCTGGCGATCGATTTTCATACATGCCGGGCTTCTTGCGCCTGCAAGCGAGACGTTCCCCTGATTGTCCGACGGCCGGAGGCAATCCTCATCGTGTCAAAGGGAAAGGCATGCAATTTCAAGACCGTTTTACGCCGGATTCTTCTGTTTCTTATGTTTTTTACGGGTTTTACGTTTCCGATGGCGCTGCATCAGCGAAGAGACCCATTCATAACCCCAAACCACCCATTGGGAAGTGGGCGCCCACTGTGCGATTTTTCGAGAGAGCATTCCCGTCCAGAAATCGACGGAAAACACTTCTGTCAGTTGCTCGCAGTCTTGTTCGAGTTTTCGGGTCAATCGGGCATGTTCCTGCCGCAAACGTTGGCGTTCGGCCCGCACATCGGCCAGGCTGGAAAGCCGATCGTATCTGGTTGGGTTATTCATAATCCGAGTCTTTTTCAAACATGATCTTACTGAACATCCGAATGACAGGTCCCATAATCAAATTTTTGCGGTACTTGTACACGAGTGCGGCCGCAATCAGGAACAGGGCGGCCATGATCATCAGGGCCCAGAACATCGAACCGATCCACATCCCGATGGCCCAGGTCAGGGCCACCGCCAGGAAAATACCGGCAAATGAAATCAGAATCATCATCAGGAGGACTCCGAAGATCGTATTGAATAGGGTTGAGAAGTTATCCAGCAACCGCAACTTGATCCGGTCGAGCTGAATCTGGAAGTACCGGGATGCATCGCCCAGGGTTTCCTCCACCTTGTTCAGGTAATTGTTATCGTCCATGCAACGCTATTTTGATACGGGTTCGTTCGAACACCGCTATACAACGATTTTATCTCAGAAAATAATAATGGGGAAAGAAGGACATCCCTCTCATTCCACCGCTCGGTCGACATTCTCCGAACGCGGATTCCGGGCCCACTGTTTCCATCCGTCCTTTTCAACGCTCCGAGGCGAGTGTACGGATTGTGTCTCCGCGATTGAACGCGGAGACACAATCCGTCGGCAATCGTCCTCCGACGCCAAGGAACCGACTAAGCTTCAGGCTCCTCGTCGGCATTTGCTTTCGAAACTGCCGCTTTGAGTTTGGCTTTACCTTCGATCACTTCGTCCTTGAAATGGTCGATCATGTCGGCAATTTTTTCCTTTTCGTTCTGCAACGCCTTTTTAATTTTTTTACGGGCTACGCTACCCTTTTCCGGAGCGAACAGCAAAGCTGCGGCCGCACCCACAATGGCACCGCCTAAAAACGCAATCAGAGCTTGATTTTTCATGACAGCCTATTTTTAAGGGTTATTATAAGAGGTATAACCGATCCGGATACAAAAACCACTCCACAATCGGATTCCGATCTATCTTTTTCAGGTCACGATCCAAACGAAGGAAACGTTCCGTTCTCGTTTCGGGGTTCGTTGCTCAGCTAAATATAACCTTTTTTAGCGAGCTTTCCGCATTTTGAGCGATAAGAATCCAAAGTTTTCCGGTCTCTGCCCCGAAACGCCCTGTAACGACCCGCAATATCGCCTTCGTGCAAGAAAAGCGGAGAAAAGATTGTAATTCCCCTGAAAATTTCGTATATTACAAAACCTTTGTACCCGGGTATTTTCGAATCGGCCGCAGCATCGGCACACAGATTCCGACCCGGGCAGAGGAAAATCCTAAAACATCAAAACCTAAAACCTATAACTTCATGAAAACCTATCCCACCCATGAGATCAAAAACGTAGTCCTACTCGGCGCCTCAGGCTCGGGCAAGACTACCCTGGCCGAGGCGATGGCCTTCGAAGGTAAAGTCATCGACCGTCGAGGAAGCGTGGAAACCGACAACACCGTTTCGGACTACACCGATATCGAACACATTTACAAACGGTCGATCTACTCTTCGTTGCTGTTTTCGGAATTCAACGGCTACAAACTCAATATCATCGACACCCCGGGTTCGGACGATTTTTGCGGCGCCCTTTTTTCGTCGTTCAAGGTAGCCGACGTGGGGGTCATGGTGCTCAACGCCCAAAACGGTTTCGAGGTGGGAACCGAAATCCAGGCCCGTTACGCCCGCGCTCATGAAAAACCCATCATCGCGGTGGTCAACCAACTCGATCAGGAAAAAGCCTCCTGGGAATCGACCATCGAATCCCTCAATGCCTCTTCACAGGTCACGCCCGTGATCGTACAATACCCGGTCAATCCGGGCCCCGGCTTCGATGCGTTCGTCGACGTTCTGCTGATGAAGATGTACAAGTTCAAAGGCGATACCGGTATCCGGGAAGAGATGGAAATTCCTGCCTCGGAAATGGAACGGGCCACGGAACTCAACCGCATTCTCACCGAAGCAGCCGCCGAAAACGACGAAGCCCTCATGGAGCTCTATTTCGACAAAGGCGTTCTGACGCAGGACGAGTTGCGGTCGGGTCTCAAATTGGGGTTGGCCAAACGCGACCTGATTCCGGTATTCTGCGCTTCGGGCAAGCGCGACATCGGGACCAAACGTCTGATGGAATTCATCATCAACGTAGCTCCGGGCCCGCTCAAAGCACCCAACTTCCTCACGGTGGACGGCCGAGAAATCGAAGCCGACAGTTCGGCTCCCACCTCGCTGTTCGTTTTCAAGAGCGCCATGGAGCCTCATCTGGGTGAGGTCAGCTATTTCCGGGTCATCTCGGGGAAAGTGACCGAAGGCATGGAGTTGATCAACTCCAAAACCGAGAACAAGGAAAAAATCGCCCAGTTGTTCGCCGTAGCCGGCAAGAACCGCATCAAGGTGACCGAAATGGAGGCCGGCGACATCGGCTGCACGGTCAAACTCAAAGGGACGCGTACCAACCAGACGTTGTCGGCTCCCGGTTCGAACATCGAAATCGAACCCATCCAATTCCCCGAACCGCGGTATCGTGCCGCCGTCAAATCGACCAAAACCGGGGAAGAAGAAAAATTGGGCGAACTGCTCAACCGAGCCAACTTTGAAGATCCGACCATTCTGGTTCAATATTCCAAAGAGCTCAAGCAAACGATCATTCAGGGACAGGGCGAACACCACCTCAACATCCTGAAATGGCAATTGGCCAATGCCAACAAAATGGAGGTGGAATATTCGGCTCCGCGCATTCCCTACCGGGAGACCATCACCAAGGTGGCGGCGGCCGATTATCGTCACAAGAAACAATCGGGTGGTGCCGGTCAGTTCGGTGAAGTATGGTTAGTGATCGAGCCTTATGTAGAAGGGATGCCCGATCCGGTCAAATTCAAGATCGACGGCAAGGAACTCAATCTGAACATCAAGAGCAAAGAAGAGATCGATCTGGAATGGGGCGGCAAACTGGTATTCTACAGCGCCATTGTCGGCGGTGCGATCGACGCCCGCTTCCTGCCGGCCATTCTGAAAGGAATCATGGAAAAGATGGAGCAGGGACCGCTGACGGGTTCTTATGCCCGCGATATTCGGGTTGTGGTCTACGACGGGAAGATGCACCCGGTGGATTCCAATGAACTTTCGTTCAAACTGGCCGGACGCAATGCCTTCAAGGAAGCGTTCAAAAAGGCCGGGCCCAAGATCATGGAACCGATCTATACGGTAGAAGTACTGGTTCCTTCGGATCGCATGGGTGACGTCATGAGCGACTTGCAGAACCGCCGCGCCATGATCGAAGGCATGAGCAGCGAAAAAGGCTTCGAAAAACTGACGGCCCGGGTTCCGCTGGCCGAAATGTACCGCTATTCGACTTCACTCAGTTCGCTGACAGCCGGTCGTGCCACCTACTCCATGCGCTTCTGCTCCTACGAACAGGTACCTTCGGACGTTCAGGAAAGACTGCTGAAGGCCTACGCCGAAATCGACAAGGACGAATAGGGCGGAAACCTGCAAAAGAAAGAGGGACTTTGTACGAAAGTCCCTCTTTCTTTTGTGGCTTACCCTCATGCTCTGCGTCAAGCATACGCCCCAAGCCCCGGGAACCAATCACTCCCCCAAAAAAGGATGCCGGAGATCCCGGCATCCTTTTTCAGCATAACGATTTTCCCGTTAGGGCCAGTCCACGCATTCGACCCGAACCGGACCGATCAGACCCGAAGGCTGCAACGGAGAATCGGGCGTATAGGGATTATGCACCGTCCAGGTTTTCCGCTGCGCTTCGGGCAGGCGGCTGTCTCCGATCAGACGGTTCACCCAGGTATTGACCACTTCCACTTCGAGCCGGTTTTCGCCCGATTGGGCCCAAGAGGTAATATCCAACACATAGGGAAGAGTCCACACGCCTCCGACATACGTTCCGTTGAGGCTCACTTTGGCCATCATGCCCACTTGACCCAAGTCGAGCAAGAGGTGTTTCCCTTCGGGAAGGGCCGACAGATTGAACGTCGTACTGTAATGAGCCGTTCCCGAATAATATTTGACGGAATCGACGGCAGACAGGTTCCACGGTTGCAGACTGTCCATCACCACCGGAGCTACCGGTCCGTGCATCGACGCATCGAACTGTACGGACCATGGGCCCCGAACTTCCACAAGGGGTTGCGGAGTGGGGAAATTGCCTTCGACTTCCCCGCCGGGCGATGCAGTCGTCGGCCGGCTGAACACCACAAAGACACTCTCATAAGGAGCCAATTCCAACGGAACTTCGGTCGTCCGAGCGTCCTGCGTAAAGACCGGCAAGTCGCGTACGGCCCCGGTCGTGGGCAACCACAATTCAGGCTGAAGCCCCGTCACCCGAAATTTCGGGGAGACTTTTTGCGGCTGATCACTTTGATTCGTCAGGTAGTAAATCTGCTGATCGCCCAAGGTTCGGTGCCCATACAGGAACGGTTCTCCGGCCGGCAGGGCACAATCGGGAATACAATCGATCTGAGCCAGGGCCTCTTCCATCGTCATCCCGCACAATACCATACCCCGACCATAGGCATGCTTTTTAACGTTCACCCCATCGGCATCGCCCCACAGTTCCGCCGCCAGGGTCCGAACCTGTTCATCGGCCTGCGGTTGATTCTGCAAGCTGGGCGAGTACTCGGGAGCCGGGCCCAACACCACGGCGCCATCCGCCACCAGAGACTTGATCTTGGTCAACAGTTCGGGACGCATACTCTTCAACGGCGGTAACACCAGCAAGCGATATTGCGTTCCATGAGGCAAGGTCAAAAGACCGTCTTTCACGCTCAGATTCTTCTCGATCACCTCGGCATTGATATAGTCGAACTGATAGCCTCCGGGCAGAGCCGGTTCGGTAATCCCCGTCATCTTCGGAGCATCCTCCCCGATGAAATAGGCCACATCGGCGACATTCAACCCCTGCTGCAACATAAAGTTGGTGCGTTTGAGGTAGGTCGTAAAGAGGTCCATCTGACTGAACCAGGTATTATTTCGGTTGAATTCGACGCCGAACCAGGCGTTGATTCCCGGCAGGGTATCGTACGGCTGGGTGATATAGACATGCAGCATCGAGGCATTGATTCCTTCGGCGGCAAAGCGGTCTCCCCGATGTTTGAACATCGCCGGATGACGCCAGAAAGGTTTTCCCGAGGAGGTAAACGATTCGGCCCAGATACGGTTCTTTCCATAAATGTGTCCGCAGGAGATGGCTGCCCGGTTTTCGATGTTTCCCAGATCGCCTTCGGCCCAGAATTCGCCGCCAATCTCGTCGGACTGTCCCCCATACATCAGGAATTCACCCGGGAAACCCCAGTGTCCGTAATTTTCGAGCCAGGTGGTGAGTCCGTTTTCGTGACTCACTTCACGCAGTCCGGCCACATAATCGTAAGCGACCTTATCGGCTACCATGCGGCGCACATCCCACAGGAAACGATCCGACGCCTGCTGAGATCCCACCACATAGCCTTGATAAACGGGCAGATAGGGCAGCGGATCATACCCGTAGCGCTGGCGGAATTCCTCGATAAATCCATCCGTAAAGTTCTGTCCTCCGGTTTCATAACTATCCTGTACCACGACCTTGAACGTACGCCGGTCCTCGGCCGGAATACGGCGCAGTATCTCGCCGATATGGCCATCGAAGTGAGATCGGGTATGGGTGGCACTCATTTTATCCACCTCATAGCCTGTGGCTTCGGGTGAAGCCGGGCTGTTGGTCGTTCCGGTCGGAGTCATTCCGGTGTAGAGAATCACCCATTCGCCCTCGGGAACTTCCCAGTCGAGCGTTCCGTCCTCGGTCACCGAGGCCGTCAGGTCGATCACTTTTGTCGGATCGATCACCCGGGCCGGATCATCGACTTCGGCCGCCACCGGCCACTGATACTCCTGCCAATACGGCAAGGGTTCGGGGAACATCTTGCCGAGGCTCTTTTCGCTGAAAAATTCCACCCGAGGTGCCGCCCGAAGTTCCACTTCGGCCAAACGGGCCCCTTCGCGTTCGCTGGTCAGTGTCAGACGGAACGTTTCGGCAGTCGTCGCCGGGAACGTCACTACGATCGGCGCATCGACATCGAACCCCACGGTCAACATCACATTGGGACGATACACCCGAAATTCAGACAACGTCTTATACGTATCGCTCTGCAAGGCTTCCAATCGACCATCGGCCACTATTTTCGATCCGACCGGTTGCAGGACCAGCGACCGGGCGGTAAACCCTCCAGGAGCCGTCAATTCGAACGTCACTTCACGTCCCGCAGGCAACGTAACCGCTGTGGTCGTATCTCCATCCAACAGCACCTGTGCCCCGGACAAACCGGTTGCCGATAAACGACCCTGTTCGGCCGTCAGTCGGGTCAAATCGTCCTTGGGAGCCGGATAAGCGATCACCTTCACCGGCTGGAACTCTTCGGCCGGACGCTCCAACTGACGATGGAGCTTCATGGGGCCCTGTACTCTCAACTCCGAACTGTTGAGATAACGCATGGCCTGAGAAGCTTTGACCCAGGGCCCTCCCGACTGGCTCCAGCCCGGAGAGTTGAAAACCCCGATTTCGATATCGAGGTCCGAAGCGGTTTTGAGCGCCGTATGCAACACTTTCCACCACCGATCGGAAAGCATGGGTACATCCCCGTAAGGCACGTCATCCAACCCGATATTCCCGATAAAGGCCCGGTTGATTCCTGCCTTCTTCATGGACTGCAGGTCTTTGATAACGCCCTCTTCGGAAACATTGTTCGACAGCCAATACCAATACACGCTGGTCTGGATCGAATCGGGCGGAGTCTCGAACCCCGCCACCAGGGCATCCCGACTGACTGAAGCCGGTCCCGAAGAACAGGCCCCCATCAGGACGGACACTCCTCCCAGCCACATTAATCGCCACCAATTTTTCATCTCTTTACTTTTTAGGATTTTCATGCAATTTATTTCGAATTATTTGCTGAGTCTATCGGTTTGCTTTCGTCCCCGAAGGCATGGGTTGCGGGGTCGAAGTCGGTCCCACCACCCGTAAGCGCCCGTCCGGATCGATCACCAGCCGATCGATGCAGACCACCCGATCGAACGAAGGCTTTTCGACCCGGGGATCGGCATGCCGATGATAGACGATGAAGCGTTCGGTGCTGTCGGGCGAGAAGGCGATGGAGTTGTGCCCGGGCGAAGAAACATCCCGACTCATATCGGTGGTCATGATCGGATTTTCCGGGGCTTTCACCCAAGGTCCCATGGGGTCGTCGGCCACGGCATAGCCCACTCCATAGTGTTCATAACCGGTGTTGTTGGCCGAATAAGTCATGTAATATTTCCCGTTGTATTTGAACACGAAAGCGCCTTCGTTAGCCCGGTTTTCATCCCAATTGACCTTTTCCCAGGGTTGGTCGGCCTCTACGGCCAGTTCAGGCGCTCCGATCGTCCCGGAGAGGTCCGGTTTGAGCCGGACCACATAATTCTGGCCGATGGCCATGCCCGGACGAGAGGTGTTGCGGCTGAAAAACAGGTATAACGATCCCTCGGGATCATCGTCCCGGAAAATATGGCAATCGATGGCCGAATATCCAAAATCGAACCAGGGGGAATAGAGATCACGATAGGGGCCTTCGGGTCGATCGGCCACCGCCAGCGAGGTCAGCATAATCCGGGTTTTGGGGTTATAGGAGCTGTAGGTCATGTAAAATTTACCTTGGTGTACAAACACTTCCGGCGCCCAGAATCCTCCGGTTCCGGGATGGCCTTCCGGTTTGGTGTAGGCCTCACCCCGGAATGTCCAGTGCACCAGGTCGGGAGACGAATAGATATCGAATCCGCTGTTCTGGCGGGTGGTTCCGGTCAGGTAGTAGAGGCTGTCATAGCGAAATACGAACGGATCGGCGACCCGGATCATCTCTCCGTCGGCCGTCCGCAACGGATTGGTATAGGTTTCGATCGAGGAGGAGGAGGAGGAGGAGAAGAAGGTAGTGGCAGCCGGTTTCTGGGCCCATCCGGTCAAGGCCCATAGCGACAGGCCGAGTATCCACCCCATTTTATGCATCGAGTCAGGCATTTTCATTATAGTCAAAATCAGTTTGGGTTCATAAACGGGAAGAAAGATACAAATTCTACGGAATTTTACCATCCTGTCCGGCATTTCTCCAGCCGTCTCCGGCCACCTCGTACTCGGCCCCTGAGCCCGACTGTAATTTCCAATACTCCGCAGAAGGCGAAGGCAGAAACTCACCCAACCCATATTCCGGCCAGCGTTGATCCACCCGTCGCACCGTTTCGGGAGAAGAGGTCACCACATTGGGCCAGGGACGGTCAAAACCGTTCACCCCACCGGCCTTGGTCCGGGCATCCAGCAGGATCATTCCTCCCCGGACAAACAGATCCCGCGACGGATCGACATTCGAGCTCAGCAACCACAACACGTCGGACAGACGGGAGGTATCCACCGCCTCGTCCAACAACCCGACAAACCGGATTCCTCGAACGCCCTGTTCCTGCAATCGACCGAGCAACTCTTCCGGATGGAGATTCCGCCCCCCGTTGAACAACAAAGTTCGCCACGTGTCGGCCAAGGCACGATCGATCCGCACCGTCTGGTCCCCGAAAGACAGACATTCCGGCAAGTGCAAGGATTCCAAGGGAGACTGAGCATCTATCTCGGTCAGATCGACGGCCAACTTGCCCCCGAAGCCCAACCGGGGTGCCGCATGGTCGAGCACATCCAAGGGGCCGCGCGAAAGTACGAAATGCTCCGGCCATCGGGTCCGTATCAGCCGCCGACGCAACGCGTCCAGGGAACGAATCGACAGTTCACAAGAGGTGATCAACATTATTTTATTGAACATCATCTGACCGGCACCCCACAACGAATGAGCCGTTTTGATGCCCTGTCCGGGATAGGTGGAGCGGATATCCACCACGGCCAGGTTATGCGCCACGCCTTCGGCGGGCATCCACAGGTCCCTCACCTCGGGCAACATGGCGGCCCGAATCGGCGCCAGGAAGATTTTTTCGGTCGCCCGGGCCAGATAAAAGTCCTCCTGAGGAGGGACTCCCACAATGGTCGCCGGATAGATAGCTCCACGACGATGGGTAACGGCCGTCACATGAAACAGCGGATAACGATCTTCCAACGAATAAAAGCCGGTATGATCCCCGAAAGGCCCTTCGACAACCTTGTCCTCGGAAGGATCGACATACCCTTCGATCACAAAATCGCAGTCGGCCGGTACACGCAGGTCCTGGGTCAGACAGCGTACCAACTCCACCGGTCGCCGTCGCAGGAAACCGGCCAGCAGGTATTCGTCCAGGTTATCGGGCATGGGAGCCGTCGCCGCATAGGTATAGGCCGGATCACCGCCCAGACATACCGCCACCGGCATCCGTTCTCCCCGAGCGGCATAGGCCCGATAGTGACGCTCCCCGGTTTTATGCAGATGCCAGTGCATGCCGGTCGTCCGCGGGCCGAATACCTGCATGCGATACATGCCCACGTTGCGGATCCCGGTATCGGGATCGAGCGTGCCGACCAAGGGCAGGGTCACGAAACGACCTCCGTCCGCCGGCCAGCACCTCAAAATCGGCAAACGCCCCAGATCGACCTCCTCGCCCCGGTAAACCACCTGCTGACAGGCTCCGCGTCCCGAACGTTCACGCGGCAACCAGCGCGACATCTGTTCCAACAGGGGCAGCATCCGCAGTTTATCGCCCCAAGAGGTTTTGGGAGCCGTCAGAGCTGCAAACAGGCCTTCGATGCGTTCGGTCAACGCATCGAGACGCTCGACGCCCAGCGCCAACGCAATCCGACGTTCAGAACCCATCAAATTAGTCGCTACCGGAAAGTCCGTCCCCGTATTTTCGAACAGCAGGGCTTTCCCGCCTCCGGGCCGTTTGGCTTGCCGATCGGTCAATTCGGCGATTTCCCACTCGGGCGAAACCCGGGTCTGGATCCGCAACAATTCGCCCTCCTGTTCCAAGCGTTCGATATAGGCTTGCAAATTTCGATACATCCGTTCTTCTTTTCCCCTCTAAAAGTTTACATGGTCCGACCGTCACCGATGCTTCGAAAGATCGGCGAACGCCGATTTTCTACGCCCGACCTTGTTCTTCGTTGAACGGGGTCGGCCCTTTCCCGGGGAGGAAAAGGGCCGACTCGTTTCAGAGATCATCCCCTGAGGGTTAAGGTTCGGCAAACAGATAAGGAGCGTAAGTATACCCTTCGGCTTCATACATCCGACGCAACGAAACCGCACGTTTTTTGAAGTCCGCGAAATTCTTCTCTCCGTTGGTCCATCCCACCTCGGCCAAAGCCCCGATACGCGGCAGGATCTTAAACTGCAGGTCGGGTTCCGAACGGATATATTCTCCCCAGGGATTGGCCTGAACGCCCCAAATATAGGTTCGTTCCACATCGTTCAGTCCGGCATAGGGATCCAGCGCATAGACCTGTTCGACGGGCAGGTATCGTCCCCAGCTGTAATAGGGTTCACTTTTGGGGTCTTTCGTCTGATAATAGTCCAGGTAGCAGTGTTCCAGCGGTGCCATGATCACCCGATTGCCTTTCTTGGCCGCTTCGATACCGCCTTTGGTACCCCGCCACGACATCACCGTCGCAGTCTGCGAGAGGCCGCCTTCCAGAATTTCGTCGAAACCGATGATCTCCCGACCGTGACTGCGCAGAAAATCTTCGATCCGATGCACGAAATAGCTTTGCAATTCGGTTTCATTTTTCAGGCCCTCTTCCTTGATCCTTTTTTGGCAGAGCGGGCAGGCCTTCCAACGGTCCTTCGGGCATTCGTCCCCGCCGATATGAATGTATTTCGACGGGAAGAGTTCCATCACTTCCGTAAAGACATCTTCCAGAAAATCGAACGTGCTGTCCTTACCGGCACAGAACACATCCTTGTGAATTCCCCAGGTGTAGGAAACCTCATAATCCTTGCCGACACATCCCAGATAGGGGTACGATGCCAGAGCGGCCTGCGCATGGCCGGGCAGTTCGATCTCGGGAACCACCGTCACGAAACGCTGCTGAGCGTAGTTCACGATATCCCGAATCTGATCCTGGGTATAATAACCGCCATGAGGTTTTTCCTCATACTGCGGTTCGGTATTTTCCATCTCGAAGTTATTGAGCTGGGTCCGCGGACGGATCGAGCCCACTTCGGTCAGGCGGGGATATTTCTTGATTTCGATTCGCCAACCCTGATCCTCGGTCAGGTGCCATTGCATGTGGTTGAGTTTATGCATGGCCAGGATGTCGATATAATTTTTCACCTCGTCCACCGGCACGAAATGGCGCCCCACGTCGAGCAAAGCCCCCCGATAGGCAAACGCCGGTTCGTCGATCACCGTCACCAGCGGCAATTCGATTACGCCCGCCTTTTCGTGGCGCAGCACCGGATCGGGCAACATCTGCCGCAAGGTTTCAAAGGCATAGAAAGCCCCTGCCGAGGAACCTGCCTCCACACACACCCAATCGGGCGTAATGGCCAGGGTATAGGCTTCGGGGCCCAACACCGTGTCGATCCGAACATTGACGGCTCCCAACAGCGGCTCGGTATCCGAACCCATCTGCGTTTTGAGAGGTGTTCCCAACGAAGGCGAGAGCACGTCATTGAGCAGGTTAACGGCATAAGAGATCTTACTGTCACCCCCGATCAGATTGACCGGCGTGCGGGCGGTGAGTTCGAAGCACCCTTCGGAGGTATCGACATCGACCATTTTGGGTTTGGGTACGATGTTCACTTCATCAATCCGCTGGGCACGCGGCCCGCTGCAAGCGAAGGCGGTTATGGCCGCCAGGGCACAAACGGCCCCTACGAGATTTTTCATGGACAAAACGATTTATATAAGGAGATGATTGATGACAAATATAACCATTTTACGGAGAATCCGGCCCATAAATGGGCCTCGCACAAAATTAATAGCTGAAAAATGGATTATGTTCATAAAAAACCGTACCTTTGTTAGCTCTTTTGAAATTCACCAAAACTTATCTAAATCATAGTTCAACATGGCAAATTGCAAGGAAGAAAAGTTGTTCGATCAATTCCCGCCGGTGACCACCGAGCAATGGGAAGCCGTGATCGCAACCGACCTCAAGGGTGCCGACTACGAACGCAAACTGGTGTGGAGAACCCAGGAAGGTTTCAACGTTCGCCCCTACTACCGTGCCGAAGACCTGAAAAACGTTCATTTTCTGGCCTCCGAAGCCGGTCAGTTCCCCTATGTACGCGGGATCAAGAAGAACAACAACTGGCTGATCCACGAAACCATCGCGGTGGACTGCCCCAAGCAGGCCAACGCCCAGGCTACGGCCATGCTCACCAAGGGAGCCGAATCGATCGGGTTCTGCATCAACAACAAAGAGTTCTCGGCCGATGACCTGAAGACGCTGTTGAACGGCATTTCGCTGAAAAACACCGAACTGACTTTCAGCGGCTGCGGCACGAAAACCGTTGCCAAACTCTTTACCGACATGCTGGAAAGCTCGTCGTACGATCCCGAAGACGTGAAAGTGAACTTCGTACTCGATCCGCTGGTCAAGAAACTCAGCCTCAAGGGCCGCCTCAAATGCAAAGACGGCAGCTGCAAGGCATTCTCCAGCATCGCCGAACTCATCCAGAAAGTTCCCCAGTACAAACGGGTACGCTTTATCGGCGTCAACGGGCAGGTATTCAACAACTGCGGTTCGACCATTGTACAGGAACTGGCCTTCACGCTGGCCGTAGGTCACGAATACGTGGTTAAACTGATGGAAGAAGGCCTGAGCATCGATCAGGTGGCTCCGTCGATCCGTTTCTCGATGGCCATCAGCTCCAACTACTTCATGGAAATCGCCAAATTCCGGGCCGCCCGTATGTTGTGGGCCAACATCATCGCTCCGTACAACCCCACGCGCGGTTGCGCTTCGAAGATGAAGATCCACGCCGAAACCTCCAAATGGAACATGACCGTTTACGACCCCTATGTAAACATGCTGCGGGGCACGACCGAAGCCATGAGCGCCGCCATCGCCGGGGTACACTCCATGGAAGTGACTCCGTTCGACGATCCTTACGAAAAACCGACCGACTTCTCGGCCCGTATCGCCCGTAACGTACAGTTGCTGCTGAAAGAAGAATCCCACTTCAATCAGGTAACCGATGCCGCCGGGGGTTCGTACTACATCGAAAACCTGACCCAGTCCATCGCCGAACAGGCTTGGAATCTGTTCAAACAGGTGGAAGAAAAAGGCGGTTATATCGCAGCTTTCGAAGCCGGGTTCATTCAGGACCAGATCGAAGAATCGGCCAACAAGAAAAACCATAACATCGCTACCCGTCGCGAATCGCTGCTGGGTACCAACCAGTTCCCCAACTTCAACGAAGTAGCCGACGCTCACATTACCGAAGCTGCCGTTACGCCGGCTGCGGTTTCGTGCAGCTGCGCCTGCTCGTCGGAAGAAGGCGGTCTTCGCACGCTGAAACCCTATCGCGGTGCCATGGCTTTCGAACAGATGCGTCTGAGCGTCGATCGCAGCGGCAAACAACCCAAAGCCTTCATGCTGACGGTCGGTTCGCTGGCTTTCGCTCGTGCACGCGCCCAGTTCTCCTGCAACTTCTTCGCTTGCGCCGGTATCCGGGTACAGGACAACACCTATTTCAAGAGCCTGGAAGAAGGGGTGAAAGCCGCCCTCGACTCCAAAGCCGAAATCGTGGTGATCTGTGCCGCGGACGACGATTACGCTACGTTGGCTCCCGAAGCCTTCAAACAGCTGAACGGCAAAGCCATTTTCGTCGTAGCCGGAGCCCCCGCCTGCCAGGCCGATCTCGAAGCCGCAGGTATCAAGAATTTCATCAGCGTCAAATCGAACGTACTCGACACGCTGAAGTATTACCTCAAAGAATTGGGAATCTAAGCTAAGCCTGTTGTTATGAGAGCAAAATTTTCAGATATGACTTATACGGGCGCAACGGCCGCTAGTTGCTGCGCCAAAAAGGGCGGGGAAGAAACCCAGCCCTGGAACACCCCCGAACACATCACGGTCAAAGGAACTTACACGGCCGCTGATCTCGAAGGGATGGAACATTTGGGTTACGCAGCCGGGATCGCTCCCTATCTGCGTGGACCTTACAGCACGATGTATGTGATGCGTCCCTGGACCATCCGTCAATACGCCGGTTTCTCTACGGCTGCCGAATCCAACGCTTTCTACCGCCGCAACCTGGCATCGGGTCAGAAAGGGTTGTCCGTGGCCTTCGACCTGGCCACCCACCGCGGTTACGACGCCGATCACCCGCGTGTGGTAGGTGACGTCGGGAAAGCCGGGGTATCGATCTGCTCGGTCGAAGACATGAAGGTGTTGTTCGACGGCATTCCGTTGGACAAGATGTCCGTGTCGATGACCATGAACGGCGCCGTACTGCCCATCCTGGCCTTCTACATCGTAGCCGGTCTGGAACAGGGCTGCACCCTGGAACAACTCAGCGGGACGATCCAGAACGATATCCTGAAAGAATTCATGGTGCGTAACACCTATATCTATCCGCCCGAATTCTCGATGCGTATCATCGCCGACATCTTCGAATACACCTCGAAGAACATGCCTAAATTCAACTCGATCTCTATCTCGGGTTACCACATGCAGGAAGCCGGTGCTACGGCCGACATCGAATTGGCCTACACGCTGGCCGACGGTCTCGAATACCTGCGTACGGGGGTTAATGCCGGTATGAGCGTCGACACGTTCGCACCGCGTCTGTCGTTCTTCTGGGCCATCGGGATGAACCACTTCATGGAAATCGCCAAGATGCGTGCCGCCCGTCTGTTGTGGGCCAAGATCGTGAAACAGTTCGATCCGAAGAACCCCAAATCGCTGGCTCTGCGTACCCACTCCCAGACGTCGGGTTGGTCGCTCACGGAACAGGATCCGTTCAACAACGTAGCCCGTACGGCCATCGAAGCCATGGCAGCCGCCCTGGGTCACACCCAGAGTCTGCACACCAACGCGCTGGACGAAGCCATCGCGCTGCCGACCGACTTCTCGGCCCGTATCGCCCGCAACACCCAGATCTACATTCAGGAAGAAACCAACATCTGCCGTCAGGTAGACCCGTGGGCCGGTTCCTACTACGTAGAATCGCTGACCAATGAAATCGTACACAAGGCCTGGAAGCTGATCCAGGAAGTCGAAGAGTTGGGCGGTATGGCCAAGGCCATCGAAACGGGGATTCCGAAGATGCGTATCGAAGAAGCTGCCGCCCGCAAACAGGCTCGCATCGACTCGGGCATCGATACGATCGTGGGGATCAACAAATACCGTTTGGAAAAGGAAGATCCGATCGACATTCTCGACGTGGACAACACCGCCGTACGCGAATCGCAAATCAAACGTCTGCAGGAGTTGCGTGCCAACCGCGACGAAGCCAAGGTCAAAGCCGCTTTGGAAGCCATCACCGAATGCGTGAAGACCAAGAAAGGCAACTTGCTGGAACTGGCTGTCGAAGCCGCCAAGGTACGCGCCTCGCTGGGTGAAATTTCCGATGCCTGCGAAGCTGTCGTAGGGCGTTACAAAGCCGTTATTCGTTCCATCTCAGGAGTATATTCAGCTGAAGTGAAAGACGACAAGAAATTTGCCGAAGCCAAGGCTCTGGCCGAAAAATTCGCCAAGAAAGAGGGACGTCAACCTCGTATCATGATTGCCAAACTGGGTCAGGACGGTCACGACCGTGGGGCCAAAGTCGTAGCGACGGGTTATGCCGACATCGGCTTCGACGTCGACATGGGTCCGTTGTTCCAGACACCGGCAGAAGCCGCCAAACAGGCCGTCGAAAACGACGTGCATGTAGTAGGGGTTTCCTCACTGGCTGCCGGGCACAAGACGCTGGTTCCGCAGATCGTCGAAGAACTCAAGAAACTGGGTCGCGAAGACATCGTGGTCATCGTCGGCGGGGTTATTCCGGCCCAAGATTACGACGCCTTGTACAAGGCAGGTGCCGCCGCCATTTTTGGCCCGGGTACGCCCATTGCAACGGCTGCCATCAAGATTCTGGAAATTCTGCTGGACGAATAGTCCCACAGATACGATCTTTTCAAGAAAGGATGCTCCTGGGGGCATCCTTTTTTTGATCTCCCCACAGCCTTCGGTCTTCCTTACCGGCGGTTCGTTTCCTCACGGATACTCGATTCGCCATCCTGACACCTCCATCGGGAATTTCTGAACGAAAGGAGCCAGTGGGAGGGTTCAGCCGATTGGTTTTGTGGGCCGACGTTCGGTTTTTCGTTCCGCCCGGCAAAAACCGCGTACCGTATACCTCAAAATATCCGGATAATCGCACAAGTTTGGAGCAGAAATTTGCAGATATTGAATTATTGACTATCTTTGTGGCTCCGAGCAGAATGAATCTGCGAGAGGCCCGGATGGCGGAATTGGTAGACGCGTTGGTCTCAAACACCAATGGAGCGATCCGTGCCGGTTCGATCCCGGCTCCGGGTACTTTTTAAAAACCTCAATGATTTGATTTACAAGTTATTGAGGTTTTTTATTTTTCTGTTTTGGGCAAAACTCGGGCACTTTATAGAATTGATTGCAAAAATCTAAGAGACTTTTCAAAAGTCATTAAATCATCGACGCTGATTTTTCATACGTGAATATTCTCCGCTTCAGACCTCACTAAAACTGCCTCAGGGCACACTGTGAGGCAGTTTTAGTTTAAATTTGTACGGCATGCTGTTTAATGGCGTTAAAAAAACAGATAGAACAACCTCTGAGATAATATCCTTAGCAATCATCAAAAGAGTATGACAACAGCTGGGGCATTTGCAATCCCGAATCGAAGTAAAAACATATGGACAAAAATTAAAAGAACATAGATTTATAAACGATAGTAAACTTCCGGAAATTCGTGCAGATATTTTACGCTTTTGCCTCCTATTAACTGTTCCGCAACGGCAAACGCATAAAATCAGAGCCTCCCACATTCGGAGGGAGGCTCTTTCATATAATTTGCGTATCGTTAAAAGACAGATTGAAAAGTTATACCGTAGCTGTCTTTTTTAGTTATACAAGAAATTAGCGGTAGGTAAACGTATAAGTAATTGTGTTGGTACCTCGATCGAGCTCGGTATTCTTCCTGTTGCATATTTCACCCTTGTATCCCATATCTGGGAATTCGGGGTCGAAAAATTCATCGCCTATCACGATATCGTACTCATGTTTGATTTTGACCATAGTTGCACGAGTCGTGACCGAAGCCACTGTTCCGTTTTCGTTAAGAATATACTCCATGGGGTCTAGTATTTCCTCCGCATCATAAGTGAAGTATTCATAGCTCCTGTGTATCTTCTTATTGGGTTCTGGATAGTTCGGGATTGCTACCATGGCATCACCCTCTTCGCTCCATCCGGGAAACATAGTCACATAGCGGTCCATACCGCGACCCGCCAGGCGCAGCAAAGCCAAGCGCCCGAGCCGGCCCGGCACCTCTCCCTCTGAGGCTTCTTCCAATAGCATACCCGACAAAAAGAGCATATTGATGTCCAGATTCAACTTATCATTTGGAATCTGGTTGAAATACTGTTCGAACCCGGACATCTCGCCTACCTCGCCCATGTCGGAATAACGACCACCCGACAGCACACCGTCTTTATAAACATATGTGTACCACTCGTCGGAGTAGGCGACACGCGAAATACGATCCTCGTCATTGTATTCTATCTCATAGGTATAAAAATCGTAACTATTGTCATCATGAGAATAGGGATGCGATTTGCATTGCCGGATATACCCTTTGTCGTTGAGCAGTACGTCGTATGTCTGTGTCCCGACATCCGACCACTGGTCCTGAATACGAAGGCGGTCCGGTGCCGAGTAGTCGATCGTGCTGACTAGTCGATCTGATTCTTCCGAACCATCCGTAGTGAGAATATCAACCGCATATGATACAACACGATTCTTATCGTCGTACTCGAACGTGTAGATCGCATCATCTTCATAACGATCCGAGGCAGGGACTTCGCTCCAGTATGTTATCTTGCGTTCGATGCGGCTGACAAGAGCGTAGCTCGAGGGATCGGGCACGACAGGTTCGCCGCCGCCCACCGTTACTGCGCAAGAGGCCGACACTTCTTTGTTAGAGGAAGAGGTAGCCGTAACGGTAGTCGTTCCGTCGGCTATCGCGGTGATTTCGCCGGTTA
>CALVFO010000003.1 GCA_944326855.1 uncultured Alistipes sp. | reverse complement strand
GGATCCACCTCTTCCCATTCCGAACAGAGAAGTTAAGCCCATTCACGCCGATGGTACTGCAGAAATGTGGGAGAGTAGGTAGCCGCCACTTCAAGGAGCTCATCAAACGATGAGCTCCTTTTTTTGTATGGTTTGATTGGGTGCAACTATGGGTTGCCCCTGGACATGGACGAAAGGAGGGTCGTGTGTGCTCTCTTCCTCTCTTTTTATTATCTGTTCCTGTACCTGTTTTCTTCATTTTTATCCTTGCGTCTCCTTTCTTGCCTTGAACTTTTTGATCCGGTAAAATGGTTTTTAATTTACGACTAGGCGCGGAGTGCTCCTGTCGCTGGGTGGTTTTGTTCTGTTTTTAGGCGTAGGGATTGTGATTCCGAACTTTTGCCTTCGAGGTTGTGGCAGAGCGGCTTTCTTGTCCGATTTTGGGGCCTGTTTCGATCTGCTTGTCCAGACCGGAGGGGAAAGGGCGTGTTCGGACAGTGCTTCTCAACAATACTTTTCAAAAGAGGAAAGAGTCGGTGTGCTCAGGGATCCATTTCGGCCGGATACCAGGCCTCTTTTCGGAAAATAATTTGAATCGGAAAAAAGTTCGCTTATTTTGAGAAATTTTGAAAACCGGCAAAAAAATTGTATTTTCATTGAAACGAAAATGCCTTGTTGACAACTTTATTGCAATAACTTTTTTAATGTATTGATCATGGAAGAACAGCAAAACCAAAACACGACAGGGACAGGAATACCCCATCAGACGATTATTGTCAATCAAATCCAGAAAAAATCAAATGGCTTGGCAATAGCAGGTTTCGTGTTGGCGCTTCTGGCTCTATTCTTGGGCTGGGTGCCGGTGCTGGGATGGATATTGTGGTTGTTGGGCCTGATTTTCTCCGTAGTGGGTCTTTTTAAAACACCGCGGGGATTTGCCATTGCAGGACTGGTGATTTCGTTGCTGGGATTGATCCTTTTGCTGGTCGTTTTTGCCGGATTGGGGCTGGCTGCGGCAGCTATGGCTTAATGTCGTTACGCTCGTAGCCGCGTCGTTACCCCCAAACAATAAAGGGCATCGCCATAAAGCGATGCCCTTTATGATGAAAGAGGGTGAAATGATCCGGGGAAAAATCCCCGTCGTTTTATTTCAGTCGTTTGCGCAATGCTTCACCGGCCGCTTCGTAACCCGGTTTACCCAACAGGGCAAACATGTTCTTTTTGTAGGCTTCCACACCGGGCTGGTCGAACGGATTCACGCCGAGTGCGTAACCGCTCATGCCGCAAGCCTTTTCGAAGAAATAGAGCAGGGCGCCTAAATAGTATTCGTTCAATTCGGCCATTTCGACGCGAATGTTAGGTACGCCACCGTCTACGTGGGCAAGCATCGTCCCCATTTCGGCCATGCGGTTGACTTCGTGGATACGCTTGCCGGCCAGATAGTTCAGTCCATCGAGATCGGCCGGATCCGATTCGATGGCGAGCTGATGATGCGGGCGGGTGACGCTGACCACCGTTTCGATCAACAGCCGTTCGCCCTGCTGAATGTATTGCCCCATCGAGTGCAGATCAGCGGTCAGGGTTACACTGGCCGGGAAAAGTCCCTTGCCGTCTTTCCCTTCGCTTTCTCCGTAGAGTTGTTTCCACCATTCGGCTACATAGAGCAACTTGGGCTCATAGCTGGCCAGAATTTCGATTTTTTTGCCGAGCCGATACAATGCTGTGCGGGCTGCGGCATACTGCATGGCAGGGTTTTTTTCGAAGGGGACATCCGGGCGTGTGGCGGCAGCCATTTCCCGGGCGCCTTTCACCAGCGCGTCGATATCGACACCGGCTGCGGCCAGCGGCAGCAATCCCACCGGAGTCAGTACGGAGTAGCGACCTCCCACGTTGTCCGGAATGACGAACGTACGGTATCCTTCCTGGGTGGCCAGTGTCCGCAGGGCACCGCGTTTGGCGTCGGTGACGGCCACGATACGTTCGGAGGCTCCGGCCTTGCCGTAACGCGATTCGATCTCTTTTTTCAGGATGCGGAATGCGACAGCCGGTTCGGTTGTCGTTCCCGATTTGGAAATGACGATCGTGGCGATGTCATACGGTTTGAGGGCATCGACCAATTCGTACAGATAATCTTCGCTCAGGTTTTGGCCGGCGAACAGAACGGTAGGATGCGTCTGTTTTTTGTGCAGGGCGGCGAACGAATCGTTCATGGCTTCCAGCACGGCCTTTGCGCCCAGGTACGAACCCCCGATACCGATCACGACGATTACTTGAGCCCGTTCAGCCAGCGAGGCTGCACACGCTTTGATTTCTTGCAGAGAGTCTTGGGTAATGGAGTCCGGCAGGTTGACCCAGCCCAGAAAATCATTACCGAGACCGTTGCCTTCATGCAACATGCGGTTGGTGGCTTCCATTTCTTCGCGCATCGCGAGCAGGTCGGAAGCGCTCACCCATGGATGGATGTTGTCCAGATTGACGTTGATCAGATTCATGTCTATATGGATTAAATGAGTTCTTTGGTTACTTTTTGAAGGGTTTCGGCCGGAGGAGCCTGATCGTACAAAATAGCGTGTACGGCCTCGGCAATGGGCATGCGGACTCCGAACCGTTTGTTGATCTGGTGGATGCAGGCTGCGGCATAATATCCTTCGGCCACCATGCTCATTTCGATCTGGGCCGAAGCGACCGAGTATCCTTTCCCGATCATCAGCCCGAAACGGCGGTTGCGACTGAATTGACTGTAGGAGGTGACCAGCAGATCGCCCAGATAAGCCGAAGCGAAGGTATTTCGTTCGGCCGGATAGGTCTGTTGCATGAAACGTGCCATTTCCATCGCCGAGTTGCTGATCAGTACGGCCAGAAAGTTGTCGCCGTATCCCAGTCCGATGGCGATTCCTACGCCGATGGCATAAATATTTTTGAGAACCGAGGCATATTCGGCTCCGTAAATATCGGTGGAAGGATTGACGTTGATATACGGGGTTTTGAGTTTTTCGCCTAGCAGTCGGGCGTTTTCCGGGCTTTTGCAGCACACCGTCAGGTAGGAAAGCCGTTCCAGAGCCACCTCTTCGGCATGGCAGGGGCCGGTAACGATTCCGATTTGTTCGAAGGGAACATCGTAGTGTCGGTTCATATACTCTGCGATGGTGAGGTATTCGTCCGGAACGATGCCTTTGATGGCCGACACGATGAATTTGTCTTTCAGGGAGACGGTCAGCGGTTCCAGCGTCATTTTCAGATAGACCGACGGGACCGCTAAAATGACGATATCGGCTTGGGAAACCGCTTCGTCGATGTCGGCGGGTAATTTGAGATTGTGGGTATAGAAATGTACGCTGCGCAGATAACGGGGATTGGTCTTGTACTGCCGTATATGTTCGCGAACTTCTTCTTTGCGGATGTACCAGCCGACTTCGGCTTCATTTTCCAGGGTGATTTTTACTAATGCGGTAGCCCAACTGCCATATCCGATGACGCAGCAGCGGGACTGTTGGCCGATTCGATAAGCCATAAATGAATATTCTGATTTAATCAACAAAGCTAAGAAAAATTTGGAGAATTCGCTTTGTTTTTCGGGTATTTCCCGTCGGTGTCCGGTTTCGGAAGGCTCAAAATTTTATGCCGTGGCCGGGTCGTTTGCTCCGCGGACAAAAAAACAGGAAATTACGAATGAAATTTATCGGGAGATTTCCTTTTTTACTATCTTTGTTGGTCTAATAGATTAAACATTGCAGGTCGTGAAAAAAATCAAAAGCGCGCTTATTTCGGTTTATTACAAAGACGGTTTGGAAGAGATCGTACGTCAGCTCTCTTCGGACGGAGTTAAATTATATTCGACGGGTGGAACCCTCTCTTTTATCGAAAGTTTGGGGCTGAAAGCCACCTCGGTGGAAAGCCTGACCGGCTATCCTTCCATTCTGGGAGGTCGGGTGAAGACTTTGCATCCCAAAGTTTTCGGCGGGATTCTGGCCCGTCGGGACAATCCGCAGGACGGCGAGCAGATGGCTCAATACGAAATTCCCGAAATCGATCTGGTTATCGTGGATCTGTATCCTTTCGAACAGACGGTTGCTTCGGGGGCCGACGAACAGGCTATTATCGAAAAAATCGACATCGGCGGAATTTCCCTGATTCGGGCTGCCGCTAAAAACCATAAGGATGTTTTGATCGTTCCTTCGGTGGATCATTATGCCGAACTGCTGGAAATCATCACCTCGCAACACAGTGCAACGACTTTCGAACAGCGTCGTCGTTTTGCGGCCTACGCTTTCCAGGTAAGTTCGCACTACGATACGGCCATTTTCAACTACTTCAATCGTCAGGAAGGAATTCCTGCCTTCAAACGGAGTTACGATCGGGGTGTGGTATTGCGTTACGGCGAAAATCCCCATCAGAAAGCGACCTTCTACGGCGATCTGGACCGTATGTTCGATAAACTGCACGGCAAGGAGATCTCCTACAACAACATGTTGGATATCGACGCTGCACTCAATCTGATCGACGAATTCAGCGAACCGACCTTTGCGATTCTCAAACATAACAATGCCTGTGGGTTGGCTTCTCGGGCTACGGTATTTGATGCCTGGAAGGATGCCTTGGCCGGAGATCCGGTTTCGGCTTTCGGCGGGGTTTTGATCTGCAATCGCGCAATCGATGCCGCTACGGCTGCTGAAATCAATAAGATATTCTTCGAAGTGATTATGGCTCCGGATTACAGCCCCGAAGCGTTGGAGATCCTCGAAATCAAGAAGAATCGCATCATCCTGAAGCTCAAAGATACCAGTCGTTGTCCGGTGCAATATCGTTCGATGTTGAACGGGGTGGCCGTTCAGGACAGAGACCTCAAGGTGGGTGGTCGTGACAGCGAAGTCAAAGGCGTGACGAACCGTCAGGTTACGGAAGAACAGCTGGCCGACCTGATTTTCGCCAACAAGATTGTGAAAAACTCGAAAAGTAACGCCATCGTACTGGCCAAGAATGGCATGTTGCTGGCCAGCGGGGTGGGGCAGACCTCTCGGGTGGATGCCCTCAAGCAGGCCATTGCCAAAGCGCAGTCGTTCGGCTTCGATCTGCACGGCGCGGTGATGGCTTCGGATGCCTTCTTCCCCTTCTCCGACTGCGTACAGATTGCTCACGAAGCAGGCGTTGAAGCCGTAATTCAACCGGGCGGTTCGGTGCGTGATCAGGAAAGCATCGACTACTGCAACGAACATGATGTAGCCATGGTATTTACCGGATTAAGACATTTCAAACATTAGAAACTATGGGTTTGTTTTCATTGACGCAAGAGCTTGCGATCGACTTGGGTACCGCCAATACCATCATCATCAACAACGGGAAGATCGTGGTGGACGAGCCCTCTATCGTGGCCCTGGATCAGCATACCGGGAAACTGGTGGCGATCGGTAAACAGGCCCGGCAGATGCATGGTAAAACCCATCAGAATATCAAGACGATCCGTCCGCTTAAAGACGGGGTTATCGCCGATTTCAATGCGGCCGAACTGATGTTGCGTGGTCTGATCAAGATGGTCAAGACTTCGGGACGTATGTTCAGCCCGTCGCTCAAGATGGTGATTTGCATTCCCTCGGGAAGTACCAACGTGGAAATCCGTGCCGTACGCGATTCGGCCGAACATGCCGGAGGACGTGAGGTGTATATGATCTACGAACCGATGGCTGCCGCTCTGGGGGCCGGACTGGACGTGGAGGCACCTGAAGGCCACATGGTGGTGGATATCGGAGGGGGTACGACCGAGATCGCTTGTATTTCCTTGGGCGGTATCGTCTGCAGTGAAAGTATCAATGTGGCGGGCGATGTCTTCACCGAAGACATTCAGACCTATGTCCGTCAGCAGCATAACATCCGTATCGGCGAACGTACGGCCGAAGACATCAAGATTGCGGTAGGGGCGGCCATGTCCGAGCTGGATCAGGAACCCGAAGATTTCGAGGTGACCGGACCCAATATCCTGACATCCCTGCCGTCGGTGATTTCGCTGTCGTATACCGAAATGGCTTACGCGTTGGAAAAATCGTTGGTGAAGGTGGATGCGGCCATCATGAAAGTGTTGGAAATGATTCCTCCCGAACTCTATGCCGACATTGCGAAAAAGGGTGTTTATCTGGCCGGAGGCGGGGCATTGCTCAAGGGCTTGGATCGTCGTCTGTACGAAAAGACCAACATTCCGTTCCATGTGGCCGAGGATCCTTTGCGGGCCGTGGCTCGGGGTACAGGTATCGCCTTGAAGAATATTCACCGCTTCTCGTTCCTGATGAGATAATATTGGGTGCCCTTCCGTGTGAGGGTCCCTTAAAACGAATATGCCGGAATGATAAAGTTGATTCTGTTCCTCAAGAAGATTCAGTTTTTCTTGTTGTTTATCATTCTCGAGTCGTTGGCCATACACTATTACGCCAACAGTACCAGTTATACGAAAGTGAAACTTGTGACCGCCTCCAACTATGTTGTGGGCGGTCTTTACGCTCAATTGTCGGGGGTAAGCAGTTACTTCAGCCTGCGTAGCGAAAACCGGCGCCTGGTCGAGGAGCTGGCCCGGCTTCACAACGAGTTGGATGCGTTGCGTCCGGATACCTCCCGGCAGGAGACTTTCTTGTCGGTGGTTCAGGACAGCTCCTGGTTGTTCACTCCGACCGGGGAACGACGCTATGAATATTATGATGCCCGGGTGGTCAACAACTCCTTTACCCGACAGGAAAATTACATTACCCTGAACAAGGGGGTGCGTGATGGCATGCAGCCCAACATGGCGGTGATTGCCGGAGACGGTATCGCCGGATATATCTTGAGTTGTTCGGAACGTTATTCGGTCTGCATGTCGGTGTTGAACCGCGAATTCAATACCAGTGGACGCATCAAGGGCGAGGAGTATTTCGGCTCGATCTATTGGGACGGTATCAGTTATGAGTATGTCACGCTGACCGAAATTCCGAAATACGCTCCCATCGAGAAGGGTGATACCATTCTGACGACCGATTATTCGTCGATTTTCCCGCCCGATGTGATGATCGGGACGGTGGAAAGTTTCGAATTGCGGAATGCGACCTATTACGAGGTGAAGGTGAAGTTGCATGCCGACATTACCCGCCTGAATCATGTCCTGGCGGTGAAATACCTCGACGCCGAAGAACGCGATGCCCTGGAAGAGAGTGTCCGGCATCCGGAAAGCGGGAATTGAGCCGGAGAAAAGAATCTCCGAACGATGAAACAAGGGCGATATGCATAAGTTTTTGGAATATACGATTCTGTTTGTGGCCTTGGTTCTGCTGCAAGTCTTTTTGTTCAGTCGGATCGGAGTCAGCATGTATGTGCATCCGTTGGTGTATGTCGCGTTTGTGCTTTTGCTTCCGATGGAGATATCCGGAAGCGGATTGCTGATGCTGGCGGCTTTGTTGGGGATATCGGTCGATTTTTTCATGGGAACGGCGGGAATCAATACCATCGCCATCCTTTTTGTGGCCTTTTGTCGTCCGACGGCCCTGTTGCTTCTGGTGGGTAAAGACGAGGTGAAAGACGGAGGAGTGCCGAATGTGAACCGACTGGGCTTGAAAAAATTTTTACGTTACGCCGGGGTCCTGATTTTTTTGCATAGCGTTGTGTTTTTTATGTTGGAAACGCTTTCCTGGCGGTTTTTTTACGTAACGCTTTTGCGGATCGTTCTCAGTTCGGCGGTGAATCTGGTGTTGGTCTACTTTACGCAACGCCTTTTTGCGGTCAATCGTCCGGGCGGTTACCGCGGTACGGAATAGTTTCCTGCCCGTCGCGGCCCGGATCCGGCAGCCTGTCGCTGCCGAAACCGGGTTCTGAGTTTCCTGGGTCGGGTTTTGTTGGACCCCAATTCCCGGTTTGTCGTTTTCTGAGCCGAACCCGTTTGCAGGTCCGGCAATATTCGCCCGGCGATTTCGGAGACGCTTCGGATTCCGGATCCTGGTGGAGCGCGTAGCGGAGGCGATAAAAGGGGATCAAGCGTGTAGAGATAATCTGACAGGCACGGAAGAGCATCGACTCTCCGGCTTGTCGGAAGAATGGCTGAAAAGGTATAAACGAGAGCATGGAAAACGGAAGTGAACGTGTGCGGACATTGAAAGGGGTGGTCGTTGTGGTGACGGCTGTGCTGTTGTTGCGCTTGTTTTATATCCAGGTGGTGGATACGACCTACAAGACCGATGCAGCCAATAATGTGCTGCGCTATATGGTGCAGTATCCTCCTCGGGGCGAGGTATACGATCGCAACGGAGCGTTTTTGGTCCAGAGTAAGGAGGCGTACGATCTGATGGCGATTCCGCGCGAGGTGAAGCCTTTCGATACGTTGGAGTTGGCCCGGATTCTGGGGGTTCGGGTCGAGCAGATCCGCAATGAACTGCGAAAGGCCTCCAATTTTTCGCGCCGCCGGGCTTCGGTGCTCTTTAAACAGTTGCCCAAAGAGGTGAAGGTTCGGTTGGATGAGCGGAACTTTCCCGGTTTCTTTACGGTTTATCGTACGGTGCGTTCCTATCCGACCAAGATGGCAGGAAATCTGTTGGGGTATGTGGGCGAAGTGAACGACCGTATTCTGGAACGCAATCCCTACTATCGCAGCGGAGACTATATCGGCATGAGCGGTATCGAACAGGCTTATGAGGAGGTGCTTCGGGGCGAGAAAGGGGTGAAGATCGAAATGGTGGATGTGCACGGGATTCCCAAAGGATCTTATGCCGGGGGAATCTACGATACGTTGCCTTCGCCCGGAATTGCCATTACCTGTACCATCGACGGACGGTTGCAAGCTCTGGCCGAGGAGTTGCTCGAAGGAAAAGTCGGCAGTGTGGTCGCTATCGAGCCCGAAACGGGCGAGATTCTGGTCATGGCCAGCAGCCCGACCTACGATCCGGACGAGTTGGTGGGACGTCAGCGGGGAAACAACTACATGAAACTGCTGCGGGACAGTCGCCGTCCGTTGTTCAATCGGGCCGTGATGGCCAGCTATCCGCCGGGGTCGACCTTCAAAACGCTCAATGGACTGATCGGTCTGCAGGAGGGAGTTCTGGTGGAATCGCAAACCTATCCCTGCCATGGAGGATACCCGTACGGACGGGGCGTAAAATGTCATAATCACTGGTCGCCGATCGATCTGACGGGGGCGGTACAGACCTCTTGCAACGCCTATTTCTGCTATGTCTTCCGCAATATCATCGAGAACAAAAAGTACGGCAGCATCAAGAAGGGATTCGATGTGTGGGCAGACTATGTGCGCAGTTTCGGTTATGGACGCAAACTGAATACCGACTTTTATGGAGAATTGAACGGGAATGTCCCTTCGTCGGCCTTTTACGATCGAGTATACCGGGGCAGTTGGAACGGTCTGACGGTCATATCGCTTTCGATCGGTCAGGGCGAATTGGGGTGTACGCCCATGCAGATGGCGAATTTGGCGGCGACGATCGCCAATCGGGGCCATTATCGCATCCCGCATGTGGTCAAACGGATTCACGATCGGGATTCGATCGATTCGCGTTTTTACGAGGATCACTATACCAAAGTGGATCCGAAATATTTCGATCCCATTGTCGAAGGGATGTACCGGGCGGTGAATCAGGAGGGCGGCACCGGGGGTATTGCGCGTGTGCCGGGTCTGGATATTTGCGGAAAGACGGGTACGGCCCAGAACCCGCATGGAGCCGACCACAGTACGTTTATGTGTTTTGCGCCGCGGAATCATCCCAAAATCGCCGTGTCGGTGTATGTGGAAAACGGAGGATTCGGAGCACGGATTGCGGCGCCGATTGCCAGTCTGGTGACGGAACTCTACCTGACGGATACCATTCAACGCCCCGATTTGGTACAGTATGTGAAAACTTTACCCATTAACTATCCTTACTATGCAAAATGATTCGGGTAATGGATTGACCCTCGGACGGGTGGACTGGACCTCTGTGCTGGTCTATGTGCTGTTGGTGTTGATGGGATGGCTCAATATCTATGCGGCGGTTTATGACGAGAGTCATGCCAGCATTTTCGACCTGACTCAACGATACGGGATGCAGCTGGTATGGATCGGGGTATCGGCTTTTCTGGCGATTTCGATCCTGCTGATCGACGATAAATACTATCACATGCTGGCTTATCCGCTTTATTGGCTGATGTTGTTGGTGTTGTTGGCCGTGCTGTTTTTCGGGAAAGAGGTCAATGGGGCCAAAGCCTGGATTGTGATCGGTCCGGTTGCCCTTCAGCCTACGGAACTGGCCAAATTCACCACGTCGCTGGCGTTGGCCCGCTATATGAGTTCTTATAGCTTCGATATCCACAACCTGAAAGACCTGGTTCGGGTCTTTTTGATCCTGCTGCTGCCGGTTTCGATCATCATGATGCAAAACGATACGGGATCGGCCCTGGTGTATGGCTCCTTCCTGTTTATGCTCTATCGGGAAGGTTTCAATCGATGGGTCTATGTGGCCCTGATCATGGTCATTTCCTTGTTCGTATTCTCTTTTTTGTTGGAACCGGCAGTATTACTGGCCTGCATGGTGATCGTATGCACCGTGGCTGAAGGAGCGACCAACGGCGACTGGCGGGGAAAGGTCATCTACCTGGCGGGTGTCGCTTTGGGAACGCTGTTGATCTATATCGGGGCCTGGTTGGCTTTCGGTCCGGTTTTATCGTTGTATGCCAGCCTGCTCATTACGGTGATTCTCTCCTTGCCGGTGGTGCTGTTGTATGCCTACCGGTCCAAATTGCGGAATATCTTTCTTTTTGTGTTTTTATTTTTCGGCTCGTTGGCCTTCACGCATACCATCGACTATGTGTTCGACAATCTGTTGCAGACGCATCAGCAGAAACGTATCCTCGATCTGTTGGGACTGGAATCCGACCTGAAAGGGTGGGGCTACAATGTCAACCAGTCGAAAATTGCGATCGGTTCAGGAGGCTTTTCCGGCAAAGGATTCCTGGAAGGAACTCAGACCAAATACAATTTCGTTCCGGAACAGAGTACCGACTTTATCTTTTGTACGGTGGGCGAAGAGTGGGGCTTTCTGGGCAGTGCGCTGGTGGTGGTACTGTTCGCGGTGCTGACTTTCCGGCTTATTAAAATGGGAGAACGTCAGATGGAACCGTTCGGCCGGATCTATTGTTATTGTGCGGCGTCGATCTTTCTGTTCCACGTGTTGGTGAATATCGGAATGACCATCGGCATCATGCCGGTGATCGGTATTCCCCTGCCGTTTTTCAGTTATGGAGGATCGTCCTTGATTGCTTTTACCCTGTTGCTGTTCGTGGCGATTCGACTGGATATGTCCAAGCAGGAACAGTTTATGTTATAGTGTGTTGTAGGGCTGAGCCCGTTGATGTGAAATTAATCGAAAACCAAAAAATATGGCAAATTCGTTTACCGGCCTGACCCGGGCCCAAGTCGAGGAAAGCCGTGCCAAACATGGCCGCAATTTACTGACTCCTCCCAAACGCAAGTCTTTATGGGTGCTGTTTTTCGAAAAGTTCAACGACCCGATTATCCGGATCCTGTTGGTGGCGGCGTTTCTGTCGTTGATTATCGGCTTTATTCATCAGGAATTCGCCGAAACGATCGGTATTTTTTGTGCGATCTTTTTGGCGACGGGTGTGGGCTTCTGGTTCGAGTACGACGCCATGCGCAAGTTCGACGTACTCAATAGTACCAATGACGATACGCCGGTAACGGTGATCCGGGACGGTGTCGTGTGCGAGATACCCAAACAGGAGGTCGTCGTGGGCGATGTGGTGGTGCTCGAAAGCGGGCAGGAGATCCCGGCCGACGGATTGTTGTTGGAGGCGGTGTCGATGCGCGTCAATGAGTCGACTCTCACCGGAGAGCCTCAGATCGATAAAACCACCGATCCGGCCGAATTTCAACCGGAGGCGACTTATCCGTCGAATCAGGTGTTGCGGGGGACGACTGTAATCGAGGGCCATGGCGTTATGCAGGTCGAGGCCGTGGGTGATGCGACCGAATTCGGCAAGGTGGCCGAGCAGTCGACCATCGAAAGCGAAGAACAGACGCCGCTGAATCTCCAGCTGACCCGATTGTCGAAATTGATCGGTCGGGTGGGAACGATTTTGGCCGTACTGACCTTCTGTGCCCTGATCATCAAAGGTTTTTTTGTGACGGGCGAGTTGAGAAACGCCGATTGGATTACCGTAGCGGGTGAGTTGTTGCAGTATTTCATGGTGGCGGTTACGCTGATTGTGGTGGCCGTGCCGGAAGGTTTGCCCATGAGTGTGACGCTGAGCCTGGCCGTGAATATGCGCCGGATGCTGAAGACCAATAACCTGGTGCGCAAGATGCACGCCAGCGAGACCATGGGGGCCATTACGGTGATCTGTACCGACAAGACCGGGACCCTGACCTGTAACGAAATGCGGGTATATGAAATGCGTGCTTACGGGCTGGACGATCCTTCGCTCCTGGACGAAAGCATCGCAACCAATTCGACGGCTTTTTTGGATGCGCACGGGAAGGTGATCGGAAATCCTACCGAAGGGGCTCTGCTGTTGTGGATGAAGTCGCGGGAGGTATCTTACCAGCGTCTGCGGGAGGCTGCACCGGTGGTGGATCAGTTGACCTTTACGACCGAACGGAAGTTTATGGCTACGTTGGTCGATTCTCCGACCCGGGGTCGGATGCTCTATGTGAAAGGAGCTCCCGAAATTGTGTTGGGACGTTGTGTGCCGTTCGACCGGACCTCGGAAGTCGAAGCACAGTTGACCGCTTATCAGAATATGGCGATGCGTACGCTGGGCTTTGCCTATGCTTGTTGTCCGGAAGCTCGTACCTGCGAGGAGGCATTGGCTGCCGGAGGGTTGCAGTTTTACGGGATTGCCGCCATTTCCGATCCGGTACGTGAAGACGTTCCGGCCGCTGTAGCTCAATGTCTGGGTGCCGGGATCGAGGTGAAGATCGTTACGGGCGATACGCCGGCTACGGCCCAGGAAATCGGACGTCAGATCGGGCTGTGGACTCCGGAAGATACCGATTACAATCACATGACGGGAACGGAATTTGCCGCCATGAGCGATGAAGAACTGCTGGAGAGGGTACAGTCGCTCAAGATCATGTCGCGGGCCCGTCCCTTGGATAAACAGCGTCTGGTGCGGCTGTTGCAGGAAAAAGGCGAGGTGGTCGCCGTGACCGGTGACGGAACCAACGATGCTCCGGCACTCAATTTCGCGCATGTCGGGCTGTCGATGGGAACCGGCACTTCGGTGGCCAAGGAGGCCAGCGATATCACCCTGATGGACGATTCGTTCGCCAGTATCGCCACGGCAGTGATGTGGGGGCGTTCGCTTTATAAGAACATTCAGCGTTTTGTGTTGTTCCAGTTGACGATCAATGTGGTGGCTATCGTCATCGTCTTCTTAGGGTCGATCTTCGGCAGTCAGTTGCCCTTGACGGTAACTCAGATGTTGTGGGTTAATCTGATTATGGATACGTTCGCTGCCCTGGCCCTGGCTTCGCTGCCGCCCAGCCGGAGCGTGATGGAAGAAAAACCGCGCAAAAATACCGACTTTATCATCACCCCTTCCATGGCCCGTACGATTCTGGGGGTTGGGGCGTTGTTCATTGCCGTGCTGCTCGGGTTGCTGTATGGATTCGGGGCGTCGATTACGGTCTACGAACTGTCGGCTTTCTTTACGGTTTTCGTGATGTTGCAGTTCTGGAATATGTTCAACGCCAAAGGATTCGGATCTTCTGTGCCGCTGTATCGCAGTATTAAGGGGTGTACTCCGTTCTTTTTGGTGTTGCTGATGATCCTGGTCGGACAATATATCATCGTCACCTGGGGTGGGGAGGTCTTTCGGACCGTTCCGCTTTCGTGGGCACATTGGGGCTTGATTATCGGAGCTACATCGGTGGTGATGTGGGTCGGAGAAATCGGCCGGATCGTAGCCTATGTGCGTAAAAAGGGACATCTGTAGAGTCCCTTGTCAACGATGAAGGACCCGTCAGGGATGAATAAACAAGGAGGACGCATCTGTGCGTCCTCCTTGTTTGTAGGTTATGCCGATAAAATGCGGGAATGGATTTGCTTTCTTATGCCAAGGAGCACATGGGCCTGTGAAGCGTATGGTACGGCCCGATCAAAGCGAAAGGCTTAGGAAATAAGTCCGGGTCACCTGAAAACATCTGAAAGACGGCTGAAAAACCGCGTTGCGCGTCGGTTCCCGATCGATGGGTCGGCGCGGGGCCTCCACGAACGCAGGAGCCATAATTGGAGGGGGCGGTTTCAATGGGAAGGAGCGTTTCACATCGTTCCCGTTTCCGGGAGTGGAGGTTGACGTCTTACTGAGCTTGCGCCATTTCCTCGGCTTCGGCCTGTGCCTTGTGTCTTTCGACCCGGCGGGTGACCACAATGCTGTATTCATAGAGTCCGTACAACGGGATCACAACCAGAATCAGGCTGAACAGATCGGGAGGGGTAATGATGGCCGACACAATGGCCAGCACGACGATCGCATGGCGACGGTACCGTTTCAGAAAGGCCGAGGTAATCAGGCCCATACGAGCCAGAAAATAGACCAACAGCGGCAGTTGGAACACAATGGCACAGGCGATCGAGACGGTTAGCACGGTGGACAGATAGGATTTCACGTCGATCATGTTGGTGATTTCGGGGCTGGCCTGATAGCCTGCCAGGAAGTTGATCGACAGCGGAACGATCAGAAAATAGCCGAAACAGAGCCCGGCAAAAAAACAGAGCGAAACATAGAGAACGAACATGCGGCTTTTGCGTCGTTCGTAGGGGGTCAGAGCCGGTACGACGAAACGCCAGATTTCCCAGAGCAGATAGGGTACGGCCACCACGATTGCCGTAGCCAGGGTAACCGTCATGTGCAAGTTGAACTGTCCGGCCAGCGAAGTATTGACCATGTTGAATTTCACCTGGTTGATGCACAATGTATTGTTGTCCATCAACCAATGGGAAATGCGGCACAGCAGTCGGTTGGTGATAAAGTCGGGGGACTGGGGGCCCATCAGAATCCAGTCGATGACGAATGTTTTGCCCAGAAAGGCAACGACCATCACGATCAGCAGGGCCATGATACTGCGCACCAAATGGGGCCGAAGGGCTTCGACATGTTCAAAAAAAGTCATCTCGGTGTCGGATGACTTTTCGATGTTTTTTGCCATGGGAAACTCGGTATTTTTCCGGGATTAAGCCTGCGTATTTTCGTCTTTCTTGGCTTCGGGTTTTACGGTTTCGTTGGTGGCGGTGATATCGTCCGAATAATCTTTGTTGACGGCATCTTTGAATTCTTTGACGCCACGCCCCATGCCGCGCATGAGTTCAGGAATTTTCTTGCCACCGAACAGTACGACGATCAGTACGACGATCAGTACGATCTGGGTCGGGCCGATCACGCCCATGGGCAACAGCATTGCTAACGTTGTCATAGTGTTATTGGGTTTAGTGAATTAGCTGATTATGGTTTTGTTAAGGTTTTTTGGCGGGACTCGTTGTCAAGGCTTCAGCGTCGAAGTGTTTCGACTTATCTTACAAAGATAGGAAAATCCGACGGCAAATCCAATTTTCAACCCGCTTGTCCCGAACGGTACCGTTCGACAAATATAGCATAAAAATAAAAGATATCCCGGGTCGTGGAGATAAAAAACTTGCCGGAGGTATTCGCCTCCGGCAAGTGGTTTCATGGATTTCGGGTCCGTTATCGGGCGGCCGAAGCGAAATGGTATTCACCCGATCCGATTTCCAGGGTCAGGTAGTCGTCCGCCACATTCACCTGATGCACGCCTTTGAGTTGTTTAACCTGGTCGGCATCTATCCCGAAAGCTGCCGGGATACGTACGCTGGCCGTCGTGTTGGCCGGAATTTCGATTTTCCAGTCGAACAACCCGTTTTTGAGTTCCCAGTGACTCTTGATTTCGCCATAGGGTGAGTCATAGGAGGCTTTCACCCATTCGAGTCCTTCGGGGAAGGTGGGAGCCATCTGGATTTTCTTGAACCCGATGCTGGAGGGGTCGTTTTTGATCCCGGCCAGATTTTCGTAATACCAGATGATCAGGTCCCCCAGCAACATTACATGGTTGCAGGAGTTCATGTTCGGGGCGGCATAGTCTCCGTTCCATAATTCCCAAATGGTCGTGGCGCCTTTGGAAGCCATATAACCCCAGCTGGGATAGGTTTCGTTCGTCGCAATGGTATAGGCCAGATCTTCGTGGCCGTAGGCCGTCAGGCCCCGCATCAGGTGCTGAATGCCCAGAACGCCGGTGCTGACATGACTCTTGTGTTCGCCTTCGGTTTTGGAAACGATGTTTTCCATCACTTTTTCTTCATATCCTTCGGGAACCATGCCCAACATCAGCGACACCAGGTTGGCTGTTACGGTGTTGTTGTCGTATTGGGCCGTTTCGGGGTTGAAGAACGTAGTGTTGTAGGCCATCTTGACACTGTCGGCCAATTGACGGTAGTGGGTGGTATCGGCGGTATGGCCACTCAGCACGGCAAACTCTTGCATCAGTTCCAGCAGGTAATGAAAATAGGCCGAGTTGAGCAGTTTGTCGGAGGTCTTGCGGGCGGGATCCTGCGAGTGGATCAGTTCCAGACTTTCGGGCGGCATGCACCAGTCTCCGTATTGTTCTTTCTGGTAAACGTAATCTTTGAGTTGGGTGGCGCTCACGTGGTCGACCCATCTTTTCATCGAAGGATAGTGACGAACGATTCCGCTGAGGTCGCCGAACTGACGATAAAGCATATTGGCTACCGTAAAGTAAGCGGCGGGCCAGGTCACATCATCCTGATAGAGCGTCCAGGCGCGGGGCGAAACGTCGGAGATGCTGCCTGTTTCGCTTTGGGAGTCTTCGATATCCTGCAACCATTTGTTGTAGAGCAGGGCGTTGCCGAAAATGAAACTTTCGCCGTATGCGCCGGTGGTGCGGTCACCCAGCCAGCCCAGCCGTTCGTCGCGTTGGGGGCAATCGGTCGGGAAACCACGGTAATTGCCCCGGATTCCCCAGTAGGCGTTTTTGTAGACCTGATTGATGACCGGATTCGAGGTTTCGAACTTCCCGATGGTTTCCATGTCATCGTAGATCACCCGGCCGGTAAAACTTTCCAGCGAGGGTTGTTCATCCAACCCCGAGATTTCCACGAATCGGAATCCGTGATAAACGAACCGGGGTTCCCATTCGAAAGCTCCGTCAGCTGCGGGGGTATAGATGTCGGTCACCTTGGCCGAACGCAGGTTGGCGACGTACAGCGAACTGCCGGATTGTACCAGTTCGGCGAAGCGGAAGGTAATGGGTTGGTCTTTTTTGCCGTTCAGATTCACTTTCAGCCAGCCGACCATATTCTGTCCCATGTCGAGGATGAATTTGCCGTCCGGGAGCCGGGAAATTTTCACGGGAGAGATTTCTTCCATAACCCGCATGTTGGGGGTGGGCAGTGCCGTGAGGCGTCCGCCCGGAGCCGACATCGTGTCGGGTTGTTGCCAGGCTGAAGCATCATAACCGGGTTGGTCCCAGCCGGTCAACTCGAGGCGGGCATCGTATTCTTCGCCGTCAAATTCGTTGTTGGCGACGATCGGTCCCCGGGCGGTGGCTTGCCAACTCGGATCGCTGACGATGGTTTCGGTGGTGCCGTCCGTGTATTCGATTTCGAGCTGGGCGAGCAGGCGGGGCAATCCGTACCCCCGGATACCCGGGTTACGCATCGGGAAGAAACGTCCGTTCCCGAGGACTACACCCAGGGCATTGTCTCCGTTCTGCAGCCTGTCGCTGAGGTCATAGGTGCAGTAATAAGTGGTTTTGGGGTAGACGCCGGGGATGGGGGCGAATACGTCTTCGCTCACCCGTTTCCCGTTGAGGTATACGTCTGATGATCCTAAACCGGCGATATAGAGACGGGCACGTTTCACTTCGCCCTTTATGGGAAATTCTTTACGCAGATAGCGGGCGGCCAGACGGGTAGGCACACTGGTTTTGGAGCCTTCGATCCCCAATTCTTCACCGGGGTTGGTAGCTCCTTCGATACCGATCCATTGGGCGCTCCATTCCGTGGGATCGAGCAGGGCCATCGACCATTGAGCCGTTTCGCTCCAGGGAGTTTCCCCTTGGTTGGTGGTTACCTTGACCCGCCAGTAATAGGTGGCTCGGGATTCCAGGGCCGGTCCCCCATACGGAATCAGCAGGGATTCTCCGGAGGTTACTTCGCCCGAATCCCAAAGCAGGTTGCCGGCTTTGAGGTCTTTTTCGCTGCGAGCCACTTCGATTCGGTAAGCGGTTTGGAGGATGTCTTCGGCATCGGCTTCCAATTGCCACGAAAAACGGGGTTGGGCGACTCCGATGGCGATCGGGTCGTCCTGCATTTCCAGACGGAGATCCTCTACCCGAATATCGGATGAGGAGCAGGCTGCCATCAGAAGTACGGCGGCCAGAGAGGCCGCAAGGCGTAATTTATTCATCATTCCACTTGTTTTTAGGAGATTAATCAATCAAAACTAATGAAATTCATGGCGAAATCCAAATCGTTGACAAAAAGACAGGGACTTCGGAAGAAGTCCCTGTCTTCGATCGTGAGTCTATTTCTAATAGCGATGTGCAAAAGGCGAGATGACGAACCGGAAGGTGTAATTGCCATGAGGCAGACGGTATTCTTCCAGCGGCAGAGAGCCCCAGGAGTCGACGCAGCCCAGTCCCATCAGCCGTCCGTCGACCGATACGCAGGTCAAATCGCGTTCATGCAGTTCGCCCGAGTGACGCTGGTCTTTACGGTCGCCGTCGTCGAGATCCTGCGGCAGAAAATGCAGGGCCGTCGCCAGGAACGGTTTGTCGGAGCTGAAACGCAGACCGTCGCCATCGACGGTTTTGATGGCCCACCAGCGCAGATCGCTGCGGGCTCCGGTTTCCTGAGGCCGGACGTAAGGATAGAACTGTTCGGAAACCGATTGGGAATAATGTCCGATAAAGGTGCTGTTGTTGCGGTCTTCGTAGTTTTCGATCGGGCCTCGTCCGTAATATTCGACCCGGTCGAAGCGGCGGGGCATGACCAACTGCATCCCGAAACGGAACAGGTCGGGAATGTCGTCGGCCGGCCGGGCCGTCATGGTTTCCTGAACGGCGATTTCGCCCCGACCGTTGATTTCGTAACGCATTTCGAGTTGCGAAGCGGCGTCGGGCAATTCATAAGAGGCGGTTACGGTGACCAACCCCGGTTCGGTTGTAGCGCTCAGATCGGTCAGATTCATGGCGGGAGTCCGCCAGAGAGCCTGTTTGAGTGGGAGAGAAGCCCCGAAGTCGTTGTCGGTCGGTGCCCGCCAGAAGTTCGGTTTGAGGGCATAGCCGTCGAGAATCAGGTCGCGGTCATCGATCTGCCAGGTTTCGATCCACCCGCTTTGGCGGTTGAACGTCACCCGAAAGTCGGCTCCCGATACCTCATAGATGGAGAGATTTTCATAGAGGAGCACTTCGCCTGTCGGCTCGGTGGTCGCCGAGAAGGCATCATACGGACGGATAACCAGTTGTTGGGAGGCCAGTTGGGTGCCAGCCGGCAGCAGCGGCTGGGCCCGTTTGAGTTTGTAGGCAACGTTCAACAACCATTCGCCGGAGAGGTTTTCCGGCAGGGCGTATCCCGACAGGGTAATTCGGGCGTCCTGTTGAGGGGCTACGGCCAAGGTGTTTTCGAAACCGCGGGACATGGCCTTCCCGTCGCACAGCAGGGTCCATTCCAGGTAGTAGTCTTCCAGCGAGGTAAAGAAGTTTTCGTTGTGGATCGACAGAATGCCTTTTTGCCAATCTGCCGGTGAGGTCCAGATCGACTGGTAGAAATATTTTACCTCGTTCATGTGGGGGTTCGGACGCCGATCCGGACTGATCAGACCGTTGCAGTTGAAGTTGTTGTCCGAGGGATCGTAACGGTTGTAATCGCCGCCATAGGCGTAGAACATCTCGCCCCGGTCGTTGTATTTGCGCAGTCCCTGATCCACGAAATCCCAGATGAATCCCCCCTGCAGGTTGGGATGACGGCGTATCTGATCCCAATACTGGCGGAAGCCGCCCATCGAGTTGCCCATGGCATGAGCGTATTCGCATTGGATCAGCGGGCGGGGTGCTCCCCGAGAAACGTAGGTTTCGACGCTGTCGTAGGAGGCATACATCGGGCAGAAAATGTCGGTATGCGAGGCCAGGTTGGCCCGTTCGTACTGCACCGGACGCGAAGCATCGTATTTTTTGATCCAATCGTAGCAGGCCTCGAAATTGGGCCCGTCTCCGGCTTCATTGCCCATTGACCAGATGACGATGCTGGGGTGGTTCTTGAAACATTCCACCATGCGTTGGTTGCGTTCCAGATGAGCCTGCGCGAATTGCGGATTTTTGGCGAGGGTCTTTTCTTCGTAACCCATGCCGTGCGATTCCACATTGGCTTCGCAGATGACATACAGCCCGTACCGGTCGCACAGATCGTACCAGATCGGATCGTCGGGATAGTGGCAGGTGCGCACGGCATTGATGTTGTTTTCTTTCATGATCCGGATATCCTGGATCATCCGTTCGCGGCTGACGACATATCCGCCCTGCGGATCGACTTCATGCCGGTTGACTCCTTTGAACAGAACGGGCTGCCCGTTGATCCAGATTTGACCCTTGTCGGGACGCATTTCGATTTTGCGGAAACCCACCTGTTGAGGAATGGCCTCGATCAATTCGCCCGAAGCATTCCGCAACGTGAACAGGGCCGTATAAAGATAGGGGGATTCGGCGCTCCATTTCTGAGGATTGTTGACGCGCAGCGTGAGCCGGCAGTCGCCTTGAGCATCGGGGGAGATCGTTTGGCTAGCGACGGTTTTTCCGCTGGCGTCCATCAGCGTCACGTCCAGACTCATACCCTGGGCTTCCCGGGTGGATGCCTGAATCGTCAAAGTCCCGTTTCGGTACGAGTCGTCCAGGTCGGGGGTCAGGAAGAGGTCTTCGATCGAAGACTGGGGACGGGCGTAAAGGTAGACTCCCCGGGCGATTCCGGACAGTCGCCAGAAATCCTGGCATTCGAGGTAGGAGCCGTCGCACCAGCGGTTGATCTGCATGGCGAAGAGGTTTTTCCCCGGTTTGAGATAAGGTGTGATGTCAAATTCGGCCCCCATCTTGCTGTCTTCACTGTAGCCTGCGAAGTGGCCGTTGACCCACAAATAGAAATTGGAGGTCGCCGATCCGACATGGAAGAATACACGTCGGCCGTCCCAATCGGCAGGCAGTTCGACGGTACGTCGGTAGGAACCGGTATGGTTATTCTTTTCTTCTACGTAAGGCGGGTTGTCGGCAAATTGTTTCGACCAGGCGTAGGGCATGTTGACATAGAGCGGATCCCCGTAACCGAGGGTTTCCCAGATACCCGGCACCGGAAAATCGGTCCAATGTGCGTCGTCATAGGTTTCGCGATAGAAGTCCTCAGGTCGTTGGTTGCGATCTGCGACCCAGTTGAATTTCCAGTTTCCGTTGAGGTTCAGAAACAGGGTCGATTGTTTTGGGTCTCCTTTCAGGGCGGCATCTTGCGATTCATAGGCAAAATAGTGGGCGTGCATCGGGGCCCGGTCGATAGCGTTGACTTTCGGGTCGATCCATTCGGAAGAGGGTTGAGCCTGGGCGGTCAGTACGATCCCGATCCCTGCCACTAAAGGATATAGTGCGCGTTTGATTTTCATAAGCAATCGGATTAGATATTCGGATAGGTTTCTTCTCGGACAAATGTAATAAAATAAATGCGGGAAATAAACAGCAGACAGGCCGCTCTGAAAGAACGGCCTGTCTGTTGTGATGTGTGCGGTCGAGAGGTCTGTCCTACAGGGAGATGTCGAGAATTTCGAATTGGATGATTCCCGAAGGGACCTTGACGTCCACGACTTCTCCTTTTTTATGACCCAGCAACGCTTGGGCGATGGGGGTTCCGATAGCCAGCTTGCCTTCTTTCAGATTGGCTTCGCTTTCGGATACCAGGGTATATTCGACGACTTTTCCCGTCGCTTTGTTTTTCAGGGATACGCGAGTGAGGATTTGTACGCAGCTGGTGTCGAGGCGGGATTCGTCGATTACTCGGGCATTGGCAATGAGGGTTTCGAGCTTGGAAATACGCATTTCCAGCATGCCCTGAGCCTCTTTGGCGGCGTCATATTCTGCGTTTTCGGACAAATCGCCTTTATCGCGCGCTTCGGCGATGGCGGCCGAGATCGCCGGGCGTTCCACCGAACGCAGATGATCCAGCTCGTTTTTCAGTTTCTGCAATCCGGCTTCCGTCAAATGAACCGTGTTTGATGCCATAATAAATTCAAAATTAATGCGAATACGTTTTTTACATACAAAAGCAAAAAATCCCGGCCCCCGGGAACGGAAGCCAGAACTTATTTCCATATAAGGCAAATGTACGTAAAGTTTTTCGAATCGCCAACTGCCGGGTCTCTTTTTCCGAAAATAATCGGTCGGAGAGTCGGTTTTGCCGGGAAGAGAATCGCTTTCCGGGGAAGATTCGAACGAAGAGGTGAAAAATCCCGAAAGGTTTTCGTATTTTTGTACATAGAGAGGGATCGCCTATGATCGATACATTACTCCTTTTTACCTTGTCGGATTTCAAGACCTTGATGACGATTGCTTACATCGTCTTTATGGTGTTGATGCTGACGTTCGTCGTCCAGGAAAAGCGCGATCCGGTCAAGGCGCTTTCGTGGATCGTCGTGTTGGCCCTGTTGCCGATCGTGGGTTTTTTGTTGTATGTCGTTTTCGGGCGCAATCATCGGAAAGAAAAAATCTTCAACCGGAAAGAGCTGCGGGACCTCGAACAACTGGACGAACTCAGTCGGCAGCAGCTTTATCAGATCGGCAATCCCACCCTGCTGCTCAAGAACGAAATACACGACAATCGGGATATCATCACCCTGTTGCTGAACAACAGCAAGGCTCCGTTGACGCTGCATAACCGGATTCAGATCCTCAATAACGGGGAAGCGACTTTTGTCGAGATCAAGAAGGCGTTGCGGGCGGCCCGTTCATCGATTCATCTCGAATATTACATCATCGAAGACGATCCGCTGGGTCGGGAAATCGCCGATATCCTCATCGAAAAGGCCAATGAGGGAGTGGAAGTTCGTTTGATTTATGACGATGTGGGCAGTTGGGGGCTGAGTAGTCATTATATCGGGCGCTTGCGCAAGGCGGGCATTCAGGTGTATCCGTTCATGAAGGTGGTTTTTCCCTGGTTGACCAGCAAGGTCAATTACCGCAATCACCGGAAAATTCTGGTGGTGGACGGTTTGCTGGCATTTACCGGGGGCATCAATATCGCCCAGCGTTATCTGACCGGCACCAAAAAAATGGGCCCCTGGCGGGATACTCATCTCAAGCTGGAGGGCGATGCGGCCAGTATGTTGCAGATCATTTTTATGACCGACTGGTTTTTTGTGAGCAAGCAGCGTCTGGGGGATCATCGCAGATACCTGCCCCGGACACGGATTCGGGAGGAACATCTGGTTCAGATTGCCGCCTCGGGACCCGATTCGGACTGGGCATCGATCATGCAGGCTTTTTTCTCGGCCATTACCCATGCCCAGCATCATATTTATATCTCGTCGCCCTACTTTATGCCCAATGAGGCGATCCTGACGGCGGTCAAGGTGGCGGCGCTCAGTGGAATCGACGTACGGATCATGATTCCCAGCCGATCCGATTCCAAGGTCGTTTATTGGGCTTCACGCTCCTACATCGGGGAGTTGATCGATGCACAGGTGAAGGTATACCTCTATCGGAAAGGATTCAATCATTCGAAGCTGATCATGATCGACAGTCAGTTCTGTTCGGTGGGGACGGCCAATATGGATATCCGCAGTTTCGAGGACAACTTCGAGGTGTCGGCCATGATTTATGATAAAGAGGTGACCCGGGAACTCGAACAGGCATTTCTGGACGATTTGGGCCGTTGCCGTTTGGTGACTCGCGAGTATTGGGAAACCCGCCCGATGTTGCACAGTATCTATGAATCCATTTCCCGGTTGTTCAGTCCGTTGCTTTAACTTCCGGCAGGATCGGTGATTCCCTGAGGGAAAACTTGGACGGCAATGCGAGATTGCCGTGTTTTTTTTCTACCTTTGGAGGTGATTATCATTTCTCAAAAACACATCTGTATGGTAAAGAAGACGTTGTTTTCGATAGGTTGTTTGTTGGCAGCCCTGATTTTCTGCTCGTCCGAAGCACAGGCTCTCAGCCCGATCCAATTCGGGGTCAAAGCCGGGATTCAGGGACAGGGCATGACGCTCAAATCGAACGAGATGCTCGATATGCTGTCGACCGAAGGAAATTTGGGATACAATGTAGGGGTGATGTCTCGTATTTCGCTGGGTTTGGTTTATGTGCAGCCGGAACTGGTTTACGGATGGAATCGTTTCCGGATGAACGGTCCGGACAACACTTCGGCCCGATTCTCGGTCAAAAATCTGGAAGTGCCCGTTTTGCTCGGATTTAAGGTGCTGTTCGTACGTTTGATGGCCGGTCCGACGTTCAATCTGCTCAACGAAACCAATGTGAAGTCCGGCAATCTGCCGCAGGTGTTTCATACCGACGTTCATAAACCGACGGTCGGTTTCCAGTTGGGAGCCGGTGTCGAATTCGGCGGTTTGAATATCGATGTGCGTTACGGAGGACAGTTCAAGCGTTCTACCCAAAATATCGCGTATGGCGATCTGGTCGATCAGGTAAAGACCAGCATCAACGCCTGGCAGATCAATCTCGGGTATTTCTTTTAGTCGAACCGGTCGGGAGGTTTGCCTCGGGTACGTTTCCTGACCTCATAAATAGTTGGTAACCGATTACATGACAGAAAAAATCATTTTGCTTGAAAGCATCGAACCCGCGGAGTTGTATGGCAGCGGGAATACGTTGCTGGGCAGAATCTGTGAAAAATTTCCGAAACTGAAAATCATTGGCCGGGGCTCGTCGCTCAAGGTGATGGGGGAGACCGAGGAGATCGTCCGCTTTGAGAAAAAACTGCGTCAGCTGATCGACTATTACGATCGTTACGGACATCTTTCCAAGGAGGTGATCGATCAGATCTACGACGGAGGTCTGCTTCAGACCGATGAGACTGTGGATCGGGATGTGATCGTATACGGCAACAACGGGCTGATCGTGCGGGCCCGGACGGTGAATCAACAGCGGCTGGTTAAACTCTATGAGACCAACGATCTGCTTTTTGCGGTGGGACCGGCCGGATCCGGCAAAACTTATACGGCCATTGCTCTGGCGGTTCGGGCGTTGCGCAATAAGGAAGTCAAACGCATTATCCTGACGCGTCCGGCCGTGGAGGCGGGCGAGAAACTGGGCTTCCTGCCCGGAGACCTCAAGGATAAGCTCGATCCTTATTTGCAGCCGTTGTACGATGCGCTCAACGACATGATTCCGGCTGTCAAATTGAGCCGTTATATGGAAGAAGGTACCGTTCAGATCGCCCCGCTGGCCTATATGCGCGGACGGACGCTGGACAATGCGTTCGTGATTCTGGACGAAGCTCAGAATACGACCGTTTCCCAAATCAAGATGTTTTTGACCCGGATGGGCCGGAATGCGAAGTTCATCGTTACGGGCGATGTGACGCAGATCGACCTGCCGCGTAAGGGCGATTCGGGTTTGGTGCCGGTGATGGACCTGTTGCGGAAGATCGACGGTATCGGCATGGTGGAATTCGACAACCGGGATATTATCCGTCACCCGTTGGTGGGGCATATCGTGCGGGCTTTCGACCAGGCTTCAGAATCAGAAAATCAATAATTAATACGATAACCGATATGGCAAAAGCAATTCTTAAAACCGATTTTCATTTCGACGGGCAAAAAGGCCTGTATGTAGGTAAGGTTCGCGATGTATACAACATCGACGATCAGTATTTGGTCATGGTGGTGAGTGACCGTATTTCGGCCTTCGACGTGGTGCTGCCCAAAGGAATACCCTATAAAGGTCAGGTGCTGAACCAGATTGCTTCCAAATTTCTGGATGCCACGGCAGACATTTGTCCGAACTGGAAGATCGCGTCGCCCGACCCGATGGTTACCGTCGGGCATCGTTGCGAGGGGTTCCCGGTGGAAATGATCGTCCGGGCTTACCTGACCGGCAGCTCGTGGCGTGATTATAAGGCCGGAGCCCGTGAAATCTGCGGGGTGCCCATTCCCGACGGCATGAAGGAACACCAGAAATTCCCTACGCCCATCGTAACGCCGACCACCAAAGCGGAAATCGGAGAACACGACCAGAATATTTCGCGTGAGGAGATCATCGCCCGCGGGTTGGTGAGCCGGGAAGATTACGACAAACTGGAACAGTATTCGTTGGCGTTGTTCCAGCGCGGTACGGAAATTGCGGCGAAACAGGGGTTGATTCTGGTGGATACCAAGTATGAATTCGGGAAGAAGGACGGTGAAATTTACCTGATGGATGAAATTCATACGCCGGACAGTTCTCGCTATTTCTACGCCGACGGTTACCAGGAACGTTTCGATCAGGGTTTGCCGCAGCGTCAGCTCTCCAAGGAGTTCGTGCGCGAATGGCTGATGGAACATGGTTTCCAGGGGCGTCCCGGGGAACAGGTGCCGGAGATGACCGACGAATTCGTCAACAGCGTCAGCGACCGTTACATCGAGCTGTATGAAAAGATTACCGGCGAAACGTTTGTGAAAGCCGAAGAGGGTGATGTGATGGAACGCATGGAAAACAACATTAAAAATATGCTGGCCCGTTTGAAATAGGCCGGAGTCCGGATTTTGGAATTGCAGTCCGAGCGAGGCAGGTGCGGTTTGGGACCGTTCACTCCCGTCGGATCAACATAAAAAGAGATATAAAAATGAATAAAAATATTCAGGAGTTGGCTCCTCAGATTTTGTGGAAATATTTTGCGGACATTTGCCGGATTCCCCATCCGTCTCATCACGAACAGGCCATTCATGACTATCTGGTGGCACAGGCGGCCGAGTTGGGGGTGGATTGCACGACCGACGAAGCCGGCAACGTGATTTTGCGCAAGGCGGCTACGGCCGGGATGGAAAACCGCAAAGGGGTGATTTTGCAGGCCCACATGGATATGGTGCCCCAGAAAAACGGTGACAAGTCGTTCGATTTCACGACCGATTCCATCGAAGCCTATGTGGACGGGGAATGGGTGACGGCCAACGGTACGACGCTGGGAGCCGACAACGGCATCGGTATGGCTGCGATTCTGGCGGTCATGGCCTCGAAGGATCTGCAGCACGGCCCGATCGAAGCCTTGATTACCTGCTCGGAAGAGGTGGGTATGGACGGGGCTTTCGGTCTGAAACCGGGACTGTTGCAGGGTAAGATTCTGATCAACCTGGATTCCGAAACCGAAGGCGAACTCTATGTGGGTTGTGCCGGAGGGGAAGATGTGAGCGTGACTTTCGATTATACCGAAGAGGCCGTACCGGCTGATGTTCGGGCCTATCGTCTGGAACTCAAGGGACTCAAAGGCGGCCATTCGGGTATGGAAATTATTCTCGAACGCGGTAACGCCAACAAGATTATGAATCGTTTCCTGCTCGAAGCGCAGGATCGGTTCGGTTTGCGGTTAGCCTCCATCGATGGAGGCGGGTTGCGGAATGCCATTCCGCGCGAATCGATGGCGGTAGTGACCGTCCCCGTAGGTGCCGCGCAGGCTTTTGAAGCGGCGGTGGCCGATTATGAACGCTTGATGCAGACCGAATTGAAAGGGGTGGACGACGGTGTCAGCTTCCGGGCGTTGGCTACGGAGTTGCCTTCGTGCCTGATTGATGCCTCGACTCAGGACCGTCTGTTGAAGTCGGTGGCGGCTTGTCCCAACGGCATCGTCCGCATGAGCCCGGCCATTGCCGGACTGGTGCAGACCTCGACCAACCTGGCCCGTGTGGTGTCGGGTGAAGGAACTATCCAGTTGCAGTGCATGATGCGCAGCTCGGCCGACAGCGAAAAGGATGCGCTGGCCGATGTGATGAAGGCTCTCTTCTCGCTGGCCGGAGCCCGGACGGAACTTTCGGGAGCGTACAGCGGATGGAATCCCGATCCGACCTCAGCTATCCTGAAAACCATGAAAGCCGAGTATCAGAAAATGTATGGCCGTGAACCGGAGGTCAAAGCGATTCATGCCGGTCTGGAATGCGGCATCCTGGGCGGCACCTATCCGGGTCTGGATATGATTTCGATGGGTCCGACGATTCAGTATCCCCATTCCCCCGACGAAAAGGTAAATATCGCTTCGGTGGGCAAATTCTGGGATTTTCTGGGTCACGTTCTGGCCAATATTCCTTCCAAGTAGCGGTCTCGACCCATGGAAACTCCTGGAAAATGGTTTGCCATCGTCAATCCGGTGGCCGGTAGCGGTAAGGGGCTCACGGACTGGCCTTTGATCAGTAAGTTGTTGCGCGATCACGGGATCGTGCCCGAGTATGCTTTTACCGAACGCCAATACCATGCGGTGGAACTGGCGGTGGAGGCGGTCAACAACGGTTTCCGTCAGATTATCGTCGTGGGCGGAGACGGTACGATTCACGAGGTGGTCAACGGATTGTTCATTCAGAAGACGGTTCCGCCTCGGGATGTATTGTTGAGTGTGATTGCCGTGGGTACGGGCAACGACTGGATCCGGATGTTCGGCATTCCGCGCAAATATTCCGAAGCCATTCGGGCCATTGTGCAGGGCCATTCGTTTTTACAGGACGTGGGGGTGATTACCTACCAGGAATCTTCCGTCAAGCAGAGCCGTTATATGGCCAATGTGGCGGGAGTGGGGTTCGATGCCTATGTCAACCGCAAGTACAATCACCTCAAACAGGAAGGCAAACGGGGTAAGTGGCTCTATTTGTGGAGTACTCTGAAGGCGATTCTGCGTTACAACTCCACGGGGATCAAAGTGTATGTGGACGGGGAGATGGTGGTCAATGATTTGGTGTATAGTGCGACGATCGGTATCGGGAAATACAACGGGGGCGGGATGCTCCAGACGCCCGATGCGATTGCCGACGACGGATTGTTCGACCTGACCGTGATCCGGCGGATGAATCCTTTCCAGGTGTTGTATCATTTCAAGGTGCTGTTCAATGGGCGAATCTACCGTTTGCCGTCGACCAGCCTCAATCGGGGCCGGAAAATACGAATCGAATCTTCTCCCGAAATTGCCGTTGAGGTGGATGGAGAGGCTTTGGGGTATTCGCCTTTCGAGTTCGAGGTGATTGACCGGGCCATTCGGGTGGTTGTGGCCGAGCGTTTCCTGAACGAAAACAACGATTCCTGTCGGGCCGTTTCGTAGAGAAGGTCCCGAGATGATATGAAACCGGCCGTTCCGTAAGGGACGGCCGGTTTATGTTGGAATAGGAGGTAAAATGCGGTTTGAATCGACGATGGATTTTATTCGGTGGGGTGTCGATGATCTTCGATTTTGCAGTGCCGTTCCGATTTGGCTTCGTAAATATCCTGAATGGTGATCAGAATGGCCGTCTCTTCGACGTCTCCGAAATCGGGATTTTTGGTGGTTCCGAACACCTTCATCGAAGGAGAAAGGCTCATGTAGGAGTTGATCAGAGGCGGAATGTTTTCCTGATATTTCCGAATTTCCCGACTCAGGATCTTGTAATCTTCGGCATAGCTGCCCCCCACGAACAGATCGGCCATGGCGTTGTAGTCGATGTTCAGTTTGATGGGATGGATGGGTTCTACGAGGTTTTCCCGATCGGGGAAATATTGTTTCAAAAAGTAGATCAACAGATTACGTGCCTCTTTTTTGTAGTTGCCGTACATGGTCACCTTGCCGAAGAAATAGCGGATATCGGGGTTGTTGACCACCAGGGCGCCCAGTCCGTCCCAGAGGTTATCCAACGAATAGAGCCCGCGGGGATTGGAACGCGACCCCTGATAAAGCGGTTGTACGAAGGAACGACCCAATTCGATGGTATAGGGCAGATATTCCTGGCGGAAGCGGTCGCTGAAACGGAAATAATGTTCCGTGGACATGGGTGTATGGCTGTCGTGGCTGACGACGTAACGGTATCCGCCGACGATTTCCTTGGCTTTGGGGTCCCAGACGAAAAGTTGTTGATACCCGTTTTCGGCCAGATCCAATTCATCGATGTCGACTTCGGCTCCCGTGCCGCCGCCTGCATTGCGGAACGATACTTCCCGCAGACGGCCCAATTCCTGCATGATATGAGGACTGTTTTGGGCAGTGACGACGTAAATTTCATTGCCTGCGTTGTTGGTGCTGCGCAGGAATTTGTCTTCGGTCAGTTCCTGCTCGATAAGATGTCGGTCAACAGGGTCTATGATCGGTTTCATGATTTCGTGCTTGAAATTGCACAAAAGTACGAAATTTTCTGAAAATGCGGCGAGAAGGTGCTGAAACGATATGAACTTCCGGAAAATTTTAGGGGTGACGCTCCGCCCAGACCATGTATCGGGGAACAGGGCGGATTCCGACAGGAAGAAGAAGGGACGGGAGGTGGAGAAAGGGGACGTTAATGATCGTCGGTTGTGGGGCAAAGGGCGTAGACCCGTTGGCGGACTTCGGAGCACCACTCGCGGGGAGAACCTTGTGCGGCCATTTGCTGCCAGGGAATGGGATCGCCATAGACGATGCGGAAGTGGTGCCCTTGTTGTTTGAACAGTTCGTCCACCAGGTAGAACATTTCCAGATTGGCTTTGATGCCGAGAAAAGTACGCAGGTTGGCGAGGTTGTAAAAGAAGTTCGAAAGATGGCCTTCGAAATAGACCGGGACGATGTCTCGGTGGCTGGCGATGGCGTTTTTGATGAAACTGGGTTTCCAGTCCAGGTCGCCGATACGGCCTCGGGTGCGTCTCGAACAGAGCCCGGCCGGGAACGTGGCGAGTTGATTCGGGCCCTCCAAGGCTTCGTGCATTTGTCGGGCGTAGGTGCTGTTTTGGCGTCCGTGTTTGTTGATGGGAACGAACAGGGGTGCCAGGGGCTTGATATTCATCAGCAGGTCATTGACAATAATGCGGCTGGGCCCGAAATAGCGGTCGAGTTCGTCCAGCAGCATCAGGCCGTCCATGCCGCCAAAAGGGTGGTTGGCGGCGAACAGATAGCGACCCGAGGGATCGAGCCGTTCGATACCCACCGAGCTGTACCGGATCTGGAGATCCTGCAGGGAAGCCCGGATGAACTCCACGGGCGGCAACTGGGCGTAGCTGCGCAGGATTCGGTTGACGTCGTCCTGGTGGACGATGCGCTTGATGTAAGCGATGATGAAACGGGGCAACCAACGTGCCAGTGCCGGATTTTTATCGGCGATGACCTTTTCCAGATCGACGGTTAAGGGTGTGGAGTCATTCATGGTTCGAGGGGCATAACGAATCTCTCCGTAGGGCGGTTCGGGAACTCGGGCCGAGGATCGGTCGCAGATTCGATCCGTACAGGCGGGAGTGGACCGGCAGCCGGGGAGACGTTCTCTTTACAAAGGTAGAATATTCGACCCGTATCCCCAAAACTCCGCAAAATTTTATACCTTTACCCCAATTTAGACACCGTGTCGGGTGCTCCTGGCGCCGAGGATTCGGCAGGATTCGTGCAATCGATTGATAACGAGAAATAAACGGATGATTCAGCCTTATCATGTCCCTGTTTTGCTGACGGAAAGCGTCGAGGCACTCGAATTGTGTCCGCAAGGGACGTATGTGGATGTGACATTCGGAGGCGGGGGACATTCGCGGGCCATTCTCGAACGTTTGTCGGATCGGGGTCGGCTGGTAGCTTTCGATCAGGATGCCGATGCCCGCGCCAACCGTCCTGAAGATCGCCGCTTGTTGTTTGTCGAAAGCAATTTCCGCTTTCTGCGTTCGTGGTTGCGGTATCACGGCATCGAAAAGGTGGACGGTATTTTGGCCGATCTGGGTGTTTCGTCGCACCATTTCGACAGCGAACAGCGTGGCTTTTCGTTTCGTTTCGACGGTCCGCTCGATATGCGGATGAATCAGCGGGCCCGCTTGACGGCCGCCGAGGTTGTGAACGAATACGAACATGAGGCGTTGACGGCGATTTTGCGCGATTATGGAGAGCTGGACGCGCCTCATCGCATTGCTCAATGTATCGAACGGGCGCGGGAGCAGGCTCCCTTGACGACGATTAACGCATTGATCGAGGCCGTCTCTGCGGTGACTCCGCGTGGGGGAGAGAGCAAATTTCTGGCGAAACTCTTCCAGGCGTTGCGTATCGAGGTGAACGGAGAGATGGAGGCTCTGAAGATGATGCTCGAACAGGCCCGCAAGGTGTTGCGGCCGGGAGGACGTCTGGTGGTGATCACCTACCATTCGTTGGAAGATCGGCTGGTGAAGAATTTCATGCGCAGCGGTAATTTCGAGGGCCGGGCCGAAAAAGATTTTTTCGGACGTCTGCAGACACCTTTCGAGGTGCTGACCCGCAAAGCGGTGGTTCCGACTCCGGAAGAAGTGGAGCGCAATCCGCGTTCGCGCAGTGCTAAAATGCGGGTGTGCCGACTCAAAGCCTCGGAGGAGTAGCGAGGCTGACGAAATACGAAAATTGGACGGACCGTGTGGTGACGGTGGGTCGCGATCAGGGGAAGAAGAGTTGGAGGGTTCACTGCCATGGTTTGTTTTGAACGGGATTATAAATCTTATTGAACCGATATGAGAGACAAGTTCTTGTTGTGTGCGGTGTTGCTGTTGGGCAGCTGGACGCTTTCCGCCCAGAGCGGTATTTCGCCCCATGGGGCCGAGTATCACTACCATCGAGGGGTGGAACTCTATGAAAACCAGAAGTACGGTTCGGCTCAGGGCGAGTTCCGCAAGGCGGCCGAAGCGCTGAGACCCGACGATCAGGGTTACCGCATGCGCAGCCGTTATTATATTGCGTTGTGTGCGGCTCAGCAGGGGCAGAACAATGCCGGGGAGTTGCTGCAACGTTTCGTGGAAGACTATCCGAACTCGATCTACCTGAACGATATTTATTTCGCATTGGGGCTGATTCAGCAGCAACAGGGCGATTACCAGGCGGCTTATAACAGCTTTTTGACGGTCAATCCCTATGCGTTGAATTTTTCGCGCCTGGACGAATACAATTACCGGACGGGTTATTCGGCCTACCAGATTGGCGAGACCGACAAGGCGTATACCTATTTTCAGCAATGTACGACCGATCCGAACTATATTCCGCATGCGACCTACTATCGTTCCTATATCGACTATTCCCGGGGCGATTTGGATGCGGCCAAACAGGGATTCCTGTCGATCGCTTCGGAGGCGGCTTATGAACCGATCATTCCTTTTTATCTGTTGCAGATCGAATTTCAACAGGGCAACTACGAGTACGTGATAACCCATGGAGTGCCTCTGTTGGATCGGGCGGCCGAAGGGCGTCGTGCCGAGATTGCCCGCATGTTGAGTGAAGCCTATTTCCATCAGGGCGATTATGCCAATGCCTTGATTTATATTAAAATGTACGAGGAACTGGGAGCCCCGATGGGTCCTGAAGAGTTGTATTTGGTCGGGTTCTGCAATTACAATCAACTCTATTTTACCCAGGCTATCAATCAACTTTCGTCCATTGCCTCGGCTCAGGACGAGTTGGGTCAGAACGCTGCTTTCCATTTGGGAGATGCCTATTTGCAGATGAAGGACAAAAAGAAGGCGATGGCAGCCTTTGCATTGGCATCATCGGCCGATTTCAATCAGGCCGTCAAAGAAGAAGCGATGTTCAACTACGGGAAATTGCAGTACGAACAGGGTGGAGGTGCGTTCAATGAGGCGATTACCATTCTGGATACGTATGTGAACAGTTTTCCGGATTCGCCCCGTATCGATGAGGCTCGCGAGATTTTGCTGGCGGCCTATTTCAATTCGCGTAATTATGAGGCGGCCTATAAGGCCATCGAGGCGGTTCGCAATCCCAACAACGACATCAAGGCTGCCAAACAGAAGATCGCCTATTTCCGGGGCTTGGAATTTTTCGAGCAGGGCGACTATCCGCAGGCGCAGGCATTCTTCGATGTGGCCGATGCCAACCGCTTCAATGCCAAATATACGGCCCTGACTCGCTTCTGGCGGGCGGAGACCCTGGCCCGTCAGGAACGCTATGATCGGGCCATTCCGCTCTATCAGGAATATATCCGTCTCTCTCCGGAGGGAGAATACGAGAACAAAGTGGCTCATTATAATTTGGGATATTGCTATTTCAACACCAAAGCCTGGGATAAGGCAGCCGCTTCGTTCAACCGCTTCCTGTCGGTCTATTCGACGCAGGACAATCTGCGTTCGGATACCTATAATCGTTTGGGCGATATCGCTTTTGCGAAGCGCGAATATGCTCAGGCCATCGAAAATTACGATAAGGCGATCCGTTTGTCGGCTCCTTCTTCGGATTATGCCCGTTTCCAACGGGCGGTGATGCTGGGACTGGACGGCCAGCGAGACCGCAAGATCGACGCCTTGTTGTCGATCATTTCAGCCGATCGGGGCGATTATGTGGACGATGCCATGTATGAATTGGGACGTACCTATGTACAATCCGATCGTTTCCGCGAAGGGGCGGCCGCCTTGAAAAATTTGGTAAACCGCTATCCCGACTCTCCGTATTATCTGCCGGCTTTGGCGGAACTGGGACTGACCTATCAGAACCTGGGCGATCAGACCGAGGCGTTGAAATATTACAAGGCCGTGGTGGATCAGTTCCCCAATTCGCGTCAGGCCAAGGATGCCATGTTGGGGATCCGGAACATTTATGTGGATCGCAACGAAGTGGATGCCTATATGGCCTATGCCAAGGAAACGGGGGTCGAAACCAATGTGGGGGCTATCGAACGCGATTCGCTTTCATTCGCTGCCGCCGATAGGGTTTATCAGGGCGGTAATTCGGCTCGGGCCTTGAGCTTGATGGATAATTATCTGAGAGAGTTTCCCAAAGGTGTCTACCGGGCGGATGCCTTGTATGCCTTGGGAGATTGTTCGCTCAAGGAGGGTAACCGGGCCGGAGCGTTGGCCGCTTTTGAAGAGGTGGGTTCGATGCCTTCCAACAAATATAAGGTGCAGGCGCTGCAACAGGCTGCCCGGATGCGGGCCGAAGACAAGGACCATGTGGCAGCGGCGGCTTTGTACCGGGAATTGAGTTCGGTGAGCGATCGCTCGCAGGTGATTACCGAGGCTTTGAGCGGGTATCTGCGCGAGACGGTGGCTACGGGCGATCAGACGGCGATGTCCCAGGCCGCGAATGAGGTGCTGGCCTCGTCGTTCGTGACGCCCGATCTGACACGGGAAGCCAATTTTGCCCTGGCCAAGGTGGCACAGGCCGAAGGTCGGGTGGATACGGCCCTCGAGTTGTATCGTCAGGTGTCTTCGGGACGTACGCGGGATGCGGCCGAGAGTCGCTATCAGATGGTCTCCATCCTGTTCCGTCAGGGAAAACTGGATGAGGCCGAAAAAGAGGTGTATGCGTTGGCCGAACAGAATCTGCCGTATCAATACTGGGTGGGGAAAGCCTTCCTGATTCTGGGCGATATTTATGTGCAGAAGAACGATGCTTTCCAGGCCAAGGCGACTTATCAGAGCATTATCGACGGCTATACCGATAAGACGGACGGCGTGGTGGCTGCCGCTCAGGAAAAGATCAACGCATTGCAGTAATCATTGAAAAGAATCCAAATAAGCCTTATGAAAAAGCTAATCATATTCGTATGTGTGTGGACCCTGGGTGTGTCAGCCGGTTTGAAAGCCCAGACCGGCGGGGAACTCAACCGTCAGATGGAGGTGACACGAGCCTATGAACCCACGGTTCGGGAGGCTTCCAAACTGGACATCAAACCCAATATGGTGGATACGGTGACGCTGCGTCCGGAGTTTGATTATCTGGTTACGCCCCATCCGATCAGCTACGGTTTTCAGGTATCGCCTTTCCGGGCTGCCACGGTCGATGTGAACGATTACCGGCTCTATACGCCGTTTTATGTGAAAGCGGCCTTGGGGGTTCCGTTCCAGAGTCTGTTGGATTTTTATTACAACACGACCGGGATGGAAAAAGGGTTTGTGTCGGCCTACCTCAATCATTACGGCAGCTGGAGCAAGATCGAAAATGACAACGGGGTGAAAGCTCCCTCTACGGAGACCTACAACAAGGTCGGGGCCTTGGGAGAACGTCGTTTCGGACGTTACAGCCTCAACGGTGAAATTGGATACGACTACGATATGGTGAGCCGTTACGGGTATTATACGGCCGGAGAACCGTTGCCCGAGACGTTCGATACGACGGCCGACGGTCTCCGTCAACGTTTTTCGACGCTGCATGGCCGGGTGGCCTTCGGCGACACGTTCGAGGATCTGTCGCATTTCAATTTCCGGATCGGAGCGCAGGGTGCTTATTTCACCGATCGTTACGGGTATGATCAGACCGATTTCGGAGTGGGTCTCGAATTGGGGAAATGTTTTGCCGATCGTCATGAGGTGACCCTGCGGGCCCGTTACGACTCGTATCGGGGCAATAACGATTACCAGAACGATCTGGTAACGGTCGCTCCGTTGTATCATCTCAAAACGGGAAAATTCGATTTCGCCCTCGGGGTGGACTATACCTTTAACCGAATGACCGATCCGGTCAGTGTGGATCTTACCCGTCAGAAACACTATCTGTTTCCTCGTTTCCAGATGCGGATCGATGTGACCAGCGGTTATTTCGTGCCCTATGTGGAAATCGACGGTCGGGTACGGAGCAACGACTATCGTTCGCTGACTCGGGAAAATCCTTATGTCTTGCAGCAGATAGCCCCCAACACGATCGAATATAACGGTCGGGTCGGGTTTACCGGGAGTTTCTCCTCTTCATTCTCTTACAAAGTATATGGAGGAGCCTCTTTGTACAAGGATTATTTGACGGCCGCCAATTACTATTTCGAAGCGGATCCGTTGCTCAATACCCAGGATGAGGCGGCTCTGCAGAATGTGTATGGCGAAAGTTTCCGGATGTTGTCCGACTCGCTGACCCTGTGGACGGTGGGTGCCGATTTGGAAGGTCGTATTTCGGGCTCGTTCGGGCTTGAAGCGTCGGTGCAGTACCGGGGATTTTCTTCGAGTGCCTACGAACATGTTTCGGGGGTTCCCAATCTGACCGCTCGTCTGAACCTTCGTTACAGCTACCGCGACAAGTTGATCCTGAATCTGGGCGGAACGTTCCTGAGTGCCCGCTATTTTGCCTCGGATGTGTATGAACAGGGGGCTTATATTCCCTCGTTGGGCGGTAATTTGCTCGACCATGCCTTGATCTTCGATAAAGTTTCTCCGACGGTCGATCTGTCGTTGAGTGCCGAATATCGCATTTCGCAACTGATCGGGGTTTTCGTGCAGGGCAACAACCTGATCAATCAGAAACTCTACCGCTTCTATCACTACCCGGGCTTGGGCATCAACCTGTTGGCTGGGGTGAAACTGAGTTTTTAAGAAAAGCAAGGTCTTGCGGGGAACGGCGATCGGGTCGGTCGCGTAATTCCGAAAGATAGTCTGTTGGCCGCTTGCGGGCCACAAAAAACGGATACCGAATCTCGGTATCCGTTTTTTGTGGTTATCTGTTTCCGGCGGAATAACCCGCGGATACAGTTTTCGATTTATTTGACGAACGGTGTTTTAACGACCACGGCAGCCACCGGTTTTTCCCGGATGATGACGTTGATTTCGCTGCCCGGAGCGGCCCATTGGCTGGCAACATAACCCATACCGATACCTTTTTTCAGCGAGGGCGACATGGTCCCCGAAGTAACTGTCCCGATGATGTTGCCGTCTTTGTCGGCCAACTGGTAGCCGTGACGGGGAATTCCGCGCTGGGTCAGTTCGAAGCCTACGAGTTTGCGTTTGGGACCTTCGGCTTTGATTTTGGCATTGGTTTCACGGTCGATGAAGTCCTTGCCGTCTACGAATTTGGTGATCCATCCCAGACCGGCTTCGATGGGGGACGTGGTATCGTCGATATCGTTGCCGTAGAGGCAGAAGCCTTTTTCCAGACGCAGGGTGTCACGTGCCCCCAGACCGATGTTTTTCAACCCGAATTCGGGACCGACTTTCCAAAGGGCTTCCCAGAGTTTGTCGGCGTCTTCGTTGGCGACGTAAATTTCGCAACCGCCGGCTCCGGTATATCCCGTAGCCGATACGATGGCATTCTGGATGCCGGCTACTTCGGTTTTGATGAACGTATAGTATTCGAGGTTTTCCACGTCGGCTTTCGGACAGAGTTTTTGAACGATTTTCATCGCCAGAGGACCCTGGATGGCCAGTTGGGCGATTTCATCCGAAGCGTTGTAGAGTTCTTTGCCGGGGGTGAGACCGAATTTTTCACCGGCAGCGCAGAGGTGTTTCCAGTCTTTTTCCACGTTGGCGGCGTTGACCACCAGCAGATAGGTTTCGGCATCGATGCGATAGACCAAAATGTCGTCGACAATTCCCCCGCGACCGTTCGGCAGGCAGGAGTACTGAATTTTGCCGTCGTACAGCGCGGCCACGTTGTTCGAGGTGACGTATTGCAGGAAATCGAGGGCTTTGGGGCCTTTGACCCAGATCTCGCCCATGTGGCTGACGTCGAATACGCCGGCTTTTTCGCGGACGGTCAGGTGTTCGTCGTTGATCCCCGAGAATTCGATCGGCATGTTGTACCCGGCGAATTCGGCCATGCGGGCCCCGTTTGCGAGGTGATACTTGGTGAATGCGGTTGTTTTCATGTTGAAGTTTGTATTTAGTTTCGTATGTTTAGAGACGGGTTTTTTGTTTCGATTGCGAATTTACGTTAAATAATCCTAATTTTATACCCGAAAATCGAATTTGATCGCCCTTTTTGCTATGTTGACAGCCGTTCTTATCGCGTTGATCATTTATGTGCTGGTCGTGACTCGCTGGCCGGTTCGTTTGCCGCATCCCGGGCTTCAGGCTACGGTGGATGTGCTCAAGGCGGCCGATCTGCGGGACGAGGAGGTTGTGCGTATGGCGGCGGAATATATCCGGTATGCGGATGCCCGCAATGAGGTGGCACCGAAAGGGGATCCTTATGCGGAACGTTTGGCCCGCCTGACCGACCGGTACGAATCGGTCAATCGGGTCCCGCTCAATTTCAAGGTCTACAAGACCCCCGATGTCAATGCTTTTGCTACGGCAGACGGCAGTATCCGGGTTTTTTCGGGCCTGATGGATCGGATGACCGACGATCAACTGATGGCGATTATCGGGCATGAAATGGGACATGTACGCAATCGTGATTCCTTGGGGGCCATGCGCAAGGCTTATTTGACGTCGGCGGCCCGAGGCGTATTGAGTGCGGCGGGCGGTGCTTTGGCCGGACTGAGTGCTTCGCAGTTGGGTTCGTTGGCGGAAAAGTATGCCGGAGCCCGTTTTTCGCAGCAACAGGAGTATCGGGCGGATGATTTCAGTTTCGGTTTTTTGGTGCGTAACGGGTATGATCCGCGGGCGATGGGAGAGGCGTTGGATCGCTTGCAGAGCCTTTCGAAAGAGGGGATGGGGGGTATGTCCGAATTTATGCGTCTGTTTTCGACCCATCCCGAGACGGCTCGTCGTGCGGCTCGCATGCACCATCGGGCCGAAGCGTATCGGAAACGTCTGAAAAGCTGAATTTCGGGATTCGGACCAGAGTTTTACCCGAAAGAAATCGGAAATTCGCTCGTGAATCTCTCGGATTGGAAACAGAAAAAAGCCGGATCCGTCAGGGACGGAACCGAGCGGAGAGAATCGAACCGAGATAAAACATTCCGGGACATCCCGCGGTTTTGTACGGGGAAAGGCATCCTGTCGTTTCGGGATGTCGCTGGGTGTTTTAGGATTCTCGTTCGGTGATCCGGCTTCGATACGGTTGGCTGTAAACCCTTACAGATGCCCTTTATCTTTGAGTTGTTGGAGAATTTTCTGGCTGAGTTGCATGCCCCATTGTTGGCCGATGGTCATCATTTCAGTCGAAATCCGGGGACTGACTTCGGCCAGTTTCCGACCGGATGGGGTTTTGTAGAAGGCAATGATTTCATTCAGTTCTTCCTGAGTCAGGTATTTCTGGTAGACGGGTACCATCATGGCGGCCAGTTCCGAGGAGGCCGTTTGGGTTATCTCTTTCTCGGCCTCTTCCCAGTAGGCGTCCGCAACGCCGGGAGTTTGTTGTTTGAGCAGGGCGAAGATGCGGGGGATCGTTTGTTGCAGTACCTCTCCCGAACCGGATACGACGAGGAGTTCCTCGACGGTTTTTTGATAATCGTTCGATTGGGCCGGGCTTATCAACGGGAGAATCCAGCATAAGCACACACAGAACATGATCTTTTTCATAAGACATACATTTGGGCGGTAAGTGAATGCTGCATTTACGCTATTTCCTTTCTAAAAGTAGAAATAAAAACGAGAAAAATCAAGAGAGAGCGGGCAGGGAACGGAGATCTCTGCCTCGGTAACCGAAAAGAAGAGTTTCGGCTTAGAGGGGCCTTCCGATCCATCGGATCCACTTCAGAGACGACAAATGATGCAAATTTTACGAATCACTTCCCATAAAAAGCGGTTTTTACCCTTGTTGCTGCTGGGCGACGAACAGGAATCCATGATCGATCGTTATCTGGACCGGGGGGATCTGTTTGTGATGTATGGCGAAGCGGAACCGTCGGAACCGTTGGCTGTGGCCGTCGTCACACAAGAGGACGACGGAGGTTGTGAGTTGAAAAATCTGGCGGTGGCTCCGACGTGTCAGCGGCAGGGTTATGGACGACAGCTGGTCGAATATCTGGGACGGTATTATCAGGATGTTTGTCATACGTTGTGGGTCGGTACGGGCGACAGTCGGCAGACGGTGTCGTTTTATCGGAGTTGCGGATTTGTCTATTCGCACACGGTTCCCGATTTTTTCACCCGTCATTATGATCATCCCATTGTGGAAGAGGGTAGAGTGTTGACGGATATGATCTATTTTCGGAAACCGCTCGATCGACTTTGTAGCGTATCCGCCGCTGAACGGACCGAAGAAAAGATCGGAGCATGGGTGCTTTTGTGGGAAGAATCCGTACGGGCCACCCATCATTTCCTGAACGAGGAGAATATCGAAACGTTGAGGCCTCTGGTGGCGGATGCATTGCGTGAAATCGAGACGTTGCTGATCGTGTGCCGAGACGAAGAGACATTGGCTTTTATGGGGGTAGAGCAGCGGAAAATCGAGATGCTGTTTGTGCGGCCGACCTGTTTCGGGGAGGGACAGGGCAGTCGGCTGGTGCGTACGGCCCTCGAACAATATCGGGTGGAGTATGTCGATGTCAATGAACAGAATCCCCGAGCGGAAGGTTTTTATCGGCATCTCGGTTTTCGGACGGTCGGCCGCACCGAAACCGATGCTCAGGGCAATCCGTTTCCGATTCTGCACATGGCATTTCCCGAATCGGAAATACGGGCGAGAGAAGGGCTTCGGAAAAAATGAATCCGCTCCCGACCTGCGGATGAAAATCTCCGGGAAGCTGTTTTTGGAATTGCAGGGAACGGAAATCCCGGAAAATCAGGGGACCGGGAGCTCGTTCCTGCCATCGATCGGTTGGGATATATGCGTGAAAAAATTATCTTTGCGGGAAGCCCCTTCGGGGGATATGTCGAAATATATTAGATCGTTGGAATATGTGGCATCAGGTAGTGAAAATCGTGGGTCTGTCCGCCGTTTTGTTCGGGTTGGGGACGACCTGTCTGCAGGCCGGAGAGGATGTTTTTGCCGACCGTCGCGAGGCTTGGCTTCAGAAAGCCGAAAAGGCTAAACCCGAACTGCGGGAACGACGGGTAGATCCGGTCGGTTTGGTTCGTTCGGTGAGCGATTCGACTGCGTTTCAGGGGTGGCGCATGGAACCCGAAACGGATGTGTCCGGCTTTTACGGGGCCCTGATCAAACAGCGTATCGGACAGGGAAAGGAAACCATACTGGATTTCGGAGAACATCTCACCGGCTATATCACCTTTACGGTTTGTGCCAACAAGGATGCCGATGCTCCTTTGCGTTTGAAAATGACTTTCGGAGAGGTGCCCGGGGAGTTGAATATTCCCTTCACGCAGTATCCGGGCGGTTTGAGCCGGGCCTGGTTGCAGGACGAAATCGTGACGCTGACGGCTCTGCCCGCTACGGTGACCATCCCTCGGAGGCTGGCTTTCCGCTATGTGAAAATCGAAATGCTGGGCTGTTCTTCGTACTATGATTTTTATTTTACCGATATACATTGCCGGGCGACGACTTCGGCTCCGGATACGGTTCCGGGTTTGTCGGAAGGGACCGATCCCCGCATGGCCCGAATCTATGCTATCGGGTTGGCGACCCTGAAAGAGTGTATGCAGACGGTCTATGAGGATGGCCCCAAACGCGACCGGCGCTTGTGGATCGGCGATCTGTACCTGGAGTCGATCGCCAATGCCGTGTCGTACCGGAATCATGAGCTGACCAAACGTTGCCTGTATCTGTTGGCGGCCTTGTCCGACGAAAAGGGTGTGGTGCGGGCTACGGTGCTTGAAGAACCGACGCCTCATCCGTTGAGTGAGACCTATACGATGGATTATTGTCTGTTGTACGGGGTGACCCTGTTGGAATATCTCAAGGCGACCGGAGATCGCGAGACGGCTGCCGATCTGTGGCCGGTAGTCAGACGTCAGGTCGAAATGGCCCGAGGGTATCTGGACTCCGAAGCGGTATACGATGTGGAAAAGCAACCGCAATATTGGTTGGTATTCGATTGGAAGGATGGATACGATCGGGCCGCCTCCATTCAGGGTCTGATGACTTTCGCTCTGGAACAGTCCTGTGAACTGGCCCGGATGCTGGGTGTCGAAAACGAGGTGGAAGATTGGCCGGAGCTGATTCGTCGGATGAAAAAGGCCGGGCGTGAACGTTATTACGACCGGAAGGCCGGATGGGTGGTTTCGGGACCGGATCGTCAGGTTTCTTATTTGTCTCAGGCCTGGATGATTCTTTCCGGCACGCTGACTCCTCAGGAGGGGGCTCGGGCCATGGAGCAGGTTTTTGCGCAGCGGGATGCCTTGTATCCGGGTTCTCCGTATGCGTGGCATTATGTGATCGAGGCCTTGATTCGTTGCGGCCTTGAGGATCGGGCCCGGGAGACCTTGCTGAACTACTGGGGTGAGATGGCCGACAAAGGGGCCGATACGTTCTGGGAAGTGTATGATCCCCAAAATGATCTGCGCTCTCCATACGGTTTTGCCCCGATGAACAGTTATTGTCATGCCTGGAGTTGTACGCCGGTGTATTTTATCAATCGTTATCCTGCTATATTCCAGAAATAATTTTGTATTTTTGCGATTTACCGATACGGAAACGCGGTAATGTCGGTTGGACGCAGGGTCCGGCCGGAACATAGCCCGCTTCCGATCATCAAGCTGAAGAGTAAGACAAGAGATAGATTATGGCGAGTTCTAAATTCAAAGAGTACAAGGGACTGGATCTGTCCCGGATCAATAAGGAGATACTGGAGGTGTGGGATCGTGAGGATACGTTCCACAAGAGCATTACATTGCGCGAGGGTCATCCGACTTTCGTTTTTTTCGAAGGGCCTCCCTCGGCCAACGGTACTCCGGGTATTCACCATGTGATGGCCCGCACGATCAAGGATGTATTCTGCCGCTATAAAACCCAGAAAGGGTTCTTGGTGCATCGTAAGGCAGGGTGGGATACCCACGGTCTGCCGGTGGAACTGGGTGTGGAAAAGAAACTCGGGATCACCAAGGAAGATATCGGGACGAAAATTTCCATCGAAGAGTACAATGATATTTGTCGTCGCGAGGTAATGACCTACACCGATCAGTGGGAGAAACTGACGCGGGATATGGGTTATTGGATCAATATGGACGATCCGTATATCACCTATGACAACAAATATATCGAAACGTTGTGGTATCTGCTCAGCGAACTGTATAAGAAAGGTTTGTTGTATAAGGGGTACACGATTCAGCCCTATTCGCCGGCCGCCGGAACGGGTTTGAGCAACCACGAACTCAACCAGCCGGGTTGCTATCGCGATGTGAAGGATACGACCTGTACGGCTCAGTTCCGGGTGATTCGGGATGCTGCCAGCGAAAAATTGTTCGATGGCGTTGAGGGCGACCTCTATTTCATGGCCTGGACGACGACGCCGTGGACTCTGCCTTCCAATACGGCGCTGGCCGTAGGTCCCGGCATCAGCTATGTGAAGGTGCAGTCCTACAACCCCTATACCGGGCAGCCGATTACGGTGGTGTTGGCCAAGGATTTGATGGCGAACTATTTCCCGAAGAAAAACGCCGAGTTGGCTATGGATGCCTATTCGGGTGACGGGAAAAATATTCCGTTCCGGGTGTTGGCCGAATACCGGGGCGAAGAGTTGGCCGGTATCCGTTACGAACCGCTGATTCCGTGGATTAAACCCGATGGCGATGCTTTCCGGGTGATTACGGGGGACTTTGTTACTACCGAAGACGGTACGGGGATCGTACACATCGCGCCCACGTTCGGGGCCGATGACGACCGGGTGGCCAAACAACAGGGCATTGCTCCGTTGATGGTCGTAGACCGCGCTGGTAAACGCCAGCCGATGGTGGACCGGACCGGGAAATTTTATCGGGTCGAGGATATGGATCCGGCCTTTGTACGGGATCATGTGCAGGTGGATGCCTATGCACCGTATGCGGGACGTTTCGTGAAGAACGCCTACGATCCGACCCTGACGGACAAGGATGAGACGCTGGATATTACCATCTGCATGATGCTCAAACAGCAGGGGCAGGTATTCCGCATCGAAAAACATACCCACAACTATCCGCATTGCTGGCGGACCGACAAACCGGTGCTGTACTATCCGCTCGACTCGTGGTTTATCAAGACCACGGCCCTGAAGGATCGGTTGATCGCCCTCAATGAAACGATCAACTGGAAGCCCGCTTCGACCGGTGCCGGACGTTTCGGGAAATGGCTGGAAAACCTGGTGGATTGGAACCTGTCGCGTTCCCGGTATTGGGGAACTCCGCTGCCTATCTGGGCGACGGAAGACCATGGCGAACTGAAGTGTATCTCGTCGGTGGCCGAGCTCAAACAGGAGATCGAAAAATCCATCCAGGCGGGCTTCATGACCGAAAATCCCCTGAAGGATTATGTGGAAGGCGATTACAGCCCGGAAAATTATCGCAAGTTCGACCTGCATCGTCCTTATGTGGACAACATCGTGTTGGTTTCGTCCAAAGGCGAAAAGATGGTGCGCGAAAGCGACCTGATCGACGTATGGTTCGATTCGGGGGCCATGCCGTATGCTCAGGCCCACTATCCGTTTGAAATCCAGGGTGAGGCTTTCCGGAAAGTTTTCCCGGCCGATTTTATTGCCGAAGGAGTCGATCAGACGCGAGGCTGGTTCTTTACGTTGCATGCACTGGCTACGATGCTCTTCGATAGCGTGGCCTTCAAGAATATTATCTCCAACGGGTTGGTGCTGGACAAGAACGGCAACAAGATGAGCAAACGTCTGGGCAATGCCGTCGATCCGTTCGAGGTGATCGATCGTTATGGGGCCGATGCCGTACGTTGGTACATGATCGTCAACTCCCAGCCGTGGGATAACCTCAAGTTCGATGTGGACGGTGTCGATGAAGTGCGTCGCAAATTCTTCGGAACCCTTTACAATACGTACAGTTTCTTTGCGTTGTATGCCAATGTGGATGGGTTCACCGGACGTGAAGCACAGGTGCCTTTGCAGGAACGTCCCGAGATCGACCGTTGGATCATTTCGCTGCTCAATACGTTGGTGAAGACCGTAACCGATTCTCTGGAAGATTACGATCCTACGCCGGCGGCTCGGGCCATTCAGGATTTCGTGAACGAAAATCTGTCGAACTGGTACGTGCGTCTGAACCGCAAACGTTTCTGGGGCGGGGGAATGAGTCAGGATAAGCTGGCTGCTTATCAGACCTTGTATACCTGCCTGGAAACGGTTTCTCAGTTGGCGGCACCGTTTGCACCGTTCATTACCGAACAGATTTTCGGCGACTTGAACGCCATGAGCGGACGTCACAGCGAGTCGGTGCATCTGGCCGATTTCCCGGTGTATGATGCTTCGGCGGTGGATGCCCATCTGGAAACGATTATGGAGATGGCTCAACGGGTATCGTCCATGGTATTGGCGCTGCGTCGTAAGGTGAACATCAAGGTGCGTCAGCCGCTTTCGAAACTGGTGATTCCGGTGCTCGATCCGGCCATCAAAGCCAATATCGAAGCGGTTCGAGGCTTGATCCTCAGTGAGGTCAATATCAAGGATATGGAGTTCATCGAGGATACCACCGGGGTGATTACCAAACGCATTAAGCCGAACTTCAAGACCTTGGGTCCCCGTTACGGCAAGCAGATGAAACAGATCGCCGCGCTGGTGGCCGGTTTCTCGCAGGCCGATATCGCCGAAGTGGAACGTACCGATCGTTGGACCGCCGAGATCGACGGTGTGGTGATTGAAGCGACGGCGGCCGATTTCGACATTACCTCGGAAGATATGCCGGGTTGGCTGGTGGCTACCGAAGGAAAATTGACCGTAGCTGTGGATATCACGGTGACCGAAGAGTTGCGTCGGGAAGGCCTGGCCCGGGAATTGGTGAATCGGATCCAGAATATCCGTAAAGACAGCGGTTTCGAGGTGACGGATAAGATTCGGGTGCGGATCGATCGTCGGCCGGAGATCGAAGGTGCGGTAGAATCCTATCGGGATTATATCGCGGGTCAGACCTTGGCCCTGAGTATCGATTTGGTGGAAGGAATCGACCCTGCACGGGCCACGACGGTGGATCTCGATGAAATGCCGCTGGTATTGAGTGTGGAAAAAGTCTGAGGGACCGAATGAATTTGATATTCTTCGATCCGAAAGACTTGGTATATTCGTAAATGTTTTTTATCTTTATATAAGATCGAAGCCGGAAACTCTTCGGTTGAAACGTTAAATTGTGAAGCCATGTCAGAACACGAAAAGACTCGGTACTCGGATGAAGAGTTACTCGAATTCAAGAAGATCATCAAGGATAAGTTGGAGAAGGCAAAGGCTGACTATGACTTGCTCAGAGCGACCATTACCCATACAGCGAGCAACGATATCGAAGATACTTCGCCCACGTTCAAGGTTTTGGAAGAGGGTGCCGCCACGCTTTCCAAGGAAGAATCAGGCCGTTTGGCTCAGCGTCAGTTGAAGTTCATCCAGCATTTGGAGGCCGCTTTGGTGCGGATCGAGAACAAGACCTATGGGATTTGTCGCGAAACCGGCAAGTTGATCCCCAAGGAACGTTTGCGGATTGTGCCTCATGCCACCTTGTGCATCGAAGCCAAGGATGACCTGCGCAAAAAGATGAGTTGATGCGAGGCGTTGTTCGAGTTGGACGACGGGAAGGATGCGTGTGCGCGGACGTTTGAGAAAACGGGGGGAGGCCATGCGACAATAAAAAAGGAAAGAGGGTATCAGACCCTCTTTTCGTTTGAAAACGCAGGCTGGCTTCCCGTAAATTTTATCGGAGAGAAAGCATGGCAGAGATTACGATGTATACGGATGGAGCCTCACAAGGCAACCCCGGACCGGGGGGATATGGCGTGGTGTTGATCAGCGGGCCCTATCGTAAGGAACTCAGTGCGGGTTATGCCCATACGACCAACAACCGGATGGAGTTGTTGGCGGTGATTGTCGGTCTCGAGGCCCTGAAACGTGAAGGCGAGCAGGTTACTGTTTACAGCGATTCACGCTATGTGGTAGACGCTGTGGAAAAGGGCTGGGTGTTCGCGTGGGAAAAGAAAGGGTTCAACGGGAAAAAGAATCCCGATCTTTGGAAACGTTTCCTGTCGGTATATCGTCGTCATCGGGTCCGTTTCGTGTGGGTGAAAGGCCATGCCGAAATACCGGAAAACGAACGTTGTGACCGTTTGGCGGTAGCGGCGGCCAGCTCCGATCATTTGATGGAAGATGTGGGTTATCAGGCGGAGGAGGGAACCATGTTCGGATGACCGATCCCGGGGAAGCCGACTGTAAGGAACATATGCAGAAAAAAGGAATACCCGGTTTCTGGGTATTCCTTTTTGGTAGCCCCTGATGCATGAGGGCGTAGACGCATGGCGTTTCCTGTCGGATTTTCGGATTCAGGGAAGCGAGGCCGGTTGATACGGATGGCGTACGGCATATCGGGCAATGCGTTGGGCCAACGTCGCTTCTTGAGGGGTGACGCCTTCGGGGTGATAGGGATTCCCCTCGACCGATCCCAGCAAGGTTTCATACCAGGTGCAGGCAGCCAGATAACGCCCCAACCCATATCCCAGGTGAAAACCGTCTCGATTCATCCGATCCCCCATCAGGTTGCGACCGGTCTGGATGGCGGTGCCGGAGGGAATGGTCAGACGGATATGCTCTTTGCGGGCGATTTTTCGGACGGTTTCGACGATTCGGCGATACATCAGAGACTGGTCTCGGTCGTAATGGACAAAACCCGGATGATCCGAGTCGCCGGCATAGGCCCAGACCTGATGGATGGCGAATCGGACGTTGGGATTGGGCGCGTGTGTTTTCAGGTAGTGCAGGATGGCGGGCAGATAGGGATAATAGGATTCGTAGATCCCGGAGAGCTGACTGACCTGTTGTACGGTGATGTAGTCCCAGGGCTCGTCCTGCAGGGCTTCTTGCAGGGAGGTTTTGGGGCGATTGGTTTGGATGCCTTCTTCGTTTTTGCGGTAATCATACGCGGGAAGTTCCCCTTGAATGTTATTCCAATGTCTTTCTAAAGAACATCCTCCGATGTAGAGGTTTCCGATGATCAGTCGGATTCCGGCGGCCTGGGCCAATTCGTCCAGGTATTCCACGCCGTCATCCGAGAAGCTGTTGCCGACGGCCAGAATACGGATGATTTTCTCCTGCGGGAAGGCGTTTTCTTGTCCGGAAGCGGGGATGGGGCCGACAACGAACAGCCATACGGGCAGCATGACGAAAAAAGCGACCCGTAGTTTGTGGAAAATACGGGTAGCGGTCGGATCTGTCTTATGGAAAGTCTTCATAAACAAGTCGGTTGATTTTCTCAAAGATACGAAAATTGGAGGATTGTGAGACCGGGGCGGGAGATTCGGGGCGGACACCGGTTCGAAAACGGCGGTTTCACCCCGACGTCCCGGAGGAGTGTGCAATGCCGGACAGCGTGAGTCGGTTTTCCATGAGGGACGGAGCGATGGGGTCCGTCTGTTCGTTGTTCCCCTGGTTACACCATATCGTCCCCGGCTTTGGTGAATTTCACGCGAATGGTTTTATGGAAGGGAATGAAACGGGAGATGACCGCAATGACGCAGGATACGACGAACAGCCATCCCAGAATCTCTTTGAGGGCCAACAGCAGACTTTGTTGTTGGAGGGTCGTGTAGAGCCCTTGAGTCGCCATTTGGGAGGCTTCGGCGTATCCGTGTCCCTGAGCGAGGGAAGCCTGTAACGTGGAGGCATATTTTTCGGCGGCCAACGGATCTACGTTCGAGAAATGTTCCGATATCGTATTGAAATGTTTTTGTTGAAGCCGGTAGAGTAAGTTGCTGTAAAAGGACGTAGCGATAATCGGAGCCAGGGCCGATCGGGTAGTGATCAGGAAGAATGCGTTGTATATGAGGTATTTCGGGTTTAATTCCTCGACGGCGAACAGGGCGAAGGCAATGATGAGCGTCAGCATGCCGACTCCCCGGATGAAGATCGGGAAGAAAAGACTTTCGTAGGTGCTTTCGGGGGATAGTCCGAAATAGAGCATCCCGAAAAAGAGGGCAAAGCAGGCCATTCCTCCGGCAATCAGGAAACGGAATCGCCATCGTTGCCAGCGGAACCACCAAAAACAGATGAAGGCTCCGAGGATATAGCCCGGCAGCAGGTAGATGTAGAGGGTATAGGTGTGTGTGGCATCTACTTTCAGGATGGAGGTCATATAGTTGGTCAGCAGGGTGGTGGAGGTGCTGAAGAACATGACGATCATCATGTAGAGGTAACCGACGATGGCTTTGGGTTGGTACAGGGGGGCCAGGTTGACGTAGGGCGTTCGGGTGTGGTATTGCGTCCAGATGAAAAAGGCGATCAACATGGGCGCCAGAACGATATAGAGACAAATTCGCGGAGACGCCATCCAGTCCAGGACTTTGCCGTAGTTGAGCAGGTACATGAGCATCAACAGCCCGGTCGAGATGATGAACATTTCCCGGATATGCAGTTCATGCACAGGGATTTTGCGGATCGGTTTGTCGTGTCGGAAACAGATGGCCACGATCAGCAGGGCTACGAGCAGGAGAATCATCATGAAGTAATACATGTATTTCCAGTCGTAGTGATAGGCCAGCTCGGCGGTAATAATCATCGAGAGTTGTCCGCAACCGAAAACCAGCGGGTAGAAATAGGCGTAGAATTCGCTGCGGATATCTTTGGGGCTGAATATTTTTTTGATTCGCCGGATGCACCACAGCATCAGGAATCCTTTGAGAAAACCGACGAAGAAACTACAGGTGATCAGGGTGTCGGCGCTTTGAGAGCGGGCGCAGATCCAACTCAAAAACAGTTGGAGACAGAGATCCGCTATCAACAGGGCTTTGGAAGAGAAGGCACCGAGGATTTTCGGGACGATGGGGTAGGCAACCGCCATACCGGCCGAGGCGGCATAGTATCCCATGGTGATGTCTTCGGTGTTTGTGCCCAGGGTGTTCGATACTTCCAGCATACTGCCGGTATAGGATCCGTTGAGCATCGTGACCGGCAACATGATCACAAACAGACAGCCGGTAGCCAGCCAGTCGGGAACCCATCGTCGGACGGGCATTTCGAGTTGGAGGGCGGAAATCATCGACGCACAGCTTCGGTTTCGACCATCATACCGGCTCTCAGCATCTGCATCTCTTCTTTCGAGACGTTTTCCAGATCGATACGAACCGGAATACGTTGTTGCACTTTGACGAAATTGCCGGCGGCATTATCGGTCGGGACCAACGAATATTTGGATCCGGTTGCCTCTGAGATGGCCGTTACCCGGCCCCGGAACCGATGTCCCGGATAGGCATCCACTTTGATGAGCACCTCTTGTCCGATGAAGATATGGGCGATTTGGGTCTCTTTGTAGTTGGCTGTAATGTATTTGTCCTGGTTGCGGACCATGTAGGAGATGGTTTGTCCGGCTTGCACGAATTGTCCGGGTTCCAGGGTTCGGCGTCCGATGTACCCGTCGTAAGGGGCCGTCAGTACCGTATAGGAGAGGTTCAGGCGGGCCATATCCAGATCGGCCTCCTTGCGCAGGATGTTGGCCTGGGCGCCGACTTGTCGTTTGTTGGCTTCGGAATATTGTGATAAGGCGGCATTTTTCTGCTCTACCAGGGCCTGGTAGCGGGCTTGAGCGGTCTCGTAAGCGGCTTTGGCCTGTTCGTATTGTTGCCCGGGAATCGATTCTTCGCGAAACAACCGTTCGAAACGATGGTAGTCTTGTTCCGCTTGCCACAATTTGGCTTTGGCTTCGGCGATGTTGGCATCCTGCACGGCCACATTGTTTTGCGAAGTGAGAATCCCCGAATGAATCACGTCGCGGGTCCCGTGAGCATCCAGCAGGGCGGCTTCCGCCTCTTTGACCTGAATGCGGAATTCCCGGTCGTCCAGAATGAGTAACGTATCGCCTTGATGCACGAGTTGGTGTTCGGTAAAACGTACTTCACGGATGTATCCGGCTACGCGGATATTCAACGGAATGACATATTGGTCGACGAAAGCATCGTTCGTGACCACGTAATGAACGTGTCGCCAGAAGTAATGACCGGTGATCCACAAGCCCGATCCGGCCAGCAGAATGCATACCGTGTTCAACATGATGTTCCGGAGGCGATATTTTCTCAGACTCCGTCGTTTCGTGTGCCAATCCCCCATATCTTTATTTCTACATGTTTACATTAAAGGCGCCCGCAGGCTCTCAGCAGTTGGTAATACGTATAGATGACGCGCGTTCGGGCCGCAGTCAGTTGCAGCTCCACTTCCAGACGAACGGCGTTGGCATCCAACAGGTCGGTCAGAATCGCCACCTGATTCATATAACGATTTTGCATGATGCGGTAGTTTTCCTGGGCCTGTCGTGCCGACAGTTGCAGGGCTTCGACCTGATCCCGGGCTTCCTGATGACGCAGGTAGGCCGTACGGACTTGCAGGCGGATGCGCTGTTTTTGCTGTTCTTCGGCATTTTGGCTCAGCGAAACCGCCACCTGGTTTTCTTTGATTTTGTGATTGTTCTTATAAAACGAAAAGAGCGGCCAGGAGATCGAAAGACCGATATTCCAGTTGTTGTTGTACAGGTCTTCCAACGTGCGGGCGATGGGTCGGGCCAGGGTGTTCGAGGCATATAACGAGAGGTTGGGACGCATGGCGGAACGGGCTAACGAGATGTCGTTTTTCGCCAATTCGGTTTGCATGCGCAGCCGCTGCATGAGCGGATCGTCCTGATAGGCTTCTCGTACGTATTGTTCGTAGGTTTCCAGAGAAACCGGATGGTAGAGCAGAGCGGTATCGGGTTTGATCAATTGCGATTCGTTCAATCCCAGGCGGATATCCAATCGTTAGGAAATCAGGGCAATGCTGTTGTGAGTCTCTTGCAGGGAGAGCTCGTCGTCGGTGAGTTGCATTTCGCTGCGCAGGACATCGTTGGTCGTGATGAGCCCTTCTTCTTTCATGCGCCGGATATCCTGGAGCCGTCGTTGGGATTCTTCGATGTTACGGGAGAGAATTTGCTGCTGCCGATAAAGGCTGAACAGTTGCATGTATTCGTCCAGCAGCGTGAGTTTGAGGTCGGCTTTGTCGGTGGAGGTTTGCAGGTTGCTCAACGAGCGTTCCAGATTGGCTTTGCGAATCGCATAACGCAATTTGCCTCCCTGGTAGATCGGTTGCGAAAAATCGACGGCATAGTTTTGCGACCAGTCCGGAGCGTCGGGACGATAGGGTTCCTTCAATCCTTCCCGGAACACGATGGGCTGTCCGACAAAGCCGCCCCGCAGTCCCACTTCGAGATCGGGCCATTGTTGGGCGCGGGCACTTTTTTCTCGTTCCAGGGCGACGGCTTCGTGCAGGGTGTCGGCCTGTAGTTGCAGACTTTGCCGCACCCCCAGTTCGAAGAGTTGATCGAGCGTCAGGAACAGGGTGTCTTTTTGCGCTTCGGAGCGGAGTGAGCCCAACAATCCGAATAGAACGAGACCGAACGTTTTATAGGTTTTCCAATTCATGTTGAATGTTCGTTAAATCGGCAGACATCTGACGCAAAGAGGCTTTCCCGAAAGTTTGTTCCATGCGGATATAAAGGCTGTTGAGTACCGGCCAGATTTGTTGCCAAAACAATTCTCCTTCACGGGTCAGGTAGACTCGTTTTTGGCGACGGTCCGAAGGTTCTTCGTGTCGTTCGATGTATCCCCGTTTTTCCAGGGTGTTCATCAGACTGCTCAGGCAGGCTTTGCTTTTGACGGTACGTTCGGCCAGCCGTTGTTGGGTGGCACCCTGTTCACGCCACAGGCAACTGATTACTTGCAGCATCTCGAATGTAATGCAGATGCCATTTTGTTTCAACGTTCGCTGAACGCATTGTCGAAACGCAATGCGCATGCGGACGATTTGCAACTGAAATTCCCGGAATTCACCCCCTTCGTAGATCATGTTGGAGAAATGTGGGCGCAAAGATACGAAAAACTTGTTTATTGGTCAAATATTTGACTAATTGGGCGATCGCGTGCTGCGCGAGGACTCTTTCATTTGATATTCAGGGTAGTTTTCGGTTTTTGGCACTTTGGCCCGTAGGAAGGCGTACCCCTAAAGGTTGAAAATAGTCGGGGGAGCATGGTTTGGGACGCAAAATCGAGGTTGATTAATTGTATCTGTTTTTATATCTCCGCAAGGGCCTTTCGTGCGGGTCGATGCGAGGGAGAGGGCTTTCTCTGCGGGAAACAGGGCTCATAGAAACGCCAGAAAAATTACGGTATCATGAGTAAGATAAGACTAGGAATTTTACTTCTCGGATTGTTGGGGGGATGCAGTCGTTCGGAGACTCCGGCCCCGGATTCCGGGAATGAGATCCAGATCACGAGTCGGGTGTTGACCCGAGCCGGAATGGAGCAGGGATTCCATGCCGGAGACCGGATCGGTCTCTATATGACGGCAGAAGCTTTTCGATCCTCCGGGTTCGATCGATCGGAGGACAGTTGGCTGAACAACCATCCGTTTATGTTGCATGCAGACGATCTCTGGAAGGCCCCTTATGTGGCTCAATGGGAAAAATCGGATGTGGTTGCGGATGCGGTTGGGTATTTCCCGTACGATGCGGAAAATGATCAGGAGACCGACCTGAAAGCGTTGCCTTGTCGGGTCTCGACGGATCAACGAAGCCTCGATTCTTTGCGGTTCAGCGATTTTTTGTGGGCCCGTGCGGAGGAGGTTACCCCTCAGGATGGGGCGTTGTCTCTGGCGTTTCGCCATTGCATGAGCAAAGTCATTTTTCGCTTGCAGCTCACCTCGGACGATCCTCTGCTGGATATGAGTCAAGTAAAGGTGACCTGGAGCGATGTCTATACCGATGCCACCGTTGACGTGAATACGGGAGCATTGACGCTTAATACCGGGAATCTCTACGAAGTAAATGCTTATTACGATCCTTCGACCCGGCAGGCAGAATGCATGTTGCCTCCTCAGGTGATACGAGCCGGTACCGATAGCCAGGTTCGGTTTTTTGTGGGCGACAATCAGCATTACAGAGGATTCACGTATGAGTTTGGCGAGAATTTGACGCTCTCTTCGGGGAAGGAATATCTGATCGACATTGTTTATCATCTTTAATCAGACGCATTTATGAACTTGAAAAACATATTGTTTCCGGTGGGTGTAGCCCTGTGGAGTGTAGGAGCCTTGTCCGGTTGTTCATCGGGGGGAGGTTCCGGATCGGAAGAACCCACGCCCAGTCCAGGTCCCTCCGGAGGCGAAGAAACGTATGAAATCTCCGTGACCCCGACTTCTTATACTTTTTTGGCTGAAGGTGAAACGGCCGAGTTTACCGTGATGTGTGACGGTGAATGGATGGTGATTCCCGATGGCTGGTTTCAATTCGAACCGGCGAGTAGAAAGGGCAATACAAAGATTCTCGTTACGGCCGAGGCTAATCTGTCGGAGATAGAGTATGTGTCTGTGGTAAAGATTGTATCACAATCCGACAACCAGGCTGAAATAACCTTGACACAACCGCCTGTTGAACCTCTGCCCGAAGTCGTGATGACGACCCGGTCTGAATATCTTGTCAGTGGAGATGCCGCAGGGGTATTTATGGTGAATCGCCAGGAAGACGGTACTTCCGTACCGTTACCGGATCTCTCGTCCAATCCGGTCAACAATGCTCAATTCCTGATGGACGATAACGGGGGGTGGATTACTCGAGATCCGGTTTATTGGTCGGATACCCATACGGCGGCCGATGCCTATTTTTATTATCCGTGGTCGGCTCCTTCGGGGAATGATCCTTCGGCATGGCCTTTCTCGGCCGCAGTCGATCAGACGGATCAGGACCGTTATCGGAAGTCCTGTGTGCTGCATGGTTATGTGGAGAATGTGGAACCTGGACAGGTTTTGTCTTTCGAACCCAAGGTGCTTTCGTCCAACATTCAGGCAAAAATCGTGCTGGATGAGAAGGTGAAGGATCGGTATACCGTTGTCGGGGTGACTTTCGGGGAATTGTGTACGGAGGGCATGCTCGATCTGAATGCCGGTATGTTGACGGCTTCCGGCCAGAGAACGAACATCCGGGGTTATTTGACAGCCGATGATGTTTCGGGATGGAATGCCTCGGTGATTGTTCCGGCGCAGACGGTCGATCAGTTGCTGATTACCGTGGAATATCGGGATCGGACCCAAACGGAGATTCTGTCGCGGGAATTTGTCATACAGAATGTTTCTTTGCAGCCAGGCCTCAGTCAAAGCTTTTCCTTGACCCTGAATGAGGAAAAGGATCCGGTTTTGATCACCGATGTCACCACGTTGCCGTGGGGTGAAGGCGGTTCTTTCGATTTGGATTTTGAATAATGATGCGCATGAAACGAATATATTATTTATTGGGGCTTCTTTTGCTGACGGGATGCAGCAAGGAGGAGCATACCGAAGCGTTGGACAACAACGATTGTCTGCAGATCGGAAAGGCGGTGTTGGCTTCGAACGGGGAGGTTTCGCCGTGGACCGAAGCCTCGTTGGGCGTATCGTTGCTTTCACCGGGAGAAATGCTGAATGCGGGAGCCTCGTTCTATAATGTGGAGTTGCGGTATACGGAAAACGGGTGGGTTTCGCAACCGGTTTTGCGATGGCCCGATAATGCCGAAGGTACTGTCTGCGACGTAGTGGCTTATGCTCCTTATTTGTCGACCCTGTCCGATCCGTCGGCCGTGCCGTTGTCATTGGCCGCCGACCAGAGTCAGCAGGGAGGTCCTCAGCAAAACGATTGGCTGTACAGTCGTTCTTCGATGACGAAAACGGGCTCGGGTGAACCGGTTCAGCTGGAGTTGCAACATGCCTTGAGCCGATTGGTCTTCGAAGTGATTTTCGATGGGGACTATATCGGAACGGAAGGCATCCAGTCGTTGTCCGTATCGCTGAAAAACAACGGGACGGTCGATTTGAACGACGGTACGGTGTCGGTGCAGGGTTCCTCCACGGCGATGTCGCCTTGTTTGTTGGAGGTGGCTCCGCAGGGCGTCAGCCAGTGCTATGAATTGACGGTATTGCCGCAGGAGGTTTCTTCCGACGGGGTGTTCGTCGCTTTTTCCGTAAACGGCAAGTCGTTTGAAAAGTCGGTTTCGGCCCGATTCGAGGCGGGGAAATGTTATACGTATCGTTTGAGAATCGGCCGGGATATCGATCCGGTTCTGTTGGCTCTCGACCCGATATCGATCGCACAATGGGAAGAGGAAAAAGTAGATTTGCCCCAGGCGGGAATGGATCCCGAAGAGTATCAGGCCGGGGATTTGTGGCCGAATGCCGAGAATCCGATTGCCTATGTGGTTCGGGCCCGGGAATCACATCGTCCGGGGATTATGGTGACCATTGTGGATAAAAAAGGTACTCCTTTCATGAATGGCGGATGGTTAACGTCATTGGAGTATCAGGATCCGAATAACGGAGGTATGTTTCAGGCCGGTTCGAGCCTGACCGATGGGATCATCAATATGGAAACGATGAAGATCTTGTTGTCTCAGCAGAGTGATCCTGCACTCTTGTCCTGGAAAAATTTCCCGGCCTTGGATTATGTGCGTACGTTGGGACCCGATTGGTTTATTCCGGCAGGCGAGCAGTGGCAGACGATTTTGGATCAGATCGAACCGGAGGTATGGTCCGATTTGTTGGCCAATTATTGGACCGTTGAATTTATGAAGTGGACTGATGGAGGACCGGGTTTTGGATATATCGCTGTCGTATATTCCTCTACGTTGCGACAAGATGAGGATGGGAAATTGAAATATGTTAACATGAGGTTTTATAGGGACACCCGACAAACAGAAATGCTCGATCAGGATGTGGATTTTACCACGGAATCCTATAACGTGATTGCTGTTCGTTATTTTTAAAGAATCATAAGCGATGAGAATATTATACAGATATTTCGTATACGGGTTGTTGTTGGCCTGGGGAGTGTCGGGATGTGCCAAGAATGAATTGCCTGATCTTTCCGGAGAAGATGTCGATTTGCGTTTGCAGGTTGCCCCTTCGATCGGGAACATGCAGACGAAAGTTTCGGAAACTCCGACGGGTTACCAGTTCGATCCGGAAGATGCCATCGGGGTGTTTGCGACGGTCAGCGGGGAGGCTCCGGTGCCCTCGAACAGAACCTTTAACGCCCGCTTTTCCTATGACGGAGCTGTGTGGAGTGCCGCTGAGGAGGTTTACTGGCCTTCGGGAACGGTCGGGACGCCGTGTTGTCTGTTGGCTTATTACCCCTATCAGGACGGTGTGACCTCGGCGTCAGCAATCCCGTTCGGGGTGTCGATCGACCAGAGCACCGAAAAGCAGATGATGGCCAACGATTTTCTGGTCTCCCGGACGTTGGCTGACAAGGCCGATCGGGCGATTACCATGGAAATGTCCCATCTGTTGAGCATGATCACGGTGAATGTCGCCTATCAAAGCGATCATATTCAGGATGTTGCCTGTTCGTTGAAGATCGATACGCGTACGCAAATGTCGGTGGATATGACGCAATGGCCTGCGCAGTTTACCGTTTCGGGAGCGACTCAGACCCTGACGCCTTTCCCGCTCGAAACCCCTTCGGGCGGTTACGATCGCAGTTGGTCGGTGATTGTGCCTCCTCAGTCCGTAGAAGCATCCGTTCCGTTTCTGAAGGTCATTTACGGAAGCCAGGAGATTCCGTTGCCGTTGAACAAGACTTTTCAGTCCGGTTTCCATTATTCGGTGAACCTGAAGCTCGGAATTGAGGGTGAACTAACCCTGGAGGGCATCTCGGTTTCACAATGGGATGAAACGATAACCGTGAATAATGGCCGCGTAGAGGATTTGACGGTTTATAATACCGGGGATGTAATCGTTTATCAGGAGGGAACGGTTGCGGATCCGGTTGTATTGGTCGTTACGGGAGAGGGTTTCATTCGGGAGCAGATGCTCAAGAATGGTTATTTCGAACAAATGGCCCGAAAAGGACTCGATTACCTGTTCAATGCGGAACCTTACAAAACTTATCGACACTATTTTACGGTCTATATTATTCCGGCCATTTCCAATGAGGAAGGCGTGGGCGATTGGCGGGCCCATATTCAAAAGGATACTTATTTCGGAATCTCAACCGGGGAGAGTTTTTCGGGGGCCTATTCTATATATGATCGGAAACCGGAACTTTTCCTGAAGGAGTATTGTCCGGATATTGTCAATGGACGAGTTACCTATGATCAGGTACCTCTTGCCATTCTGGCGAATGATTCTCGTCGGGGCGGGGTTACCTCAAGTTCTCCTGCGGGAGCAGCGTATGCAATCTGTCCCTTGACGCCTGGCGAGTGGATTTCTGAACTGGATAATATTCGGGAGCAGATTGGGGAAGAGATCGGAGTGACGATTGAAACCTGGCCGAATGTCTTTCTGCATGAAGTTGGGGGGCATGCTATTGGCCGTTTGGGGGATGAGTATTGGTACGATAACGATGAAAAATATATACGGAACTATATTTCGGAACATTCGTGGACGGTGCCGATGTGCCTGAATCTGACCTGCGATCCCTCACCGACCAGCACGAGTGTGTATTGGCGGCACATGATCGGTGATTCCCGTTTCCCGAAAGTCGGCTTTTATGAAGGAGGATATGCAGAGTATGGAAAAGGAATCTGGCGTTCTGAAAAGATTAGCTGCATGATCGACGATCGACCCTATTTCAATGCTTGTTCCCGTCAGTTGATCGTGGAACGCATCAAGAAACTGTCGAATGAAGCGTTTGATTATGAGGATTTCCTGGCTAAGGATGTCAATTACGATGAAGTGTTGGATCAGCTTCAATCGGGGGCATATAGCAACGATTATGGCAAATATAGTCGTCGGGATCTTCCCGTGTATCCGTTGCGTGAGCCGCCTGTATTGCTTAAAGATTAATCCGGAATTTCCCTGGGGAAGAGAAGAGCCTGTGTATGACAGGCTCTTTTTTTTGGGGGGGAGAGCCCGGGGAAGTGCGAGGATCGGAAATGGGTGGAGCTTGTTGGATGGAGTTTTGAACCTTCGATTATCGGTTTAAGGTCTATTCTGTCGGGAGGGGGCTGATTGGATAGAGATCATGGTTGTCGGTATTCAAGATGATATATGCCCATAGGCCGGTCATGCCGTTCGGCAGGTGTTGACCGGGGCGTCAGGAATCTAAATTTTGTAATTGACGTATAGCTTCCCCTCACTGTTGGATATGGGGAAAGCACCGCTGCTCAAAGTCGCCGGGGTTTCGTTGGGGCATACAATGCTCCGCAAAGCCTGGTAGAGATTGAATGCATTTTGCCCCATAGACTCGAGAGGGGTGCCGAGAATGACCAATTTTCAGAGTATAGCGGCAGCTGGAGATTCAGGATGACATAGATCAGAGACTTCCAATTCAAGTCATGGACCGGGAATGCAACAGTCGATAAGCTATCCCTTCTCAAAAGATCCTTGCCGGTCTGAAATTCAGGATAATAAATGTGGAGTTTTGGAGTTTGTCGTCCGGGTCGTATGTTGAAAATATTCTTTTCCTGCTGCCATCGGGAGAGGGGATGTACTCTGTTTTTCAGGATCCCCAATTACAGCTTGCAGGAAGGCGTTTCGATAAAGATACTTTCAAAAATAAAAATCCTGATAATCAAGTACGATTATCAGGATTTTTCTGTGATCCGTCTGGGGCTCGAACCCAGGACCCCAACATTAAAAGTGTTGTGCTCTACCAGCTGAGCTAACGAATCTCCGTTTTTGGTGGTGCAAAGATAAAGAGTTTTTCTGGATTACCAAAAGGATCGATGGTTTTTTTATGAAAAATCCTCCAAGCGCTACGTCGGGTTTCCCCGCAAAAGCGAAATAGAAAGCGATATGGACTTCGGGTTTGGGGCCGTTTTAGCGTGGAAGGAACGAAAATGAAGAAATCGAAGAGGGGCGTATCCTGGGAAAGAGTTTATGAACGGATGTATAAAATTGTCAGGCGGGAAGTGAAGCGAATGCCGTCATTAAGCAAAAAATGGGAAACGAAACGGTTTTGCGCGTTCGAAAGGCCCCCGACGGCAGGTTCAGAGGCTGGGTAAAATGAAAAATCGGTTGAGAATGAGTCGATATGTCTTTGTGTGGTATTTTGAGAAAATCGGGACTGTTCTGAAATTTTCGAAAAAGAATCTTTTTATTGCTTTTTTCGTCCCTTTTTTATGACTACGACCCAATAAATGTATTGTTTTTTTGTCCAATCGGCAAATTTTTTTAAAAAAAACATAGTCATTCGGTTAGAAGGCCCTCTGGGGCCATTTTTTCTTTTTGCGACATAATCCTATTCGAATGTCAGAAAAAAGGGACGTTAAATCATGAGTTCTGTGTTTTATAAGTAACTGAGTATGAAATTATCTCTATATAATTTACCTCTATCCTTATTTATTAACTTTAAACAATTGATTATGAAAGGAACACTAACTCTTCGATTGTTGTTGGCGCTGTGGATGACAGTGGTGGGGACGTGTGTACTGCAAGCGCAGCAACGCACCTATTCCGGTGTTGTAACAGGTAGTGACGGCTCGGCTGTCGCGGGCGCCAGTGTGACCGTGCAGGGAACGACCGTGGGAACGGCGACGGATCTGGATGGTCGTTATTCGATCAATGCTCAGGTAGGAAGTACGCTGAACTTTTCCTTCTTGGGGATGAAATCGGTTTCGGTTACGGTGGGTAACACCCAGACGATTAACGTGACGTTGGAAGACGATGCACAATCGTTGGAAGATGTCGTGGTGATCGCATTCGGTACCGCCAAGAAAAAGGACTTGACGGGATCGCTCAGTTCGATCGACTCCGAGATCATCAGTTCGCAATCCAACTCGACCCTGACCAAAGCGTTGGAAGGGGCTATCCCGGGGCTGCAGGTTTCGTCGGTCGACGGTCAGCCGGGGATCGACATGGGGATTCGTATTCGTGGGATCGGAACCGCCAGTCAGAACAACTCCAATGCCCTGGTGGTGATTGATGGGGTGCCTAACTCGAACAGCAGTGCGCTGTCGACGCTGAACCCGCGAGACATCGAATCGATTACGGTTTTGAAAGATGCGGCTTCGACGGCTTTGTGGGGGTCGCGTGGTGCTAACGGGGTGATCATGGTAACGACCAAAAAAGGGAAAGAAGGTCGTGCTAAGGTTACTTTCGATGCTAAATGGGGGATGAACATGATCGGCAACAATGGGTCGCCCGATCTGATTCGCGAACCTTCGGATTATTATGAACTGATGTGGCAGGGGATTTACAACTCGGTTCGTTATGGTAGCTCGGAAATGTATACGACGAACCTCTCGAACCCGAACATGTCGCATGAAGAGGCAGCCTTGTTTGCCAGTGAGCATTTGTTCAATTATACGGGTAGTACGACCGATTTCAACGGACGTAACGGCTTGTATAACTGGATGTACTATGATGTGCCGGGAGCCGTTTATACGCCTACGGGTTCCGGTGTTAACGCTTCGTCTACCATGAGCGGTGCCTATTTGGTAGAACCTACGACGGGAAAACTGAATCCGAATGCCCGTTTGTTGTATGAACCTGATGATTGGGAAGATCTGTTGTATCAGAAAGCCTTCCGCCAGGAGTACAATTTGACGGTGAGCGGGGCTACTGAAAAGACCGATTATTATGTGTCGGCCGGTTATCTGGAAGATCCTTCGTATATCGTGGGTTCGCATTTCAACCGTTACAACATGCGTGTCAATTTGAATGCGCAGGTGACCAAATGGTTGAAAGCAGGGGTCAATGCGGCTTACAGCCGTCGTGCCACGCAGTCTCCGGCGACTCGTTACGGTCGTAACTCGGGTGCTGCCGTGCAGAATGTTTTCTTGTGGGCCAACGGTTATTCTCCTTTGGCTTCGATGTATGCTCGTGATAAAGACGGTAATTTGATCTATCAGGACGGAGAAAAAGTCGTGGTAGATGGTCCGGGCGTACAATATTCTCCGTTGGATCCTTCGGGCGGTTCAGTGCTGGGACGTTATCCCGTTACTTCCCGTTCGTCGGCTTACGATGTGCTCTATCAGTTGGAAAACGATAAGGATGAAACGATCTACAATGACTTCAATATGAGAGGTTATGTCGATGCCAAGTTCCTTAAAGACTTTACCTTCACGGCTAATTTGGCCGTCGACTATACCTCTTCGGTTCGGGATCGTTATGTGAATAAATCGCACGGTGCGGCCGTATCGGAAAAGGGTGCCATGGGTCGTATCTATGGTGATTACATGAATATCAACAGTCAGCAGATCCTGAACTGGGGTCATGACTATGGCAAACATCACGTAGATGCCTTGATCGGTCACGAATTCAACTGGATGCGTTCTTCCAGCATGAACTACAAGTCGGCTTATTCGTTGATCGACGGCTTCAATACGTTTGCCAACTTTATTTATCTGAACTCTGGCGGTACCTTCAGCGGTATCGGGGGTGGAGAAGATCAGGAAGCGCTGGAAGGTTATTTCGCCCGGGCCAACTATATTTATGACAATAAATATTATCTGACGGCCAGCCTGCGTTTCGACGGTTCTTCGAAATTCCGCGACATGGATAAACGTTGGGGTACTTTCTGGTCGGTAGGCGGTGCCTGGCGTATCTCGGCCGAACCTTGGATGCAGGATGCTTCTTGGTTGACGGATTTGAAATTGCGTGCCGATTACGGGGTGATCGGGAATCAGAACGGAATCGGTCGTTATGCCGGTTATCAGACCTGGACTTATAGTGCAACATCATACTCTCAGGCGGGTAGCTATCAGCCCGATGGTTGGAAGTTGGTACAGGGTACATTCGCTAACCCGAACCTGACCTGGGAAAAGAAGAAAACGGTCGATGTAGGTCTCGATTTCCGTCTGTGGGATCGTTTCTACGGTACGTTGGACTGGTATCAGACGATTACCGACGATGCGATCTGGGATACTCCGATCTCCTTTGCCATGGCCGGTCAGACGACCCTGCCCATGAACTCGGCCCGGATGCGTAACCGCGGGTTCGAACTCGAATTGGGCGTGGATATTATCAAGACTCCCGATATCTTGTGGTCATTCAGTGTGAATGGGGGAACCTACAATACGACTTTGTTGGAAGTGCCTGCCGGAACCGGTTCGGATGAATACGGGGGCAACTGGACGGCTTCCATCGACAAATGGGATGTACAGGGTGCTTACGTGAACGGTAGCCCGGTGATGTATCTGCGTGGTATCGGCAAACCGTACTACAACCTTTATATCTATAAATACGGAGGCGTGGATGCGGCAACGGGTCTTCCGCTGTATGCCTCGACGGTATCGGAAGACAACATCGATGCTCTGAAGAGTGCCAAACATGTTTATGGGGATATCTCCGTCGGGAATACCGTTTACACGACCGATTATTCGTTGGCTACCCGTCAGGAATTCGGAGACGTGACTCCGGATTTCATCGGTGGTTTCAGTACGTCGTTCCGTTATAAGAATCTGGATTTGTCCGCTACGTTTGCCTTCCAGATCGGCGGTTACTTCTACAGCATTTCTCACTCGAGCTGGTGGTATAATCCGCAGGGAGGTGAAGACGGTCTCGGCAGTGCCTATCTGTCGAAAGAATTGCTGGGCAATACCTGGACTCCGGACAATCAGGGTGCCAAATTCCCGATGTTGTTTGCCTACTCGACCACTCCGTATGTCAGCGGTACGACCATTGGTGGAGATGAATCTACGCGGACGGACCTGGCCTTGTTCAAGGCATCGTATCTGAACGTGAAGAACATTACCGTAGGGTATAACTTCCCGGACAAATGGATGAAGAAGATCGGTATTGACGGTATCCGCGTGTATGCTTCGCTGGACAATTTCTGGATGATTTGCAAGGACGGTATCGATCCTCGTATGTCGTTGACCGGTGGTCTTGACGTAGGGGCGATGGCCTATCCTTACATGCGTACGTGCTCCTTGGGCCTTAATATAACTTTCTAAATTTCGATTTGTTATGAAAAAGTATTCAATAGCTATACTGTTGTTGGGGCTGATCGCAACTTCGTGTAATGAGAAGTTGAATATTACACCGCCCAACGCGATTACCAATGAACAAGTCCAAGATTTGCTTCAAACCGCCGATGACGAAACCGTCGTAAGCATCATGGGCGCTATGGCCGATGGGTTGAATTCCGAATTTAAACATACCGGATCCATCAACGGATGGAGTAACGACTATTGGGCGTATGCTCAGTCGTTGGACGTGCAGCGAGGTTTTTCCGGTAACGACATGGTGCTGGATAACCTGCCTCCTACGGGAGCCGATTTGGAAATGTACAATTTTATTTCGCTTCGTACGGCGGATAATGTCAACAACGAACCTTTCTGGCGTCGAGGTTATTATCTGGTTCATGCGGCCAACAAGGTGTTCAACCTGCTGACGGATGAACTGGTGGCACAGAACGGTTCCAGCAAACTGAAAGAATATCAGGCCCGGGCTTATCTGACTCGTGCTTACGGTTATCTCTATTTGATGGAAAACTACGGTACGGACGAATTGGGAGTGCCTATTTATACGGTTTATTCGCTGGATCAAAGTACGGTGGCTCGTGCGACCGCCTCGGAAACGCTGGATTCGATCGTGAAATGGGCCGATCGGGCCGTGAGTCTGTTCGAAGAAGCCGGGGTCGGATACGATCTGAATACGAAAGGTGACCTGAATGCCGGAATTGCCAATTATGTATTGGCTCGGGCTGCGCTTTGGAAACAGGATTGGGCTACAGCCGTTACGGCTTGCGACAAACTGATCGCTCATTATCAGCTTATGAGCGAAGATCAGTATGTGGGACGCAATTCGGCCAATGCCGGTGAACCTTGCGTATATTATGCTTCAGGTCGTGGTTTTACCGATCTGTCGGCCAATCCCGAATGTATTTTGGGTTGGGATAATGCCAACAAGGAACGTTCTTCCGCCGATTATTGGTTGAACTTCATGGCCTCGGGCGGCAAACAGGCTCGTATCGACGACCGTTTGTACAACAAGATTGCCGATGAAGACTACCGTAAGGATAACTTCCAGGTGAGTACGTTCGGAAAATTCGTGGCTCCGAGTGCCTCTTCCTTTGCGGATGATGGGAGTGAATACGATATCGGTTCGTATATCAATCTCAAATTTGCCGCTAACGTAGGGGTAGGAGGAAGCGTCGGGAACTCGACCGTTTGCAAATACGGGACCATTGATTACTGCCTGTTCCGCGTTTCGGAAGCCTATTTGATGAAAGCGGAAGCACAGGCTCAATTGGGACAGGAAAACGAAGCTAAAAATACCTTGAATACGTTGATCAGTGAACGTACGAACGGCGCCTTGACCTGCGATACCTATCCGAGCATGAGCGGCATGAGTGTTCTGGATATGGTGAAATTGCAGACGCGTATTGAAATGTGGGGTGAACATTCCTTGGAATTCTATAACAACCGTCGTTGGAAGGTCGATGTGAATCGCAGCGGTTCTACGGTACATCACACGGCCAACACGATTCCGTACGCGCAGTTGGTATTGCAGATTCCGGAACAGGAACTGAATACGAATAATTTGATCGTACAGAACCCTTGATTGCAGGTGCTTGCGGATTGAAACCCGAAATCCTTGGTTTGAATTTGTAACGATTGGGGATGATGGGTTTACAGATACGTGAGGACGCAGTCTACAACAAAGGTTAATAAAATGGGGATCGGGATCCAGCGGGACGCTGCATCCCGATCTTTTTTGGGGAATCCTCACCAGGGCTTTGTTGGAATGGGAAGGATCCCTGTTTTCGGGGAAAGCGTTTGGCTGTTCGAAATGGGACATTTAGGATGTTTTTAGGGGTCTGGCTGTTGGAGGTTGGGCCTGCAAAGTGCTTCGGGACAATATGCCGGAACAGGATAAGGTTAGTTAGGGACTGTTCGGCTGAATGCTTCCAAAAACGGATTCAAAAAGAGCGTGTATTTCATAATACACGCTCTTTCTTTGATTTCGAGTCGACCGAAGGCTCAAAGGTCTCTGCCTTTGATCAGGGTGATTTCCATGATGCCGCCTAACCCACGGATTCCGTAGATGGGATCGGATCGTTTGATGTCGATGCTTTTGACTTGTTGGACGCTGATGGTTTCGTTGGCTTGGGCAAAGTTGATCACCTGATTTCCGTCCACCAAAATCAGCATGGGCGTTTGCTGAGAGCCTGTGGTGTTCCCGATCAGAAAGGCATTCCCTTGCTGAATTCTGACGCTTGGGAATTTGCTGGTGACCAGACTCTCCAGGTCGATAAACATGGCAGAAGCCGATGAACCCGCGATGTTATGCGGATCGAAACGCGGAAGTTTGGAAACAGGATATTCCTCTCCCGTTTCCTGGTTGGTCATGGTGTTTTTATGGACTACGATCGTCAATTCGCTCAGGTTCCGGGTGGGAATGGTGCCGATGGTATTCCCCACCACGATCCGAAGCGTATCGTTCGGGGCCGGTTGTAACTTCAGGGGGGCGTCCTGGTCGGGACTTTGACCGGTCGGTTGGCTTTTGAGCGAAACGGTCGCTTTGTGGGCCAGGGATTTTCCTTTGGCGTTGACGACATTCACCAAAAGGGTTTGTTGGGCAGATAGGGTGCTGATGCTTAGTACTATACCCAATGTGAGGAGTATCGACTTCATCGGATGAGGGAGTTTGTGGGTTTCAATCAACTATAAAGATAGTACATAACGGGAAATAAATAGGAAAGAGCCCCCATTTTTATTGGAAATTTTTGAGGTAAAATATATCTTTGTGTCAGAAAATAGACAACTTATTGGAAATTTAACATACACATTATTTTATGGGAAAGATCAAAGCTGCCGTAGTCGGTTACGGTAATATCGGGAGATATGTGTTGGAAGCCTTGGAAATGGCTCCCGATTTTGAAATTGCCGGAGTGGTACGTCGGGATGCCCGACAGGTTCCGGCCGAATTGTCGTCCTATCAGGTAACGGATGATATCTCCAAATTGGGAAAGGTGGATGTGGCCATTTTGTGTACGCCTTCGCGTAGCGCCGAATCTTATGCTCAGGCCATGTTGGCGCAGGGAATCAATACCGTGGACAGTTTCGATATTCATACCGACATTGTAAAGGTACGTGCTCATCTGGATGGCATCGCCAAACAGCATGGTGCCGTATCGATCATTTCGGCCGGGTGGGATCCGGGCAGCGATTCGGTGGTTCGTGCTTTGTTGGAAGCCTGTGCACCCCAGGGAATTACCTACACCAATTTCGGTCCTGGCATGAGTATGGGACATACGGTGGCCGTCAAAGCGGTGCCGGGCGTGAAAGCCGCTCTGTCGATGACGATCCCGACGGGCACGGGCATTCATCGTCGGATGGTATACGTGGAACTGGAAGAAGGGGCTTCGTTCGATCAGGTTGCTCAGGCCATCAAGACCGACGATTATTTCGTACATGACGAGACCCACGTTCAGCAGGTGCCCTGTGTGAAAGATCTGTTGGATATGGGACATGGGGTGAACCTGACGCGCAAAGGCGTGTCGGGAAAGACCCAGAACCAGCTTTTCGAGTTCAATATGCGGATTAATAATCCGGCTCTGACGGCACAGATTCTGGTCTCTTCGGCTCGGGCTGCGATGTTGCAGCGTCCGGGGGCCTATACCATGATCGAAATCGCTCCGATCGATTATCTGTACGGAGATCGGGAAGAATTGATTCGTCGTTTGGTGTAAGGGTCCCGGAATAGGGAGATCCGACGACTGGAAGGGAGGAAAAGAGGCGAGAGTCGCGCTGTACCGACGGATGGCCATCTGTTGTCTCTCCCTGATTTTCGATAATCGGTTCCAGTCTGTTGTCCCTCTCCGATTTTTAAGAATAGCAAAGCGAGCGGTCGTTTGTCGGAGAGAAGACATTCGGCTATACCCAAAAGCCGCCCCTTCCAAGGGACGGCTTTTGGATTATATCAGGGTGAGGCAGGTTATTTATGGCTTGGCGTCGGCTTTCATCTTGGCCCGGAGCGCCTGTTCGCCTTCGGTCGTCCAGTAACCGCAATCCAACTCGATGAAAACGGAAGAGTAGGGAATTCGGGACGTCGTTTTCAGAACGATGACCTGAAAGAGTTTCGAAGCCTGATCGAGTTTTCCGAATACTTCTTCGTGCAGCAGGGTGTGCAAAGGGTACTCCTTCAAGACCTCTTTGAGGTCGTTGCGTGCTGCTTCCGAACCGGGGCAGATCGAATCGTTCAGGTAGTTGAGTTCCAGGTCGGTGTAGATGATCGGCTTGATGTGTCCGGCCGTTGAGATCATCCGGAGCAATTCGCCCAGAACCGGTTTGAGCGGCTGTTGCGTATCGATTATCTCAATGCCGGCAGCGCTCTGCAGGGGGTAAGCCTGGTCGACGACCAGGATCCAGTTTCGATGACCCAGCAGCGGGAGCTGCTGGCTGAATTCTTTTTTCCACATAGGTTTTTCCGTTGAAGAAGGTTGATCGGTTGGTTGTTTGAGGTCGTGTTGGCAGGCCGTGGTTCCTAAAAGAAGAGACAGCATGACGGCCTGATACAAAAGGGCCCGGATCATATTGTCGAGTGTTTTATGCGGTTTGTGGAGCACGTTTGTGTTTCTGGTGGATGGCATGGCTGCGGTAGCCGTACACGATGATGACCAGAAAACAGATCAAGGGCAGGACAAACGAGACGTTGACGGCCGGCAGGCCCATTAAGGTGCCTTGGTCGATGATGGCGGCCTGCAACGGAGGCATGACCGAACCGCCGAGGATGGCCATAATCAGTCCGGCGGCTCCGAATTTGGCGTCATCGCCCAATCCTTCGAGGGCGATCCCGTAGATGGTGGGGAACATCAGCGACATGCAGGCCGAGACCCCGACCAGACAATAGAGTCCGGTGATATCCTGAAAGCCGATCACGCCGAGGGTCAGCACCGAACCGGCAATGGCCAGAATCATCAGCAGTCGGCCGGCCGAGATGTACTTCATCAGGAAGGTGCAGATAAACCGACTGACGCAGAAGATGGCCATGGCGGCGATGTTGTATTGTTGGGAGAGCACTTCGGCGGCTTGTTCCTCCATGCCTTGGGCCGTGAAAATGCGGGTTCCGTATTGGATGATGAAGGTCCAGCACATGATTTGAGCGCCGACATAGAAGAACTGGGCGACTACTCCTTCGCGATAGCGGGGGATGGCCAGGATGCGTTTGAGTACTTTACCGAGGTTTAGCGAGTGGTCTTTATCGCCGTTTTTGGGCATGCGCGTAAAGAGGAAGATAAAGAATAGGGCTAAAATAGCCAGTCCGACAATCACGTACGGGGTGATCAGTACATCCAGGTCGGCGGCTTTGACGGCTTCGAATTCGGCTTCCGAAAGTTGGGCCCGTTCGGCGGTGTCCATGGGGTTGAGGCGTGCCTGGATGAAGTTCATGGCACAGAACATGCCCAGCAACGATCCGATGGGGTTGAAGGCCTGGGAGAGGTTGAGTCGTCGGGTGGCGGTAGCTTCGTCGCCCATGCTCAGGATATAGGGGTTGGAGCTGGTTTCCAGGAAGGAGAGTCCGCAGGTGAGGATGAAGTAGGCGATCAGAAAGGGGAAATAGAGTCCCGTTTCGCTGGCCGGAATGAACATCAGCGCTCCGATGGCGTACAGAGCCAATCCGACCAGAATCCCCGACTTGTACGAGAATTTGCGGATGAAGAGGGCGGCCGGGAAGGCCATGGCGAAATATCCTCCGTAAAAGGCCAGTTGTACGAGAGCCCCGTCGGTGGTACTCATCCGGAAGATTTTGGAGAAGGCTTTGACCATGGGGTTGGTGATGTCGTTGGCGAAACCCCAGGCGAAGAAGAGGCTGGTCACCAGAATGAACGGTACGAGCACCGAACGTGAAACCAGTTTGGCGTTTGAACTCATAAAATGAAGATTTAGGCTTTTTTCAGGTTGCAACAAATTTACTCGAAAGCGAGCGGAGAAACAACTAAATGAGGAAAAAATATCGGGAAACGGCGAAAATTTGTGTAGCTTTGTCCGTAACGACTCTTTGTCGTAATATCCTTAACGATAAGCCTCTGAGCCTATGGAAACCCAACGTGTCTATCCGTCCGTCTCGCGGATCAATTATGCCAGTCTGATGCAAAAGCGTATTCGTAAGGTGTTGCTGATTTGCAGCAGCTACGATGCCTATTCGTTGGAGGAGGACGGACGCATCGACGGACAGATCAACCGTGAATATTTCGACCTGAATTTGAGCAATCCGCCCTCTTTTACGCGGGTGAATACCTCGACCGAGGCGTTGGAGTTGTTGCGGGATCACGATGATTTCGATTTGGTGATCAGTATGCTCAATGTCGGGGAATTGGATGTGTTTCATTTTGCGACGCAGCTCAAAAACGAACGCCCCGGCATACCGGTGGTATTGCTTACGCATTTTACGCGGGATCTGTACCGTCGGCTCGATGCCGAAGACCGATCGGGGATCGATTATATTTTCAGTTGGCACGGGAATGCCGACCTGATCCTGGCGATCATCAAACTGATCGAGGACCGGATGAATGCCGATGCCGATATTTTGGGGGTGGGCGTGCAGTCCATTCTGCTGGTCGAGGACTCGATCCGTTATTATTCGACCTACCTGCCGGCCATTTATAAACTGGTTTTGCAGCAGAGTGCCGAATTTCGCAAGGAGGCGCTCAACGAACAGCAGCAGATGTTGCGCAAGCGGGCGCGCCCCAAGATTCTTTTGGCGACCAATTATGCCGAGGCCGTTTCGTTGTACGAACGTTACAAGGAGAATTTGTTGGGCGTAATCTCCGATGTGGGTTTCGTGCTCCACAAAAACGATCCGGCTTCCAGTGAGAAACTCGATGCGGGGATCGACCTGTGTCGCATGATCAAGAGCGACGATCCCAATATGCCGTTTTTGTTGCAGTCTTCTCAGGAGAGCATACGCCAGAAGGCTGAAGAGCTGGGCGTTGGTTTTATCGTGAAATATTCCAAAACCCTGCTTTTGGAGTTGGGGGCCTATATCAGTCAGGAGTTTGCCTTCGGGGATTTCGTGTTCAAGGATTTGCATACGGGTGTCGTGATCGGACGGGCTCGGAACCTGAAGGATATGCAGCATCTGGTGATGGACATTCCCGAGGATGTGCTGCTCTATCATGCTGCACGTAACCGACTCTCCAAGTGGATGTTCGCACGAGGACTTTTCTCGTTGGGCAACCTGCTCCGCAAGACGAGTCACACTCACTTCGATACGACCGACGAGTTGCGGCGTTTTATCGTGCATGCGATTACCGATTACCGTATTTTGCAGGGACACGGGGTCGTGGCTCGCTTCAACCCCGATATGTATAGTCGCTACATTTGGTTTGCCCGTATCGGGGAGGGTTCCTTGGGCGGCAAGGCCCGCGGACTGGCTTTCGTAAACAACGTGTTGCAGAAGTACAACCTGTTGGACAAATACGAAGGGGTAAAGATCATGTTGCCGCGTACGGTGGTGGTGGCGACCGACTATTTCGATCAGTTCATTCAGGAGAACGGTTTGCAATATGTGATCGGGGCCGATGTGAGCGACGAGGAGATTCTCTCGGAGTTTGTCAGCTCTCGTTTGCCCGAGGCGCTGGTTTCGGATTTGCGGGCTTATATCCGCCACGCGACGGGACCTTTGGCCGTTCGTTCCAGTTCCAAGCTCGAAGATTCCCATTATCAGCCGTTTGCCGGGATCTATTCCACATACATGATTCCATTGACGGCCAACGAGGACCAGATGTTGCGGCTGTTGGGGAAGGCCATCAAGAGCGTCTATGCCTCGGTGTTCTTTGCTTCGAGCCGGGCTTATATTCAAGCCTCTTCCAATCTGTTGAGTGAAGAAAAAATGGCCGTTATCATTCAGGATGTCTGCGGAAGCGAGGACAGCGGGTATTTCTTCCCGACGATCTCCGGGGTGGCCCGTTCGTTGAATTTCTATCCGATCGGGGACGAGCGGCCCGAGGACGGGATCGTGAACCTGGCTTTCGGCCTGGGTAAGATGGTGGTCGAAGGGGGACTGACCCTGCGTTTTTCGCCCAAACATCCCCAGAATGTTTTGCAGCTCTCGACGCCGGAGATGGCCTTACGGGATACCCAGCGCGAGATGTATGCCCTGAACCTCAAGCCCGAAGAGTTCAAAACCTCGTTGGATGATGCGATCAACTTTCAGCGTTTCGAGATCAATAAGGTACGTCATTTTCGCAACCTGCGTTATGTGGCTTCGACCTGGGACATGCAGAACCAACGCATTTCGGACAGTAATTTTGAGGAGGGGCGCAAAATCATTACCTTCTCGCAGATTCTCAAGTACGGCACTTTCCCCCTGGCCGAGATTCTCAGCGATCTGTTGGCGATGGGGGAACAGGAGATGCGTACTCCCGTGGAGATCGAATTCGCCGTCAATATGGATGTGCCGTATGGGGAAGACCGCATCTTCAATTTCTTGCAGATCAGGCCTATTGTCAATAGTCAGAATGGGTGTTCGTTGGATTGGAACAGCGTCGATACGTCCGAGGCGCTGATCTACGCCGAAAGTGCGTTGGGTTTGGGAGCGATCGAGGGGGTGAGCGATATCGTGTATGTGCGCAGGGAGGCTTTCGATAAGGCGCAAACGCGTCAGATAGCCGCCGAGATCGGCAAACTCAATACGGCTTTGCGGGCCGAGCAGCGGTTGTATGTGTTGGTGGGTCCCGGGCGTTGGGGCTCGAGCGATCCCTGGCTGGGGATTCCGGTACGCTGGACCGATATTTCCGAAGCGAGGGTGATTGTCGAATGTGGGCTGGAAAATTTCCGGGTCGAACCCAGTCAGGGTACCCATTTTTTCCAGAACCTGATTTCATTCGGGGCGGGTTATCTGACCATCAATCCCTTTATGGGTGACGGTTATTTCGATCAGACCCGTTTGGATGCGATGCCGGCCGTGTTCGAGAACGAATATTTGCGGCATGTGCGCTTCCCCGAGCCGCTGTATATCTACATTGACGGACGGAAAAACAAGGGAATCGTTCGTGTGTGACCCGTTCGGATGGGGAACTGCGAGAGGACATGCCGATTCGGTTTTCAACGTCGCTTCGGAAGGCGTAATATCCTTGGGAAAGAAGTTCTCGAAAGCGTTTTGCCAGAGCCAATCTCAGGCTAAACGGACCTAAAACATAAGGTCGTTGGAGTGGGCGGTCTGAAATGGTCCACGGGATGCATACTCCGGGAGGATATGTGCTGACGACTGATACATGAAAGGGGCGATCGCTGCGGCGACTGCCCCGTTTTTGATGCCAGATTTAGAGAGAGGTCGCGACTTCCGTGTGTTTTCCAATTGGATTCCCGGTTTGCAGTAGACCGGGCCATCGGAATGAGATTGTCTGCGGGGTGCTTTCCCAGTGGAATCGGGGGAACGATGCCGCCTGATCAACAACCGGCCCGCCTGAACCCGGGGTGCTTTCCCGGTGGAATCGGAGGAGCGATGCCGCCCCGAGGGGTTATCGGTAGAATCGGTACCGCCGGTAGGCTCGGTGGGCGGTCAGTGTCAGCAGCAAAGTCAGGACGATTCCGCATCCTGAAAAGATTTCCCACGATCGGCTATGGAGTTCTCCGGCGTAACTGTGGACTCCTCCCAGAAAGTAGTTGACGCCGAAATAGGTCATCAGTACGCTGGCAAAGGCCCACAATAGGAAGGTGTGGAAAAAGAACGGATTTCGGAATCGGGGAAGACTGGCGGTGTGGAGCGGCAGGGCATAGAGCATCAGGGTGATCAGTGCCCAGACCTCTTTGGGGTCCCAGCCCCAGTAACGTCCCCAGGAGACGTTGGCCCATACGGCGCCGATGAAAATACCGGCTGCCAGTAAAAAAACGGCCGGGTAGAGCAGCATCCGACTGAGTCGTTGCAGGCGGCGGAGGATGTTGAACACGCGTTGGCGTTGGGCGGGCGATCCGCTCAGAAGGATAATCATGGCGATCAGACTGTTGAGAAGGATGAATCCGAACAGGGCGTAGGAGGCCATGATCAGTGAAACGTGGATGCTGAGCCAGGGAGAAGCCAGTACCGGCATGAGCGAGGTGATCTGGGGATTCATCGAACCGAGGGAAGCGACCAGCAGGGAGAAGCCCGAGAGCAGCAGACCGGATGCCGTGGCCGGCGGGAATCGTTTCCGGAGCGGGAAGGTGGCCAGCAGAACGCACCAGGCGATGAACATCATGGTTTCGTAGCCGTTGCTCAGCGGCAGGTGTCCGGCGATATAGCCTCTTAAGGTGAGTGTACCGCTCAACCCGAGAAAAGAGATCCATAACGGAAGGTTCAACCACCGTTCGAGACCTCCTCGCCGGGTTCCGCTCAGCAGGCTTTCGCTGAAATAGAGAAAAGCCAACAGCCCGGCGCAGAGGTTGAGTCGATAGAGCCAGGCGAGGATGTCGAGGCGGTTGTATAGGCGTTCGGCCTGGAGTTTGCGTTCGGGGAGCCATTGTGCGCCGCCCCGTTGGCGTTGGAACCGGTCGATTTTGTCGATCAGTTCTCGGATCTTAGGGTCCTCACCGGCCGTTACCGCTTCGTATAACAGTGGGAAAATGCCTTTTATGAATACGGAATCGGCTGTCGGGAGTCGTTGGATCGGATCGGTCGGAGCCAACCAGCGGATGTGACGGGCGGAATCCTGCGGGAAGAGTTTCAGCAGCTGGCCGGCCTGCAGCATGACGATTAGCTGCACTTTTTCGTTGGCCTGGCAGAAGGCTTTGAAGTTCTCTTCTCGCGGATCGGAGGGGGGGTGCAGGGCAAAATCGGTTAATTTGTAGCGACGTGCGGAATCGAAAAAATCGGTAAAGGAGGCATATTCATCCGATCCGATAAGACGGCGTACGGTGTCGGCCTTGATCCGGATCATGGGTTCGTGTTGCCACTCTTCCGGGAAGAAAATCCATCCGCAGAGCACTTGTTCGGCCGAAAAATTTCGGTAATGGGGTTTCCCGTAGATTTTGAGGGTAAAGTCGCGGGCCAGGGTTTGCAGCGGGACGACCCGGTCTCCGTGTGAGATACGCAGACATCCGAATGCGGAGGCGGTTTCCGGCGTTAAGGTCCGCGGGGCGGCTTGCAGGGAGGAAAATCCGCCGAACAACAGTCCGCCGAACAGCAGCGTACGTTTTGCCAGAGGGTGTCGGAGCAGTTGTCGGAATCCGGCTCGTTTGTCCGCCAAAAAGGCGAGCATCGACAGGCCTAAGAGCATATAACCGGCATAGGTGACCGGGATACCGTACGGATCGTAATTCACCGACAGGATGGATCCCCGGAGGTCGTCGTCGAATGAACTTTGGTAGAATCGCCATCCCCGGTACGACAGGATACGATTCATGGAGACTTCCGCCGAAAGACGTTTTTTGCCTTCGGAGAGCAGCAGCCGACTGCGATAATCTGCCGGAGCCCGGGTCCCCGGATAGTACTCGATGGAGAAGTTTTCCAGGGTCAGGCTGAAGGGAATCGGCCTCAGAAGGTGGTCCGTTTCGGTACGAAATCGCGAAACCGCTTTCCCCTCCCGCAGGTGCAGATAGCCTTTGTGGGCGGTGGTGAAGGTGAGCAGCGCGCCCAAAAGAATCAACAGCAGAGCGCCGTGCAGCGTTATTACGCTCGGACGCAGGTGCCGGAATCGGAGCCGGATAGCTCCCAAAGCCGAGAGAGACAAAACGCCCCACAGCGCGACGAACCATCCGCTCTGGTAAATGTTTCGGGCGACGAAATCGCTTCCTTCGCTTTTTTCCAGCAGGGTGGCGGCGGCCAGTACGATCATCAAAACGATCAGCAGGGCGAAAGCCAGACGGGAAAGCCTTTTCATGTTTTACAGAGGAGCAAATTCCGGATTGTGATCTTCCCGAATGGCGATGCATTCCATTTCGATGAGCCAGCCGGGTCGGCAGACCGGGGCCAGCACGATGATGCCCGGCACCCGGGCGAAACGTTCCTCGAAAAGAGCCTTGACGATCGGATAGTCTCCGGTATCGCGCAGATAGACGATCATTTGTGCCAGGTCCTCTTCTCCGGCTTCGGCTTCCTGGAGCAGGGCATCGACGTTTTCCCACATGCGGGCGATTTGGCCCCGAATGTCTCCGGGGGCTACGATCTCGCCCCGGTTGTCGATGCTGGCGGTTCCCGACAGAAAGATGTGGCGGCGGTCACCGTAGCGGATACTGACGCCCCGTTCGAAGGTGACTCCGTATTCGTAGGTGGGATTCAGGTGGCTTGGGGCGTACAGAAATTGTTGTTGCCCCGGACGGAGTCCCAGCACGGCGTAAGTATCCAGCGCAACAAGACGGTTCGGATCGGCCTGACGTCCTTCGATCCCCGTGCTGGTGATGTAGTGGGTTTGCGGGGTCAGGTTGTGTCGTTCGAAGAAGTCCCGGCGGGCGGTGACGACCCCGTCGTAGTTGACATCCACGTTCTGGACGAAAAACCAGGTGCGGATACAATCTTCTTCCAACTTGCCGCCCTCGTCGGCGAGTTGTTTCGTATAGCCTTCCAGCAGAACTTCGGTTTGTCGGTCGGCCTGGTCTTCGGGGAAGGTCAGGTTTCCTTGCCACAGGTGGCGCAGACCGTTGTGTTCGGCGATGATCCCCTTCGGACACGGACGGATCTCCATGTCCGATTGCAGGTAGACCCACAGGGCAATTTTGCTGCCGTCCATCGGGGACTGTTGAACGATGGAGGTGGCGCAAGGCGGATAGGATTGTTCTTTTTGTTGCAACAGAGCGAACTGATTGGCCGCATCGCTGAGAAAATAGCGGCGGAAGACCGGACGTACTTGAGGCCCGTGGCTCGCCAGCAGGTAAAAGTAGGCGGCTCGGATATCGCTCAATTGCTTCTCGAAAGAGGCTTCCCTGGCGTTTACGTGCAGCATGGCGTGGTATTCGTCGATGCCTGCCGTCCGCTGGAAGTGACTGATCTCGATACGGACGTCGCTGTAAAAAAGGATGTTGTTTGAGAATCCCATAGACATTGGATAGATTTATTGCGGACAACCCTTCTCGATCCAGATTCGCAGCATGGTCAAATCTTCGGAACGAGTGACCAGTCCGGTATGCGGATATTTGACGCTGTTTGTCTGCGTCAGTACGTCGAGCAGAAAACTCTCCTCGGGATTGCCTGGGGTGACCCGAGCTTTGTCCGAGCGGGTGGAGGGCACATTGGCCAACTGGTGGTAGCTGACCCCTTCGGTCAGCAGCAATTCGGCCGCTCCGCTTGTTCCCTGGTGACAGGATACGCAGTTGTATTGTTGGAAAATCAGTTTTTGGATACGATCGTACGGTAATATGTCGATGATGGTTTCGGGAATGAGGATGTCGTTTCCGGAACTGATATCGACGGTTTGTTCGAAAAACGAGTAAATGGATTGGCGACCCGAATTGAGCAGGCAAAGTTTGGCTGTTGCGGCCTCTTCCGGCATGTTTTCCAGCCGGACGGTGACGACTTGCCCGTCGTTCGGGCGGAGAATATTGACCGAAACCAGTGGCGTATTACTCTCGGCGGCGAAGACTCCGAACACGAAATTGTAATCGATCGGGAAGGCTTCGGTATTGGTTAGCCGGAAGTGGGCTTCCAAGGTGCAGCCTTGCTCATCGGTGACCTCTTTCGGACGGATGTCTCCGCTGTCGCAGGCGATTGACGAGAGCAGCATGGCGATGATGCTCCCAACGAGGTACGCTTTTTTCATGATCCGAATCGCTTAGAATGAAAACTGCATGAGGATCATGGCGCCGTGTTGGGCCAGTCCCAGATCGTCCAGCTCGCGGGCATCCTGGGTGGCATGCCCCCAGCGTCCGAGGAATTGATACATGGCCTGCAGTTTCAGGTTATACCCCAGGATGTAGTAGTTGAGACCGATGGCCGGCATGTTCAGGAAACCGTCCATACCGGTGGAGTTGCGGTCCAGAAAATCCCAACGCAGGGCGGGTTGCAGCTTTTTCGTAACAAAGTATCCGGCCTGTATATACCCGCCGATGTAGGTGTAATCGGCGTCGACTTTCTGTCGTTTGACCAGGTCGGAATTCAGGTAATAGGCCTCGGCCGAGAGGTATAGTCGGTTTTTGAGGTAGGTGAATTCGAACCCCAAACGTAGATCGTTGGTCGTTTGGTAGTTGGCTTCGACGTTGTAGGAGGCCGAGAGGGCCAGCATGATTTTGTCGTTGTGCAGGTCGTCGATACGTCCCTGATGGGAAGGAATGGGCCCTTTGGGCATGAAGGCGATGCGGGCGGCGTAGAGCAACGAGGGAATATGCAGGTCGTCGCTGAGGGTTTTCTGTGCCAGGTTCACGTCGATCCCCGTCCCGTTGAATACCCCGAGGTTGTATTCCCATTTGTTGCCCAGCAGTCCGTGCATCATCACCCCCAGGTCGAAACCGGTGGCAAAGGTCGGTGGGGTGGAGTTGAGGCTGCGATCCATGTAAAGCGAGGTGCTCAGCGAAGTGGGAACCGTAGGGAAAAGGGTTTCTCCCAGGGTCACCAGATAGGCCTGACTGAACGGTGTTTTGAATTTGCCGACCCGAAAGCGGATCTGATCCTTCAGGTTGAGGTCGAACCAGGCCTGTTGCAGCAGGGCTCCTCCGCTTTTGGCGGCGTTGAGCGTAAGGTTGAAGGTCAGTTTCTTGAAGGCCCGGCCCGAAAATCCGAGAATGGCATACGGAATTTCGAATCCGCTGTTGGCGATGTTGTCCTGATCGTCCAGTCCCAGCTGTTCGTCGTCGTAGTAGTTGAATTTGGCGGCGGTTTGCAACAGGACGTAGGGCTTGAGCATGAAGTCTCCGGCCTTGGTCTGGAAACTGAAACCCTTGCGCCCGCCCATCGGGACGACATCGCTTTCGATGTATTTGTCGTAGGGCGAGTACAGCGAGGAGTCTCGTTTCATGCGGAGCGAATCCCGATGATGACGGCTCTGGGCGGAGGTTTCACCTCCCCAGATGCACAGCAGGAGTAAAATCGAGAGTAAAGATATCTTCATTTTCTGGTTGACTTGGAAAGAGAATTACAATGATTCTAAAAAGCGGATCAGAGCGTCGCGGTCGTCTTTGCTCATACGGGCGAAGAGTTCCCGGGAGACGGCTCCTTCGCCGCCGTGCCACATGATGGCTTCGACCAGATTCCGGGCCCGGCCGTCATGCAGAAAGTAGGTGTGTTGGTTGACTTTGTACTGCAGACCGATGCCCCAGAGCGGAGTGGTGCGCCATTCGCAACCCTGAGCCATCCCCGAGGTGTAATGGCTGTCCAGATCGGGGCCCATGTCGTGCAGCAGAAAGTCGCTGTAGGGGTGTATCGTTTGGCTGGCCAGCCAGGGCAGTCGGGTCCCGTTGATCAGGGCCGGAGCCTCTTGTCGGGTGTGCAGGGTGGGCACGTGGCAGAGATCGCATCGGGCTCGGTAAAAGGCTTGTTCTCCTTGCTGTACGATCGGATCGTCCACATCGCGGCGAGCCGGAACCCCCAACGCATGGAGGTAAAAATCGACATTTTCCATGTCGTGGGTGGAGATCTGAATGCCATAGTGGCTGTAACCGATCATTTGGGACTGTCCTTCGGCCACCTCCAGCGGATAGCGGTCGTTGGTCACCCCCAGGTCGGAGGAGAACCCCAATTCGATGGTCAGGTCGGCGTGCTGTGCTTTGTTACCCGAGACACCGATATAGGTTTTCCCGCGCTCCTGAATGTAGTTGAGTCGTCCCGAGATGCCGTATTCGGGATAGTTGCTGCGACGGGCCAACTCTTCCAGTTCGTTGGGGTCGAGGGCCATCATCTGGCCCATACCCACGTGTCGTAAAGGAATACGGACATCGATAATCAGCTCTTCGGGTGCGATTTGGTCGGCATACCATTCCGTGACGGTGTAGTGTGGAGTGAGCAGCGAATAGCTCTCTCCGTCGGGGAACTGATAGGTCTGTTCGGTGTAGGTGACACTCAATCGTCCTTCGGGTTCCACGCCGGTGATGGCCTGGTCGTGCAATACACGGCCGTAGTTGCGGAAGAATCCGCCGTTTTTCTTGGTGATGTAGATCAGGTGGGAGGAGAATCCTCCGGTTCCGCTCCCGCCCTGAGAATAGAGGGTGGGATAGCTTCGCCCGGCATTCGCGTGGCAGCTTCCGCAGGAGGATCCGGCATACAGGGGGCCTTTGCCGCCCTGAATGGGGTCGTCTCCGCTGACCCGGGGATTGTCGTAGAGGGCGTCGCCCTGATAGAATCGGGTTTCGAGAGAACCTGTTACCCAGGGTGCGGGCGAGTCGTAAGCCGTTACGCCGGTTCCGTACACGGTGGAGGTGCCGGCCGACAGGGTTGCCGGATCGGCTTCGTTGCCGTACAGATCCCGGATGATCGGTTCTTTCCCCTCGTCACATGCGGCGAGTGTCATGGCGCCGACAAGCGCCATGACACTGAGCCGTTTCCCCATCCCGATATATTGGGTTGTGTGCATGGTTCGGAGAGTTGTTTTTAGAAGTCCGGTTTAGGGAAGAACCTGGCGGTTCTGTCCGTTTTTGAACAGCAGCAGTTCGATGGTGTGGAAGCCGCGAACCGATTCGCTGCCGATGGCTTCGATGTATTGTTCTACGGTCGACAGTTTTTTGTTCGTAATGATCGTAGCGATGTCTTCCTGATCCAGCGGCCAGCTGTCCATCGAGGGGTCGAAACCCAGACCGGTTTCCTCTCCGGCGGGACCGAACAGAACGGCTTCGCTCTGTTCCCAGGGAACGCGTACCGCACGCCAGGCTTCACAGGCTGCATCCAGTTTGCTCTGGTTTTTGTTATCCTGTTGCAGGGCCAGCATGGCATTGTACAGATTCCAGGCTTTTTCTTTCATCTCCTTGTAGGTGGGAATGACGACCTGATCGGCATATTGCGTCAGAATGGTATTGAACGCTTGGTCGCCGGCATTTTGGAATAATCCCAGCAGGCTGCCTTCGGTCAGTTCGGTCAGATCGGCACAGGCTTCGATGGCTGCATCCACCCGACTACCGGTCAGGTTATTGCGGAAGGGCGATTGCATGCTTTTGATGGCGTTGTAGGCGGCGTCGATGGCCTGACTCATGGCTGCATCCAGATTGGGATCCTGACTTTTCACATAAGCCGAAATGCTGTTGGCATGGGCCGGATCGCTGATCGAGCCCCGACGGCCGAAATAACCGTTTTTAATGCTGATGATGTTGTCGGCGTAGTCGGTAATCGAGTTCCAGCTGTACCAGGACTCCACTTGCAACACTGCGGCATCGGTATTGCCTTGTTTGGCCAGGGCATTGGGGTTCCCGATTTTCGTTGCGCCGACTTCGTTGGAGATGTTGGCGAAACCATCGGCCAGAATGGTACGGATGGCATCTACTCCGCTGGTGAATTTTTCATTACCGGCATCGGCCGTGCGCATGAATTGCGCGTAACCGTTGGCTCCCACGATGGTGTTTTTGGAGAAAAAATCACGTCCGATACGTTCCCAGTCTTCATCGGGAATGCCGTCGGGTCCGTTCCAGGCGGCCCACAGCCCGATACAATCGTCGAGTAACTCCGAAGAGACTGCCGTGGCGTAGTTGATCCATTCCGGGCTCATGGCATGGTCTTCGAGTTGAGAGGTATTGGTGCCTCCACCGGTACCGCCTCCGTCGTCTTTTCCTTCTTCGTTCTTACTGCATCCGCTTACGGTCAGCGCGGCGGCCAATAGCGCAGCGCTCATGGTTTTGAAATTCATGATCATATTTTTATGGTTGTATTTGATGAAACAGAAGTTATTTCGAACAGAACCAACCCGAGTAGGCGAGGGTGATTCCGAAAGTGTCTTCGCTGTTGTAGGTGTTGCCGCCGATGCGGCGGTACGAATAGTCGAACTTGAGGGTCAGCGACGGGATCGGACAGTAGTTGATCCCGACGGTAAACAGGTCCCGTTTGTAACGAGGCAGGGTTTGCGAACCGGCATCGATAGCCTGAGCCGTGTTATAGTATTCGTAGCGTACGAAAGGATAAAGTCGGCTCGAACAGTTGAAAAAGGAGAGAATATCGTAACCGGCTTCGGCTCCGTAAGCCAGGGCGGCTTTCCCGAACGGGGTGATGGAATATCCCGTGCTGTTGAAATATTTGCGGTTGATGTCATAGATGGCTTTGGCGTCCGAAACGGTTCCGTAGAGCAGGTTGGCCCGTACGATCAGGGCCCGGCTCCAGTATTGGGCGTCGAACGACCCGAGGGCGACCCGACCCTTGACTCCGGCCATGGCATAAGGTTTCGAGGAGTTTTTGGCCGTGTTCCCGTAATAACCGGATAGTCCCAACCGCAGGTTGCGGATGCCGGAGTATTCGAGTCGGGCCGCTACGGCCGGATTGGTCATTTTCGAAACTTCGAAAATTTTCTGGCGCCCGCTGCCGATCCAGTTTTCCGAGGAGAAGCCGTTGGGGTCGAGACCCGATACCAGCATCACTTCGTAACGGAATCGGTTCCGGTTGAAATAACCCAGTATCGAGATCCCCGTTTCGTGCCAAGTCGAGGGGAGTAACGAGGTTTCGCTTTCGGGACGTACCGTTCCGAAGAACAGATTGGGCTCGTGGTGGGCATTGGTCAGTCCGATGGGGACGATCATGTGCCCGATACGGAGATTGAAGGCGTTGAAGAACCGTTTGGTAATGTGCAGTTGTTCCAGAACGACTTCACCGCCTTTTTCGATTTCGGTTTCGATTTCACCGCCTTCCTTGTTGTATTCGATCTCTTTGGTCGATCCGGTTCCTCCGTATTCGAACTCGATTTCGGTTCCCAGATACCAACCTTTCCCCAAGTGGTAGTCGAATGCGAAAACGGCTCGGGGTAGGGAAATTTCGGAACGATGGTCTCGGGTCGATCCGACCGGGCTGATGTAACGGTCGGTGCCGTAGGTCATGTGTTGAAACAGAATCTCGCCATATCCTCCGACCCGGTATTTCTGAAAATTCCATTCGTAGGGAGTTTGTTGGCGAGTCGAATCGGAGAGTTCCGGTTCGGCTGCGATCGCGTTTGTGGCGATCAGACAGGCGCATGCTGAAAATAGGATTGGGTAAAATTTGATCATCGAATGCGTTTTTGATGACGCAAAATTAGGCCCTCCCGTTTCCGGGGACAATCCCTATTCTTGGGGAAAAGAGGTCCCTTTTCTCCTCATATATTGTGAAGGGGAAGGGTCTGAAAGTCGATTCTATGGGATGGAAATGAGATCCTAAGATGAAAAGGAATCGGATATGGAGTGAACAGAAAATGCGGGAATGCTTTGGCCCGGGTGTTTTGGACTTGGCCCGGGTGTTTTGGGCTTGGCTTGGGTGTTTTTTTTGGGTGGATCGGGGGTGCGACAGGTCATGAATCCGCTGTGTAATCGGCTTACGGGGAATCGATGTTCAATCAGACAGATTCAGACCATTGTCGGGGAAAGCCAGACCGGTTCGTTTGACGGACCGGAAAGGAAATGGACGGTTCGTTGGGCGAACGAGGAAGGGAAATGAACGGTTCATTGGGCAGAAGGAATGGGAAATAAGGCGTTCGCTTGTTGGACCCCTGCTTTCAACCGGAAGAACTGTTTTCCTGACGATGCTCCGTTATCGGTGGATGAGCTGGATATCGATGTGAGACCGGCCGTTGACCGGAATGATTTGGGGCTGGAAACGATCCACTTCGATGCGCAATGTGTCTGAGGAAAACGTTTGGATCACAAAGCGTCCCAGAGAATCGCTCGAAGTTTGCTCCCGGCCGGCCATGATGGTGATGCCCGGCAGGATATTGGCCTGTACGTCGCGGATCGTCCCTTGAACGGTAAGCGACTTTTTCTCTGCCCCTGTATCGGTATTTTTCAAAGAAATGCGATTTTCCCGGGTCGGGATAAGGAGTGTTTGCTCCCGATTGACAAAGATCGTTTTGTGAAGACGGATGTCATCGGAAGCAGAGCCGATTTGCAATTCGAAAGCACCGGGTTCGACCCGTTTTTTCAGCTGGGAGTCGTACAGGGCGAGGGCTTCAATGGGAATGGCCAGATCGACCCGGACGGTATCTCCCCGACGAATGTGGACTTTTTGGAAGGCTTTCAGTTCCCGGATCGGTTGTACGACGCTTGAGACCATATCTCGGACATAGATTTGAATGACCTCCGATCCATCGCAGGAACCAGCATTACGGACGTTGACCCGAATGCGGAGGGTGTCTTTTTCGGTATAGTTTTCCGAAGAAACGTTTGCCGAGAGGTAGTCGAATTCGGTGTAACTCAATCCGTGTCCGAAGGCCCACAGAGCATCCGGGGAAGAAAAGACGTAATCTTTGCCCGGTTGATTCCGTTTACCGGGAACATGGTAAAAACCTTTGTCCGTGGGGAGGTAGTTGTAAAAACAGGGTAAGTGACCTACGCTTTGCGGAAACGAATAATTGAGTTTGCCGGAGGGGTTGATTTTGCCGAACAGCATGTCGACCAGGGCTTCGCCACCTTGTTCTCCGGGATACCACTGCGCTACGATCGTGGGGCAGTGTTCTTTGACCCAGGGAATGGCGAACGGTTTTCCGGCTAACAAGACAACGATCAGGGGCTTCCCGGTGTTGTATACGGCTTGGATCAACTCTTCTTGTAGGCCGGTCAGCGTCAGGTCACTAAGGTCGAATCCCTCCCCGCAGGTGGCATTGCTGTAATCGCGGGCCAGCGAGGCACTGGCCGAACCGACCACCACAATACAGAGATCGCTCTTTCGGACGATCTCTGTCGCTTCGGGAAATCCGCTCCGGTCATCGCTCACCAGATCGCATCCCCGTGCATGATGCACGGCAATCTGTTTGCCGTATCGGTTTTTCAGGGCTTCGAGCAGGGTGATCCCGTTTTTGTTGCTTCGGCTCCAGGTGTAATCGCCGAATTGCACCTGATCGGCGTTGGGCCCGATAACGGCGATCGAGTGCAGAGAGTCGGGATTCAGCGGCAGCATGTGCTGGCGGTTTTCCAACAGAACGATGGACTCCTGTGCAATTTGGCGGGCCAGGGCGATGTGTGCTTGGGTATGTACAGCCTGATCGTAGGCTTCTGCCCGGAACGGTTCGTCCTCGAACAACCCCAGTGAGAACTTGGCCTTCAGAATACGGCGCACGGCTTGATCGATGTAGCTCTCGTCCAGGAAGCCCTCTTCGACCAGATGTTGCAACTCTGTGAAGCTGTTGTCGGAGGCTTCGGCGTCCATCCCGGCTTGCAGCGCCTGCATGGCGGCTTCGGCTTTGTTTTGGGCGGTGTGATGGAAGTAATCCAGCATGCCGATCGAACCCCAGTCCGAATAGATATATCCTTTGAAGCCCCATTCTTGACGCAACAAGTCGTCCATCAGGTATTTTGAGGCCGAATTGGGTACACCGTTCCAGGAGTTGTAGGAGGACATGACGGCCCAAAGTCCGGAATGGCGCACGATGGTTTCGAAGGGTTGGAGGTACACGGACCTCAATTCGCGCGGACTGCAGGCCACGGAAGCGAGATTGAGTCCTCCTTGCGGGGCCGCATGAGCGCCCAGGTGTTTGATCATGGGAGAGATGCCGTTATCCAGATAGCCTTTTACCTGAGCAAGCCCCATACAGGATACCAGAAAAGGATCTTCGCTGAAACACTCTTCCACACGTCCCCAACGCAATTCCCGACAAACGTCGACGACCGGAGACAGCGATTGTCGGATACCTTGCGCTCTCAGTTCACGGGCGATAGCAGAACTCATCTCGTAGGCCAGTTTCGGATTGAATGTGCTGCCCAAGGCGATGGCTTGCGGGAAAATGGTGGATCCGTCGTGGACCGATCCGTGCAGGGATTCTGTAACGGTGAAAATGGGAATTCCCAGCCGGGTTTTGGTCTTCATATAATGCTGGACGGCGTGCATGAGTACACGACAGTCTTTACCGGGCAGGGTGATCGCTTCGATGAATCCCATGTTTCGCCCTTGGAATACGCTGTCCAGTTTTTGCTCGTCGACCTGTCCGTTTTCCAGGAGGTCGTAGGCGTGGATGTGGCGCATTTGATCGATTTTCTCTTCCAGAGTCATACGTCTGAGCAGATCTTCTATCCGAGTTTCGACCTCCGGATTCGTTTGTGCCGATGCTGTTCGAAATGGGAAAAGACTCAGAATAAGGCATGCAACCGTTAGGTAAAAACCGGTGATTCCTTTCCGAAGGGTCGAGAAGAAAGAACTGTGTGTCATAATCGTGTGGTAGATAGGGTTAATAGTCGTACGGAGGATAAGATCCGAAGGAACGTCCGATCCTCGAAGAGTGCCGATAGAGAGCTTGACAAACAAAAGTAACGACTCCTTCGGATTTTTCCAATGGGGAACGGGGTGCGGGCATAAAACTCATCCGGGGAGAAAATGCCCTCAGACAAGGTCCTGATAGTGGGTCGAACGGGTGTCGACGCAGATATTCGGGAGGATTACCGGTGGGGCGACTCTTTGTCGCGGGAAGAAAAATGATTACCCATCTATATACTTGAATGTACTAAGTTCTAATTATCATAAATTATGTATCTTTACATAATTAAATTAAACTGCACCATTTTATGATATTTGATTTTACAGATGCCGAAAAACAGAATATTAAAACAGCAATGGTAGTGTAAACTAAACTGTGTCAAGTTATTTTTCGGAGTCGTTTTGGAATCTTCAATATTCCAAAACGGCTCCGCTAAGTTATCAATATCGTCAAAGAACTCCAAACAAAAGATGATGTCAGGCCAAGATCCTGAACCTGTCCGGGAACAGGATGGCCAGTTGCTGGGCCGTCTGTCCCCAGTTCTGCACCGGCTGGGTCCACTTCTTCCGGATTCTCGTAAATGCGAGATAGACCAGTTTTTCCAGGGCGGTATCAGATGTAAATACGCCCTTGTTCCTAGTTACCTTGCGGAACTGGCGGTGATAGCCTTCAACGGTATTTGTAGTATATATTATCCTTCTGATATGCTGTGAGTACTGGAAGTAGGCGGTCAGACGGTCCCAGTTGTCGCGCCAGCTCTTGATGACAATCGGATAGTCCTCGCCCCACTTGATTTCAAGGTCGTCAAGTGCCTTTTCGGCGGCATCCTTATTGACCGCCTGATATACGAGCTTCAGATCCCGCATGAACTCCTTCTGGTTCCTGCTGGCAACATACTTGACCGAGTTGCGTATCTGGTGTACGATGCAGAGCTGGACCGTAGTTTGAGGAAAGACACTTGCAATCGCATCGGGGAAGCCCTTGAGCCCGTCAATACAGGCGATTAGGATATCCTGGACTCCTCTGTTCTGGAGATCCGTAAGCACACCGAGCCAGAAGTTGGCTCCCTCGCTCCTGGATATGTACATGCCCAGAAGCTCTTTCCTTCCTTCGCATGTAAGGGCCAGTACATTATAGATGGCTCTGGTTACAGGACGGTTCTTTTCGTCCATTACCTTGTAATGTACCGCATCAAGCCATACGATGGGATACACACGGTCCAGAGGCCGGTTTTTCCAGCTTTGTATCTCAGGAAGGACACGGTCCGTTATGCTGCTTATGGTCTCTGCCGATATGCGGTTGCCGAACTGCTCCTCAAGGATGTCGCTTATCTCTCTTGTGCTGTTGCCGATGGCGTACAGACCTATGATTCTGTCCGCAAGTGAGTCTGCAAGGATCTTCTCGCGTTTGCGCACAACCTGGGGATCGAAAGTGCCGTCACGGTCGCGCGGTGTGTTTATGGTTATTTCTCCCATCGAGGTCTGTACCTGCTTGCTCATATGCCCGTTGCGGCGGTTGCCCATCTCGCGTTCGACTCCGCCAAGATGACTGTCCAGTTCTCCTTCCAGGGCGCTGTTCAGCAGATTCTCCAACAAAGGCGCCAATACCCCGTCCTTGCCGGATAGCGGCACTCCTGCCTTTAACTTCTCGATGGCTTGTGCCTTGAATTCCTCAAAATCAAATGAATTGCTCATA
>CALVFO010000002.1 GCA_944326855.1 uncultured Alistipes sp. | reverse complement strand
GGATCGGGCACGACAGGTTCGCCGCCGCCCACCGTTACTGCGCAAGAGGCCGACACTTCTTTGTTAGAGGAAGAGGTAGCCGTAACGGTAGTCGTTCCGTCGGCTATCGCGGTGATTTCGCCGGTTACGGGATTTACATCCGCAACGGCAGGGTTGCTGCTCGACCATACCACCGATTTGATCGTGGCGTCGGCAGGCTCTACGGTGGCGGTCAGCGTCGTTTTGGCTCCTGCTTCCAACGAAAGTTCGGTTTTGTCGAGGGTAATCTTCGTCACTTTGACCGGCGGCTCGTTCTCGCTGCCGTCTTGCTTGGTTCCCTCCTGAACGACCGTTACGGTAAAGGTGTTGTTGCCCGAACGGATGGTAATTGTGGCCTCGCGCCGCTCTCCTGTATAGTTCTGGTCGATCTCGATGCGGAGCGTAATCGTCCCGGCCCCGCCGCTGTAAGCCTCCTTGTCGCCGTTGTAGAGTTTCAGCCAGACTACGTTATTGCCGTTGTTGCCGGCAGCCCGTGTAACGGATTTTGCCTGTACGGATGCCGGAGCCTGTGGCTTTACTTCGTCCACGGTTGCCGTCCAGGGGGCATCGGCCGTGAACGAAAAGCCGCCGCCCGTATTTTCGTTATCGGCATAGGCGTTTTGCGTGAGTTGTTCCTGTGCGGGCGGAGTGAACGGCTCGCCTTCTCCGCCTTCGTTTTTGCTGCAACCGGCAAGAATCATCACTGTTGACAGCATCAATAAAAACAGATGTTTTTTCATTTGTATAAATCGGTTCCGCCCGTCCCCCGGCGGAGTTTGGTTACACATATAAAAAAGACGTGGGACAGTACCTTTTATCTGCTTTTGAGGTCTTGGCCAACCTACACCCAAATAAACGAGTAAAGCCCACGTTTCCGCAGGCATTAACTTTACTCTTCGGGTGCTTAACAAAACGGCCAAGTTTCAAAAGCAAGAATAGAAGCTAACGCTTTTTATATTTTATGTCCTGTATATTTCCGTTTATGCCATAGGCATTGTCTTTCATTAACAAGGTTTATCGCTGTAAATATACAAAGATTTGGTTATATTGTAATAGTCAAGACTTGTCTTAGCTTAACTTCTCCCAAGCGAATACCGACAGGTTCGGCATTTTTCTAACGTAACATCTTAATATCTGCATCATTCAATGATCCCCTATTCAATAATCCCCGCTAATCGATATCCACCCTAAATTCTCCGAACAGGAACTTTCAGAGTTCCCATCCGGCTCTTTAACAAAGATATTCTTTTTAACGATTTGATACAACGAATTTTCGATAATTCTTTCTTCCCAGTTCCGGCTCTTTTGAACAACTCGCCCCGAAGATAACAACGTGTCGGAACGGCCCGAGTCAACCCGATCGCTTCCCCCATTCCGACCCCAAACACCGTTTCAACGCATCGCCGCTAAAATCCGCACAGAATCCATCTCTTCTTATCGGTTTGGGCTTGGGTTTGACTTTCGCTTTTACCACCACGCTTCCGACCCATGAAAAAAGTTCATCGGAGCGATCCGGGTTTTCTTTTCAGAACCCGAATCAAAAATCCGAAAAAATCCTTACATTAGATTCCGCTTGCGGCCTTACATTCCCCTGAATGAGACCGCTATTTCACTAACCCTAACTCTAAACCGTATGAATTTTCGTTCTTTTGTGGGCGGATTATTGTGCCTGCTGCCGATAGCGGCCACTGCCCAACAATCCCTGATCGACCAGGGTTATTTCGCCGGACGCAACTACTATGTACTGCGCAGTGGCCGCGCTAAAATGATTTTACAGGCCGACCGCGTCAGTCTCGGGCCCTCCTTTATGTTTTTGGTGTTCGATGCCGAAAAAACCGACCAAACCAAACGAAAAAACCGGGCATATAATTACACGGCCTCCGAAGGATTCTCGTCCTCGGCATTGGAAGTTGTACTGAACGGCTTTTCTTGTACGGCTTTGGGAACCCAACTCGAAACCCGTTGGGTAAACGAACAGGGTATCCCCGGTGTGGAAGCCAACTGGTGGGCCAGCGGAGCGCGTGTCCGTGAAACGATCACGCCATTGGGAGAGGGAATTTTCAGACGTCGCATCACGCTCTCTTCGGGCGATCTGGCCGGTGCGGACACCCTAACCTTCCGCCTCGGACTGCATGCCCCGGCGACCCTACGTCGCGGTCATGTCATCGTCTGGAACGACGAAGAGGTGTCCATGGCGCTGACTCTTCCCGAGACCATTTGTGCCCCGGAAGCTCCCGCCAAAAACCAACTGGCTTCAACCCCCATTCCGTTGGCTCCCGGAGACACCCAAACGTTCGATACGTATCTGATCGTCGATATCCCGGGTTCCTCTCCCGAAGAACTCTACCGCAAAGCCTCGACCCTCGACCAACAAGTGGCGAATCTAGAGACGCAAGCCGTCCGTAGCCGACAACACGCTAACCGGATCACCACCGCCGACAGCCTCGTACAGCATCTTTATGACGTCAACCGCTACATCCTGCCGGGGTATGTTTCGGAACAGGGGCGGATGGATGCCGGCATTTTCGAATACGGAGGACAATGGGTCCGCGATGCTTCACACACGACGCTGGGCATGATTCACATCGGAGAGTTCGAAGCCGCCCGCGCCATGCTTTCCCATATGCTCCGCAACATGATCAACGATCAGGGTACGACCATGATTTACGGCAGTTTCCAACATCCCGATCTGGAACAACTCGACCAAATGGGGGAATTCATGTACACCCTGAAAAGTTATTACGACTGGACGGGAGACGCTTCGTTGCTGACCGAATATAAGGATAAGCTGAAAGCCATGATCAACCGCCCGTTGCACCCCACGTTCCGGGATTCGACCGGGATGGTTCACAATCGTCGTGAATTTTGGGAACGGGTTTTCGACGATGCTTACGAACTGGTATACCAACATTGGGTAATTGTCGGTCTACGGTCAGCGGCAGCCTTGGCTCCGTTGCTGGATGCCGAAGCACAAGCCGACACCTGGCTGGAAGCGGCAGCCCAAATGGAACATAGCATGCTTCATCATCCCACCCTCAGTCTGGTGGAAGACGGAAAACTGATCAAGCGCCGGAACCGGACCGGGGAAGCGGCCCGCATCGTGGCATTCAACTGCCGGGTAGCGCCGGGAGCGCCGGTAGCCATCGAAAAAGTCCACAACCTGACCCCCGATTCGGGCGTGGCGCTGGCCATTGCCACCGAAACGGTCGATCCCCAGAGTGAACTGGCACGCAACACGCTGGATGAACTCGAAACGTTGTGGAACCGCCGGTGGTCGTTCGGCGGCTACGAACGCTACAATTCCAGCGCCCAGATCGACCAGCCCGGACCCTGGACTTTCGCCACCTGTTTCATCATGCGGGCCCAACACGAAGCGGGTCTGCTGGATCGCAGTCGCCGCAGCCTGGAATGGCTGTACGAACATGGCGGGCACTCGGGAGCTTGGCACGAACAGATTCCGATTCTCAAATACCAGGAAAGTCTGGCCGGCATCCTGCCATGGACCTCTGCCGAAGTCGCCTATTTCTTGGTTCACCACATGTTGGGGGTCAAATTCGAAGCCGGTCATCTGGTGCTCGCTCCGCGCCTCTATCCGGGTAGTGGTCCCCTGACGGCCGATTTGCGCTACAAAACCGGACGATTCACCCTGGAAATCGACGGAGACGGTCCCGTCTCCTATGCCCTGATCGACGGGATACGCGTAAAACCCGACAGTCAAGGTCGTATTGCGGTTCCCTCCGACTTCACTTCCGGTACGATCCGGATCGTTACCCGATAATCGGGTATCTGTCGCTTTTAAGCAAGCCCGTCCCTGGATAACCGGAGACGGGCTTGCTTTTTCAGACCTCCCGGCGAATCATCTCCCTCAAAAAAACGTTCGGCCGTAAAACGGCCGAACGGTCAATAACGATATATCGGAGAGCCGACACCATCGGTTCTCCATCATACTGTCTACAAAGCCTGCAAACGCAGAAGGGCACATCCCCGACGCATCGGCACATCGAGCGTCAACACCCCTTCCGAAAGAGCCGATTCCAGAACCACCGGTTCGGCTTCTCCCGGATAGTAGGCCTGCACATTCCAAGCCTTGTCTGAACCGGCTACCGGCACTTTCACCTGCACCTGATCGGCCAAGGCATACACAACCGGAACGATATATCCGTTCGGAACTTCGAATACATTCACCTTAGCCCGGTCATCCACGACACAAACCGGATCGGGCGACAAAACCCAGGTACGGTACTTCATCTGTTGCATCAACGGGCCATAGTCCAGATACGCCCGATCAACCCATTCGTCGGGACGAATCGAGTGATCATTACCCGGGAAAGGACACATCGGATAAACCCCCATCAACAGATATTTCTGGAAGAAATTGTCCACACCCTGCTCTTCGAGATCTTTTCGGCTGTCGGTCCAACCCAGTGCCGGTTTTTTCAGAGCCAACCAGGCGGTCGTATTGAGCGCACCTTCCCGGTAAGTATACTCGTCATGAATACCGTCGATTCCTTTGAGCAAATCGAGACGTTTGGTATGGGTATTGACGAAGACGACTTTCCCGGCCTCGTGCACCATCGGCAGGAAATCGGTCATAAAGGCCCGCAACGAATTATTCAACGAACGAACCGGTTTCCCTTCGAACCAGGTCATCCCGTCATCGAATTTTTCGTTGAAATAGTGCCACCAGTCATAACGGTCGATGCAAAAACCTTCCGCTGCCGGCAACCATTCCAGATGCCGCCGCACCTGTTCAAGCAGGAAATCCCGATATACAGGCACCCCGCAGTCCATCACGACCCCGTCTCCCCAGGTATAATACGGACCGCCTTTGAAGTTTTTGGTATAGTGCCCGGCCGGATTCATTCCCTCGGGGATAAACAGCATGGCATCGGCCAGTTTGCCATACAGATAATCGTTGCTGTTCTGCCACCACAACGACGAATCGGCCGTCGTAGGTTCCGGCGCCGGATACTGAATCCCCGTTCCAAATTCGTTCAGATTAAAATAACTGAGTACATGAAAACCCTGTTCCTTCATGGTTTGGGCATAGTCATTCATCGCCCGTACGGTAATCGTATCGCCGCGATAGGTTTTCCAACCCGTATCCACATCCTTCACCGGCGGAATGAACATTCCCATGTACGGAAAATCGAAACTGGCTCTCCAGTTCGTGGCAAATGCCATCGCTTTCATTTTCTGCGGATCGAAATCCCGCCCGTTGTTGCAGGCATAGGCACTCGTTCCGTTCAATTCGAACGCCAGAGAATCGTTTACCGGCGTAAAATAATCGGTATAGCGGCTGCACATCCAGGCCAGTCCGTCACGCCAATCGGATCGGTGAGGCACCAGATCCAGGGAGAAACGAATCGGGTTGCTTTGAACAATTCGATGATAGTAGCGGCTGAAGATCAGGTTGCCCGACGGATCGGTTTGCAGGGTAATGTCCTGGATCAGATCCTCCGGCGACAACACCACCGACAGACCCGCTTCGATCGAAGGATCTTTGACCGAAACCATCGGCAGTGCAATGACATCGGTCGGTCCCGGGCAATAAGCGATGCGGGGATTTTCGTACGTCACATAAGGCGAACCATAATAATAGGTTGCCTCGGTAAACGGTACCGATACAAGGGGGTTGAGCCAATGGTTGGCCGTATCGGGCATCAGTTTCAAGCGGGTTTTGAAAGCAGGATCGGTAACCTCTTCCAGATCGATCTGAGGTCCTCCCCAGGGAGCCCAAACGGTCGCTCCGGTCGTTTCAGCCGGATAGTGCAGGAGGGTCTGCAAGGGAGCGCTCCAGGGTTTTTCTCCACCTTCGATCTGCACTTCCCAACGGATACTTCCATCGGCAGCATAAAAACGTTCCGTCATTTGACAACTTCCTTCGGGTGCCGTCACGGCCTTCACGAATTCCCATCCGCCCCGAATCTTACGCGACGACAATAACGAATCTTTTCCGGAGACAATCCCAGTGCGGGCCGTAAACCCCTCAACAGGTTGTCCGTCAATTTTCAAGGCTCCGATTTCCCCGGCGGCAGTCAATTCCACGGTGATATCGCCCGAACGTACCGTCCGTCCGTCCGAACAACCACTCCACCACACCATACCACACAAAAGCGCTCCGGCCGCTACGACCGGAAGAACGCGTATCCGTTTTTTCATAATGATAGATTGTAAGTTTATTGGTTAGTCCCTCGAAGATAAAATTTTCTGCGTGGAAAAACAACATCCCCTTCGGAATACCCGAGAAGTTCTGCGGTCGTTTCGGTCTGTTTGCGGTTCCGGACCGGTCTGGGAAAAGTGCTCCCGGAATTCGGGTCGGCCTATCGGGGTATCGAACGCTCTGTCAGTTCGTTGTGGATGGCCATAATCGATCCGTCGACAGCTCCGATCCGATGAGAGGATGAATGAGCCTGCGGAAGACCGTGTCCGGTCGCATCGGGTCGGAGATCCGGGCTGTCCGAGCATCGGAGTGGAAAAATACCTGAAAATTACCGTTTCAGGAAACCCGAATACATAACTTTACCGCAAATCGGTTATCTTTGCACCAGAGCGATGCTCTTCTACAAAGATAACCGTAATTAATACCGATGCTTATGAAACGATTTTTTCTGATGGCCGGACTCATGCTGCTGAGCGCCTGTGTTCACCGTACTTCACCCCATGGAACGATACCCGAAACCGTGACTTTGACGAAAGAGGTGCTGCAGGACAAAATCAAGGGTGGCTGGGCCGGACAGGCCATCGGCTGTACCTATGGAGGTCCGACCGAGTTCCGTTTCCAGGGGACGATGATCAACGATTACCATCCGATCGGTTGGTCGGATGGGTGTATGAAATCCTGGTATCAAAACTCCCCGGGTCTGTATGACGATGTATATATGGATCTGACCTTTGTCGAAGTGTTCGAACGTCTGGGACTGGATGCTCCCGCGGATTCGTTTGCCATGGCGTTTGCGACGGCAGATTACGGACTCTGGCATGCCAATCAGGTGGCTCGTACCAACATCTTGAATGGGATTATGCCGCCGGCTTCAGGGCATTGGCTCAATAACCCGCATGCCGATGATATCGATTACCAGATCGAGGCCGATTATGCCGGGCTGATGTGTCCGGGCATGCCCAACAGCGCGTCTGAAATCTCGGATCGGATCGGACATATCATGTGTTACGGTGACGGTTGGTATGGCGGGGTATATGTCGGAGCCATGTATTCGTTGGCCTTCATATCCGACGATTTGGAATTTATCGTTACCGAAGCCCTGAAAACCATCCCGGAACAGAGTCGTTTTCATCAATGTATCAGTGACGTGATCCGCTGGTGGAAACAGTATCCGGAAGATTGGAAGCAGACCTGGTTCGAATGCGAAAAGAAATGGGATGTCGATTACGGATGTCCCGAAGGGACGTTCCGTTCGTATAATATCGATGCGGTGATCAACAGTGCCTACGTGGTGATCGGTCTGTTGTACGGGGAGGGCGACTTTTTCCGAACGATCGATATCGCTACCCGTTGCGGGCAGGATTCCGATTGCAATCCGGCTACGGCAGCCGGTATTTTGGGCACGATGATCGGTTACAGTCGGATTCCCGAATTCTGGATGAAGAGTTTGCATGAAGTGGAAGACATGCCGTTGGCCTATACCGATATCTCGCTCAATCGTGCTTATGCGTTGAGTTTCGGACATGCGTTGCAGATGATTGAACGCGAGGGAGGAACCGTTCAGGAAGATCAGGTGACGATCGTTTGTCAACAACCCTCTCCGGTTGCTTTCGAACAAGGTTTCGAAGGGCATTATCCGGTCGCTTCGATGTGGATCCACAAGCCGATTACGGATGTCGATACGATTCGTTTCGAGGGAATCGGGGTCGTGATTGTCGGGAATGTACAGTCGCCGGATCGGAATTATGTGGCCGAAGTTGAAGTTCATCTGGACGGAGCACCGGTCGAAACCGTCCGCATGCCGGCCGATTCCCGGAAACGCCGTCTGGAGGTATTCTGGCGTTATCGTTTACCCAAAGGAAAACACTACTTGACCTTCGATTGGAAAAACCCCACGCCGGAAGCGACTCTCTCGCTGACCGACGGGCTGGTTTACTCCGATGCTCCGGCGCCGGCCCTCAATCCGTATTGAGACCGTGACGAAGCTAAAAGCACTTCGAGACGACATGGGAAATAGAACTCCTGATCAGGGGTTGGTCGGAAAGGTGTTCTGGGGAAAATTCTCGGTTATTCCGACCGTTTTTGTACGATAGGCTAACGATTCATCTTATGAGTATGAAAAAGAAAGAGCGATCTGTCCGCCTGGACGAACAGCATTCGGACCGGACGATCGGCCGCCGGACTTTTCTGAAACGTTCGGTGCAGCTCGGTCTGGCGGGATGGGCGGCTGCGACCTTCCCGCGGATCAGTTGGGGCGGTGAACCCGTGACAGAACCCGCACAGGAACCGTTCCCCGATTTGAAATTCCGGGCCGACGGTACCTTCAAAATTCTGCAGCTGACCGATACGCACTATGTTTCAGGAGATCCTCGTTCCCGGCGTGCATTGTTGAATGTGGAGGAGATGCTCGATAGCGAAAAACCCGACCTGGTGATCCATACGGGCGACGTTATTTTCGGAAAACCGGCCGAGGAGTCTTTGCGGGAGATCCTCTCTCCGATCGCTGAACGGCGGATTCCGTTTGCCGTTACGTTCGGCAACCATGACGAGGAGTTCGGAAAGAATCGTCGGGAAGCGTACGAGATCGTTCGAAGTTTGCCTTATAACCTCAATGTGGAAGTTCCCGGGATTCATGGTGTGTCGAACGGCGTCATTACCTTGTCTTCCTCCAACGGAGGGGTGAAAAAATGGGTGCTTTATCTGTTCGATTCGCTGCGTCACTCCCCGCTGCCGGATATTAAGGGGTATGATTATATCCATTTCGATCAGATCGCCTGGTATCGTCAACAGAGCGAAGCCTTTACCCGACTCAATGGAGGTACGCCCATTCCGTCGCTGGCCTTCTTTCATATTCCGTTCCCGGAATATATCTATGCGCTTCGGCTCGATCGCCGGCGGGTGCTGCGGGGTAATTTCGGGGAAGAACCGGCCTCTCCGTCGGTCAATTCGGGCCTGTTCGTTTCGATGAAAGAGATGGGCGATATTCGGGCCGTTATATGCGGGCACGATCACGATAACGATTATGCCATGCAATGGAACGGAATGTTTCTGATGTTCGGCCGTTTCAGCGGCTGCGATACGGTATATAATGATCTGAAACCCAGTGGAGCCAGGGTGATCGAACTGACCGAAGGCGAAACCGGATTCCGCTCCTGGATTCGGGTATATGGTCAGGGTATTACCCAGGATTTACGCTATCCGAAGGATTTTGAAACGGTCTTATAGCGTACGGTCATAAATAGTCGGGTATTGAAAAAGCGGCAGACGGAACGTATTCCGTCTGCCGCTTTTTGGAGGGTGATGTTTTGGGAGGATGATGCGGATTGTCGGGGAAGATGTTTTTACCGGGTCGTGGCAGTCAGGGCCTGATCGATATCGAGCAGAATGTCGTCGACATCCTCGATGCCGACCGACAGGCGGATCAGATCCGGAGCTACGCCGGCTTCGATCAGTTGTTCGTCACTCAGCTGACGATGCGTGTGGCTGGCAGGATGCAGTACACAGGTGCGGGCATCGGCTACATGGGTAACAATGGCCACCAGGCGCAAATTATCCATAAAACGTACCGAGAAATCCCGACCTCCTTTGAGCCCGAAAGTCAATACTCCGCAAGTCCCGTTGGGCATGTATTTTTGGGCCAGTTCATGATAGGGATCCCCTTCGAGGCCCGGATAGTGAACCCAGGCCACTTCGGGGCGTGACTGGAGATAGCGCGCTACGGTCAGCGCATTTTCGCAATGACGCGGAACCCGCAGGTGCAAGGTTTCCAGACCGAGATTCAACAAAAAGGCGTTGTGCGGCGAGGGAATGGCTCCCAAATCACGCATCAGCTGGACGGTGGCTTTGGTGATGTAGGCGTTTTTGCCGAAGGCTTGGGTGTATACCAGTCCGTGATAAGATTCGTCCGGACGGGTCAAGCCCGGGAATTTGTCGGCGTGGGCTTCCCAATCGAAGTTCCCGCTGTCGACAATGGCTCCTCCGACGCTGGTGGCGTGACCGTCCATGTATTTGGTGGTCGAATGGGTGATGATGTCGGCGCCCCATTCGAAGGGACGGCAGTTGATGGGTGTCGGGAAGGTGTTGTCCACGATCAGGGGTACACCATGAGCATGGGCGATCCGGGCAAATTTCTCGATGTCGAGTACGTTCATGGCCGGGTTGGAGATCGATTCGGCGAAGAGCGCTTTGGTGTTGGGACGAAAAGCCCGGGCGATCTCTTCCTCGGAGGCGGACTGGTCTACAAAAGTAGTTTCGATTCCCAATTTTTTCAGGGTGACGGCCAACAGGTTGTAGGTCCCTCCGTAGATGGCGGCCGCACTGACGATGTGATCCCCGGCCGAACAGATGTTGAAAAACGCATAGAACGAGGCAGCCTGTCCCGAAGAGGTCAGCATGGCGCTGATCCCGCCTTCCAACTGAGCGATTTTAGCGGCAACGGCATCGTTGGTGGGATTTTGCAGCCGGGTGTAGAAATAACCGCTCTCTTCCAGATCGAAGAGTTTACCCATCTGCTCGCTGGTGTCGTATTTGAAAGTCGTGCTCTGATAGATGGGCAATACCCGGGGTTCGCCTTTTTTGGGGGTCCAGCCAGCCTGCACGCAGACCGTGCCGGGTTTCGGGGTATGTTTTCCCATGGCGTTATGTCGGTTAAAGTGATAAAATCAGGCTAAAAACAAAATTAATAATTGTGCGCTCAATACCCGCAGGAACATGGTCAACGGATAGACCGTGGCGTATGCCACGGCCGGGATGTCGTTCCCTGAGGCGTCGTTGGCGTATGCCAGAGCAGGAGGATCGGTGGTGGCTCCGGCGATCAGACCCGTCAGGGTGAAGAAGTTGACCTTCCAGACCCAACGGGCGAAAAAGCTGACGATCAGCAGGGGAATGAGCGTGATGAGAATGCCGTAACCGATCCACAGATAGCCTCCGGCCACGACGGTTTCGATAAACCCTTCTCCGGCGCTGAGTCCTACACAAGCCAGAAAAAGAGCGATGCCCACTTCCCGTAACATGAGGTTGGCGCTCATGGTGGTATAGGTCACCAGTTTGTATTGGGGCCCGAACCGGCTGATGAGGATCGAGACGATCAACGGTCCTCCGGCCAGACCCAGTTTAATGGGCTGGGGAATGCCCGGAAAAGCGAACGGAATGCTTCCCAGAATTACCCCCAGAAAAATTCCCAGGAAGATGGGAAACAAATTGGGGGAATTGAGTCGTTTGAGGGAGTTCCCCAGAATTTTTTCCACCTCGGCGATGGCGGTTTCGGTCCCTACGACGGTCACGCGGTCCCCGATCTGTAATTGCAGAGCGGGATTGGCGACCAGGTCGACCCCGGCGCGGTTTACCCGGGTGATGTTGACGCCCAGGCTGCTGACGCGCGATTGAGCCAGGGATTTGCCGTTGAGGCTCGATTTGGTGATCAGGATCCGTCGCGAGATCAGTTTGGTGTTGAGGTGTTTCCATTCGATTTCGACCTCTTCGCCCAGAAATGCCGTCACGGAAGGAGCGGCCGAAGCCGAGGTCACGACCAGAATGTCGTCACCGATATGCAGACGGGTATCCGGAGTGACGATGACCACCGAGCCGTCTTTATGGCGCATGCGTGAGATGACGAAATTGCGGTTGATCAGGTCGTGAATTTCGTCGACCGTTTTGCCGTCCAGGGAGGGATTGCTCAGACGCAGCGACAGACGTCGGGCTCCGGAAACCTCGTTTTGTCCTTGGGAGCTGAGGGCATTGGCTTCTTCTTTCTTGGGGTCGATCTTAAACAGCCAGCGGCAGAAAATCATGGTGGCGATGATGCCGATCACGGCCAGCGGATAAGCAACGGCATATCCGGTGGCGATATCCGGGTTGTCGAAGCCGGTCAGATCGCTGTTGGCCTGTTGGGCGGCCCCCAACCCCGGCGTATTGGTGACGGCTCCCGACATGATGCCCACCATGGTGGTGATCGGCAGTCCGGTCGTGCGGTACAGAATGTAGGTGACGATTACCCCCAACAGGACGATGGCCGTGGCCAGCATGTTGAGTCGTACTCCCCCTTTTTTGAACGAAGAGAAAAAACCGGGACCGACTTGCAGCCCGATGGAGTAGACGAACAGGATCAGCCCGAATTCCTTGACGAAGTGGAGCAGATGTTCATTGAGCCTCATGCCGAAATGGCTGAAAGCGATGCCGGCGAAAAGAATCCAGGTGACACCCAATGAAACACCGGCGATTTTTACCTTGCCCAAAGCCACGCCGATGGCAATCACCAGGGCCAGAATCAGCACGGAGTGGGCGACTCCTCCGCCCCAAAACGAAGCATTGCCGAAAAACAAATCGGATATCCAGTTCATAAAATTTCGAGGGTTGAAAATGAGTTTTGGGCTCGTGACGGTTGTCTGCGAGTTCCGGGCATTCGGAGTCTGGGTTTGCTCCGACCCGACCCGACTCAAACGTCACAAAGGTAATGATATATTTCGGGAACCCCACATATCGAAGCCTGATCGCTACGATGCCTAACTGAATGCTTCTTCGGGGGGCGCTTTTAGCATCTTTGCCGACAGGGGCCGACAAACGGAGCCATGAGTCCGGAGGTATTGCCCGGGGAAGAACCCGGGGAAGAAAGAGAGGACGATTCGAAGCAGGAACCTTCGGATCGGATGTGGTGCCGGCATGGGGAGCCCTGTTCGTACCGGGAAAAGAAAACATTTCCCCATAGCCTCTCCAGGGCTGGAAGGCCGGCTCGCAGAACCAGGTATCGGGAGAATTTATTCGATGTCTCATCATCGGATTGTGCGGACAGGGTAAAATCGGTATCGGCAGAGCGGATGCTCCCAAAAAACGTTCCGGATTCCTGCGAGGGAGATGATTTTTTGTGTTTTTTGAATCTTTAGACTTAAAACGGATAAAAAAAGTCTTTTGTTTTAAGAAATATTGTTAATTTTATAAAAGAGTTATAGTCTGAACCACAAGTTCTCTAAACGGAAGGGACGATCACCGTTTAATATGACTTGTTTATGAAAAAGAGACTATGGATCTGTGTGGTCGCCTCATTGGGGGTATCGGCTTGCGGCGGGCCGAAAG
>CALVFO010000001.1 GCA_944326855.1 uncultured Alistipes sp. | reverse complement strand
GACGTTACCGCCCGAGGTGGTGGTCATCCCGCTGCGGTAGATACGCCCGATGATCACTTTGATCTGCTCTGCGGGATGCATCAGTTTCGTGTCTAGTTGCTTCATGACTGTTTTTGATTGAGTTTTTATCCGCCTTACGGTCGGATGGTTGTATTTATTGTTGGGTTCAATCAGTTATTATAGTTTCTTTTCAAAATCACGGTCACCGATCCTTCATCCCTTCGTTTGCTTAGCCGTTTATTTCGGCGGCATGGGCGAGCATATATTCTTCCGCTTCCACACTCCAGAGTCCGTTGTGACGGTCGCAAATCTCAGCCAGTGCCTGGAAAACCGGATGGGTTTTACCCCGTTCGGCAAATTCGGCAATCGGCGTCAACGGCATGTCGATATGCGTATAGATCAATTTCTTGCCGCCCGGAATCGAGGGCAGGTTCAGGGTGGTGTCGATCACGGCGTTCAGGCCTCCGATGTGGGTGACCAGACCGGCCGGATCGAGCCCTTCGCCCATCATGTGGATGGCTTCCTGCATGTCGGCCGTATTGCCGCCGCTGGTGCCCACGATGTGCGTGAAGGCGTAGTGTACGTTGTAAAAATTCAACGGGGCCGTAAAATCGGTTTTGGCCGGGCCCGCGAAGAAGTTCAGGCAGCCGTCGAAAGCCAGAATGGCATCGGCTTGCTGAACGACCGGAGCCACCGGAGCGAACACGAATACGTCGTCGTACCCCCGACCGCCCGTAAGGGCACGGAGATCGGCTACGGGATCGGCCGAAGCCCCCGTATTGATATATTGGAGTTCAATACCGTTTTTGGCGGCTTCTTCGGGCGAGTACAGTGTGGCTGCACGATCCAAACGGGTCTGATCGATATCGGTGACGATCAGCAGTTTGGGTTTGCGGTCGGTGCGGTGGATGGCATAATTGATGGCGGCCAGCCCCATGGGGCCCACGCCGGCCAGAATGGCCATGTTTCCGCCCTGTTTGATCTCCATCTGGTGAACATAGGAGCCCGGGGTGGTGTGGTAGTTGGCGTGCATGGCGCCGATGACGCATGAAAGCGGTTCGGACAGTGCACCGGGATAGTATCCGCGGCCTTTGTATTCCAGCAGGCAACCCTGTTCCATTACCTCGTTGGGGATGATCACATAGGTGGCGTCTCCGCCGATAAACCGATAGGAGTAGCCCGGAGCACTCAGTACGCCGACAGGTCCTTTTTCATAGTTCAGGGCGGGCTGGATGGAAAACTTGAATCCGGGTTTGAATTGGGATTGCCATTTGGCACCTACTTCCACCAGTTCGCCGGAAAACTCATGCCCGATGATCACCGGATTGGAAGCGATGTCGCGCGGAACGCGTTTGTGGACGTCGGCTTCGTGAGAGGCCTTGTAGGAGGACATGCAGATGCTGTCGCAGACCACCTTAGCCAAAATTTCGTCGTCCTGAATGGGCGGCAACTGGAACTCCTCCAACCGGAGGTCGTTCTTGCCATATAATCTTACAGCTTTTGTTTTCATAAAATGAAGCGTTAAGATATTCACGCCCGTTGCTGGCGCAAATATACGGATTAATTCTGTTTTCCGGCATCTTATCCGGAAAAGTGCCGATTTTCTCTCTCCGGAAGGTTTAGCTGAGCATGACCTGGCCTCCGGTGACGGGTACGGCCTGCCCCGTTTCGCAGGTCTGTTCGATCAGATACAACACGGCTTTGGTCACATCTTCGGGACCGGTTCCTTTCTGCATCGGAACCTGGGCCATGTAGTATTTGCGGACGTCTTCGACGGTCTGGGCGCCCGGAACTTTACCGGCTTTGAGGTACTGTAAGAACAGTCCGTTGACCGGATCGCTCCACAGCGGTCCTTCATAGAAGTTGCCCGGGCAGATCGAATTGACCTTGATGCGGGCGGGGGCCAGTTCCAGTGCGAAGGACTGGGTGAGTCCTATGCCGCCGAATTTGCCGCCGGCATAGGCGAAGTTGGCTTTCGATCCGCGCAGACCGCTCTTGGAGTTGATCTGGATGATGTCGGCGTAACGCTGAGGATCGCAGCTGTTCTGGAGTTTCATCACCGGGGTGACGGTTTTCACGCAGTAGAAATAGGCGTTGTAGTTGATCTTGGTGACGAATTCGAAGTTTTCGGGAGTCATCACGTCGATACCTCCGGCCCGCAATACCCCGGCGTTGCTGACAAAGACGTCCAGTCCGCCGAAGGCGCAGACCGTTTCATGAACCAGATTGCGCAGGCTGTCCAGATCGGCCACATTCGTTTTGACGAAAATGGCCCGATTGCTTTTGGCCAACGTATTGAGGTTGGCGGCGGTTTGCATCCCTACGGTGTCGTTCAGGTCGGCGACGACGATGTTGGCACCCTGAGCGATCAGGCAGCGGGCAATGCCTTCCCCGAAACCTTGAGCGGCTCCCGTCACGATGATGATCTTGTTTTCGACCCGTCCGGCAGCCCCTCCGGCACTGACCTTACGACGGTAGTTTTCCACTTCCCAGTTGTCGATAAAATCGATTTGGGCTTGGGTCATGGGGTGTTCGCCCCCGAACGAGGCCGACAGGTAAGCGATCTTCATCATGTCCTGATAGACTTCCTGAATGATATTCGCTCCGGCGGCGTTGTCGCCCACGGCAACCAGACCCACTCCCTTGATCAGGATGGCTTTGGGGGCATATCCGTTTTGAGCGATGTAGTCCGCGATTTTTTTCTGGGCGGCTTCGCGGATGGCTTCGGGACCCTGGGCGTCGATATAGATATATTTCGACTTGCAGTATACGATGATATCCGGCGAGAAGGGTTTCGAAATTTTTGCAAAGTTTTCGGCCGACGCGCTGAAGTAGTCGATCAGTTCGTTGTTGACGACCTTGAGGGTTTTGTCGGGACCCCCGGCGCTGCACCAGATGCGGAGAGCGGGAATCACTTCGGCCACACACGAGCATACTTCTTTTTCGCCGGTGGGCAGCGTTACGCTCAGCGCCTGTTCGATTTTACCCAATACCTCGTCGTAGAGGGCCTGCACGTTTTCGGGCGATTCGGCGCCTACAAAAATCCCATGGTTTTGCAACAGAATAACGGCGGGTTCATGACCGTGTGCGGCGGCATAAGCCCGAATGCGTTTTTCGACCTCTTTGAACAGGATATAACCCGGGTCGATGTAGGGAATATACAGTACACTGTCACCGAAGAGTTTTTGGGTGACGGCTTCCACATCCTGGGCACACATCAGCGCATTGACCATCGTGGGATGAAGATGAACGATGAACGGAGCCTGAAGGGCATTATGCAGGGAAGTTTCGACGCTCGGACGACGATCCTTGGTGATGCAGGCGGCTGCCAGATCGTTTTTGACCTCTTCTTCGCGGGCGGCCGAATCGGTCGGGTACTCTTTTTCGGAAATGACGTTTAGTTTGGCCCGGTCGAGTACCGCAAAGCCTTCTTCGGTGATGGTGGCCAGGGCATGTCCGCTGGCCTTGACCCACAACTTGTCGGCGGTCTTGAAGGAGGTGTTGCCTCCGCCGGCAATGACATAGCGGCTGTCCTGGCCGTAGTGTTGTGAAATGGCGATCAGTTGTTCTATCTCTTTCATAATGTGTTCGCTTGTTTAAAATGAATGTTGAATTACCGGATCAGGGAACGGATCAGTCGATTGCCTTCCTGAATGAACAGGTTGCGTTTGGCCAGCGAAGGCATTCCTTCATGGCTGGTGTATCCTTCGAAACCGCGGTTGAGCGCTTCCTGATGGGCCGCAATGACGCAGGCTCCGGCATAGTTGATCGCTTTGAGCTTGGGGGTTAAGGGGCGACCTCCCCGGGCCGACAGCAAAATGGGTTCCATGGCCGGGGTGTTGTGTTCCGATCCGAACGTTACGACGAATCCCTGTTCGTGCAGGTATCCGGCATAGGCCTCCAGCACTTCGATGCTGTTACGGGTGGTGATGAATTCCACCGAGTAGATGCGTCGTTCTTTGAGAATTTGTGCCGTTTTCTTGACGTCCTGTTCGAAATCGGTGAAACCGCCCTTGGCATCGTCGGCCAGGAACGGATAGGTAGGAATACCACCCGCAGCCAGGATAATGCGTCGTACATCTTCCATGGGCAGGAAGGCTTTGGGATCTTCGGCTACAAAAGCCGGACCTCCCGCCTTGAGCAGTTTGCTGCGGATCTCATTTTCCACAGCGGCCACATTGTTCAGGTCAGCCTGCAGGGGACGTCCTCCGAAGATTCGTTCGAAAAACGAGGTGATCCGGTCCGTATCGCCGCCGAAATGTTCGGTCGCCTTCAACCGCAGGGCCTTGGCCAGGTGCCGTTCGCGGATCGAACCTTGAGTCAGGTTCTTTTCGATCCAGTCGATATCCAGTTCGAAACCGGCCTCGTGCTCACGAAGCAGATCGTTGAGCTTGCCGCACATTTGCCGGACCTGTTTGTCGGTTTCGGCCACGACTTCGGCCAGTTGGCTGGCATAGGGTTCGGGCAATACCGGCGGGCAGTAGAGTCCTTTGCCGCTGAGGTAGGTGCGTCCCGGGTTGTTGGGGTCGTTCACGCGGATCCCCACAGCCTGATCTTCCTTGTTGAGGCTGATGAATTCGATGTTGAACAGCGGGTACAACCGTCGGCGACGGCATTCGTGATCCCATTGTTCATATCCGCGGGTGGTGTAAAAATCGTTGATACCGACTATTTGGACGTTTTCCCGAAGGGCACGGTCCAAAGCGTCGGTCAGCGTCTCGAAAGAGCTGAACGAATAAGGCGTATGCAGGTGAGCGTTGACGTTCACCTCCAAAGAGTTATTGTTGCAAAATTCGCACATGGGTTCAGGTTTTAGGTTCAGTAGGGATCGGATCGCTTTTCACAAGTATGACCCGCGAGGGGTCATACTTGTGAAAAGGTCCGGGTGGTATTAAACGCCTTCTTTGGCGCGGCGGATTTGTTCGGCATCGGTGAAGTTGGCGGTCGGAACGTGGCCCTGAAGCGGGACGATCTTTTCGTGGATGATGTCGATGAAGTCCGACGGCTGCGGGAAGAAGGCATATTCGAGCTCGTAGGCCGGTGTGATCCAGTTGCGCGAACCCAATACGGCGGGAGGTGCATCCAGTTCGTCGAAGGCCAGTTCGGTGATGTTGCGGGCCAGGTCGTTGAGGAACGAACCGCGGCTGCTGGCATCGCTGGCGATGACGATGCGGCCGGTCTTTTTAATCGAAGCCAGCACTTTTTCGTAGTTAAACGGAACCAGCGAACGGGCATCGATCACTTCGGCGCTCATGCCGTATTTTTCTTCCAACATTTTGGCGGCTTCCAGAGCCCGGTAAAGCGTAGCTCCGATGGTCAGGATCGTAATATCCTTCCCTTCGCGTTTGATGTCGGGTTCGCCGATCGGAATTTCGTAGTAACCTTCGGGAACACCTCCTTCGTGGAATTGTTCGCCGATATCGTAAATGCGCTGACTTTCGAAGAAGATTACCGGGTCGGTGCCTTGCAAGGCGGCGTTCATCAACCCTTTGGCATCATAAGGCGTAACGGGGAAGACCACTTTCAGTCCCGGGATGTGGGCGCACAACGAAGTCCAGTCTTGCGAGTGCTGAGCACCGTATTTCGAACCGACCGATACACGGACAACGACCGGCATCTTGAGGATGTTGCCGCTCATGGCCTGCCATTTGGGCAGTTGGTTGAAGACTTCATCCCCGCAACGGCCCAGAAAGTCGCAGTACATGATTTCGGGAATAACCCGGCCGCCGCACATGGCGTACCCGATGGCCGTTCCGATGATCGAGGCTTCCGAAATGGGCGAGTTGAACAGACGGTGATAGGGCAGTGCTTCGGTCAGACCGCGATAGACGGCGAAAGCTCCGCCCCAGTCGCGGTTTTCTTCTCCGTAAGCGACCAGTGAGGCGTCCTTGTAGAAGCGGTCGATGATGGCTTCGAAAATCCCGTCGCGCAACTGGAATTGTTTCATCTTCGAAACGGGTTTGCCGTCTTTGTCCGTAGCGAAACGTTCCTTTTTGGCGATTTGCTGTACCCGAGGATTTTCAGCCATCGGATGGTTGACTTCGGGTGTGGCGTCGGACATCGAATCGACCGAGCCGTTCGAGAAGATCATACCGCCCAGCAGCTCGGGTTCTTTGTGCAGGTCCATGCGCGGAGACAACTCTTCGTCGATGGCCAGTTTGAAGATGTCGGTCATGACTTCTTTCACATCGGTCCATACGGCATCCAGATCGGACTGTTTAACGATACCGGCTTCGATCAATTGTTTGCCGTAGGCTTCGATACAGTCTTCGGCCATCCAGGCTTCCACTTCTTCTTTGGTGCGGTACGACGAAGCGTCGGAGGGCGAGTGACCGCTGTAACGATAGGTGACGACATCCAGCAGGACGGGGCCGTCTTTTTGTTCGATGACGGCGCGTTTGCGACGATAGGCGTCGATCACGGCCAGCGGGTTGTAACCGTCAACTCGTTCGGCGTGCATCTGTTCGGGATTGACCCCGGCGCCGATGCGGGCAGCGAAGTCATAGCCCATGGTTTCGCCACGGGTTTGACCGCCCATGCCGTACTGGTTGTCCATGATGTTGATGATCACCGGCAGACCTCCTTTCATGTCACCTTCCCAGAGCTGTTTGAACTGGTCCATGGCGGCGAATACCAATCCTTCCCATACCGGACCGCAGGCCATGGAGGCGTCGCCGATGTTGGCTACGACCAGCCCCGGTTTTCGGTTGATTTTCTTGTAGAGGGCTGCACCGACGGCGATGTCGCCGCTACCGCCCACGATGGCGTTGTTGGGGAAAATCCCGAACGGGATGAAGAACGTGTGCATACTGCCGCCCAACCCTTTGTTGAATCCGGTGACGCGGGCGAAGATTTCGGCCATGGCACCGTAAAGCAGGAATCGGCGGGCGAGTTGTTTGGTCGTGCCCTGGAAGCCCATCTTGGCTACTTTGACCGTGGCACCGTCCCAGAATTCGTTCATGATTTTTTTCAGTTCGGCATCGCTGAGGATGGCGATCGAACGGAGCCCTTTGGCGAGAATTTCGCCGTGGCTGCGGTGAGAACCGAAGATGAAGTCGTCTGTGGTGAGCGTATAGGCCATCCCGACGGCTGCGGCTTCCTGACCGGCCGACAGGTGGGCGGGGCCCGGGTTGTTGTAGGCGATGCCGTTATAGCCGCCGGTGGTTTTCACCAGGTTGAGCATGGTTTCGAACTCGCGGATCACCACCATGTCGTGGTAGATGTTCTTCAGCTCTTCTTCGGTGAAATTTTTGGCTTTGAGTTCGTCTTTGACGCTTTTGTTGTACTGGTTGACCGGGATCGGCTGGAAGGTGATCTCTCCGGCTTTGCGGATCTCTTTAGGATCGACGTATTGTGATTTAGGCATTTTGGTTGAAATTTCGGTTTATTAAATTAGGTTTCAGGATCAGCGGAAAGGTTATTCGAACGAGAAAATCGTCTCTTTGAAAATTTCCGAAACGGTCGGGTGGGGAAATACCACCTCTTGCATGGCTTCGAGGGTCATTTCCTGTTCGATGGCCATGCAGGCGCCGTAGATCATTTCGCTGCACGGGTTGCCCAGCATGTGTACACCCAGCACTTCGCCGTATTGTTCGCCCACGAGGACTTTGCACAGACCCGTACCGCCTTCGTTTTCGGCGACGAAACGTCCGGCATAGGCCATCGGCAGTTTGGCAACCCGATAGGCGATGCCTTTTTTCTGGGCGGCTTCTTCGGTCAGACCCACACCGGCTACTTCGGGATTGGTGTAGACAACGCCCGGGATGGCGTCGTACCGCATCTGGTCGGCCCGGCCGGTGAGGTTGTTGACCACCACTTCGCCTTCCCGGCTGGCCGTATGGGCCAGCAACGAGAAGCCCGTTACGTCTCCGGCGGCATAAACGCCCGGCACGTTGGTGCGCATCTTGTTGTCGACTTTGATGCCGCCCCGGTTGAGTTCCACGCCCAGGGTTTCCAGTCCGAAGCCTTGAGTGACGGCCCGGCGGCCAACGCTCACCAGAATCTTGTCGCCCGAAGCCGATTCACTCTTGCCGTCGGGGGTCGTATAGATCACCTCGTTGCCCTTGATTTCGGTCACGCGGCAGGAGAGGTGGAACTGTACACCTTTTTTCGCGTAGATTTCCTGAAGCATGTGGCTGATCTCGCCATCCAGACCGCCCAGAATTTCGGGCAGCATTTCGATGACGGTCACTTCGGTGCCCAGGCTGTTGAAGAAGCTGGCAAACTCCATCCCGATCACACCCCCGCCGATGATAACCAGTTTCTTGGGCTGTTCTTTCAGGGCGAGAATTTCGCGGTTGGTGAGAATGACGTCACCGGCTTCCTTGAGACCCGGAATGGGCGGTACAAAGGCTTCCGATCCGGTGCAGATCAGCAGGTTGGCGGCCTTGTAGCTTTGACCGTTGCACTGGATTTCGATGCCTTCGGCACTGCGACCCATGATCTGAGCGGCTCCTTTGATCACGGTGACCTGATGGGCTTTCATCTTGGCTCCCACGCCACCGACCAGTTTGCGGATCACCTTGTTTTTGCGATCCATCATTTTTTTGAAGTCGAACGTGGCGCCCTGTACCGATACGCCGTATTTGTCACCGTGAACGGCCGTATCGTACACCTTGGCTCCGTAGAGCAGGGTTTTGGTGGGAATGCAGCCTTCGTTGAGGCAGACTCCGCCCAGTTCTTTCTTTTCGAAAAGCACGACGCTGAGCCCTTTGGCTCCGGCGCGTTCGGCGGCCACATAGCCGGCAGGCCCGCCGCCGATAATCGCTAAATCAATCATTTATTTATGGTTCGTGTTTGTTTTATGCGTTGTTCGTAGATTAAATATCGAAGTCGAGGTTTTCGATTTCGATGGCGATCTGTTTGAGGAAACGGGTAGCTTCACCGCCGTCCAGAGCCCGGTGGTCGTAAGTAAGGCTCAATCCGATGTGGGGAACGAACCCGTAGACGCCGCCGCCCAGATCCTTAGGCCGCGGTACGATGGTGTTCACACCCAGAATGGCCGATTGAGGCAGGTTGATGACCGGCGTAAAGATTTCCACGCCGTAGTTGCCCAGGTTCGATACGGTGAATGAAGCGGCTTCGGGGGAGAGCAGGTCGGGATCGATAGCGCCCTTCTTGCAGGCGGCAGCCACCTCTTTGAGCTGGTTGGAAAGTCCCTGAATCGAGAGATCGTCGGCGTTCTTGACGGTGGGAACCATCAGCCCGCGTTCGGTGTCGACGGCCAGCCCCAGATGTACTTTCGAGAAGAGGCGCATGCTATCGCCCAGGAAGTGGGAGTTGACCTGCGGGAACTGTTTGAGGGCCTTGATCACGGCCAGGCAAACCATGTCGTTGAGAGTGATGTTGGTCGGGTAACCGTTGGCCATGGCTTTTTTCACCTTTTCGCGCAGTTCGAGGATGCGGCGGGCATCGGCGCTGAGGTGGTGGGTCAGCTGGGCCGAGTTCTGCAGCGAGGCGTGCATGGCCTTGGCGATCAGTTTACGCATGTTGGTCAGCGGTTTGATTTCGTTGTCGCTGCTGTAAACGGCATTTTTCAGAGCACCCAGATCGGCTCCCTTGACCATGCCGGCCAGACCGCTTCCCGTGGCGGGAACAGCTGCTCCGGTTTTTTTGGCGATCTCTTTGGCCAGCGGCGTGAGCTTGGGCGTAGCGGCCATGGCGGTGCGTACGTCCCGTTCGATGATACGTCCTTTGGGACCGGTCCCGTTGAGGGCGCTTACATTTACGGCTTCTTTTTCGGCCAGTATGCGGGCCCGAGGGGAAATGCCCGAGGCGGGCGTAGCAGGGGCAGCGGCCGGAGTCGAGGGAGCCGGTGCGGCAGCCGTTGCCGGAGCCGTCGTTACCGGGGTGGCGTTGGCGGCCGGTGCAGCAGCCGGAGTGTCCGCTGCGGCGGGGGCTTCACCGCCCGGACGGAACTCTTCGGTACTTTCGCCCGGGTTGCCGATGACCATGACATTGGTCAGCACGGGAATTTCATCCCCGTCATCGAAAAATATCTCCAACACCGTTCCGCTGACTTTGGCTTCTTCTTCGAACGAGGCTTTGTCGGTTTCATACGAGAACAGAATATCGCCCTCGGCGACGGTGTCACCTTTTTTCTTTTTGAATTCGGTCAGGATGCAGCTTTCTACGGACTGACCCTGTTTAGGCATGATTACTACGGTAGCCATAAATTAGGTTTTATACTGTTTAAGGTTTAGTTGCTGAAAACGGAATATCACAAAAATACATTTTTAACTTCAGATGAACAAGTTTTTTTACAAAAAATTAATATTTGCACATAATCAGTAAGATAGCAAATTTTGTTGGGTTTACAAGTTGGAAACCTGTATATACAAATTTGTATGCGGAAAATTTGCAGGCGCCGGAATCTTTCTTTATTTTTGGTCTGGGAGAAGGCGCTCGACCGGCTGGAAAAATCTCGCCGCGTGGGGGTTGCCCCCGAAATACGAAACGAATCATGGAGGAATTGCCTCGTTATAGACAAGTGTACGAAACATTGCGTCGGGCGATTGCCGATGGACGTTATGTGCCGGGCGATCTGCTGCCTTCGGAACATGACCTGTGTCAGGAGTATGCCCTGGCCCGTCCGACGGTTCGCAAAGCGCTCGATCAACTGGTCGCTGACGGTTATATCCAGAAACATCAGGGCAAGGGAAGTATTGTCAAAGGAGCTCCGCGAGGAATCGGAATCTTGTCGTTGACGGGAACGACCTCGGCCGTAGGGCGCCCCGATTTTTTTACCCGCATTATTCTGAAACCCGAACTCAGGCCCTGGACCGAGGCGTTCGGATTTCCGATCAATGCCCTCGAACAACAGGCCGGCTGCATCTATTTCGAACGGTTGAGGGTGCTGGACGATGCTCCCGTATTTTTGGATATTACCATGTTGCCCAACATCGGCCTGCCGAATTTTACGGCCTATAACCTGGAGAACGCTTCGTTGTTCAACTTTTTGCGGACCCAGTATCAGATTACGGTGACGGGGGGAACCCAGCAATTGTTGGCCATCCGGGCCGATAAACGTCAACGTGAATACCTGCATGTGAAGTCCGGGTCACCCATCTTGCAACTCAATCGCAAGATCGAAACCTCTCGTCCCGGGTTCCATATTTACAGTCAGGTTTTCTGTTCGACGCGGAAGTATGGGCTTATCGGAACTTTTTAGTAAATTTGGATGCCCGACGATTCCGTTTTTTCGGAAATGCGTCCCGATATTCGGAAGTTTGTCGGAGGCGTATGAGGGCCGAAGGTTCGGAAAAAAACAAAATCGGGTCGGGAAATAGCCGCGTGTTTTTAGGCTTGCGTGAAGACTACGAAAGCCGGGCCGAGCCCGGAATGACTTAATAATAATATTGGAAAATTTATGAGCGATATTAAAGCGAGTGCCATTCATACGATCAATACCGAAGCCGATGCGGTTCGCAATTTGGTCAACGAATTGACAGATGATTTTGAAAAAGCCGTTAAGGCTATTTTGGCCAGTGACGGGAAAGTAATCGTGACGGGCATGGGGAAATCGGGTATCATCGGCAAAAAAATTGCCGCTACGCTGGCCAGTACCGGTACCCCTTCTTTTTTTATGCATCCGGGCGAGGCCTATCACGGTGATTTGGGAATGATCGAATCGCGGGACGTGGTGATCGCCATTGCCAACTCGGGACAGACCGACGAAATCCTGAAGCTGATACCTTTTTTCGAACACAATAAGAACGTGGTGATCGCCATGACCGGAAACCCGGAATCGACCCTGGCCAAACATGCACATTATCATCTTAATATCGGGGTGGAACGCGAGGCTTGTCCGTTGAATCTGGCCCCTACTTCCTCCACGACGACCACCTTGGTGATGGGCGATGCGTTGGCCGTGGCCTTGCTGACCGAACGCAATTTCAAAGCCGAAGACTATGCGGTATTCCATCCGGGCGGGAGTCTCGGACGCCGTTTGTTGACCCGGGTGCAGGATGTGATGCGCCGCGATAACCTGCCTCTGGTGGACAAGACCACGACCCTGGGGGATGTGATCATTGCCATCAGCGATGCCCGCTTGGGTATTGCGGCCGTTGTAGAAGACGGGAAACTGATCGGGGTTATTACCGATGGCGACGTGCGTCGGGCGATGGCCAAATACAAGGCCGAGTTCTTTAATATTCAGGCTCAGGAAGTGATGACCCGTACCCCGAAGACCATCTTGCCGGATCAGCGGATCGTGGTGGCCGAAGAGATGATGCGCAACCATAAGATTCATTCGATTGTGGTGGTGAACGAAGCCAACGAGGTGGTGGGGATCGTGGAATTTTTCAACGTTTCGCTGGCCGGATAATTTGTTGAGTTACATCTTGGGGGTCGGGGTCCGAACGTGCCGACCCGTTAACCGATAAAACCTGAATGCTTCATGAAAAGTATCCGATTATGGTGTTGTGCCGTTTTGGCGGCTCTGTTTGTAGGTGGACCGTTGGCGGCGCAGGAACAAGTGCCAACCCTGGCGACGGTTTCCGGTCCGGTGACGGCCGACATGACGCTGCCGGCTCATCCGCGACTGTTGTGGTTCAAGGGTGAAGAGAAAGCTCTGAAAAAGAAAATTAAAGCCGATACGTATTGGAGTCGGTTGCATGAATTGATTTTGCAGGAAGCCGATCGCATTGTCGAATTGCCGGTCAATGAACGGGTCAAGATCGGAATGCGTTTGCTGACCACCTGCCGGGAAGATTTGCGCCGGATTTTGTATCTGGGCTATGCCTGGCGGATGACCGGTGACGATAAATACGCCGAACGGGCCGAGCGGGAGATGCTCAAGGCCTCGTCGTTTGTCGACTGGAATCCGTCCCACTACCTGGATGTGGGTGAGATGATGACCGCATTGGCTATCGGATACGACTGGTTTTATGATTATCTCTCGCCGGAATCGCGTGAAACCATCGCCCGGGCCCTGAAAGAAAAGGGACTGGATACGGCCGATGATTCGAACTGGTGGCTGACGGCCGAACATAACTGGAATCAGGTCTGCAATGCAGGGGTAACCTATGCGGCTTTGGCTTTATACGATCGCGACCCGAAGGCTGTGATTCCGTATATCAACCGGGCGATTGCCACCATCCAAAAGCCGATGCATGAATACGGTCCGGACGGAGCCTATCCGGAAGGAATCGATTACTGGGATTACGGTACGACCTACAATGTGTTGTTCCTGTCGGCGTTGGAAAAGGCGTTCGGCACCGATTTCGACCTTTCCAAAACACCGGGTTTCATGCAGACCGGTTTGTTCTCTCAGGTGATGATCACTCCGGCGCTGAGCCAGTTTAATTTTTCGGACAACGGTCCGCGCCCGCTGTTCAATCCCACGGTTTTCTGGTTTTACGGTAAGACGGGCGATCCGGCTCTGTTGTATCAGCAGAAAAGACTCTTCGAGACCGATACCGCATGCAGCTATCTGACGAACCGGGTGCTGCCTGTCGTCATGTTATGGGGTGCCGGATCCGAAGCTCCGTTGTCGAATCCGGAGGTGCCTTCCGATTGCTTCTATATGGGTCGGGGCGGTTCTCCGGTGGCGATCATGCGCTCTTCGTGGGATGAACCGGGAGCCGTTTACCTGGCTTTCAAAGCCGGACAGGCCGGTTTGAACCATGCTCACATGGATGTCGGCTCTTTCTTCCTGGAAGCCGAAGGGGTGCGTTGGGCCTTGGATTTGGGCGGCGAAATGTATAATCAGTTGGAAAGCCGCGGGGTGGATCTCTGGCTGCGGGAACAGGAATCGCAGCGCTGGGATGTGTTCCGTTATCGGAATCAGGCTCACAATACCTTGACCTTTAACGATAAACCGCAGAAGATTACCACCCGTGCCGAGATCGATGATGTGGTGCGTGAGGAAGGTTTGATGTGTGTGGCTTCGGATTTGAGTGCGGTTTATGCGCCTCAGATCGCCCGGGCTTTGCGGGCCGTGTCGCTGGTGAACGGTCAGTATGCCGTCATACAGGATCGGCTCACGACCAATCGCTTTACGGCGATGCGCTGGAATATGGTGACTGCGGCCGATCGCATTACTTTCCTGTCGGATACGACCGCTCGTCTCGAAAAAGACGGTAAAGTCCTTTATATGCGGGTGCAGGCTCCTTTCCCGGTGAAGTTGAGGACCTGGAGCACCGAGCCCGATTACAGTTTCAATTCCCCCAATCCGGGAACTCAATTCGTGGGCTTCGAGGCCGAATTGCCGCTGAATGCCACGTCGGATATCACGGTGTGGTTGATGCCGGGACAGATGCGAGAAGAGGGAAAGATCCCGTATGATTTTGCGAAGTTCGAATAGGCGGAGAGTTTCCGCTTATACATAGTCAGAAAGGGTGTCCTCAAGGGCACCCTTTCTGTTTTAGGGGGTATCCGATTATCGGGTCGTGAAGAGGATTTTCTGACAGAAAGTATCCAAAAAGGCGGGATCGCTTTCCAGCGAGATGTGATGGGTGAACGGCAACAGGCCGTTGATGAAGTCGTCGTCCTGGAACAGGAACATTTTGGCGCCGATCAGGGCGCTGTTGCTCAGTTTGACGATTTGGGCCGGCGTGAATTCCAACAATCCCAGTCGGGTGGCGTGATCCAAGTTGATGTAATTACCGAACCCTCCGGCAATGAACATCTTGTCGATGCCCTCGTGAGTCAGGTTGGCATCATGCAGCAACAGTTCGACGCCGGTGGCGACGGCCGCTTTGGCCAGTTGAAATTCCCGAATGTCCTGTTGTTCGAGGTGTACCTCGTCGGTCAGTGGCAACACTTTGGGGTCGTGGAGAATGACGCCCTGTTCGTCGATGTCGCCCCGGGTCACGCCCAGGTAGATGGCGTCGATCAGCCCGCTGCCACAGATGCCTTTGGCTTTTCCGGAACCGATGACATGGATTTTCTGCTGTCCGCCTTCCATTTCGATGGAGGAGATGGCACCGGTGCTGGCCCGCATGCCGCAGGAGATGTTGCTGCCTTCGAAAGCCGGACCGGCAGCGGTGGAGGCACAGGCGATACCCTTGCGGTTGCCCACGGCGATCTCTCCGTTGGTGCCCAGATCGACCAGAACCCGAGGTGCTTCGCTCGAAAACATTCCGGCGGCGTAAATGCCGGCCAGAATGTCACTGCCGACAAAACTGCCGATGTTGGGCAGAAAGGTGATATCTATATTCGGGTCGATGTTCCATCCCAGATCGGCCGGGCCGAAATGGACCATGCCGTTGCGGGGCGATTCGAACGGATAGGCCGACAGGGGTGTGACATCCAGTCCGCAGAACAGATGGTGCATGACACTGTTGCCCACGATGCGTACCCGACCGATCGGACGCGTTGCCTGTCGGGCCAGGGTTTCGACCTGAGCGCCGACCGTTTGTCGGATCAGCGAAGTGAGTCGGGCGGCATTTTCCGGACTTTGCATGGCATATCCGATACGGGACATGATGTCGGCTCCGTAGACGGCCTGCGGGTTGAGGGCGGTTTGTACGGCGAGAACCTGTCCGTTTTCCATGTCGAGCAGTTGCGAGACTAGGGTCGTCGAACCCAGGTCGACGGCAATGCCGCATTGGTTCCGGGGGGTAAACCGGAACGGTGTTTCGTCGGCCAGTACGATGCTTTCGAATTGGGCCACCTCGATGGTGATGTCGTCATTGACCTGACTCAGACAGGCCAGACGCCATTCGTCGTCCAGTTTTTTGCGTTTCAGAACCGCTTCGTGGACGGGATCCAGAGCGATATGTCCTGCCAGTACGCGCACTTTGCAGTTTCCACAGGTGCCTTTGCCCCCACAGGGAAATTCCAATCCCAGTTCGTGAATGGCATCGCCGAGGTTCGATCCCCGGGGAACGGTTAAGGTACGTCCCAGCGGGACCAGTGTGATATGGCAGGTCGAATGTTCGGTCATGATCGGAAATGTCGGTTATAGGGTGGTTGTAACCCGTTCGTCCGGGCCGATCAAAGGTAGAGAATGCTTCCCGGATTTGCAAATTGGGGGAGAATACTTGTTTTGCGCAATCAAAAATAATCGTATCTTTGAGTTGTCGAGAGAGGCACCTTATGTTATCACTAACCTAAAAATAAACGAATTTATGAAATGTCTTTTCACGGCTTTGTTGGCTGCGGCGACTTTTTGCGTCACGGCTTCGGCTCAGCCGCAACCCAAACAATCGATGAACGGTCTGTTGGAAGAGTTTCCGGATCCCGGAAAGAATTATCGGACGGCTCCGTTCATGGTCTGGAATGCACAGGTTTCTCAGTATCAGATTGATAATATGCTGCGTGAATTCCGCGAACAAGGATGCGGAGGGGTTTTTATCCATCCTCGTCCGGGTTTGTCGACCGAATATCTCTCTCAGGAGTGGTTCGATCTGGTCGCTTATACCGTTCGCCGAGGGCACGAATTCGGATTGAATGTCTGGCTGTATGACGAAAATTCCTACCCCAGTGGTTTTGCGGGGGGTCATGTGCCTCGCACCATGCCCGAGTCTTATAACCAGGGGCAGGGGTTGAAACCGACGGTCGTGGAGGTGATGCCGGAAGATGTATCTCCTTATACGGTGATTGTCAGTGAGAAAAAGGGAAAATTGACCAATGTGACCGACAAAGCCGCTAAAATGGCCGGTAAAAAGGGAAAATTCTATTTGTACACAAAGACTTATTATCAGCCTTCTCCCTGGATGGGCGGTACGTCGTATGTCGATTTGCTGAAACCGGGCGTGACGCAGCAGTTCATGAAGGTGACCATGAGTGGTTACGAAAAGAACCTGGAAGGGGATTTGAATTTGAGCGTAGAGGGTATTTTTACGGATGAACCCGAAATCGTTTCTCCGGGAGGGGTTCGTTGGACGCCCGATCTGTTCGAAGTCTTCGAACAGACTTACGGATATGACCTGAGTGCCCAATTGCCGGCCTTGCACGAAGAGATCGGGGATTGGAAAAAGGTGCGTCACGACTATTTCGAATTGTTGTCCCGACTTTTCGTGGAACGTTGGGCCAAACCTTGGTATGAATACTGTGCCGATAAAGGAATCGTCTGGACCGGACATTATTGGGAACACCTGTGGCCCAAGACGACGGGGGTACCCGACAACATGGCCATGGCCGCTTGGCAGCAGATGCCGGGTATCGATATGTTGTTCAATCAGTTCGACGAAACTTCGCCCAATGCCCAGTTCGGAAATATCCGTTCGGTGAAAGAGGTGCGCAGTGTCGCCAATCAGTTGGGGCGTCAGCGTGTATTGAGCGAAACTTACGGCGGGGCCGGATGGAATGCGACGTTCAAGGATTTCAAACGCCTGGGGGACTGGCAATATGTGCTGGGTGTCAATTTTGTGAACCAGCATCTGTCGCATATGAGTATGTTGGGATCGCGTAAGACCGATTATCCGCCCGAATTCAGCCGGGCCGCTACCTGGTGGAGCGATTATCACCTGCTCAACGACTACAACGGCCGTATGAGTGCCGCGATGAGCATGGGGGATCAGATCAACGATATCCTGGTGCTGGAACCCACGACTTCGGCCTGGTTGTATAACCAGTATGAGGGGCAGAAAGAGGATAACCAGGCTCAACGGATCGGTCAGGCTTTTCAGGATCTGGTCACTCGGCTGGAAAAGGCTCAGGTAGAATACGATCTGGGTTGTGAGGCGATTTTCAAAGATCATGGTTCGGTACAGGATGGGCGTTTTGTCGTGGGACAGCGTTCGTACGGGACATTTGTCGTTCCGGCTTTGACGGAAAATCTGGAAAGCGAAACGTTTGCGTTGTTGCAATCTTTTGCCGCTGCCGGCGGACAGATTATAGCGTTGGGTACTCCGACTCTGATTGACGGAGCCTACAGCCCCGAAGCCGAAGCATTCTGGAATACGGAAAACGTGATTCGGGCTGAAAAATGTGATGATGCTTTGATCGACAGCTATTTGCGAGATAAGGCGAAGATCGATTTCCAGCAGATACAGGGAGGCGATCTCTATCATCACCGTCGTCAGTTCACCGACGGACAGATTCTGTTGCTGACCAATGCTTCGATGGATGAGGCTTCGGAGGTAACGGTTGCTTTGCCGGGCAAATATGTGGTTCGTATGGATGCCATGGATGGAAAAACATATGAAGTTCCTTATACGGTTACGAATGGTCGGGTAACGGTGACTGCTCGGGTGGAACCGGCCGGGAGTGTGCTGCTGCGTATTTCCGATACGCCGATTGCCGCTGAAACCGTCAGCGATCCGGGTACCCTCACCGTGTTGGAACCGATGCGTCCGATGAAGATCGAACGGCTGAAAGAAAACGTTTTGCTCCTCGACTTCATGGATTTGAGCTGCGGAGGCGATACGTATCAGAATCTGTATTGGACCGATGCCTGTGATAAGGTGTTCCAAAAAGCCGGCTTGACGGGGAATCCCTGGTATCGTGCCGTACAGTACGGTCGTAATATCGTAGACCTCGATTTGTCGAAAGCTCCCGGATTTACGGCTACTTATCGTTTTACGGTAGCCGATCCTCAGGTCGATATGGCTTCGATGGTCATGGTGGTGGAAAACCCCAACCTGTATACCATTAAGATCAACGGTCAGGTCGTTCGAGGAGGCTATTATTTCATGGTGGATGAAGATTTCAAACGCATTACGATCGGCCCGCACGTGAAAGTGGGCGAAAACGTTGTGGAAATCAGTGCCGAACATCCGACCGTATTCACCGAATTGGCTGCCGTTTATGTACTGGGTCATTTCGATGTGGTCAATCGCGAGGATCGTTGGGTGATTGTTCCCGAAAAGAAGGACAACTCACTCCAGGATTGGCAGGCGTTGGGAGCTCCGTTCTATCCTTGGGAAATGCGTTACACCGAATTCTATGACGTACGGAATCCGGATAAACGCCATATTATTAAGGTCGATGACTGGAACGGTTCGCTGGTGCAGGTATGGATCAATGATCGCAAGGCCGGGGTGATTTTTGCCGAACCTTATGCCTTGGATGTGACGCCTTATGTGCAGAAAGGGGCTAACCGGGTGGAAGTACGGGTAGTCGGGAGTTTGCAGAATCTGATGGGACCGCATTTCCGGGCCTATGACGGGTATACGGGTCCCGATCGCTGGCAAAATGTGGCACCCGGACGCAAGGCTTCGGAGTATTGCCTGACACCGTTTGGCCTGAAGAGCCGTTTCGGATTCTATGAAGCGGAACGGTAACGGTTGGTGACGAAGGATTATAGGAGGGCGTTCCCGGTTGGACGCCCTCCTGCATTAAAAACAGAGCCTATGAAAAGATATGGATGGATAAAACTGGGGGTCGTATTCTGGACCCTGATGGGAGTAAGTTGTCACTCCGGAGAAAAGACCCCCCGATTGATCGGCGAACAGGATACGATCGTTCGCTTTGAGGTGGTGGCTTGTGCCGATACGGTGATTCATCGCGGTTCGCCCGGAACCGAAGATATCCGCTACGGGTTGGAAGGGGGTCGGGTGGTCAAACTGGGGGCATGGTACCACATGATGACGGCCGAAATGGTGGATGAACCTTATTGTGTCAATATGCGGTTGGGGCATTGGCGTTCGATGGATGGTCTTGCCTGGGAACGGGTAGGAACGATTCGTCAGTCGGATGGCGATTTTACGGGTACGTCGCAGCGGGCGGCGGTTTGGGGCCCGATGCCGGTGTTTCACCCGGAGGATAACCGCTGGCATTTGTTTTATGTTTGTTACAAGGGCAAACCTTCGGAACCCGATGTAAGCAATGCCGGGTTCGACGGCGTGATTCAGCACGCAGTGTCGGATACGGAAGGGATCGACGGTTTCGGCGGTCCTTACACCGACCGGGAAATCATTTTGCGTTATGACGTCGATCCCGATCCCTGGGAAGGACATCAGGGCGTAGATTCGTTTTTCCCCTATCAGATCGGAGATCGTTGGTATGGTTTTTACGGCAGTGCCACGACCCAGCAACTGTCGACCTGTCAATGGCAGGTGGGGTTGGCGCAGGCCGATCGGATCGAGGGACCCTGGAGCCGGATGAGCGATCGGAATCCGGTCGATTTGCGTAGCTTTGCCGAAAATCCCATCGTCTCGCAACTGGACAATGGGGTCTATATTGCCATCGTGGATGGAGGCCCCTGGGTGAATAAGATGGGTTACACGCTTTCCTGGGATGGAGTGAACTGGTGCCCGTTGCGTCATTTCGAACTGGAACCTGCGGTGACGAAATGGTGGCGGATGATGCGTACCCCGCTGTCGTTGATTCCGGAAGAGGATGGGACCTATACGATGTTTTTCACGGCTTTTAAAGACGATACACAGGGAAGGTTCGGGACATTGAGCAAATTGAGTCTGAAGGCTACTTTCGTCGGCGAAAAAGCCCGTTAACCATGAGTACCTATCTTCATCCCGTTTTGGGCGAGATTACGATTCATCCGAGTGTGCGTGCCCGTCGACTGTCGATCAGTGTGCGGCCGGGAGGAGAAGTACGTCTGACCATTCCTCGTCGGATGAGTCGTCAGGAGGCCCTGCATTTTTTGGAAGAAAAACAAGAATGGGTATTGCGGGCACGTCAACGGATGGCGGAACGGTATCGGCCCCGGGTGATTCTGCCTCCTTATGAGACACGTTCGCATCATCTGAGTCTCGAACCCTCCGACAACGATGAGATTCGCATTCGGGTCGTGGCGGAGACGGTCGTGGTACGTTATCCGGCAGCCTGGGCGCCTGAAGAGGATCGGGTACAGAAAGCGATTCACCGCGGTATCGAGGAGGCCTGGCGGATCGAGGCCAAGGCTTATTTGCCGGGGCGGGTGGCGGAACTGGCCCGACAGAACGGTTTCCGTTGCGGCAATGTAACGATTCGGAACACCCATACACGATGGGGAAGTTGTTCGGTCAATAACGATATTTCATTGAGTCTCCATCTGATGAAACTGCCCGATCCGCTGATTGATTACGTGATCTTGCACGAATTGTGTCATACCCGGCACAAAAATCACGGGCCACGTTTTCATGCCTTGCTCGATAAAGTGTGCGAGGGTGGTCATTTGATCCTGCGGCGTCAGTTGAAGAACTATTCGACACGTTGGTAAAACCGTTCTACCCGGATGGAAGAAAAGAAAACGACCGACTGCAGACAGCAGTCGGTCGTTTTGGGTAAGAAACTCGAGGTGAGACTCTATTTTTTCGGAAAGAGGGTTTCCATCTCTTCCAGGCTTTTGCCTTTGGTTTCGGGTACGCAACGCCACATGAACAGGGCCGACAGGATGGCCATCAGGGCATAGATCCAGTAGGCGAATCCGTGGTTGAAATGTTCGGTCAGGAAGGACGATTTGTCCATCATCGGGAAGGTCCATGATACCAGGTAGTTGGCAATCCATTGGGCGGCTACGGCCAAAGCCATGGCCTGACTGCGGATCGAATTGGGAAAGATCTCCGAGAGCAGTACCCAGCAAATCGGTCCCCATGACATGGCGAATGAAGCCACGTAACAGAGCATGGCCAGCAGGGCAACGATACCCATGCTGCGGGTATAGAAGGCCATTCCTAACGTGAACATGCTCACGGCCATTCCCAGGCTTCCGATAATCATCAGCGGTTTGCGTCCGAAACGGTCGACCGTGAAGATGGCCAGTACGGTGAACGACAGGTTGATGATGCCCACGATGATCGTTTGGGCGAGGGCTGCGTTGGTTCCCATGCCCATGTTGCGGAAGATTTCGGGTGCGTAATAGAGTACGACGTTGATGCCGATGAATTGCTGGAATACCGAAAGCAGAATTCCCACGACAATCACCGTCACCCCATAGGTGAACAGTTTGGAGCGTACTACTTGGGAGAATGAGGCTCGGATTGCTTCGGCTTCCGTTTGGGCTCCTTGAGGGCCGTTGATGCGTTCCAGTACGGAAAGAGCGTCGTTTTCGCGACCGCGCATGATCAGCCAGCGCGGACTTTCAGGAACCAGGGTCACCAGAATCAGCAACAGGGCCGCCGGAACGACTTCCGAGAGGAACATCAGACGCCAGCCGGTAGTGGTCAGCCAGGCTTCGTCTCCGCTCAGGGCGATGGCATAATTGACAAAATAGACGACCAGCATACCGAAAATGATGGCAAACTGGTTCCAGGCGACCAGTCCTCCGCGTCGGGCGGCCGGAGCCATTTCCGCAATATACATGGGGGAGAGCACCGAAGCCATTCCTACGCCCACGCCTCCGATGATGCGGTAAACGATGAAATGGGTCAGGAAGCGATGCATTTCGCCCGATCCGAATCCCATTTCGGGGTAGGCCGATCCGATGGCCGAGACGATGAACAGCACGGCCGCAATCATCAGGCTGCGCTTGCGTCCGAACCGGTTCGCCATGTAGCCGCCCACCAATCCCCCCAGAATACATCCGATCAGGGCGCTCGATACGGCGAAGCCTAACAACGAACTGGCGGCTGTTTCTTCCAGTGCAAGGGGTGCAACAAAATTGATTTCCAGGTATTTTACGGTTCCCGAGATGACCGCCGTATCGTAGCCGAAAAGCAATCCTCCCAGGGTGGCCACCAGGGTCAGGAACATCAGATAACTCGCATTGTTTTTCATTCAGGTCGGTTTTAGGAAGAAGAAACCCCGGAACAGGGATTGAGGCCTGATTCCGGGGTGGAATTCGGTTAGAGGTACATCGTCAGGAGTTGTTCGTATTTTTCCTGTTTACCACTCGTGGTGGCCGGTTCGCCGTGGGCGGCAGCTGCATCGCGCAGGGCTTCGAGGGTCAGTTTTCCCTGTTCGAACAGGGCGCCCTGTCCGGCATCGAACGAAGCGTAACGTTCCTTGCGCCAACTTTCCAACGGGGAGTTGCGCAACAGCTCGTCGGCGATGATCAGGCCACGGGCAAAGGTGTCCATTCCGGTAATATGGGCAATGAACAGGTCTTCCACGTCGGTGGAGTTGCGTCGCGTTTTGGCGTCGAAGTTGATCCCGCCGGTGCCCAACCCGCCGTTGCGGAGAATGACCAGCATGGCTTCCACGGTTTCCTGCAGGTTGACGGGGAACTGGTCGGTATCCCAGCCGTTCTGGGCATCGCCGCGGTTGGCGTCGATGCTGCCCAGCATGCCGGCGTCGGCGGCACATTGCAATTCATGGTCGAAGGTGTGGCCGGCCAGGGTAGCGTGGTTTACCTCGATGTTGACCTTGAAGTCTTTATCCAGTCCGTAGTGGCGCAGGAAACCGATCACCGTTTCGGTGTCGTAATCGTACTGGTGTTTGGTCGGTTCCATCGGTTTGGGTTCCACCAGGAAGGTGCCTTTGAACCCGTTGCGACGGGCGTAGTCGCGGGCCATGGTCAGCATCATGGCCAGATGATCCTTTTCGCGTTTCATGTCGGTGTTCAGCAGCGACATGTACCCTTCGCGTCCGCCCCAGAACACGTAGTTTTCACCGCCCAGAGCGATGGTGGCGTCGATGGCGTTTTTGATTTGCGTGCCGGCATAGGCTACGGCGTTGAAATCGGGGTTGGTGGCGGCCCCGTTCATGTAGCGGGCGTTACCGAAAACATTGGCCGTTCCCCACAGCAGTTTGACGCCGGTTTCCTGTTGTTTGGCTTTGGCATAGTCGACAATGGCCTGCATGTTTTTTTCGTATGCGGCTACGTTGGAGCCTTCCCGAATCAGATCCACATCGTGAAAACAATAGTAGGGAGCGCCGATCTTGACAAAGAAGTCGAAAGCCGAATCCATTTTGGCTTTGGCCTGTTCCACCGGGTCGGAGATGCCTTCCCAAGGGAAATGATGGGTCCCGCCTCCGAACTGATCGGTGCCGTCGGCACAGAACGAATGCCAGTATGCGATGGCGAAACGCAGGTGTTCTTTCAGGGTCTTGCCGCCGACCAGCCGGTTTTCATCGTACCAGCGAAATGCCAGCGGATTTTTCGATTCGGGCCCTTCGTAAGGGATTTTACCGATTTTTGAGAACATGGATTCCATAGCGTTTGATTTTTTATGGTTTAATTTTGAAAAGAAGACTTACGATAAAACGGAAGCGTCGAGCCGGTTCTGCAATTCGGCTTTCCAGCGCGAGTAGGCCTCTTCCAGGGATGCGGACTCTTGCGGACAGGGATGAACTTCCGAGAGCTTGCTCAACGAGGCGAAGGCTTCGGTCCGATCCCGGTAGAGCCCGGCCCCCAGGGCGGCTCCTCGTGCGGCGCCCAGCGAACCGTCGGTGTTGTACAATTCGATGTCGACGTCGCAGATCGTGGAGAGGGTTTGTCGGAACAGCGGACTGAGGAACAGATTGGCTTTCCCGGCCCGGATCACCCGGGCTTCGAGACCCATTTCCCGCATGATGTCCAATCCGTATCGGAAGGCAAAAGCGATCCCTTCCTGGGCTCCCCGTAACAGGTGGGCCGTGGTGTGGCGATTGAGGTCGATTCCCGACAGGCAGGCTCCCGTATAGCGATTTTCCAGCATGCGTTCGGCGCCGTTACCGAATGGAAGCATCGTGATGCCATCGCTGCCGGCGGGTACCGTGGTGGCCAATTCGTTGACCTGATCGTAACTGATCTCCGGGGAGACTGTCCGTTTGATCCAGGCGTTGAGAATACCGGTGCCGTTGATACAGAGCAACACGCCGTACCGAGGCGTTTGAGGAGCGTGGTTCACATGCAGAAAGGTGTTTACACGGGAAAGACGGTCGGCTTCGGGACGATCGGTCACCCCGTAGATAACCCCCGACGTACCGCCGGTGGCCGCTACTTCGCCCGGTTCCATGACATTCAGCGAGAAGGCGTTGTTGGGTTGGTCGCCGGCCCGGTAGGCGATGGGCGTGTCGGGAGCGAGTCCCAGTTCGTGAGCGGCCTCCGAACTCAGTCGGGCCTGAATGCCCAATGAAGGTTCGGGCTCGGGGATCGTCTGCGGATCGATCCCGTAATAGTCGATCAGAAAATCGGCCCGACGGTCGTGTTTGAAGTCCCAGAGAATCTGTTCGGACAATCCGCTGAAGGTAGTCGATTTTTCGCCGGAGAGACGATACAGGATATAGTCGCCCGGCAACATGAATCGATCTACCCGGGCAAATACATCCGGTTCGTGTTCTTTGACCCAGGCCAGTTTCGAGGCGGTGAAGTTGCCCGGGTAGTTGAGCAATTCCTCCAGACATCGTTGACGCCCCAAGGCTTCCAGGGCTCGTTTTCCCTGATCTACGGCCCGACTGTCGCACCAGATGATGGATTTGCGCAGCGGGTTTCCCTCCCGGTCGAGGCAGACCAGTCCGTGCATTTGGTAGGTGATTCCGATGGCCCGGACACTGTCCGGCTTGCGGTCCCGCATCAGAGTCCGGATCCCCTGAGCGGCATACTGCCACCACATTTGAGGGTCTTGTTCGGCCCAGCCCGGTTGAGGGGCGTCGATGGGCATCTCCTGTTGAGGTAAGGTGACCGATTCGGCACATTGGCCTGAAACGAGATCCAACAAAGCGACTTTGACAGACGAACTGCCGATGTCGATACCTAAAGTATACATAGAGTCAGGGTTACTTAAAGTTGCCAGTTGATAAAATTGAGCCGGAATTTCTGCCGGGTATCTTTGCGAAACTTCTGTCGGTTGAACGTATAGTACATGGCCGGTTTGTGGGGCACTTGTTTTTCCCGTTCGCCCGTAGGGACGATGTAGTCCGAGGAGAGCACTTTTTTGCGGAAATTCCGGTTGTCGATTTCGATTCCCAAAATGCCTTCATAAAGATCCTGCAGTTGCCGCAGCGTGAACTTCCGGGGTAGCAATTCGAAGGCAATCGGTTCGGTCATCAACTGTTTGCTCAGGGTTTCGAGGGCGTGAGCCAGGATGTGCTTGTGGTCCATAGCCAGCTGGTGGATGGCCTCCAGGTCGATCCAGCGGGCACCGCGCGTACGGACATCCGTCTGCAGCGCATCATCCAGTTTGACCAGCATATAGTAAGCTACGGTTACCACCCGGGAGGTCGTGACCCGGTAGTGAGCCTGCAACCATTCCAACTCTTCCCCCTTGATACGGTCGGGCTCCGAGAAAACATGCAGTTGGCACAGATAAATCCCCTGACGATCGGTATATTGTTTCAGTACCCGATGGGCGGCCTCGTCGACGGTTTCGTGTTCGAAGATCAGACTGCCGGGCAATTTGAAATCGGGTTCCTCTTCTTCGTTGCGCAGAGGGGAGCGGCGTTCGATCAACAGAACTTTGAGCGAACGACCGTCGAAGCCGAAAACCACGCAATCGACCGATAAGGAAGGATTGATCTGGGGAACCATGGGCCTTGCCGAACTGCTTCTATACAAAGTTACAATTATTTTTCGGCAAACCTAAAGTTACTGTATTTTATACGTTAAGTGTGATTGATAGCTTCTGTAAATATTTGATTATTAGTATTTGTAGTGGGCTTTAACGGGGTGTGTCGGATACGTTTACCCGGAAAGACTCCCCGAATATCCGGGGAGCAGCGGGTGTGGGAATGGAGACTAAAAAAGCCGGAATGACAAGTACATTCCGGCAAACGATTCGGGAAGGCGCATTTTATTCGGTCAGCAGGCCCCGTTGTTGGAAGACCTCGAAATCTTGTTTCTTGAGGCCGGCATCCGTGACGGCTACCGCTTTGTCATGATCGTTGAGATACATGCGCGGCCCCTGCCGGTAGCGATCCGAAACCAGGGAACGGGTCGGAACGATATAGGGACTCTGCAGCGAGGCCATATCGGTTATCGTATGGAAGGCGGTAGCGGTAGTGGCTGGTTTGGCGACGTTCTCTTGAGCCGCCTTGTATTTTTCGGGGAATGTTTCCCGGTAGGAGGGCGAAAACCACCCGAAACAAGCTACGTGCAGCTGATAGTACGTCGGAGTGGGGGAAGCGTGCAGAAAACGGTGACGACGATCGTCCATGAGATCTTCCCCGTGATCCGAGATGTAGAACAGAGCCGTACAGTCGCCGCTTTGTTCCAGGGTCGATATGATCTCGTCGAGTACGAAATCGGTATAATAGACGCTGTTGTCGTAGGCGTTGACGACTTCGGTGCGATTGCGTCGGTTGATCGAGGAGACCAGATCGGGTTGGTAAAGGGCAAATTCGCGGGGATAACGATGATAATAGTTGTAATGAGACCCGTAGGTGTGCAGGACGATCAACAGGTTCCCGAGGGTGGTATCGGCTATTTTTTCCCGGATAAAAGGCAACATGTCTCCGTCCGGGCGGTTGTCGGTGATTAGCGTCCCTTCCCGGGGACTGATGTCGATCCGTTCTTCGGCTTCTTCCGAAAAATAATCGATCAGCGAACGGTTCGGAACCTGGTTGGAGATGAACAGTGTTCGGAATCCGGCTTCTTTAAAGGCCGTAATCAGGCTTTTTTCGCTGTAGATGTCGTTGAAATTTTTGGCCGAAACCGGGGACAGGATGATGGGAACGCTTTTATGGGTGGCATTGCATTGGGTCAGTACGTTGTTGAACGGCACCAAACCTTCTCGTTTGGCCAGTCGCGGGGTCGTTTGGCGTTCGTATCCGAACAGGCTCCAGTTGTCGGCCCGGGAGGCTTCGCCGATCACCAGTACATAAATTTCACGTTGGGAACTTTTTTGTTCTTTATGGGCGTGGAACGTGAAATCGCGGGAGGTTTCGGGATAGTGCAGGCTTCGGTTCCACTTGTCGAGCGTCAGTTTGATGTTGTAGATGACATTGGCGGGAAAAACCTGGTATCGGATGCCGTAATCAGGCCGTTGAGCAGCCAGCCAGGAGCATAAAATACCTCCCAACAACATGCCGACGGCTGTATAGAGGCTCCGACGTCGGAATGCCGGACGATAGTGGGTTTTCCGGCGCAGGGAGACGATACCGACCGCGATCAGCGGAATATAAAGCAGACAGACGAACAGTATCGACGGCCACAGACTGCCTAAGAGTTCTCCGGCTTCCGAGGCATTGGTGGTGAACAGATTGGTGAACATGTCCACGGCGATGATCGATCCTCCGAACAGATAGATCAGGACGATTTGGAACGCTCCGAGAATCATCATCGGCAAGGCCCACAAGATCATGGCGCCCGGACGTCGCAAGATCATGCTCCATAACAGATAGCAGGCTCCCGGCAGAAGCAGGGACGCCGCAATCGCCGCTGCGGAATAGTCTTCCGTGCAGGCAAGCAGAATATTCGGCATCAGCATGATGAAGACGAACATCAGGGCAGCTTTCTCTTGGAAGTTCATTTGCTTACTACTTGTCCGATCCTTTTCCCACATGATTCGATTTTTTCGTTTGCCGTGATGTTAAAATGCTTCGTTGATGCTGAACATGAAACCGTTCTGACCTTTTTTTCCGAACCCGTAATCCAGACGGACATTCACGCGTTTTTTGAATTCCCAGCGGTATCCGATCCCGTAGTTGGGCAGTGTTTGCGACCAGTTGAATTCCCGGAATGAGGGGAATACGTTCCCGGCTCCGACCCATACGGCGATACCGTTACGTCCATATATTTTCTGACGCAGTTCGAGTTGTGTTTCGATCAGGTTTTTGTCGCGATAACGTCCTTCGTAGTACCCGCGCATACGTTTCGAACCGCCCATCAGGGCCAACATGGTCCAGGGTGTGTCTCCGGAGTGGAACATACCGTGCAGGTCGTAGGCCAGGATAGCGCCTTTCCACAGTCGAGTGTAGACGTCGCCGGTAAATTCCGTACGGGTGAAGTTCGATTTGTTCCCCATAAACGTCGGGAAGAATCGCTGATCCAATTTCAAGTATACGCCACGGAACGGAGAGGGAATAAAGTCGCGGGAGTCGAATTCCAAGAATACGCCGACTCCGGTATTGATCGTCATTTTGTCCTGTCCGTTCAGCATGCTGATATCGGAAAATTTGACCCCTTCGACATAATTGAAGCTGGCATTGGCGCCGATGTAAAAGTTCTTGGCGATGCGGTAGGAAAAGTCGACTTTGACCTGATTCTGCAATCGTTTGTAGGTCCCGGCCTTGCCATAGGTGGCGTTGTCGTAGCCGATGCCCCAGAATGCGCTCGGGAAGGAGAAGAAATAGGTATTGAAACTCAGCCGGTATTTGGCACTTTTGAATAAGGTCGTGCCGCTGATTCCCAGCAGGTAGAATCCGGAGGTCGTCACATCGCCGAACAGCGATACGGTCGAAGGTGGAATACTCAGGTCGTTGCGATCAACCCGGTAGAGACCTGCCGCAACGATGCCTAACCCCAATTTCGTGGATGAGGAGTAGTGAGGACCTCCGATAATACTGAAATCCAGCTTTTTGGTTAAGGTTTTGTCTTCGTTCGAGTCGGCAAAATAGTTGTAGAAACGTCGGAAGAATCCCGGACGTTTGGCCAGGGTATCGGTTTGTGTCGAGTCGATCCGTATGGAATCTTCGGTTGCGGAGGAAGTTTGCCAGGTGTTTACCGGCAGGGTGTCTGCGATCAGGGTGTCCGGTTGATCCCAGGTGTTTTCGAGGATCGGGTCGGATTGTTTCGATAGATCCCGGAGGGCTTTTTTGTGTTTTTTGCGCTCTTTTCGGGATTCGATCGAGGTTTGTGCCGTTTCTGTCTGCACGGAAGAGTTCTCTGTCCTGTTTTGAGCGGGTGCGATCTCGATCAGGACGAGCATCGCAAATAGCAGCAGGAGCGGTTTTGATTTCATGAGGGAGCAGGGATTACTTGTATTCGTTGATGACGCGATAGAATTCCTCGATTTGTTCCTGAGTTAATTCTCCTTTGGATAAAAATTTGATTTCAAGGTCTTTCGTAACGAATATCAGGGTGAATTGATTGTTGACGTCTCCCAGATTCCATCCGTCGCGCAAAAGGTGATCCGGATCGGTATAGATATCGGCGCCGGTTTGATTGATTTTTTTGCGAACCATCGACCGGACGATACCGTTGGGTAACATCGGAGCATCTTTCAGGTTAACGATGCCGAACGAATGAATATTGTCGCTGAGAATGTGATTCTTCTCGAGGTGGTCAATGAATTCGGCGTTTTGGTTGGCGTGGTCGGGATCCACATAAAAGATCAGCAAATGTTTTTCTCCGAGTTTGGGAATGGGAATCGAGTTGTCGGAAGCGTCACGGATGTTGATCGGTTTCACATGGGATCCAATCAGATTTTGCGCTTTCCCGATTTGAGGGAATGTTGCCAGTACCGTCAAAAATAGGCAGCCGTATAATACTAATCTTTTCATATACGAACTTTTAATGGGAAAGCAAAGGTACGATGGAATTTTGAGATAAGAAAACGTTAAATTAATGATAAATTGATAAATAGATTATGATGCGGTGGTTTCGGCCGGAGTAAAACCTTGTATTGTACTAAAAAACAGGAGGTTTTACCTTGTCAGTAAAACCTCCTGCAAAAATCGGACCTGAAAATGAATCGGAAAATCAGGATATTTTTACGACCGGAATCGACAACAGAAAACCGAGTTTTTCGATTTTACGGGCCAGATGACCGGTTCCGATGGCGCAATGGTGGGCCGGTCCGGCTTTGGACCAGGCGTCCATGAAGGCCCGGGCTCCGATCGAAAACCGATATCGGCTGTTGGTATTGCCGATTTGCAACACTTTACCCGGTACCGATTCGCCTTCGGCTACCAGCAGGAAAATTCCGTCGTGTCCTTCCACGACCGACAGCAGGGTGACCGGACCGTGTTTGACGGTCATCTGGATCGAAAGACCCTTACCCGGTTTGCCGTGATAAACGGGCAGGGGCACCAAACCGACACGTCCTTGAGCGATGGCGAAATGGGCCGGACCGTCATGTCCCCACAGCACCACGTCGTCGTCAAAATCCATGGCGTACGGTTCCGAGAAAGAGCCTCCTGCGCCGAATTCGGCCATAATCTTCATGGCCTGGGCATTTTTGACTTCGCATTCTCCGGCCACCGGAATGTTACGTCCCGTGAGCAGGGTATTGCCGGCGATTACCGAGGTGACGATGTTTTCGTAGTCGTTTCCATTCACCCCTTCATAGTAGTAGGCCATGGATCCCAGATCGTTCTGGGCAACCAGTTTGTCGAGAGCCACTGAAGTGAGGGCGGCCCGTTCCAGCTCTTGGGGTTCGCATTCGGGCGATACGTCGAATGTCGTGCGGAATTCTTCCAGTTTGGCGGCCACTTCTTCTTTCGTTACCTGATCGCGCAGGGCTTTGAGCTGGCACATTTCCAACAGTTCGAAGTGGGTGCCGAAGGCTCCGGCCATGCGGGTCAGATCGGTGTAGACATCCAACATTCCGCAGTAATAGTGACCCAATACCCCCATGCGGTTATGGCGCAGTGCATGGGCTACTCGAGCGGCTTCGACCCAGCCTTCGATTTCCTGCCAGGCGGTCGGGTCTTCCAGATAACCGGTTACGATTTCGTAGCGGAGGCCCAGGCGGTTGAATACGCAGGCCACTTCGGGAACCGAACAGGCCTGGCAATGGGCCAGCCATTCACCGGTCATGCGCCCCCGATCGCCCATGGCGTTGAGGGTGTCGTAGTCGATGGCGGCCGTGGGTTGCAGGTTCAGGATGATGACCGGCACATCCAGTCGTTGAACGACCGGCAGAACGGTGGATGACAGGGCATAGGTCGAAATGTACAGGAAAACCAACTCTACATCGTTGGCTTTGAGTCGGTCGGCGGCCGCTTCCGCTTTGGTAGGGTCGTCCACCATGCCGGCGTCTACGATTTCTGCCTGCATGCCGCCCAATCGTTCGGCAATGCGGAGACGATACCCTTCCAGCCGATCGAGCAATCCCTCGAACTGGCCCCAATAAGTATTCAGTCCGATGCCGAATAGCCCTATTCTTACGTTGTCTTTCATGGTTTTATCGAAATTTATGATATGATATGTTTTGCTGGCTTGTCGGTTTTCCCGAACGTTTCTCGGAAAACCGGTTTCGCATTTACGGGATGAAACAGACCGGGCCTCATTTCTCTCTTCCGCACGCCATCCTGATTATGGGTCAGGTAGCCAGAAGACCGGTTGGGGGGGAAGTGGAAACGAAATATCGCGATGGATCGTTGCTCTATTTTCCCATTCCTGCATTCCCTGCATTCCCGCGTTTTCGGCGTCGGTAGATCCGGAAATCCCGTCGGGGTCCTACTCTCCTGCTTATTCGGACAGCAGTTCGAAGGCGGCTTGACTCCGAATATCTCTGGAAGAAGCTCCTACCCACGCTTCAAAAGTCCCAGGTTCGGCTACCCAAGCCTGTTTGTCATCGTCGTAGTAGCTCAGGGCCTGGGCGTCGATCGTGAACGTAACGGTCTGTTCCTCTCCCGGTTCCAGCACCACTTTTCGGAAACCTTTCAGTTCTTTGACCGGTCGGGGAAGCGAAGCCTTCTTGTCGTGGATGTACAACTGGACAATCTCGGCCCCGGTGCGTGAGCCGCTGTTGCGGATCGGGATGCTCAGGGTGATCGAATCTCCGGTCTTCATCTCCTGACGGTCGAGGCTCGCCGAACCGTATTCGAACGAGGTATAGCTCAGGCCGTGACCGAAACAGAAAAGCGGTTCGATCTGTCGGCTGTCGTGCCAGCGGTATCCGACGAAGATCCCTTCTTTGTATTCGACATTCTTGCGGTCGCCGGGGTAGGCATCCAGGGCGATGGCCGCATTGTCTTCGAGCCGAACGGGGAAGCTGAAGGGCAGTTTGCCCGAGGGATTCACCTCGCCCGAGAGAATGGAGGCCAATGCATTCCCGGCTTCAGAACCGCTGTACCAGGCTTGTACGATCGCCGGAACGTCCGCTACCCACGGCATGGCTACGGCATTGCCGCTGACCAGTACCACGACCAGACGGCGGTTGGCCCGGGCCAGCTCGGCGATGAGTTGATCCTGTTCGTAAGGAAGGTTGTAGCTGCGACGGTCGGAGGCTTCGCAGTCCTGATTGTCTTTTTTGTTCAGCCCGCCCACAAAGATGACGACGTCGGCTTGGGCAGCTTCATCGACGGCCTGCTGGCGGATAGCGTGACGATTGATGGCCGGATGGCTGCTGTATCCTTCCACATAGGTAATTTGAGCGTGATCGCCGAAATAGTTTTCGATGCCTTCCATCGGCAACACTTCGTGCTTGACTTTCAGTTCGGAACTGCCGCCTCCGCAGGTCATCATCTGTTTGGCATTCTCCCCGACGATCAGAATTTTTTGCGGCTGTTTCGGGTCGAGCGGCAGCAGATTGTCTTCGTTTTTCAGCAGAATGATCCCTTCCTGAGCAATTCGACGTGCGGTCAGGGCGTGTTCTTCGGTGGCGAACGAACCGTAAGGCCGGTCTGGATTCAGGGTGGTGCGGAAACTCAAACGCAAAATGCGACGAACTTTTTCATCCAACACTTTTTCGTCGATCTTTCCGTTTTGCAGCTCGGCCAGGAAAGGTTTTGCTAAAAAATATTTGTCATAAGCATTGCTCCAGTTCCAGGCCAGCCCGTCGGTCCAGGTGCCCATTTCGATATCGAGCCCGTTGTAGGCGGCCTGATGGGTGTCGTGGGTGCCGCCCCAGTCCGAGATCACGACCCCGTCGAACCCCCATTCCTGTTTGAGAATGTCGTTGAGCAGGTATTGATTGTGGCAGCAGAATTGGTCTTTGTAACGGTTGTAGGCACCCATGATCGCCCACGTTCCCCCTTCTTGAACGGCGGCTTTGAAAGCGGGCAGGTAAATTTCATGCAAGGTGCGGTCATCCACGATGACGTTAACGTATTCACGGTCGATTTCCTGATTGTTCAGGGCGAAATGTTTGACACAGGTGGCGACCCCGTTGCGTTGTACCCCGTGGATGTAGGGAACGACCATTTTCGAGGCCAGGTAGGGATCCTCGCCCATGTATTCGAAATTGCGACCATTGAGCGGAATCCGATAGATGTTGACACCCGGACCCAGCAGGACGGCTTTGTTGCGGTAACGAGCCTCTTCTCCGATGGCCTGACCGTAGGCGTCGGCCATAGCGGGATTCCAGGTGGCCGCCAGACAGGTCAGGGCCGGAAAGGCGGTGCAAGAGTCGTTGGTCCATTTGGCGTCACTCCATTCGTCCCACATTTTTTCCATGCGGACTCCATGCGGACCGTCGGTCATCCAGATCTCGGGAATGCCGAGGCGGGGTACACCGGCCGAACTGAATTTCGATTGGGCATGGCAGATCGCCACTTTTTCTTCGAGAGTCATGCGGGAGAGCGCATCCTCGATCCGTTCTTCGACCGGACGATTTTTATCGAGGTATACGGGTTTTGCGGTGGGCTGGGCTGCATCGGTTGTTCCGATTCTGCCCAGCAGGCTCAGACCGAGCAAAGCAGTGGCGAACAGAGTCTGTCTCATGGGTGAAATGTGTTGGTTTAAAAGGTGTGTAAAGCCGTTGTGTTGCGGGAAAATTCGGTGTTCAGTGTCGGTCCAAATACTCCGCCGGCGAATTTCTTCCAAAGATAGGATAAAATCTACAAATACACAGGACTTGTCCCGAGACAAGTCCTGTGTTGGGTGGTGAAACTATCGGAGTCGGTTACTTGACCAGCGCTTCTTCGGCGTTCAGCACCTGTTCGAAGTGGAACTGTTCGAGCAGGGATTCCATCAGGGCACGGATTTCGGCCGTACACAGGTTGCCGATGCTGCCTTCATGGGTGTGATGTACCTGATGTTCGGCATGGAACGTTCCGTTTTCAATGTCGAGTCCCACTTTTCGGTAGGCTTCGCGGAAGGGAACCCCGTCGAGTACCATGCGGTTGACCACTTCGACGCTGAACAGATAGTCGTATTTGCTGTCGTTGAGGATATCGGTCTTGACACTCAGGTTCTGGAGCATGTAACGGGCCATGTGCAAACAGCTGCGCAGATCGGCGATGGCCGGGAACAGCACTTCTTTGAGCAGTTGCAGGTCGCGGTGATAGCCTACGGGCAGGTTGGTGGTCATCACGGTGATCTGGTTGGGCAGACCGGCGATCAGGTTGCATTTGCCGCGGATGATTTCCCAAACGTCCGGGTTTTTCTTGTGGGGCATGATGCTCGATCCGGTCGTCAGTTCGGCCGGATAGGAGATGAAACCGAAGTTCTGGTTGAGGAACAGGGTGTTGTCCATGGCCAGTTTGGCCAACGTGGCGGCCACCGACGACATGGCCTGGGCCATGATCCGTTCACTCTTGCCACGACCCATCTGGGCGTAGACCACATTGTAGCTGAGGGTGTCGAATCCCAACAGACGTGTGGTCATCGTGCGGTTGAGCGGGAACGACGATCCGTAACCGGCGGCCGACCCCAGCGGGTTTTTGTTACAGATGCGGTAGGCGGCATGCAGCATTTGGGTGTCGTCCACCAGACTTTCGGCGTAGGCGCCCAGCCACAACCCGAACGAAGAGGGCATGGCGATCTGCAGATGGGTGTAACCCGGCATCAGTACATCCTTGTATTTTTCGGACAGTTCCTGCAGGGTGTCGAACAGCTCTTTGACGTCATGGACGAGATCCCGGATTTGGGAGCGCAGGAAAATGCGCAGATCGACCAGAACCTGGTCGTTGCGCGAGCGGCCGCTGTGGATCTTTTTGCCGGCTTCGCCCAGCCGTTCAGTCAGCAGAAACTCGACCTGCGAATGAACGTCTTCCACCCCGGGTGCGATGGTGAATTGTCCGTCCCGGATTTCGTGGTAAATGGTTTTGAGGCCCTGTTGTACCTGAGCGAGGTCCTCGTCGGAGAGCAGGCCGATCGAGTTGAGCATGCGGGTATGGGCCAGCGAGCCGAGTACGTCGGCTTCGGCCAGGTAGAGGTCCATTTCCCGGTCGCGTCCCACGGTGAAGGCATCCACTGCCTGGTTCGCGTCGCTGTTTTTTTGCCAGAGTTTCATAAGTATGTCGGTTTTTCAATCAATTCGAGGTATGTTCCAATCAAATAAGTGTGAAGACGGCCTCTGAAGTTACAGAATGGCCGACAGCATCCGGATGTACAGGTCGATTCCTTCGCGGATTTCGCTCAGGTGTACGTACTCGTCGGCCATGTGGCTGCGGGCGCTGTCGCCGACTCCCAGTTTGAGCGAGGGAACGTCCAGCAGGGCCTGATCCGAGGTGGTGGGCGATCCGTAAGTGGTGCGTCCCAGGGCCAGTCCGGCCTGTACGATGGGGTGGGCCGGATCGATGCTCGAGGGTTTGAGTCGGGTCGAGCGGGGTTTGACTTCGCAGGCTACATGTTCCCGAATGATTTCCAGCACCTCTTCGTTGGTGTAACGGTCCGTGACCCGGACGTCTACCGTGAAGTGGCATTCGGCCGGAACGACATTGTGTTGGGTGCCGGCCTGAATGATCGTTACGCTCATTTTGACGGCGCCGAATAGATCCGATACTTTCGGGAAACGATAGGTGCGGAACCATTCGATGTCCCGCAGGGCTTTGTAGATAGCGTTGTCCCCCTCTTCGCGGGCAGCGTGACCCGCCTTGCCATGGGCCGTGCAGTCGATGACCATCAGACCCCGTTCGGCGATGGCCAGCTGCATCTGGGTCGGTTCCCCCACGATGGCGAACTCGATCGGACCCAGTTCCGGGATGATCAACTCCAACCCGTCGGCTCCGCTGTTTTCCTCTTCGGCGGTGATGGCTACGCAGAGGTTGTATTTCAGATCGCTGCGATCATAAAAATGGAGGAATGTTTCCAGCAGGGATACTCCGCTGGCACCGGCGTCGTTGCTGCCCAGTCCATACAGGAGGTCTCCTTCAATGTCGGGCGAAAAGGGATCACGCGTATAGCCGCTGTTGGGCTTTACGGTGTCGTGGTGGGAGTTGAGCAGAATGGTCGGCCGGGCCGGATCATAATGGCGGTTGAAAGCCCAGACATTGTTTTTCTTCCGGTGTACGCTCACGCCGCGTTCACTCAGAAAGGAGGCCAACAAGTCGGCCGTGCCTTCTTCCTGTTTGCTGATCGAGGGAATGCGGATCATCTGGCGCAGCAACTCGACCGCTTCGGTATATCTTTTTTCCATGGTGTGTATAAATCGGTTCCGGAGGGGGTCGACTCTCCGGCGGTTACATCGTTTCTTTTCGTTGGCGAACCACTTCGAACAACAGCACCGCAGCGGCGGCGCTGACGTTCAGCGATTCGATCGTCCCCGACATGGGGATCGACACCTGTTGGTCGCACAGTTTGAGCACCTCTTTGGAGATTCCCGTATCTTCGCTGCCCATGACCAGCACCGTAGGACCGGTCAGGTCGGCATCATAGAGCAGGGTGCTGCTTTTTTCCGAGGCTCCGACCACCTGCAGACCTTCGGCCTGAAGCATTCGCAGGGTGTTGCGCAGACTGCCTACCCGACAGACCGGAATCAGACTCAGGGCTCCGGCCGAACTTTTCATGGCTTCGGCGTTGACCGGCGCCGAGTTTTTCAGGGGCAGGATCAGTCCGTGGGCTCCGGCGCATTCGGCGCTGCGGGCGATGGCTCCGAAGTTGCGGACATCGGTTACCCCGTCGAAGAGCACGATCAGCGGGGTTTCGCCTTCGGGAACCGATGCGAGCATTTCATGAACGTCGACGTACTCGATGGCCGAGGTGACACCTACGGCCCCCTGGTGATTGCCGCGGGTCAGGTAGTTGAGTTTTTCGACCGGGACCCATTGTTCCCGGATACGATGCTGTTTGCACAGAGCGACCAGTTCGTTGAACAGCACCCCGTCGGCACCTTTTTTCAGGTAGATTTTTTCGAACGTTTTGCCAGCTTCGATCGCTTCGATCAGGGGACGCAGCCCGAAAATCAGATTTTTCTTCTCCATAGTGCGGTTATTGTTGCGACTCCCGGAGGTTGTCGAGTTCGATGCTGAGTTCTTCCCAACGGTAGGTGAGTCGGGTGAGCTCTTCCTTGAGGTGGTTGTACTGGGCGTAGAGCGTGCCGTCGCTCAGGTCGATGCCATAGGCGGTCGGGTCGGCCATCTGACGATCCATCTCGGCAATTTGTTTTTCGAGGGCCATGATCTGCTCTTCAGCCTTTTCTACTTCGCGTTCGGCTTTGCGCAGCTGTTTTTCCATCTCCCGGCGGCGAGCATACTCTTCCTTTCCGGACAGCGTTTTTCCGCCGTTCCCGGAAGTTGTGGATTTGTCTTCGGCCCCGGGAGCGCTTTTCTCTTTCTGTTCGAGTTCGCGCATCGAACTGAGTTGGCGGGCCCGCAGAAAATCGTATATGCCGCCCAGATGTTCTTTAACCTGGCCGTCCCGGAACTCATAGACTTTGTCGACCAGCCCATCGAGAAACTCACGGTCGTGAGAGACGACGATCACCGTACCGTCGTATTTCTGGAGCGCGTTTTTGAGAATGTCTTTCGAACGCATGTCCATGTGGTTGGTGGGTTCGTCCAATACCAACAAGTTATAGGGTTCGAGCATCAGACGAGCCATGGCCAGCCGGGAGCGTTCCCCCCCGGAAAGGACGCGGACTTTCTTGTCGATGTCTTCACCCCGGAACAGAAAGGCCCCCAGAATATCGCGCAGACGAGTTCGAACATCTCCGACGGCCACCCGATCGAGGGTGTCGAAGACCGTGAAGTCGCCCTCCATCAGGTCGTCCTGATTCTGGGCGAAATAGCCGATGTGGACATTATGACCGACCCGCAGTTCCCCTTCGGTGGGGTCGAGTTGACCGATCACCATGCGGGCAAACGTGGTTTTTCCTTCGCCGTTGCGGCCGACCAAGGCTACTTTCTCACCCCGTTCGATCACTAATGAGGCGCCCGAAAAGACCCGTTTCTCTCCGAAACTTTTTCCCACTTCCTTGACTTCGACCACGATCTGGCCCGAGCGAGGAGCCGGCGGGAATTTGATGTTGAGGGTCGCTACATCCTCTTCGTCCACTTCGATGCGTTCGATCTTTTCGAGCTGTTTGATGCGTGATTGCACCTGATTCGATTTGGTGGGCTTGTAGCGGAAGCGTTCGATGAACTCTTCGGTCTGTTCGATCATCTTCTGCTGGTTGGCGTAGGCGGCCAGTTGCTGTTCGCGCCGTTCGCGTCGCAGTTCGACATAACGGCTGTAGGGAACTTTATAATCGTAGACCTTGCCCAACGAGAGTTCGATGGTACGGGTGGTGACATTATCCAGAAAAGCCCGGTCGTGGGAAATCAGCACGACGGCACCGTTGTACTCTTTGAGGTAGTTTTCCAGCCACTGGATACTTTCGATGTCGAGGTGGTTGGTGGGTTCGTCCAGCAAAAACAGGGAGGGACGTTTCAGCAACAATTTCGCCAACTCGATGCGCATTCTCCAGCCGCCGCTGAACTGGCTGGTGGGACGTTCGAAATCCTTTCGCTCGAAGCCTAACCCGATGAGGGTACGCTCGATTTCGGCCTGACGTCCGTCTCCGCCCAGGATGTGATAGCGGTCGGTGCAGTCGTTGAGCCGGTGCAGCAGTTGTTCGTATTGGGGACTTTCGTAATCGGTGCGTACGGTGATCTGTTCGGTCAGTTCGGCGATCTGCCGCTCCAGGGAGAGCACTTCGTCGAAAGCCTTTTCGGTTTCGGCGAACAGCGTGGTCGTGTCGGCCACCTTCATCTGTTGGGGCAGATAACCGATCGTGCAGTCGCCGTTGCGCGATACGCCTCCGCGGGTAGCGGGTTGTTCTCCGGTAATGACCTTCAGCAGAGTCGATTTGCCGGCTCCGTTTTTTCCTACCAGACCGATCCGGTCTTTGGGGTTGATCAGAAAGGATATGTCGTTGAACAGGTCCCAGCCTCCGAAGCTGACGGTCAGGTTGTCGATCGAGATCATGCGGGTGAAACTATGCGTTTAAGAGTTGTTCGATGGTTCGGGTCGGGTTTCCCGATCCGAAAACCGTATTGCCGGCCACCAGAATGTCGCAACCGGCTTCAAAGGCGGCTCCGGCGTTTTCGACCGTGATGCCTCCGTCGATTTCGATCAGCGTAGAACATCCGGCCCGGGTAATGGCTTCGCGCAGTTGGCGCACTTTGTCCAGGGAACCGTCGATGAATGCCTGTCCGCCGAATCCGGGTTCGACACTCATGATCAGAACCAGGTCCAACATCGGGAGGTAGGGCACAATGCGGTCGACCGGAGTGGCCGGTTTGATCGAAACCCCGGTGCGAACGCCGGCTGCCTGAATTTGTCGCAAAGCCGCTTCCAGATTTTCAGTTGCTTCTTCGTGGATGGTGATCAGGTCGGCGCCTGCGCGGGCAAAGCGTTCGATATAGCGTTCGGGTTCGACGATCATCAGGTGGGTATCCAACACTTTGGAGGTCACTTTTCGGGCGGCGCTCAGCACCGGAAAGCCGAACGAGATGTTGGGAACGAACACCCCGTCCATGACGTCGATATGGATCCATTCGGCACGGCTGGCGTTCAGCATTTCGATGGCTCGGCCCAGGTGCATGAAATCGGCCGAAAGGATGGAGGGCGATATGATTCGGGTCATCGGTTCGTGGTTTGTCTGAAATTGATAATACTCTGAACGTCTTTTTCTCGGTCGGCTATGGACGGGAAAAGACGATCCTTCTTGCTTCGGGACGCAGGATCCGGGCAAGGGATTAAGGACAAAGGTACATCAAAATTTGTCAAAATTTATCATTATTTTTGTTCAATGAAGGTTTCCGGGCCGTTCGGACCGGGCCGCATCTGAAATGGCAAGGGCCGAAGGCCGGGAGAGGGTGGGGAAACCGATTGTTTCGGGAGAGCGTGGGCCTGGGAAATTTTGCCGATGGATGACCGGTCGTTCGGACGAGGATATTAAGGAGAATAATATGGAGTTTGTGTTATTGACGTTGGTCGCTTTGGCGGCGGGTGTTTTATTGGGGGTATTGATATATCGTCCTTTGCTGAAGAGGGCTCAACGCGCGGAAGAAGAGATGCGCTCCGAGTTGTCCGGGAAAAACGATCAGCTTTTGGAACAGAGTCGTCAGTTGAGTGAACGGGCGGCTCGTGAGGCGGTTCTGGAGGAAAAACTGACCGCCCAGCAGGAACAGTTGGCGCGCCAGAAGGAGGAAACTGAGGCTTTGCAGCAGCGTCAGGTGTTGGCTTTCAAGAATTTGGCGGCTGAAATTCTGGAGGAAAAAAGCGCTCAGTTCAAGCAGGCCAACCAGGAGTCTTTGAATGCCTTATTGCGGCCTTTCCGGGAAAATATCGACGGTTTTCGTAAAAAGGTAGAGGAGGTGTATGTGCAGGAGGCGCAACAGCGCTTTTCGCTCAAGGAGGAGATTCATCGCCTCAGCGAAATGAACCGTCGTATGAGTGAAGAGGCCAATAACCTGACTGCGGCGCTCAAGGGCAACAGCAAAACGCAGGGCGACTGGGGTGAAATGATTCTTGAAACCATTCTCGACAGTTCTCATCTGGTGAAGGGAATCCATTACCGGACACAGGAAAACATCAAGGATGAGAGCGGAGCGAACCTGCGTCCGGATGTTATTCTGAACTTGCCCGAAGGCAAGCAGGTGATCATCGACTCGAAGGTTTCGTTGACGGCTTATGTGGCCTATACCGAGAGTGAAACGCCCGAAGAGATCGATCGGGCGATCAAGAACCATTTGCGTTCGGTGCGGGCCCATGTCGAGGAGCTGGGGCGCAAGAGTTATCAGTCCCAAGTCGATTCTCCCGATTTTGTGATCATGTTCATTCCCAATGAACCGGCCTTTTTGCTGGCCTTGCAGCAGGAGCCTTCGCTGTGGAGTGAAGCCTATAATAAGAAAGTGATCATCAGCAGCCCGACCAATCTGTTTGCTTTGTTGAAGATTGTCTACGATTTGTGGAAGCGGGCCGATCAGAGCAAAAACGCGCAGGCGATCGCCGAGGAGGGGGCTAAACTGTATGATAAGTTCATGGGTTTTGCCGACACGCTGCTCGATCTGGGAAAGAGTTTGCAGGGAGCTTCCGAGAAATATGACAAGGCCATGAATCAGCTCAAGACCGGTAGTGGAAATCTGGTGCGCCGCACCGAACGCCTGCGGGAACTGGGTATTCGTGCGGCGAAAAAATTGCCGCAGCAACTGTCCGATTATGAGGGGGATGAGATGCCTTGACGGGGTAATTTTTAATAGGGAAATCACATAAGATACGCAAAAAAACGAGAAAAAACGAACGATGTCCCATATTTTTTGCTACATTTGCAACGTTCATTAAAAGTACACGAGGAAGCAATGGCTTTACTTTCGCCCTTTTTTGGTTATTATTTTTATTTCTACTTTGAAAACCAAAGCGGACGGGGGTTGCTTGACTGAATTTGACGAATAAATAACTTGGAAATCCAAATAAAAGAATCCCGGTCCTTGGTAGGATCGGGATTCTTTGGTTAAAGAGCGAGCGAGTATGAACGAGCGAAAAAAAGTGGCCATTCAGGGCTATGAAGGCAGTTTTCATCAGATTGTAGCACATCGGTGCCTGGGTGAGAATATCGAGATACATCCATGTGCCACCTTCCGTGAAGTGGCCCGTCAGGTCGAAAGCGGAGAGGCCGACTATGGTGTGATGGCCGTGGAAAATTCCATTGCAGGGAGCATTTTGGCCAATCTGGGTATCCTGCAAAAGGATGGTTTGCAGGCGGTGGGCGAATATTACCTGCGGATTCGGCAGAATCTGATGGCCTTGCCCGATGTGCGTCTCGAAGAGATCGAAGAGGTGCATTCCCATCCCATGGCCTTGTTGCAATGCGTCGATTTTCTGGATGCTCATCACTGGAAATTGATCGAAACCGAGGACACGGCACTCAGTGCCCGTCACATCGCCGAACGCGGTATCCGCAATGCGGCAGCCATTGCCGGGGATCTGGCGGCCAAGTTGTTCGGTTTGAAAATCATTGCCCCCGACATTCATTCCATCAAGAATAATTATACCCGGTTTTTGATTTTGCGGCCGGCCGGCGATCCCATGCCTCAGGGGGCGAACAAGGCTTCGCTCTATTTCAAAACCGATCATAAACACGGTTCGTTGATGAAGGTCCTGCGAGAAATGGAGGACAGTACGATCAATATGACCAAACTGCAATCGTTCCCCATTCCCAGCGAACCCTGGCATTATATGTTTCACGTCGATATGGAGTTCGATACGCTGGAGGATTATACCCGGGTAGTACATCTCATGGAGCAGGCCTCGCAGGAACTGCATGTGTATGGGGTCTATCCGCGCGGATTGAATGAACACGCTTAAACCCAGAACAGAAATTGATTATGGAAAGAAATCCGATGACGATAAAGGTGGCCGACCGGTTGGGGTCGGTGGGAGAATACTATTTCTCCAAAAAGTTGCGCGAGATCGATCAGATGCGCGCTCAGGGACAGTCGATCATCAGTTTGGGGGTCGGGGGACCCGATCAGCCTCCCCATCCGCGGGTGATCGCCCGGTTGGCCGAAGAGGCGGCCAAGCCCAACACGCACTCTTATCAACCCTATAAAGGAACGGCGATTTTGCGGGAGGCTTTTGCGCGGTGGTATGCCCGTTATTATGGGGTCGAACTCGATCCGGTTCAGGAAATTCTGCCGCTGATCGGCTCCAAGGAGGGGTTGATGCACATCTGTATGAGTTACCTGGATCCGGGAGATAGGGTGTTGGTTCCCAATCCGGGTTATCCTACTTATCGTTCGGCGGTGACGATTTCCGGCGGACAGACGGTCGATTACCGCCTGCGGGCCGAAAATGACTGGATGCCCGATTTCGACCAGATCGAACGGGAGAGTATGCAGGATGTCAAGATGATGATCGTCAACTTTCCGCACATGCCGACCGGGACGATTCCCCGGCAGGGCTTGTTCCGTCGACTGGTGGACTTCGCCCACAAACATGGCATTTTGCTGGTGCACGACAATCCGTACAGTTTTATCCGGAACCCCAAGCCGGAGAGTCTGTTGGCCACGGATGGGGCCATGGAGGTGGCGATTGAACTCAATTCGTTGAGCAAAAGTCACAGCATGGCGGGCTGGCGCATCGGGATGATGGCCGCTGCTCGGGAACGGATCGACGAGGTGATTCGTTTCAAGAGCAACATGGACTCGGGGATGTTCTATCCCTTGCAGGCCGCAGCGGCCGAGGCGCTCGATCTGGGTGACGACTGGTATCGTTCGCTGAATGAAGTGTATCGGAGTCGTGAAAAACTGGGCTTCGAGCTGCTCGATTTGTTGGGTTGTACCTATGTGCCGCAACAGGCCGGACTGTTCGTTTGGGGACGTTTGCCGGAGGCCTTGGGCGATGGATTTCAATGTTCCGACAAGTTTTTATACGGTTGCGGGGTATTTATGACTCCCGGAGGGATTTTTGGTTCCGAAGGGAACGATTATATCCGAATTAGTTTGTGTTCGCCCGAAGCGACCCTGCGCGAGGCGATCGATCGCGTGAAAACGTGTTTATAAAGGGAAAAAGATGGAAAACGATAAACGAATCAAAGTGGCGGTCGTAGGTGTAGGGTTGATCGGGGGATCGTTCGCCCTGGGCCTGCGGGATCAGGGAGTGGCTGCCGAGTTGATCGGAGTGGATCAGTCCGAAGCCAATCGCAACAAGGCGCTTTCGTTGGGTCTGGTGGATCGCTTCGAGACGCTGGAAGAAGCGGTTCCTCAGGTCGATCTGGTGGTGCTGGCCACGCCGGTCAGTTCCATTCCGCTGTTGGCGGTCAAGGCGCTCAACCGTACCGACAAACAGGTTGTTATCGACATGGGTTCGACCAAACAGGAATTGTGCGAAGTGATCGCTCAACACCCCCGTCGGGGGCGTTTCGTGGCGACCCACCCGATGTGGGGGACCGAATTCAGCGGTCCGGAGGCGGCCGAACACGGGGCTTTTGCCGGACGTACGGTGGTAATCTGTGAACGCGAACGGAGCGATGCCGATGCGCTGGCGCTGGTGGAACATATTTATACGCTCTTGGGTATGCCCGTCAAATATATGAGTGCCGAGGAGCAGGATCTGCATACGGCCTATGTGAGCCATATTTCGCACATCACCTCTTTTGCGTTGGCGTTGACCGTTCTGGAAAAGGAACGGGAAGAAGAGCATATCTTCGATCTGGCCGGCGGGGGGTTTGAAAGTACGGTCCGCCTGGCCAAGAGCTCGCCCGAGATGTGGTTGCCGATTTTCATGCAGAACAAGTACAATATTCTGGATGTGTTGCGTGAACACATCCATCAGTTGCAGATTTTTCGCAAGATGCTTGAGCGTGACGATGTGGCCGGGCTTCGTGCTACCATGACCAAAGCCAATACGATTAAACGAATTTTGAAATAAGAAAGGTTCGGCTCCGGGTGAAAGCCGGGAACCGGACAATCGGATAAATGATAAGGGCGATTTGGAAGATTAGTCCGACAATTGCCCCGGTTAGAAAGAAGAAAAGATGGAAACGATCGATTTGAAAGCCAAACGACCTTTGATTATTTCGGGACCTTGCAGTGCCGAAACCCGGGAACAGACCTTGGAAACCTGTCGTCGGATTGCTGCAACCGGTCTGGTGCATATCCTGCGGGCCGGGGTGTGGAAACCCCGTACGAAACCGGGCTCGTTCGAAGGAGTCGGGATGAAAGGACTGGTGTGGATGAACGAAGCCCGTCAGGAAACGGGTTTGCCTTTCGGGGTGGAAGTGGCTACGCCCAAGCATGTGGAAGCGGCGCTGGAGTTCGGAGCCGATGTGTTGTGGGTCGGAGCCCGCACGACCGGTAATCCGTTCAGCGTACAGGATATTGCCGACGCGTTGCGGGGGGCCGATGTGACGGTATTGGTCAAAAACCCGATGAACCCCGACATCGATTTGTGGGCCGGGGCGGTTGCCCGCCTGCAGAATGCCGGAATCCGGAAATTGGGGCTGATTCATCGTGGTTTTTCGGCCTATGGGGTGTCGCGTTACCGCAACAATCCGATGTGGCATCTGGCCATCGAGATGCGCAGTCGCATGCCTGAACTGCCGATGATCTGCGATCCCTCTCACATCGCCGGGAAACGGGAATATCTGCGTGAAGTGGCGCAAAAAGGGGCCGATCTTTATTTTGACGGACTGATCATCGAAAGTCATATCTGTCCCGATCAGGCGCTCAGCGATGCGGCACAGCAGGTGACCCCCGACAATCTGGAAACCCTGTTGCGTAGTATCGTATGGCGTCAATCGACCACCGATAATCCCGAGTATAACGATAAACTGAGTGCCTTGCGTCGTCAGATCGATCAGATCGATGCCGAAACGTTCGAGTTGCTGAGCAAACGGATGCGGGTGGCTGAACAGATCGGACGGGTCAAACGTGAAAACAACGTGGCTATCTTGCAGGGTGGTCGTTGGAACAGCATCGTCGAAAAGGTCGTTTCGCAGGCTCCACAACTGGGCGTCAGCGAGGAATTTTTGAAGACGGTTCTGGAAGCGATTCATTTGGAGAGCATTAACCTGCAAAATAAAATCATGAACGAATAATTGTCGGCCTTGTTAAATCCGAAATTATCGTTTATCTTTAGGAAATAGTTCGCGGACTGTTTCCTTTTTTTGTCGCATCGGTTATGAGTTGTCCGACCATTACCCAATACCTTGAAACCCTGAATCATGTTCAGGGTTTGTTCCGTACGCTCGAGGGAATGGTTCCCGATCGGGATCTGTACGGAGAACCGTTGTTCTGGGTCGGTAATTTTTCCGTGATTTTTCGGGTACGTCTCCAAGGAAAACCCTATGCCTTGAAATGCTATATCCGGGAACCGAATTTCGATGCGCGTTTATTCCGCTTTCTGGAATCGCCTGATTCCGACTATGTAGTTGGGGGTCGTTGGTTGCCCGAAGAGATTTATGTCTATGATGAGCACGATCAGGGCCATTATTATCCGGTGATGTGGATGGAGTGGGTCGAAGGGGAAACCCTCGGGCGTCGGGTGGCCCGTCTGGCTCAGCAGGAAGATCGGCAGGAACTCGGCAATCTGGCTTCCCGTTTCGATCGGATGGCCCTGTGGTTGCTGGATCAGGATTTTGCTCATGGCGATATCAAACACGATAATATTTTGGTCCGGGAAGACGGACGGTTGTGCCTGATCGATTTCGACGGCATGTACCTGCCTTCGTTGGCCGGAAAGCGGACCTCGCTGATCGGTTCACCGGCGTATCAGCATCCGGCCCGGGACGAATATTTTTTCAATAAACACATCGACGATTATCCGCTGGCGGTCATTGCGCTGAGCTTACACGCTCTGCAAGAAGATCCGTCGCTGTTTGCCCGCTATAACGACAAGGAAAATCTGATCTTGAATGCCGCAGAAACCGCCATGGGTTCTTCCGCCTTGTTGAATCGTCTCGAAGCACAGTGGACCGCACAAGGTGCGGGTACCCTGCTCTCCTTGTGTCGGATGTTGCGGACCCAGACTCCGGAGGTGGAGGGATTGGCTCGGGTGCTGGCTCTGTTGGCGCAGGACGGAACGCAGCAAAGAACTGCCGCCAGGAAAACGGAGGCTTTACCGCTTCCGTCCCCGGATCGTGATATGTTGGCAGAGCCTTCGGCCGGTCATCAACAAGCTCCGAAAGAGTTGGCTCCGGATCGGGAGCCCGTTCCGGTTGCCGCTACCGGGAGTTCGTGCCCGATGCCGGATTTGTACGGACCTGAAGTGTCGCCGATCGGAGCGGATTATGAGGTGATCGATCCGCAGGATGAAACGTGTGCGGTGATTCGGATGCATGGCTTATACGGATATGCCGATTTGAGCAGCGGACGACTGTTGTTCGAGCCGGTGTACGAGGCGGCCTCTCCTTTCAGCGAAGGATTGGCGGCGGTACGTCTGGGCGGCCGTTGTCAATACGTCGATCGGACGGGACGATGTGTGATCGATGCCGGAGGGTATGACAGTGCCGATTCGTTTCGGGAAGGTCGGGCGCGGGTTCGTCGCGGGGAAAGCTATGGGTTCATCGATACCCGGGGTCGGGAAGTGATACCGGTTCGTTATGGGTTTGCCACGGCTTTCCGGGAAGGTCTTTCGGTGGTCAGGGTCGGAGGAAAATACGGTTATATCAATCGTCAGGGCGTATTGGTCATCGAGGCCGTATATGATTCGGCTCGGAATTTTCGGGCCGGCCGGGCCCGGGTGGTGCAGGCCGACCATGTGTTTTGTATCGATAAATCGGGATGCCGGAGACCCGAAGCCACAAACGGCGAATGATCCGGAGCAAAAACCCAAACTAAAGTGTCTCATTGAACGGAAAGGAGAGATTTATGTACTCAGCCAGAATTAGTCGTAGTAATCCGATATTGTTCGTTGTTCTGATCGACCAGTCGGGTTCGATGGAGGAACTGACCTGCTTCAATGGAAAGTTGATCCCCAAATCGGAGGCTGTCGCCATGACGGTGAATATCCTCATTTCGGAATTGCTCTACCGGAGTCGTCGGGAAGAGGGGTATCGCGATTATTTCGAAATAGCGGTGCTGGGTTATCACGGCCAGCAGGTGGTGCCGATGATCGGTGATGCGGAACATTTGTTTATGCGTCCTTCGGAGCTGGCCGCTTCGGAACTGGGACGGGTAAAGTTGGAGAAAGAACGTCGGATGCCGGATGGGCGGACGATGATTTCGGTGGTGGATCAACGGGTCTGGATCAAACCTTATGCCGGGGACAAAACACCGATGTATGCCGCTTTGTTGAAGGCGTACGAGGAGGTGAAACGCTGGTGCCGTCAGAAAAATCACCAGAATTCCTATCCTCCGGTGATTTTCAACATTACCGACGGCGAGGCCTCGGACGGTAACGAGACCATGCTGACAGAACTTTCCGATCAAATCAAGGGACTCTCTACGGGGGATGGACAGGTGTTGTTGATGAACATGCATATTTCGTCCGATCAGACGACTCGGCCGGTGATTTTCGCGGTCTCGGAAGAGGAACTGCCGGATCAACGTTATGCCCGGTTGTTGTATCGGATGTCGAGCCCGATGCCTCCGGTCTATCACGAGAATATTCGCCGATTGAGAGGGGTCCCGGGCGGAGAAAATTTCCGGGGCATGAGTTATAATGCGGCCATGACGGATTTGATCAGTATGATGAACATCGGTTCGGTGAGCGTGAATTTGATGGATAATTAGGGGGGAAGATTATGGTTTGTACGGTTAACAACATTATCGAGACGCTCTATAATCCAGAAGGACGTTTTCGTACACTGACGGATCTGACCCTGGAAGATACCCAGATTTATGATCCGGTATTCAGTTACGGCGGAGCGATCGTCAGTTTCAAGGTCTGGTGGAAGAACAAACCCTATTGGTTGAAGTGTTTTTTGAACCGGAGCGGGATTTCGGATGTTGCGTTGCGTCACGTGTCCGCTCAGGTGATGGCTATGGATACGCCTTATCTGGTCGATTATCAGTATCGGGGCGAAGAGATGTTGATTTTCGACGATTTGGACCAGTGCCGATATATCGATGTGGTGCTCATGGAACGTCCCGAAGGCGTATTGCTCAGTCGTTTTCTGGCCGAGGCTTCCGATCGTCAGGATATACGGAGCATTGAACGGGTGATGCGTTCGTTCTGCAAGTTGGGAGCCTGGTTGTTGGGGGCCGATGTGGTCCATGGATTTTTAAAACCGTCCAATGTATTGGTGTCGACTTCCGGGGCACTCAAGCTGCTGAATTACGAACGGATGCAGGTGCCCTCGATGGATACGTTCCGGGACAAGGTGAACGAAGATAATATCGCGGTGGCCAATCTGGCTTTGGGCTTGAAAGTGTTGGCTGTGGCACCTTCCGCTTTCCGGGCTTTGAACGGCAATTCGATTTTCCGGACGCCGGTGCTGAGATCGACCCTGTTGCCCGTATTCGCGACTTTGGCCGATGAAACGGATTGTCGCCCCATGCGTCGGATTGTGGATTTGCTCATGAGCAGCAATTATCGTTTGCGGCAACGCAGAACCTTGATGACGGCCCTGGACGATCTGGCGGAGGATCTGACGATCATTGCCCCGGAACGGGTAGCGGAAGTTTTCGGCCGCTTGCAGGATTTTCGGGGATTCCGATCCGAAACCATGAAATCCTCCACCGATTTGAATCGGTATGAAGAGGTGGCTCCTCTTTCAGAGGCGATGCGGGCCGTCGGACTGAACGGTTTCTGGGGGTATGTCGACAGCGAAGGTCGGGAGGTGGTTCCCTTGCGGTACGATTGGGCCGATGATTTTAGGGAAGGCAGAGCCGTGGTTCGCCTGGATGACAATTTTGCGCTCTTGGATAAAGAGGGAACAGAGGTGTTGCCGGCGGTTTTCGAATCGATGGACTGGTTCCCGGAATACGGAGTCGTACAAGTTGCCTATGACGGGAAAGTCGGTCTGTACGATCGGGACGGTCATGAGATTTTACCGATGTATTATGACTGGCTGGGACCGATGGGCCCATTGGTTTTGGTTCGACGGGAGGGCTTGTGCGGATACATCCGTCCCAACGGCGAATTGGCGATACCGTTGCAGTACGAGGATGCGTATGATTTCGATCAACAGGGCAAGGCGCTGGTCTGCCTGCAAGGACGCTCGTATTACATCGATATGGAGGGCCATGAGCTTCCCGCTTCCGACCAGGAACCGGCTTTGGAAGAAGAATTGGAGTTGGTCTGATCCTTGGATCAATTCCCTCCAAACCGGTGAGATTGTAGAACCACAAGCCTGTGCAGACATAAAAAAAGGCGGACTATGCAAGTCCGCCTTTTTTATAAGGGAGAGTCATTATTTGACTTCCTCGAAATCTACGTCGGTTACGTTGTCGCTCGAACCCGAAGCGTTGTTCGAGGAAGCGTTGGCTCCAGCATTGTTCTGAGCCTGTCCGGCATTGGCTCCTGCAGCATTCTGAGCATTATACATGTCCTGAGAAGCAGCCTGCCAAGCGTCGTTGAGGGCTTTCGTGGCATTGTCGATCTCGGTCAGATTCTGAGACTTGTGTGCGTCTTTCAGTTTGCCGAGAGCGGCTTCGATGGCGCTCTTCTTATCGGCCGGGATCTTGTCGCCGTACTCTTTGAGCTGTTTTTCGGTCGTGAAGATCATGCTGTCGGCAGCGTTGATTTTGTCGACTTTTTCACGTTCTTCCTTATCCTTGGCTTCGTTGGCTTTAGCTTCGTCACGCATCCGCTGGATTTCCTGTTCGGTCAGCCCCGAAGAGGCTTCGATCCGGATGTTCTGTTCCTTGCCGGTACCTTTGTCCTTGGCCGATACGTTCAGAATACCGTTGGCGTCGATATCGAAGGTCACTTCGATCTGAGGCACTCCACGCGGTGCGGCCGGAATGCCGTCCAGGTGGAAACGACCGATGGTCTTGTTGTCGCGTGCCATCGGACGTTCGCCTTGCAGGACGTGGATTTCCACCGAAGGCTGGTTGTCCGAAGCGGTCGAGAAGACTTCGCTCTTACGGGTCGGGATGGTGGTGTTGGCGTCGATCAGACGGGTGAACACACCGCCCATGGTTTCGATACCCAGCGACAGCGGGGTGACATCCAGCAACAATACGTCTTTGACTTCCCCGGTCAGCACACCGCCCTGGATAGCGGCCCCGATAGCCACCACTTCGTCGGGATTGACCCCTTTCGAAGGCGCTTTGCCGAAGAAATCTTCCACGATCTTCTGGATGGCGGGAATACGGGTAGACCCTCCGACCAGGATCACTTCGTCGATATCCTTGTTGGTCATACCGGCATCGGCCAGTGCTTTTTTACACGGTTCGATGGTAGCACGGATCAGTCCGTCGGCCAGTTGTTCGAATTTGGCCCGGGTCAGGGTGGTTACCAGGTGCTGCGGAATCCCGTCCACCGGCATGATGTACGGCAGGTTGATTTCCGTAGAGGTCGAGCTCGACAATTCGATCTTGGCCTTTTCGGCGGCTTCTTTCAGACGCTGCATGGCCATGGGGTCTTTACGCAGGTCGATGTTGTGTTGTTTCTGGAACTCTTCGGCCAACCAGTCGATGATGACATGGTCGAAGTCGTCACCGCCCAGGTGGGTATCCCCGTTGGTCGATTTCACTTCGAAGACGCCGTCACCCAATTCCAGAATGGAAATATCGAACGTACCGCCACCGAGGTCATATACGGCGATTTTCATATCCTTGTTGGCTTTGTCCAACCCGTAGGCCAAGGCAGCAGCCGTCGGTTCGTTGATGATACGACGGACTTTCAGCCCGGCGATTTCACCGGCTTCCTTGGTGGCCTGACGCTGCGAATCCGAGAAGTAGGCCGGTACGGTGATCACCGCTTCGGTTACTTCGGTGCCCAGGTAATCTTCGGCCGTTTTTTTCATTTTTTGCAGGATGATGGCCGAAATTTCCTGCGGCGTATACATACGTCCGTCGATCTCTACCCGCGGGGTGTTGTTGTCCCCTCTGACGACGGGATAGGTCATACGGCTGATTTCGCCCTGTACCTGATCGTAAGTTTCCCCCATGAAACGTTTGATCGAGGTGATGGTGCGTTTGGGGTTGGTGATGGCCTGTCGTTTGGCCGGGTCACCCACTTTTCGTTCGTTATTATCTACGAAGGCTACGATCGAAGGCGTTGTGCGTCGTCCTTCGCTGTTGGGAATTACCACCGGTTCGTTGCCTTCCATCACGGCTACGCAGGAGTTGGTCGTACCCAAGTCGATACCAATAATCTTTTCCATAATTCGAGTTATTTTTTAGTTTGTTTATGCATTGTTTTGTTGCAGATGGTTTTCACAAGCATTGTGCCAAGTCTGAACGAAGGAATTGTTCTTGATTTTTTCTGCCAAAGTTGCCGTCTGTGACAGACGCTGTGTCATCGGGGGCTGACATTTCGTCCGGATCGGCCTCGGGAAAGGGGTATGAAGACGTTTTTTTGTCGGTTTTTTTTGAAATCCCGATTTTTTAACGTAATTTTAAAACAGAACGAAACAGTGCCGGCCCCGGCCGGTGAACCTATAAACTTAAACTACGCTATTATGGTAATTACATTTAATGAGTTGCGCCGGATCAAGGACAAATTGCCCAGCGGCAGCATGCAGCGTATTGCAGATGAATTGGGTCTGAATGTAGATGTGGTACGCAATTACTTCGGCGGTCGTCATTTCGGCCAGGGAGGCGAGCCGGTGGGCGTGCATTTTGAAAAGGGTCCGGACGGAGGCGTGGTCACGCTGGACGATGTTACGATTTTACAAAAGGCAATGGATATTCTGGCGGAAAATACTCCGCCGAGTTGCTGACCCGGCGCCGCAATTTATGGTCAAACCAAATGACGGGGAGAATCGATGCTGATTCAGATTCTCCTCGTTTTTTTGTGCTTTCGATGGAAACGGGAGTTCCAGAATTTCTATGGTCGGAAATTCCTCGGAAAGTGTCGGATCGATCGCGGATAGAACCACTATAATATTATATGGGTCGGGCCGGGTGTAATAAGCGGCCCCATCCGATACAGAAACAGGTTTACCGATGCCGGTATTTTTCGGGAAAGCCGGTTTATGGTTTCGCTGAAAGGGGAGGTTGCGATGTTCCCTCGGGAATCACGGTCCCTCGGTCGGCGAACGGTTCAGTCGGTGTGGATACGGTGGGCGTGGCGGGCCGTTGGTAAAGCCGAATGGAGAAAACTGGGGCTACGCTCAGCAGATGATTGAAAATATCGGCGACCACCTCTTCGAACGGGGCGAAACTTTTTTCGGTCGAAAATCCGTACAATTCGATGGAGATTCCGTTTTCATCGGGGTTCAGGTAGCGGACGACCAGCGGCATGTGTTGAGCGACTTTCCGATGTGCATGCAGATAGGCTTCGATATAACAGCGGAACAGCCCGATGTTGTTGACGAAGGGACTGGTATTGGTGCGTTCAGAAATGGCCAGCATTGTTTCGGCGAGCGGTGCGATCCAGGGGTGTTGGCAGATGGCATCGATACGTGCTGTATCGAGTTCCCGAATCGAATGCAGGTCGATCAGCAGAGGGCGTTTGAACCGACGACCCGAACCCTCTTCCATGTGGCGCCAGTTGGTGAAGGATTCCGATACCAGGGAATAGATCGGAATCATGGTGACGGTCTTGTTCCAGTTTTCTACCTTCACGCTGTTGACGTTGATTTCGGCCACCACGCCGTCGGCCCCTTTCGAGGGCATTTCGATCCAGTCTCCGGGACGGATCATATCTTGAGCCGATATCTGGATCGAAGCGACGAATCCCAAAATCGTATCTTTAAATACTAAGGTGAGAATAGCGGCTGAAGCCCCCAAGCCGACCAGCAGTTGGGTGGGATCTTTCCGGATGATGATGGAGATGACGATGATGCCGGCGATGACATAAACGACGATCATGATTGCCTGGATGATGCTTTTGATCGATTTTCGTTTGGCGGCGGGCTTGGTGTTATAGATATCGTGCAGGGCCTCCATGAACGAACCGAACAGCAGGGTGCTCATGACGACCAGGTAGATTCTCAGAATCAGTTGCAGGGTATCGATGATCATCGGGGCATAGCCGGCAAAAATGATACGGGCCGTACCCAGCAGCACACCCCCGATTACCATGAGGATCAGTCGGCTGAAGAATTTCCGACGCAGCAGGAAGTCGTCCCAAAGGGTTTTGGTGCGTTTGACGGCCAGGTGGATGACCGAGGAGAGCAGTTTCGTGCCGAGTCGTTTGAGGATCCAGGCCAGTAAACCGACGATGCAGCAGGCGATTATAAAAGTGACCAAATCGGAAATGGATTGGGAGGCGCCCAGACCGATCAGGTAGTTTTCGATGTGTTGCAAGACGAAGAATTTGGCGCCGGAGATAGTTTCCATGGTGGGAGTCGATTAACTGGATTTCAGGGAGTGTCTCTTTACGGACTGATGCAAATATAGGGCAATTTTGTGCTTCGGGGAAAAAGAAACGGGGTGGAACACGAAAAAAAAGGGGATATTTAAGGCTTTGAATCTGTTGTTATTCTTGAAAAAATGTGTAGATTTGCACTCCAAATACAATTCGCTGATTTAGACTTGAAAGAATAACATAATATACAAATTTTTACCAACATGCAGAATAAAGGTGCAATCAAATTTTTGGCGATTGTCTTGGCGATTGCCTGTGCGTACCAGCTTTCTTTTACGCTGGTAACGCGGCACGTCGAGAATCAGGCGGCCAAATATGCGGCCGGGGATCCGATCAAGGAGCAGAACTACCTTGATTCGGTCAAATCCCAGCCTGTGTACAACCTGGGCTTCATTAAGTTCAATTACAAGGAAGTCAAGGAAAAAGAGATCAATTTGGGTCTGGACCTGCGCGGCGGGATGAACGTCATGCTCGAAATTTCGGTGGAAGACGTGGTTCGCGCCCTGTCCAATGACAGCAAGGATCCGATCTTCAACCAGGCGCTTGCTCAGGCTCGCGAAGCCCAGAAAAACAGCAGCAGCGATTATATCACGCTGTTTGTGGAGGCTTATGAACAACTCTCCAACGGAGGTCGCCTGAGTTATATTTTCAATACGCCCGAATTGCGGGAGTTGATTACGCCCAACAGCACCAACGAAGAAGTCGTAAAGGTGTTGCGTGATCAGGCCGACAGCGCCATCGAAAACTCCTACAATGTATTGCGTAGCCGTATCGACCGTTTCGGGGTTACCCAGCCCAATATCCAGCGTCTGGAAAATTCGGGCCGTATTCTGGTCGAACTACCGGGTGTCAAGGAACCGGAACGTGTCCGCAAATTGTTGCAGGGAACGGCCAGCCTGGAATTCTGGGCTACCTACGACAATACCGAAATCTATCCCGTGCTGATGCAGGCCAATACGGTCATTCGCGATTTGGCCGAAGCCGGTCAGGTTATAATCGAGGATACGGTCGTTACCGAAGAAACGGTTCCGGGTACCGATTCGGTGTTGGTGGAAGAAAATACCCTGGTGGCTCAGCTCGACAGTCTGCAACCGGGTGAATCCGCTGGTCAGGCGGCTATGGAAGCCCAGTTCCCGCTGTTTGCGAAACTGAGTCCGGTAGCCGATCCTCAGAGCGGTCAGGTCGGTTCGGGTCCGGTGATCGGACACGCCCTGTCGTTCGATACCTCGGCCGTGAACAAATACCTGAATCTGCCGCAGGTGCGTGCCTTGTTGCCGCGCGATATCAAACTGATGTGGGGGATCAAACCCATCGATCCGGCAGAAACCATCTATGAACTCTATGCCATCAAGGCCAATACCCGTGACGGGAAAGCTCCTCTGGACGGGGGTGTTGTGGTGGAAGCTCGCGAAGAGTATGCACAGCAAGGTGCTTCGGCTGAAGTCAGCATGGTGATGAGTGCTGCCGGTGCCCGTACCTGGGCCCGTATGACGGCCGACAACGTGGGTCGAAGCATTGCCATCGTTTTGGATGGTTATGTATATTCGGCTCCTCGGGTCAATCAGGAAATCACCGGCGGTCGTTCGTCGATCTCGGGAAACTTTACCATCAACGAAGCCCGCGACTTGGCCAACGTGTTGAAATCCGGTAAACTGCCGGCTCCGGCCCGTATTATTCAGGATACCGTGGTAGGTCCCTCTCTGGGTCAGGAATCGATCAATGCCGGGATGAGTTCTTTCCTGTTGGCTTTCGTGCTGGTGCTGATCTATATGATCTTCTTCTACCATACGGCCGGGTTTGTCGCTTCGGTTGCCTTGATCTGCAACCTCTTCTTCCTGTTAGGGGTGCTGGTTTCCTTCGGGGCTGTTTTGACCCTGCCGGGTATCGCCGGGATCGTGTTGACCATGGGGATGGCCGTGGATGCCAACGTTATTATTTATGAACGCGTCAAGGAAGAGTTGCGAGCGGGCAAAGGTTTGTCGCTATCCATAGCGGAAGGGTATAAGAACGCCATGTCCGCCATTATCGACGGTAACGTGACGACCTTGATTACCGGGATCGTGTTGTTCATCTTCGGGACGGGTCCGGTACAAGGGTTTGCCACTACGTTGATCATCGGTATCGTTACCTCGTTGTTCACTTCGATCTTCATTACCCGTATCATCTTCGCTTCGATGCTGGCCAAGGAACGGAAGATCCGCTTCTCGAGCCGTCTGACCGAAAACTTCCTGTCGAACACCCATTTCGACTTTATCGGCATGCGTCGTTACACCTATGTGGTATCGGGGACTCTGTTGTTGATTACCTTCATTTCGTTGGGCGTTCGCGGTATGAGCTACGGGGTTGATTTCTCGGGTGGTCGTGCCTATGTGATCCGTTTCGATCAACCGGTGACGGCTACTCAAGTGCGTGAAGCCCTGGAACCCGTATTTGAAGGCAGCGGTTACGAAGTGAAACAGTTCGGACGCGATAACCAGATGCGTATCGTGACCCAGTATAAATACCAGGATGACGGGGACAATGTAACGGCCGAAATCAATGAAATGTTCTACAAAGCCTTGGAACCGTTGATGGCTAGCCGTCTGACTGCCGATCAGTTTATGACGACTCAGGACAGTCCTTATGGGATTATCAGTTCTGACAAGGTGGGTCCGAGCGTGGCACACGACATCAAGGTTAATTCGGTGATCGCCGTACTGTTCAGTTTGTTGGCTATCGCACTTTACATTGTGGTACGTTTCAAACGTTGGCAGTGGGGTGTGGGTAGTGTGGTTGCCCTGTCGCACGATGCTCTGTTGACGATCGGTTTGTTCTCGGTATTCCATGGCATTCTGCCCTTTAATATGGATGTCGACCAGTCGTTCATTGCAGCCATTCTGACCATCATCGGGTACTCGATCAACGATACGGTGGTTATCTTCGACCGTATCCGTGAATACCAGCAGTTGTATCCGAAACGTCGCATGCGCGATAATATCAATAACGCCATCAACAGTACCTTGGCCCGTACGGTGAATACGACCGGTACGACGGTGGTGGTTCTGTTGGCGATCTTCCTCTTCGGGGGTGAAGTGATCCGCGGGTTTGTATGCGCCTTGTTGTTCGGGGTAATCGCCGGTTCGTTCTCGACGATCTTTGTCGCTACGCCGGTGGCTTACGACCTGATGAAACGCACCAAAGAACAGGACGAAAAGAAAGCTTAATTGGCGGCTGAGTCCGGTAACGAAAACGGCAATCGCATTTGCGATTGCCGTTTTTCATTACTTTTATTACCTTTGTTACGATCAATTCTCCGGCTTATGGGTTTTATCCACATGACATTGATCGACTTGATCGATATAGTGGTGGTGGCGGCGATTCTGTTTCAGATTTATCGCCTCACCCGGGGGACGAATGCCCTGCGGATTGTGGTGGGGATCCTGATGGTGTATCTGTTGTGGATCTTGGTGCGCCTGCTCAAAATGGAGTTGTTGAGCATGATCCTGGGACAGATCATCGGGGTGGGGGTGATTGCCCTGATCGTGGTTTTCCAGCCGGAAGTACGCCGTTTTTTGTTGTTGCTGGGAACTCAGTACGCCCGCCGAAAAAATACGATTTTCGGCCGTTTTTTCAAGTCCCGGGATCCGGAGGTCCGTTTGGAATGGATCGATCCGGTGGTGGATGCCTGCAGCGATATGGCGGCGACTTTTACCGGAGCTTTGATCGTGATTCAGCGGTCGGTCAACCTGACGCCTTTTACCGATCGGGGCGTCTATATCGATGCCAAAATTTCCGCGGCATTAATCAAAAATATCTTCTTTAAAAATTCGCCTCTGCATGACGGGGCGATCGTTTTGGCGAATGAACGGATCGTTGCCGCTAAATGTATGTTGCCTTCAACGGAAAGGGAGATGGTTCCGGCTGAGTTCGGAACTCGACACCGGGCGGCACTGGGGATCTCGGAAATTACCGATGCCCTGGTGATCGTCGTTTCCGAAGAACGGGGAACCGTGTCGGTGGCTCGAAAAGGCCATATCCGGCAAGACTTGACGCCCATGCAGTTGCGTTCTCATCTGCGGAAAATCATCTCTATGTCGTAAGGAAAGCGTGAAACCAATCGGTTTTGGATTTGTACCTTCCCTCGAATTGCTATCTTTGTGGCGAAACGGCGACGTGAGAAGTTCTTTCATCGATCCGACCGATTCCCTGTGAAATTTTATGGCTACCGCGGTTATTGTCATTCCGGTTTATAAAACCACCCTTTCAGAAGATGAGCGGGCTTCATTGGCTCGTTGTTTTTCGGTTTTGCGGAACTATCCGATTGTTTACATGGCTCCGGAGGGCTTGGATCTTACCTCATTGACGGGAACTTTTCCTCCGGCTCGTATCGAACGCTTTGCAGCGACTTATTTTGCCAGTAAGATTTCGTACAATGCCCTGATGCTTTCTCCGGAATTTTACGCTCGGTTTCTGGCGTGGGACTATTTGTTGCTGTATCAGTTGGATGCCTGGGTCTTCCGGGACGATTTGCAGGTCTGGATGGAGAAAGGGTATGATTACATCGGCGCTCCCTGGCCGATCCGGGCCATTTACCGCCATCCGCTCTATAAAATCGGGTCGGCCCTGAAAACTCGCTTGATGTCGTCGGACAAAACGGTCGATGGTCGTCACGCTCATCGGGGACGACGGGTAGGAAACGGAGGCTTTTCCCTGCGGCGTACGAAGACGATTTATGAGCTGTTGTCCCGACATGCCGATCGGGCGGCGTATTATGTGGAGCGTTCTTCGTATGCCCGCTATTACGAAGATGTATTTTTTGCCGTGGAAGCTCCTTTGTTGAATCCCGAATTTAAAATCCCGGCCTTGGAAGAGGCATTGGCTTTTGCCTTCGATACCTATCCTGCGTTATGCTACCGGCTTAACGGACGCCAGTTGCCTTTTGGCTGCCATGGGTTTAACAAACGGAAAGCGGTTTCTTTCTGGAAGAAACATTTGAAACCTTCTTTCGATTAAATGCGGCCTCGTTGCCTTTTTTCGCGAAAAGGCGGGACGCGAACCGACATGCCGGGAAACTGAGGGGATCGGCGAGATGATCCCCTTCCTCTCCATAAAAAAGAGAACCTTCTCACAGGAAGGTTCTCTTTTTGCACATTTAAGAGAGATATTGTTTTTACTTTTTGCTGCGTTCCGGACGGAGTTCGCGGACGGTGGCTCCGGCCTGCCACATTTCGCTTTCCCGCAGTTCTTTCAGTTCGGCTTCCAGACCTGCGCGATAATCGGGTTTGCTGTTCGAGTCGATGGAACGTTGGGCTTCGTTGCCGCAGGCTACTTCGGCATAGAGTTTCCGGAATACCGGTAAGGTGGCGTCACGGAACGGTTTCCACCAATCCAGGGCTCCGCGCTGTGCGGTGGTCGAACAGTTGGCATACATCCAGTCCATCCCGTTTTCGGCAACCAGCGGCATCAGACTTTGAGTCAGTTCTTCGATGGTTTCATTGAAGGCTTCCGAAGGAGTGTGTCCGTTTTCGCGCAATACCTGATACTGGGCGGCAAACAAACCTTGGATCGCTCCCATCAGAGTACCACGTTCTCCGGTCAGGTCGGAATATACTTCTTTTTCGAATGTCGTTTCGAACAGATAACCCGATCCGATCCCGATTCCCAGGGCGATCACACGATCCCAGGCTTTGCCCGTGGCGTCTTGCAGAATGGCATAGCTGGAGTTCAGTCCGCGTCCTTCGAGGAACAGACGGCGCAGCGATGTGCCCGATCCTTTGGGAGCCACGAGGATCACATCCACGTCTTTAGGCGGGATGATGCCGGTTCGTTCGGCATAAGTGGCTCCGAAACCGTGGGAAAAATAGAGGGCTTTCCCGGCCGTCAGGTGTTTTTTGACGGTAGGCCACAGGGTAATTTGTGCGGCATCCGAAAGCAGGTATTGAATGATGGTCCCGCGCTGGCAGGCTTCTTCGATTTCGAAAAGGGTTTCACCCGGCACCCAGCCGTCGGCAACGGCTTTGTCCCAGCTCTTGGAGTTTTTACGTTGGCCGACGATCACCTTGAAACCGTTATCCTTGAGGTTCAGGGATTGTCCGGGACCCTGAACACCATAGCCGATCACGGCGATGGTTTCACCTTTGAGTGTGTCGAGCGCTTGGCTCAGGGGGAATTCGTCGCGGGTGACTACATTTTCTTCTACACCCCCAAAATTCATCTTTGCCATAATGATTGGATTTTAAAATCGGTTATTGTGAAATAATTTGATTCGGAAGGGCTTGGACCCAAGGCTCGCGGTGCAGGACGACGGTACCCGAACGGGTGAATTCCTGCAAGAGCTGTTGGCGTTCGAACTCTTGACGCATTTGTTCGATTTCTTCCCGGGTGCCGGTTTTTTCCACCACGACGAAGGAAGGGTTGATCTCGATGATGCGGGCGTTCCATTCCCGTACGATACGGTCGGTAGCGCCGTTTTGTCGGAACAGTTTGGTCGAAATCTTATACAGAGCAATTTCCTGCGTAATAAGTTCTTCGTTGGTATAGTATTCCACCTGAATGACGTCAATGATGTTACGCAGTTGTTTGACCAGTTTATCGATGGTTTCCGAGCTGGTAAAGGCCGAAATAACGAACATGCTGATTCCTTTGATCGAGGATTCGGAAACCTTCAGGCTTTCGATGTTGATCTTTCGTCGCAGATAGAGGGCCGTGATTCGGTTGAGAACTCCGATTTGGTTCTCGGTAAAAGCGATGACGATGTATTCTTTGACCATGGCGATTACTCTTTACAGATGATGTTGGACAGGGAGGCTCCGGCGGGTACCATCGGGAAGACATTCTCTTCGGGCCGGACGACGATTTCCAGGAAATAGGCACCTTGGGCCTGAACTAAACGTTCGATGGCGGCATTCAGTTCGTTGGGATCGGAAACCCGTTCGGCCGGAATGCCGTAAGCTCGGGCGACGGCCGGGAAATCGGGATTTTCCAGTTCGGTGAACGAGTAGCGCCGGTTCCAGAAAAGTTGCTGCCATTGACGGACCATTCCCAGGTAGGTATTGTTCAGAACGATGATTTTCAGGCCGATTTTGTTTTGCATGATCGTTCCCAGTTCCTGAATGCTCATCTGGAATCCGCCGTCACCCAAAACGGCCACAACTTCTTTGTCCGGGACGCCCAATTTGGCGCCCATGGCGGCCGGAAGTCCGAACCCCATGGTTCCCAAACCTCCCGAGGTGATGAAACTGCGGGTTTCTTTGAAACGGGAATAGCGGGCGCTGAACATTTGGTTCTGGCCAACGTCGGTGACGATCACGGCCTGACCCTGTTCGGCTTCGGCCAGCGCATGGAGTGCGCGACACATGGTGATATGTTCCAGGGAGGGATCCAACGCCGGATCGATTACTTCGCGTTGTTCTTCGGCCTGTTTGCGGACGGCAACCTCCATCCATTGCGGACGTTCGCAATGACGAATCCCGCGTTTGAGCGCTTCGAGGGCTTCACGGGCGTCGGCGTGGATGGGGAGAGCTACGGGAAGATTTTTACCCAGTTCGGCCGCGTCGATATCGATTTGAATGATTTCGGCTTTGGGAGCGTACGTATTGACGTCACCGGTAACCCGATCGCTGAATCGCATGCCCACAGCGATGATCAGGTCGCTCTGTTGGGTCATTTCGTTGGCGGCCAGGTTGCCGTGCATACCCAAGTTGCCGATGAACAGCGGATGGTCGTTGGGTACGGCTGAAATACCCATCAGGGTTTCGCCCATCGGAATGGAGGCGGCTTCGGCCAGTTCGATCAGGGCGGTTTCGGCTCCCGAGAGTTTAACGCCCTGGCCCACCAGCAGTAACGGTCGTTCGGAGGCATTGATCATTTCGACGGCCCGGGTGATCGCTTCGGTGTCGAGGTCGGGTTTGGGATGATAGCTTCTCAGGTAGAGACAGGGCTGATAACTGAAATCGACCTCTTCGACCTGAGCGTCTTTGGTAAAGTCGATCACGACCGGCCCGGGACGTCCCGAACGGGCGATGTAAAATGCTTTGGCGATGGCGCGCGGAATTTCACTGGCTTTGGTGACCTGAAAGTTCCATTTGGAAATCGGCATGGTCATGCTGATGGTGTCGGCCTCCTGGAAGGCGTCCGTACCCAACAGGGATGAGGGGACCTGTCCGGTGATGCAGACCAGAGGGGTCGAATCGAGCATGGCATCGGCAATGCCGGTGACCAGATTCGTGGCGCCGGGGCCCGAAGTGGCCAGACAAACGCCTACCCGGCCTGTAGCCCGGGCATATCCTTGAGCGGCGTGTACCGCTCCTTGTTCATGACGGGTCAGGATGTGGTGCAGCCGGTCCCTGTAGTCGTACAGATGGTCGTAAACGGGGATCACCTGACCGCCCGGATAACCGAATATGGTGTCGGTCCCTTCTGCCAGTAAGGATAGCAGCAGAGCTTCCGCTCCTTTGACGCGTTGTTTTCTTGCCATGATGTAAAATTTTGAAGATGAAAAGATAAAACCGGAACGAGGATGGATGCTTGAGGCGATTAAATTTCGCGAATACCGCCTTTGTCGGCCGAGCTGACCATGGCTGCATAGGCTTTGAGGGCCTTGCTGACGACTCGGTTTCTGTTTTGCGGTTCATAGCGAAGCACAGATAGTCGTCGTAGTTCCAGTTCCTGATCGGATAGCAGCACGTCAATGCTGCGGTTGGGAATATCGATGAGAATCGTATCGTCGTCCTGTATGAGGGCAATGGCGCCTCCGGCGGCTGCTTCGGGCGAGACGTGTCCGATGGAGAGACCCGAGGTGCCTCCCGAAAAACGTCCGTCGGTGACCAACGCACAGGCTTTGTCCAGTTTGACGCTCTTGAGGTAGGAGGTTGGATAGAGCATTTCCTGCATGCCCGGACCGCCTTTGGGTCCTTCGTAGCGGATGATGACTACATCGCCGGCCTGTACCTTACCTCCCAGAATGCCGGCACAAGCGGCTTCTTGCGACTCGAATACACGGGCTTTGCCTTCGAAACGCAGGATCGAAGGATCGACACCGGCCGTCTTGACAATGCAGCCGTTGCGAGCGATGTTACCGAAGAGGACGGCCAGACCTCCATCCTGCAGATAGGGATGGTCGAGATCCCGGATACAGCCTTTGGCCCGGTCGGTATCGGTTTCGGTGTAGCGATGGTTCTGAGAGCCCAATTCGAGGTTGAAGGTTTCGCCCGGAGCCGCCAATGCGCGTTCCAAAGCGGCGGGACCTGCTTCGGGACTCGACAGATCGTTGTCTCGGATTGCGTCTTTAAGGGTAGGGTAGTCCACCCGTCTTACCGAAGAGTCGATCAGGCCGGCCCGATCGAGCAGCCCCAGAATCGACAGAATACCACCGGCCCGATTGACGTCCTGAATATGATAGTGGGAGTTGGGTGCTACTTTACACAGAACGGGAATACGACGAGACAGCTGGTCGATATCCTGCATCGTGAAATCGACACCGGCTTCCTGGGCTACGGCCAGCAGGTGAAGGACCGTGTTGGAGGAGCCTCCCATGGCAATATCCATCGACATGGCATTGAGAAATGCGGCGCGAGTGGCGATGGAGCGCGGCAGCACCGATTCGTTGTCGTCGAAATAGTAGGCCCGGGCGTTGCGGACGATCAATTGAGCCGCTTGCCGGAAGAGTTCCTTACGTAGAGTGTGGGTAGCGACCAGGGTGCCGTTTCCGGGCAGGGAAAGACCCAGCGCTTCGGTCAGACAGTTCATGGAGTTGGCGGTAAACATCCCCGAGCAGGAACCGCAGGTCGGGCAGGCGGCTCTTTCCACGGCGGTGAGTCGTTCGTCGGAGACGGTCGGGTCGGCGCCTTTGACCATGGCGTCGATCAGGTCGTAGGCTTCGCCGTCGAGTTGACCGGCCTCCATCGGGCCTCCCGATACGAAAACGGTGGGGATATTCAGACGCATGGCAGCCATGAGCATGCCCGGCGTGATTTTGTCGCAGTTGGAGATACAGATCATGGCGTCGGCCCGGTGGGCGTTGCACATGTATTCCACGCTGTCGGCGATCAGATCGCGTGAGGGAAGCGAGTAGAGCATGCCTTCGTGTCCCATGGCAATGCCGTCGTCGATGGCTATGGTATTGAACTCAGCGGCAAAACAACCCTCTTGTTCGATCCACGTCTTGACCTGCTGGCCGATCTGGTGCAGGTGAACGTGCCCCGGGACGAACTGCGTGAATGAATTGACGATGGCAATGACCGGTTGGTTCATTTGTTCGTCTTTCATTCCATTGGCTCGCCAAAGGCTTCTGGCTCCGGCCATTTTACGCCCCTGGGTGGTTGTTTGACTTCTGAGCGGTTTCATTGCTTTCGTTTTTTCTCTACACCGGCTTTTTCGTTGCCTGTCCGTTTGGGATCGGTTGTTTCAGAATCCGATGGACAAGATAGGCAAATAATTTCGTCCTTGTTTTACATTTTAGAGCCTCTTGGGATGTTCAAAAGGGGGTAAATGTAGTATTCCGTTTGAATTTCAGGGGTTAGGGGCGATTAAAATGCCGCTGACTAACTCGGTGGAATACGGGCGATGTGTTAATTTTATTACGCAAAAGTATAAAAATATATGAAGATGGGCAATTATTGGGGCTGAAATTAACGATTTTAGAATAACTGCAATTAACTTTATGTAAAGTGATTTTAATTTTAAATTATAAGAGGTCGAATATTGAAAAAATGAAACCTTGTTTTGGGGTGACCGAAGGTTGTTTCCTTTCGGGTAGGCTTTCTTTTAATTATAGGAGGGTTTTGTTACCTTTGTCGAACCAAAGAGAACGATTATAAATGACATAACCATGAAAACAGAGTACATTCCTTTTGTGGAAGATTTGATCGAACTGGCTATACGGGAAGATATCGGAGATGGTGACCATTCGTCCCTGGCCTGTATTCCGGCTGAAGAACGGGGTCGGATGAAATTGTTGGTGAAACAGGATGGAATTTTGGCCGGGGTGGAAGTGGCCGAAATGATTCTGCGTCGGCTCGATCCGCAGGTGCGTCTCGAAAAACTGATCGAAGACGGTTCCCCGATCCGAAAGGGCGATGTGGCTTTTTATGTGGAGGGACGCTTGATTTCCCTGCTGCAGGCCGAACGTATTTTGCTGAACGTGATGCAGCGCATGAGCGGTGTGGCCACCCAGACCTCTGTGTATGTAAAACGGTTGGAAGGGCTGAAAACCAAAGTGCTCGATACGCGTAAGACGACGCCCGGGATGCGGGTGCTGGATAAGATGGCCGTCAAGTTGGGTGGGGGTGAAAATCATCGTATGGGCTTGTTCGATATGGTGATTCTCAAGGATAACCACATCGACTTTGCCGGAGGCATCACGGCGGCCCTGACCCAGACGCGGCGCTATCTGCAAGAGAAAGGGAAGAACCTAAAAATCGAGGTAGAGGTCCGTTCTTTGGATGATATTCGGGAGGTGTTCGCTGCCGGAGGCTGCGATCGGATCATGCTCGATAACTTTTCGCCGGCCCTGACTCGGGAAGCCGTGGCATTGATCGACGGACGTATCGAGATCGAATCGTCGGGCGGTATTACCCTCGATAACCTGCGCGAATATGCCGAATGCGGGGTGGATTATATTTCCGTAGGGGCTCTGACCCATCAGATCAAGAGCCTCGATTTGAGTCTGAAAGCCGTATAGTTTCCGGAGGTATGAAAAGATTTTTGTGGGTGGCCTGGTTGCTTTCCTGTTTTTCGTCGCAGGAGAGTGGGGCACAGCCTCGTTTCGGGTATGAGGCTTTTCGTCAGGGCGTGTTTGTACCGAAAACGGTGCAGGGCGGGCTCAGCATGAAGGACGGAGACCATTATACCGCCATGAAAGAGGGTCGGATTCTGCAGTTCAGTTATCGAAGCGGCGAACAGACCGACGTTTTGTTTGATGCGCAGGCACAACAGCCGAAGATCGACTTTTCGGCTTATGCGTTCAGCGCCGATGAGCGTCGTATTTTGTTGACCACGGATGTCAAGCCGATTTATCGCCGTTCGTTTACGGCCGATTATTGGATCTACGATCGGGAACGTCAGACGTTGCAGCGCCTTTCGGAGGGAGGTCCTCAGCAGGCGGCGACCTTTTCGCCCGATGCCTCGCGGGTGGCTTTCGTACGGAACAATGATCTCTATGTGGTCGATCTGGCTTCGGGCAGCGAGCGCCGCCTGACGACCGACGGCTGCTTTAACCGAATCATCAACGGGATTCCGGACTGGGTCTATGAAGAAGAGTTCGGGTTTTCGCGAGCCTTTCAATGGTCGCCCGACGGGACTCGGCTGGCTTATATGCGTTTCGACGAAAGCCGGGTCAAAGAGTACAACATGAACCGTTTTGCGGGACAGCTCTACCCGGAAAACTATACGTTCAAATACCCCAAAGCCGGTGAAGAAAACTCGGAGGTGGAAGTTTGGGTTTATGATCTGGCGTCGGAACGCCGGACGAAGGTCGATCTGGGGCCCGAAACCGATCAATACATTCCCCGGATCGGTTGGACGACCTCCGGAAAGTTGTGGGCCTATCGCCTGAACCGACCGCAGAACCACTTTGAGTTGTTGCTGGCGGAGGATTCCGGGGCGACACGGGTGATCTACGACGAACGGAACGATCGGTATATCGAACGGGTCGACGAACAATGCGTGACGTTTCTTCCCGACGGCGATCGTTTTGTGGTGCGCAGCGAAAAGGATGGATTTACGCATCTCTACCTGTACAGCATCGAGAAGGGTTTTTTGAACCGCATCACCCAGGGTGATTGGGAGGTGACCGGCGTATTGGGCATCGAAGGCGACCGTCTGTATTACCTCTCGGCGGAAGCCTCACCGCTCAAACGGGATCTCTATTCGATTCGTCTCGACGGACGGGATAAGCGACGTTTGACCGGCGGGGACGGTACCTATCGGGTAGTTCCTTCCGAAGGCTTCCACTATTTCATTGCCTATTTTACCAATACGACTACCCCCAACCGGGTAACCTTGCATACGGGGGATGGCAAACTGGTTCGGGTGTTGGAGGACAATGCGGCTCTGGAAGATACCCTGCGGCGCTGGCAGGTGCCTGTCAAGGAATTTTTCACGTTTCGGGCTCCTTGTGGATTGGGTCTGAACGGTTATATGATCCGTCCCGTGGATTTCGATTCGACGAAACGTTATCCGGTCTTTATGGTTCAGTACAGCGGTCCCGGTTCTCAACGGGTGGCCGATGCCTGGAGCATGGGTTGGGAAGACGTGTTGGTACAGGAGGGTTATATCGTAGCTTGTGTGGACGGGCGTGGAACCGGTCTGCGGGGTGAAGATTTTAAGAAGTGTACCTATAAGCAGCTGGGTAAGTATGAGACGGAAGACCAGATTGCGGCGGCTCGTTATCTGGGCTCGTTACCTTATGTCGATTCGACGCGCATCGGTATTTTCGGCTGGAGCTACGGCGGCTTTATGGCCCTGAACTGTATTCTGAAAGGTAACGATGTCTTTAAAATGGCGATTGCCGTGGCACCGGTTACTTCGTGGCGCTATTACGACACGATTTACACGGAGTTGTATAACGGCGACCCGAACGAGAATCCGGAAGGGTACGATCAGAACTCTCCGATTTTCTTTGCGGACCGGCTTAAAGGCAAGTTGTTGATTGCACACGGAACGGGGGATGACAACGTCCATATCCAACAGACCTATGAGATGCTCTCGCAGCTGATCAAATACGACAAACCCTACGAAATGTATATCTATCCCGACCAGAACCACGGGATGGGAAGCGGGCGCCATCATCTGATGGAACGTTGTCTGGAATTCGTTCATCGTAACCTGTAGCGGGGACGATGGCCGGGAAGACCGACGGCAGCGTGGAACGATTCTTGCGGCACCGCTAAAAAACTTTAAAACGGAACGTTATGGCATTTCTGGAGCAATATCATTTGTTGGGTTTGGTGATCGGTATTTCGACTTTTTTGATCATCGGGTTTTTCCATCCGGTGGTGGTCAAGGCCGAATATCATTGGGGAACGCGTTGCTGGTGGGTGTTTTTGCTGTTGGGTCTGCTGGGAATCGGAGGATCGTTGTGGACCGATCATGTTTTGGTAGCCGCATTGTGTGGGGTTTTCGCTTTTTCGTCGTTTTGGACCATCAAAGAGTTGTTCGAGCAACGCGAACGGGTGCTCAAAGGTTGGTTTCCGATGAACCCCAAACGGAAGAAAGAATATGAGCCGAAGGCGTGATGACGATTATCGAAACCCTTGGTGGGAAAATGCAGGGGTTTTCCGGCGTGATCTGCCTTCCCAAGATTGGATTTTAGAAACTTGACGCCAGCGTCGGAGGAAAGGTATCCAACGTATATTTCAAAAAAAGGTCGCACAAGGCGACCTTTTTTGATTACATGGGTTAAAGCGTTGCTTATTTGGCAGCACCGAAACCGTTGACACCGATAGCAATGAAATCATCGGCTTTCAGGGCAGCACCCCCGATCAGACCCCCGTCTACGTTGGGTTTGCCGCAGATTTCGGCGGCCGTAGCGGGTTTGAGGCTACCGCCATAGAGAATCGGCGTATTTTCAGCAGCGGCACCGAATTTGTCGGCCAGCACCTTGCGGATGAAGGCGTGCATTTCTTCAGCTTGATCGGCCGTAGCGGTTTTACCGGTACCGATGGCCCAAACGGGTTCATAAGCTACGATCAGTTTGCTGAACTGTTCGGGAGTCAGGTTGTAGACCACTTCTTCGATTTGGGCACGAACCACGTCGAAGTGTTTGTTGGCTTCGCGTTCTTCGAGTTTTTCGCCCACGCAGTAGATCGGAGCCAGGTTGTTGGCATAGGCCTGTTCCATCTTTTTGTTGAGGGTGGCGCTGGTTTCGCCATAATATTCGCGACGTTCGCTGTGACCCAGAATGACGTATTCGACGCCCAGAGAAGCAATCATCTGAGCCGATACTTCACCGGTGTAAGCCCCTTTGGCTTCGGCGGCACAGTTTTGAGCCGATACGGCGATACCCGTGCCGCGAGCGGCTTTCACGATTTCCGAGAGGTGGGTGAAAGGCGGAGCAACGATGAAATCGATGCAAGAACAAGCCAACCCTTTTTTGGCGGCTACTCCTTTGAACAATTCGACACCCTCCATCGGAGTGGTGTTCATTTTCCAGTTACCTGCTACAATTTTTCTTCTCATGGTAGTATGTAATATTGTCTGTTGAATTTTACGTGTATTTTCAAAAATTATTGTTCGATCCAACCTTTGACTTCATCCAGGGTGGGGTTTTTGAGTCCCATCTTGTTTTTCTTGTTGAATCCGCACAGATCGTTGAACAATTTGCCGGGAGAGAGTTTGCGCAGGGCATCCACGGTCAGGAATCCCATGCGTTGCAGGACGGGCACCCATTCGGCCGGAATGCCGGCAGCCACGTATTTTTCTTCGCTGTCTTTGACGGCAGCCTTTTCGGGACGCATCTGCGGGAACAGCAGCACATCCTGAATCGACATTTCGCCGGTCATGAACATGGTCAGACGGTCGATCCCGATACCCATCCCCGAACAGGTCGGCATGCCGTATTCCAGCGAGCGGACGAAGTCCATGTCGATGAACATCGCTTCGTCGTCTCCTTTTTCGCTCAGACGCAACTGTTCCTGGAAACGTTCCAGCTGATCGATCGGGTCGTTCAGTTCCGAGTAGGCGTTGCAGAGTTCCTTGCCGTTGACGAACAGTTCGAAACGTTCGGTCAGTTCGGGGTTGTTGCGGTGGCGTTTGCACAGCGGGGACATCTCGATGGGGTAGTCCGTCACGAAGGTGGGCTGGATCAGGTCTTCTTCGCAGTATTGACCGAAGATGGCATCGATGAGTTTTCCTTTACCCATCGTATCGTCGATTTCGACGTTCAGACGGGTGCAGGCGTCTCGGAGTTCCTCTTCGGTTTTACCCGTGATGTCGAATCCGGTCTTTTCGCGGATGGCGTCGGTCATCGATACGCGGCGGAACGGACGGGCAAAACTGATGGTGCGATCTCCGATCTGGACTTCGGTTTTGCCGTGCAGGGCCAGGGCCACGCGTTCGAGCATCTGTTCGGTGAAATCCATCATCCACAGGTAGTCCTTGTAGGCGATGTAGATTTCCATGACCGTAAATTCGGGGTTGTGGGTACGGTCCATTCCTTCGTTGCGGAAGTCTTTGGCAAATTCGTACACCCCGTCGAAGCCGCCTACGATCAGACGTTTCAGATAGAGTTCGTTGGCGATACGCAGATAGAGGTCGATATCCAGCGAATTGTGGTGGGTGATGAAGGGACGTGCCGCAGCGCCACCCGGAATGGGTTGCAGAATGGGGGTTTCCACTTCCACGTACCCGCGTTCGTTGAAGAACGTGCGCATGGTATTGATGATCTTACTGCGTTTGAGGAAGGTGTCTTTTACCTGAGGGTTGACGATCAGGTCGACATAGCGTTGGCGGTAACGCAGTTCGGGATCGCTGAAAGCATCGTATACCTTGCCGTCTTTTTCCTTGACGATGGGCAGCGGACGCAACGATTTGCTCAGCAGGGTAAACTCTTTGCAGTGAATGGAGAGCTCGCCCATTTGGGTGACGAAAGCAAAGCCTTTGACCCCGATGATATCGCCGATGTCGAGCAGTTTCTTGAACACCTTGTTGTAGAGCGTGTGTTCCGGGTCGTCGGGGCAGATGTCGTCCCGTTTGATATAGACCTGGATACGGCCGGTGTGGTCCTGCAATTCGAAAAAGGATACGCTGCCCATGATACGGCGGCTCATGATACGCCCGGCCAGGCTGACTTCCTGGAAGTTTTGTTTTTCGGGCGAATATTCGGCGGCGATTTGGGCGGCGGTGGCCGTTACGGGATATTCGGCGGCCGGATAGGGATTGATTCCCAGTTCACGTAACTGGGCGAGTGAATTGCGGCGAATCTGTTCCTGTTCGCTGAGTTCAAGGATGCTCATAATCTCAGGTTAAAAATTCATACGGACTGCAAAGGTAGGAATTTTCCCGGAAAATAATGTGTCGTGCGGGAAGCCGTGGAGGAAAAATAGCCTGAAGAGATGTCGTTTCCGGTGAAGTGAGGGCTAAAACAGACTCTGCTAACGTGCCTGTGACCGGGAGGCTTGCCGGATCAGTTCTTGAAACAGTCTGTGCGAGGGCTCATCTCCGGAAAGATTCAAGGCTTCGGGGTGCCATTGTACGCCGATAATCCAATGTTTCCCCTCTTTTTCGAGTGCTTCGATCACACCGTCCGGACTGCTGGCCACGATGCGATAGCCGGGTGCTGCCTGACGAACGGCTTGGTGGTGAAAGCTGTTGACCCTCAAGGAATCGAGACCGACAATGGCATGCAGACGACTGTCGGGTGCTATCCGTACGGTATGGCTTCCGAATTGTCGTTCGGCACCCTGGCGGTGACGAATGCACGGGTTCGGGTAGGTGGATGGCAAATCCTGATACAGACTGCCGCCTTCCACGACGTTCAAGCCCTGCAGGCCTCGGCAGATACCTAACAGAGGAATGCCTTTTCGCAACGCACAGCGTATGAGATACAGATCGTAGCGGTCGCGTTCCATGTGGACCGTACCCAGCATGGGGTGGGGTTCCTCTCCATAAAGCCAGGGATCGAAATCTTCGCCTCCGATCATGACCAATGCGTCGACCCGATCGATTTGGGCTTGCAGTACGGTGGTATCGTTCGAGAAGGGAATCGGCACGGGAAGGCCTCCGGCCTGTTCGACGGCTTGGATATAGGTGTGGGAAACGGACACGACCTCCTCACTCCAGTTGCAGGAGATTCCGATGAGCGGGCGTTGGGATTGTCCGTTCGCCGAGAGACACAGTACTGCCAGTACGAACCCGCAAAGCGCTATCCGGACTTTCTCTTTCATGCCGGAGGTTTATTTCAGGCACTCTTCGCCGAAAAGTGCTACCGTACGTTCGAGTACTTCCTGAGGATCGGGATCGAGTCCGAAAACGATCGAAGGCTGGAGGTAGTGGAGTGTCTTGCCCATTTTGAATCGTTTTTCTCCGCCTCCGGTGATGTTCAGCATGATGGTTTTGTCGGGATCGATTTTCCCGGCTTCGACACATCGGATCAGAGTGGCCAAGGCAACCCCCGGAGCCGAATAGATATCCACGCCTTCGGTCTGTTCGAACAAGGCTTTGGCAGCACGGGCTTCTTCGTTGGTGGCGGTGAGCACCTCGCCTCCGGTATCGGTTAGCGCGTCGAACAGTCCCCCTTGGATCGGGTAGGGCGGTTTGCGGTTCGAGAGTACTTTGGCGTCAATGGATTCGGCGTCACGTCGTGCCTGATCGTCGTCATAGGGTAACATGGCGCGCGAGCCGACTTTCCAGGCATCGTACATCGGTGTGAACGGCACGTTTTGGGATACCATCAGTTTCATTTTGTTCGTCCCGAAGCGTCCGTCTTCGATCAGGCGCTGGTTGGCTTCCCAGGCGGCGATGGCTCCGGTTCCCGAACCAACGGCCTGGAAATAATAGTCCGGGATCCGTCCGATGTGGGTAACTGCCGACAGGACCGTCGTTGCCATACCGTCTCGACGGGCGATGTTTTTGGCACCGCCTTCGGCCAGGAAAATCGGGGCTTTGAGGGCCAGATTGCTCAGGTGGATGGCGTCGAAATAGTCACCCCCTTTCTGAGGGCAGATCAGCTTGACGCAGGCGTTGAGCGGCTTGTCGAACCACAGAGCGTCGATATTTTCTTCGGGGACGCTCAGCAACAGCGGAATGCCGTTATCCGAGCATACCCGGGCGAATGCGCGGGCGGTATTGCCGGCCGAAGCTACCACCAAAATCCGGTGGGAGTGGTCGGCGCCCAAACGGGCACAGACCGAATAGGCTTCGGTTTCTTTGAACGAGCAGGTCGGCATGTTGGCCCCGATTTCGGGATAATAGCCGTTGAACGTGATATACAGGTTTTTCAGTCCGAGGTGTTCGGCCAGTTTCTGGCTTTTGTAGGTAACCGGGGCCGAAGAACCTTTCAGCATACGGACGATCGGCAACCAGTCGGCAAAACGGTAGAGACCGTAACTTTCGTCTTTGGGTTGAATCTGTTTTTGGGCGTAACGGGCTCGGATCAGCGACGGGGTTTTCCCTTCGGGGTCATCCAGCAGCCAGCCGGTGTCTTCGAATTCCCGGCCTGTGGCCACGTTTTGTAACATATACCGCGTTGCGTTGAAAGATTCCATTCCGTATGCTGTTTTAAAATTTGAGACAAAAATATAATTTTTTGGCAGGAGTCATCGTACTTTAGGCGGCAGAATTGCCCCGAACAGAGCAAAATACGTCTTTATACTTACCGTCTTTCGGGGCTTTTTGAAGGAGAGTTCCGGGAATGCGTCGGTCGGTCGCCGAGCCGGGAAAACCTTCGGGGAACCTCGGCATCCGATCCTTGGGTATCAGGGCATCTCCGTTATGCTGTTTCGGAGCGGGGCATTGCGTAAAAACCCGTATCTTTGAAGCGTAAAAATGGAAAGATGACTCGTCGGCAGTTATGGGATACGATTTTCGGAGTGGCTCATCGTCGGTATGAGCCTCGGGAGGCCCGTGCCATCACCTCGCTGGTATGCGAGCGTCTGTTCGCGATGCGTTTTACGGATGTGGTGATCGAACCGGAAGCGCCCTGTGCATCGGGCCGGGAGGCATTGTTGGAGAGGGTGCTTCGGGAACTGGAACAGGATCGGCCGGTGCAATACATCATCGGCTATACGTTGTTCGGAGGTCTTCGGATCGGGGTTCGGGAAGGCGTACTGATTCCCCGGCCCGAAACCGAAGAGTTGGTGGAGTGGCTTTGTTCCCAGACTCCACACGATCAGCCTTGTCGCGTGCTCGATATCGGCACCGGCAGCGGAGCGATCGCTCTGGCGGTGGCGGCCAGGCTTCCGCATGCCGAAGTAACGGGGCTGGATGTTTCGCCCGAAGCCTTGGTCATTGCCCGGGAGAATGCACAGGCCAATCGGCTGGATGTACAATTCGTTGAAATGGACATTTTGCGGGACAGACCCTCCGGACCGTTCGATACGATTGTCAGCAATCCCCCCTATGTTACGCGTAGCGAGGCTTCGCAGATGGCTGACAATGTGCTGCATTACGAACCCCATCGGGCTTTGTTCGTGGAGAACGACGATCCGTTATTGTTTTATCGGAGGATTGCAGAACTGGGTCGTGAGATACTTTCTCCGGGCGGTTGGTTCTATGGGGAGATCAACGAACGATTTGGGGCGGAAACGTTGCGTCTGTTGACCGATCTCGGGTACGACCGGGCCGAACTGCGGAACGATATGTTCGGAAAGCCGAGAATGGTCCGGGCGCGTCATCGGGGGTGAGTGGTATTCGGTATCAGTCGGGAAGTGAACTATGGAGACAGAAAAGAAATACGATCGTACGGTTCGGACGAAAACCCCGGAACAGGCTCTGCGCCTGTTGATGAACCGTTGTGCCAAGGCGGAATTGTCGATCAGCGACGCTCGTCGTTCGATGTATCGTTGGGGCATCGAACGGGAGGCGCAACAGTCGGTGATTGATACCCTGATTGAACAACGTTTCATTGACGAGAGACGGTTTGCTGAGGCTTATGTGCGGGAGAAGGCCCGCCTCAATCGTTGGGGTATTCATAAGATTCGGACCGGTTTGCGGGCGAAACAGATTCCGGAGGAGACGATTGCCGAAGCGTTGCAACAGCTCGATCAGATGGATACGAACGGGACGTTGGAGTCGCTCCTGAAACGGAAGTTGCGTACGATCCGGGCTAAAAACGCTTACGAACTGCGGGGAAAACTGTTGCGGTATGGAATTTCCCAGGGGTTCGATTACGGCGAGGTGAGCGATTGGGTGGATCGATTGGTGGAGGCGGCTCCGGAAGATGACGAGTAGCGCCGTCGACACAATCCGCCATACGGCATGGATCCTTACCGGTCGAAAATTCTTGATTCGCCTCCGGATTTTTCCTCATAACGATAATAAAAAGGGTTCGGGGACTTGTCGACCGTGGAAAGCAAGTATCCGGGCCCCCATTATACGAAGGCCCGTGCGTGATGCGCACGGGCCTTCGGTGTATACGGACGGAATGTGAACCGTTAAAATTCCGAGGTGAAGTGGAACCGGATGTCCGGGAATTTTTCGATGGCCAGCGACAAGGCATAGGAGGTGTCGGCCAGAAAAACCTCCCGCCCCCGTTTGTCGAGGGCCATGCTGTTGAATTTGCGTTTGCGGAAATCCTCCAGCTGTTCCTGGTTGTCGGATTCGATCCAGCAGGCTTTGTAGATTTGGATCGGTTCGTAGCGGCATTTGGCTCCGTATTCGTGTTCCAGACGGTACTGGATCACTTCGAACTGCAAAGCCCCCACCGTTCCGATAATCTTGCGCCCGTTCATTTTATGGATAAACAGTTGGGCCACCCCTTCATCCATCAACTGGTCGATTCCCTTGGCCAGTTGTTTGAACTTCATGGGGTCGGCATTTTCGATATAGCGGAACAGTTCGGGCGAGAAACTCGGGATGCCTACGAAACGCAATTTTTCTCCTTCGGTGAACGTATCGCCGATTTTGAAGGTTCCCGTGTCGTGCAATCCCACGATGTCGCCCGGGTAGGCTTCGTCGATGACCGATTTCTTCTCGGCCATGAAGGCCGTGGGGGAGGAGAATTTCATCAGTTTGCCCGAGGGAACATGCAGGTAGTTTTTATTACGTTCGAAAACCCCTGAACAGATTTTCAAGAAGGCGATACGGTCCCGATGGTTGGGGTCCATGTTGGCGTGGATCTTGAAGATGAATCCGGAGAGTTTCGGCTCCTGAGGGTTGATTTCTCGTTGCTCGGTTTTGGACGGTCGGGGCGACGGAGCGATCTGGATAAAACAGTCGAGCAGTTCGCGAACCCCGAAGTTGTTGAGAGCACTGCCGAAAAATACCGGAGCCACCTCTCCCTTGAGGTAGGTTTCCAGCTCGAACGGCGGATAAACTCCTTCGACCAGCTCCAGGTCGTCGCGCAGATGTTGCGTAAAGGGAGCGATATAATCATCGATGCGCGGGTTGTCCAGTTTGATGTCGACGGTTTCGGAAGCCGTTTGCCGGTCGTCGGACAAAAACAGCGACAGGGAATCCTGATACAGGTTGTAGACGCCTTTGAATGTAGGCCCGTTGCTGATGGGCCAGGCCAGCGGACGTACCTTGATTTTCAGTTCGGCTTCGATTTCATCCAACAGATCGAACGGATCTTTGCCCGGTCGGTCGAGTTTGTTGATGAACACCATCACCGGGGTATTGCGCATCCGGCAGACTTCCATCAGTTTCCGGGTCTGGGTTTCTACCCCTTTGGCCCCGTCGATCACGATGATGACGCTGTCCACGGCCGTCAGGGTACGGTAGGTGTCTTCGGCGAAATCTTCGTGACCGGGAGTGTCCAGGATGTTGATTTTTAATCCTTTGTATTCGAAACCCATGACCGAGGTCGCTACCGAGATCCCTCTCTGGCGTTCGATTTCCATGAAGTCGGAGGTCGCTCCCTTTTTGATCTTATTGGATTTGACGGCTCCCGCTACGTGAATGGCTCCTCCGAACAACAACAGTTTTTCGGTCAGGGTGGTTTTCCCGGCGTCGGGGTGGCTGATGATGGCGAATGTGCGTCGCCGCGCTATCTCTTGGTTCAGTTCCATACGTTAGAGGTTCCCGCCGTTCTGAGGCGGATAGTCGATCGAATAGTGCAGACCGATGCTTTGGTGACGGGCTTCGGCCTGTTTGATGATGAGGTAACCCACGGCAATCATGTTGCGCAGTTCGCACAAATGCTGGCTGAGGGTCGATTTGAGGTAGAGCTCTTCGGTCTCTTTGAAGATGATCTCCAGACGGCGTTTGGCTCTTTCGAGGCGCAGATTCGAACGGACGATGCCCACATAGTTGCTCATAATTTGCTGCATCTCCTTGTAGTTCTGTGTGATGAGCGCCATTTCTTCGGGGATGGCCGTGCCTTCGTAATCCCAGTCGGGAATTCCCCGCTGCAATTCGATCTCGCCGATGCGACTGCCGCTGTGTCGGGCGGCGGCATCGGCATAGACGGCTGCCTCGATCAGGGAGTTGGAGGCCAGACGGTTTCCTCCGTGCAGACCCGTGCAGGAGGTTTCTCCCAAGGCGTACAAGTGGCGGATCGAGGATTCGCCGTTCAGGTCGACCTTGACCCCGCCGCAGCAATAGTGGGCGGCCGGTACCACCGGGATCATATCCTTGGTCAGATCGATGTCTTCGCTCAGACACTTCTTGTAAATATTGGGGAAGTGGGCGATCACCTCTTGCGGGTTTTTGTGGGTAATATCCAGGTAGACGAACTCTTCGCCCGAGATTTTGAGTTCGTGGTCGATGCCGCGGGCCACCACGTCGCGCGGGGCCAACGACCCCATCGGGTGGTATTTGTGCATGAATTCCTGACCGTTCTGCAGGCGCAGGATGGCACCGAAGCCCCGCATGGCTTCGCTGATCAGGAACGAGGGTCGTTCTCCGGGCTTATAGAAAGAGGTCGGATGGAACTGGATGAACTCCATGCCCGACACCACTCCTTTGGCCCGGTGTACCATGGCGATGCCGTCTCCGGTAGCGACCGAGGGGTTAGTGGTGGTGTGATAGATGTTTCCCACCCCGCCGGTACATAGTACCGTTACTTTCGAGAGGATGGTGTAAATCTCGTGTTTTTTGAGATTCAGTACATAGGCTCCGAAGCAGGTAATGTCGGGGGTGTTCTTCTTGATCAGTTTGCCCAGATGGTGCTGGGTGAGAATATCCACGGCGAAATGGTGTTCCAACACTTCGATGTTGCGGTGACGTTTGACCTGTCGGATCAGTTTGCGTTCGATCTCGTGTCCGGTGATGTCCTGAAAATGCAGAATACGGTGTTCGCTGTGTCCTCCTTCGCGGGCCAGATCATAACGTCCCGTCGCATCTTTGTCGAATTTCACCCCCCAGCCGATCAGTTGTTTGATCAGTTCCGGGGCTCGGGTCACGACCTGTTCTACGGCATCGCGGTCGCAAATGCCGGCACCGCAGACCAGCGTATCGTGGATGTGTTTGTCGAAGGTGTCCGGATCGTAGGTCACCGAGCAAATTCCTCCCTGGGCGAAGTCGGTATTGCACTCGGCAATATCGCCTTTGGTGACGATGACCACCTTACCCAGTTCAGCCACCTTGAGGGCGTAACTGAGCCCGGCGATTCCGCTGCCCACTACCAAAAAATCGGTTTCGATGTTCATCAGAGTATCAGCTTTTGAAATTCCTGGGGCGTGCCCGCAAAAACGTTTCGGTCGACCTGTCCCCGGATACCCTGAATGCGATGGGCTTCGGTGTGTTGCCACAGGGTCCAGGGCATTTCCGGTGCGGTTCCCCGGTAATCGGCGATCCAGAGGATGTAATCCCGGGGTTTGAAATCGTTTTTGAGGTATGTGTCGTAAAAATTGGTCGAACAGTAAATAATAGGGTTCGTGCCGTAGTAGCGTTTGATTTCGTTGCAGAACGCTTTGGCTTCACGTACCGAGCGTTTGGGGTCTTTCATGAAACGGTGCCATTCGATATCCAGTACCGGGATGATATTGCCGGGTTTGAGTTTGGCCGTTTTGATGAAATTGCGGGCCTGTTCTTTCCCCGAGGTTCGGTGTCCGAAAAAATGATAAGCTCCCCATGTAATTCCGGCCTCTTCCAACTCGCGGCGGTGACGGTCGTAGGTCGGATCGGTAATCAATGTGCCTTCGGTGGCTTTGATAAAAACAAAATAGGGTTTTTCATGCTGGGCCACCTCCAGCCAGTTGACGTCTTTCTGGTGCCGGGAGACGTCCAATCCCCACACATCAAAATCGCTCGGGTGTTTTTTGCCGCAGGAGACCAGCAGCATCATCAGCACGATCCACATCCACCCGGCGAAGGGTCTTCTATTCATTTCCGAGATTTGAAAATGCAAAGTTACAAAACCGTTTTATTTTTTATATCCCGGGGCGAGGCCTTTTCCGTAAAAATACTTAAATTTGCGACGCATCAATCCGGGAGAGCATGAGAAAAGTATGGGTGTGCACATGGGTGCTGGGTCTTTTGATGGTGGGACAGGGATACGCTTCGGAGGAAAAAGCCGCAGGAGAACTTCCTCCGCGCGATACGCTCTCTTTCGACATGAAGGAGGTGGTGGTAACGGCGACCCGAACACCGTTGATGTTGAAAGACGTACCGGTTTTGACGCGGGTGATCAGTGCCCGCGAGTTGGAAAAACGAGGGGTAGTCACCATCCAGCAAGCCTTGGAAAACGAATTGGCGGGGGTAGAGTTTCATCAGGCCGGTTATGGAACTTCGCTTTCGTTTCAGGGGCTCGATGCCCGTTACGTGTTGTTTCTGGTGGACGGCGAACGAATGGCCGGAGAAACCTACGGCAATATCGATTATGCCCGTATCCCGATGCAGAATATCGATCGTATTGAAATCGTACGGGGAGCCTCTTCCGTGTTATACGGTTCGAACGCCATGGGGGCGGTGGTGAACATCATCACCAAAATGCCTCAGCGCAAGTTTGAAATCAAGGCTTCGGCCCGTTACGGGACACCTTTCCAAAATAATTCCGGAGAAACGTTGGGCAGTACCGAAACCAATATTCCGACCCAACGCGACATCGACTTTTATCGCAAACGTCTCGATCTGCCCAATCTCAAGGGGGATCTTTCGGCCGGATTCAATCTGGGTAAATTCAAGTCGCTGACCACGTTGTCGTATCGTACGGTGGACGCTTACAAATTGGTGGGAACGGAGGATGAGGTGCGTCATTATCAAGCCGGGGCGTTGAAAAAAATGACTCCGAAAATGATTCCGATCACCACACCGGGCGGTCAGGTGGTCGGCATGCGGCCGGAGATGGATCCCACGACCGGTATGCCGGTGTTTGTGCAGGGAGGGACCAACCTGAATGATACGACCGTGATCGTAGGACCCGATCAGCGGGGATTGAGTGTCAGCGGTTGGCGCGATATCAACGTGGGACAACGTTTCGATTACGTGCTTTCGGATCAGTTCCGTTTCGAGCTTTCGGGCAACTATTTCAATAAGCGCCGGTACGATTTCAACGGCAGTCTGCTGGACGATAACCCGCTGTCGAACAACACCAAACCCTGGACTTTCGAGTCGTACGAGGGTTACAACGTCAAGGCATTGATGGAGCATTCGCCCAATGAAAACAACAAAATTTATTTGTCGTTCATCCGGGACGAATATTTTCGTCGTTTGGACAGTCTCAATGGGGTGACGGTTCCCAAACAAAATCATGTGTTCAATACGCCGCGATTGTTGTGGACGCTCAAGGCCGGACAGTACAACCGTCTGACGACGGGGCTTGAGATGGTCAACGAACAGCTGTATTTCGATCTCAATCCGCAGGGGTATGACGATTTGAAGAGTATGAACACCGCTTCGCTGTATGTTCAGGATGAGATTCGTACCCAACGGGCGGTGAGCTTTACGGTGGGGGTGCGAGGCAACTACAACAATCGTTTCGGATGGAGTGTGACGCCCAAGGCATCGGTGAAGTATACGGTGGGTAAGTTTGCACTCAGGGCCAATTATGCCAACGGGTATCGCAATCCAACCCTCAAGGAGATGTATATGGATTTTCAGGTGCCGGTTTTGGGCGAAACGTTTATTCGTGGCAACGATCAGTTGAAGGCTGAAACCAATCACTATGTGTCGTTCTCGGGGGAATTCAATACCGACGGGTTCAATGCATCGGCGACTTTGTATTACAGTTTCTTCCGAAATAAGATCGATGTTCGGGGACATATGGAGGGGACGCAAACCGTTTTGCAATACGAGAATATCGATCACAGCGAACTGGGAGGTCTGGAATTGATGGCTCGTTGGCGGGTGGTGCAGGGTCTTTTCCTGCGGGCCAATTACAATTACATCTATCAGACCGATGATGCTCCGGAGGAATCCACTCAATATATCTATTCCAGCCCTCATACGGCGACCTTGCAAACCGATTATGGGTTTTCGCTGGCTCGCAGTTGGTCGATGGGGGTGAATGCAAGTCTCCGGTACGTCGGAGCCAAAACGTATGAGGATTTCATGCCGGTCATCGATCTGAGCGGCATGGGCAGCGGTTCGATGGCGGACCTCAAATTCTGGATGGGTTCGTATTCCGCCCGCCATCCGGGATATGCGGTCTGCAACGCGGCCGTGAATTTTTATTATCGGGATATCCTGAATCTGACGTTGGGGGTGGACAACATCACCGATTACCGACCTAAGGTCGTCAATTTCAACTCAGCTATTTTGGCCCGTCGTAACTTTTTCCTGCGCGTGGCCTGGACGTTCGGAGCCGATTGATGATCGGGAAAAATGTTCCTCGATGGGATGTTGAAGAAGGAGCAACTGAAGCGTTTGAAATAGAAAAGCCCGGAGTCTTTCTCCGGGCTTTTTGTGCCTGCAGGGGGTGAAATGATTTATTGGACTTCGACGATGCGGCAGAGCGAGGGGTTGCCGAAGGTGTTGGTGCCGCCTTTCCCTTCGACGGTTAATCGATTTCGGTCGACGCCCAGTTTGACCAGAGCATCGGCTACAGCGTCGGCCCGTTCGCGACTTAACTGCAAATTGCGCGGGGCGCTGCCGGTCGAATTGTCGGCATAACCGGTCACGCTGAAACTGCGGGCCGTACTTTGTCGGATGTAAGCGGCGATGTTCTGGAGGTTGACTTCGTCTTCGGGCGAGATGACGGCACTGCCGATCGGGAAGAAAATGGTCATTGTCACCGGAACACTTTCTACAACCGGTTGGGGTTGAGGGGTCGGTCGTTGTTGAACCGTTTCGAGTTCGCGCTTCATCTGGTCGATACGGGCTTGATCGGCCGCCTGTTGTTTCAGTTCCGAAATTTGGCGTTCGTACGGGGTGTAGTCGGCCGGGATCGGTGCTTCGGGACGTTTGAATCCGCCCCGGGGACCGAGTTTGAACGAAACGCCGGCCGTCAGTGCTAATACACCATCGATCTTTTTGCCTCCGACAAACTGATCGAGTTCGGGTTTGGCGATCGTATACCGGGCCTCGAGCATCAGATCGACCACTTCGCTCAATCGGATTTTGTCTATCATTCCGACCGTAGCGGCCAGTTGTACGTTACGGTTGCCGTTCTTTCCCGTACGGATTACCCCGGCCCCCAAATAGGGAATGAATTCCAGTTTACGGGATGCCTTGTATCCGCCGATGGCGTTGGAAAGGTTCCACATCACATCTCCATGAAAATGCATCAGGTTGAATTTTTTGGCATAGAGACCCAATTCGTCGGGTGTGGCATTGGTGTAGGGGGTTATGGCGCTCGAAAATCCGCGTCCCTGTAAACCGGCGTATTGTAGCCGGAGTCCTACACTGGGAGTCACCCATTTGCCCAGAGAGATGTCGAGGGCCGGAGCCAGGCGTTTACCGAAATCGCCGCGGTTATCTCCCGAGCCCAGGTAGAGATTGGTACCTCCGCCTATCGAAATGTACATGTTATCGAAAAAGCGATTGGTGAGGTAGGGGCCTCGTTGGGTGGTTCGTTGGTAGGTGCCCGGGGTATGGTCATAGGGCTCGATACCCTGAGAAAATGCCGAGACGGTCACGAGCGCCATGGCGCCTGTAAGGAATAATTTTTTCATAATTAAGTTCGATAAAATGAGTGATAGAAATAAAACAAAGAAGACCTGAATGCTTCGCTTGTGCGGAAGCCGGGGGAGAGAAGCATTTCGCATGCCAGAAATCGGACAAGAACTGGAAATTTTCTGGGCATTTGTCTCGGACAATGCCTGTAAGTTGCTCAATCACGGTCCGGTAATTGATTGTTTTTGGAGGGAGAAAAAATTGTTTCTACGGGTGTAAACCGAAGACCCCCGGAAGAAAAGCACTGTAAGGGCTTTCCCTCCGGGGGTCTTCGGTATGGGGTTGTTTTGTTAGAAGAAGACGTTCACCAGTACGATCCCCAAAGCGACGGCGACGAATGTGGCAATCAATCCGGGCATCATAAACGAATGGTTCAGCACATACTTCCCGATGCGGGTGGTTCCCGTGCGGTCGAAATTGATGGCGGCCACGACGGTCGGGTAGTTCGGAATGAAGAAGTAGCCGTTGACAGCCGGGAAGAGGGCGATCAACATCATCGGTTGAATCCCCAAAGCCAGTCCCAGCGGCATCAGGGCCCGTACCGTGGCGGCCTGGCTGTACAGCAGAATCGACATGGTAAACAGCGCAATCCCGAAAAGCCACGGCATGGAGGTGACCACCCCTTCGATGGAGGCCCGCAGGGCGTCGATATTTCCGTTAATGAAAGTGTCGCCCATCCAGGCGATCCCGAAGATGGCGACTACGGCCTGCATGCCGGCCCCGAAGACCGAACCCTGGGCGGCTTTGATGCCGCCGGTCCGGGTGACCAGCAGAATCAGGGCTGCGGCCGACAGCATCAGGATTTCGATGATGGGAGCCATGCCCAGTTGTTCACCTCCGATCATACGCCAGCTGTCGAACGATCCGAACAATACGATAAACAGGGTGGCCGTCAGAAAGATGATGACCGAGGCCAGGGGTTTCCAGGGGTGTAGGTGAGTTCGGGAGGTTTCGGTGGCGGTATCGGTCTGCAATTCGCCTTCGGCCAGTCGCCGACGGTATTCGGGGTCGAGTTCGAGGTCTTTGCCCATTCGCATGGCGAACAGAGCTCCGACCAATACACCGCACAGGGTGGCCGGAATACTGATCATCAGGATATGCAGCAGGGAAATCTCATAACCGGCCAACATGCTCAGCAGAGCGACCGTGGCGGCCGAGATCGGGCTGGCCGTAATGGCCTGTTGGGAGGCGATGACGGCGATAGAAAGCGGACGTTCGGGGCGGATTTTGGTTTCGCGGGCCACTTCGGCGATCACCGGTAATACGGAGTAGGCTACGTGACCGGTTCCGGCTAGAAACGTGAATGTATAGGTGACCAGCGGGCTGAGCAGGGTGACTCGCGAAGGATGTCGTCGCAAGAGTTTTTCGGCTTGGCGGACCATCAGGTCGAGCCCTCCGGCGGCCTGCATGCATCCGGCGGCTGCGATCACCGCTACGATCATCAGCATGACGTCGATGGGGGGCGAGGTGGGTTGCAGGCCGAAAATGAAGGTCAGGATCCCCAGTCCGATCCCACCCATCACTCCCAGTCCGATCCCGCCGAGTCGGGCGCCGACAATAATGGCGGCCATGACGAAGAGAAATTGCAACAACATGGGGTGAGGAATTTGATTTGCGGACAAAAATAGCCAAAAAACGGGAAAACGTATGCGTTTTCCCGTTGGATTGGGGATTGTTCGGGGATTTTGAAACCCGTTGGGTGCTGCCCAAGGATGTTATCGCAGGGTCCGTTGCAGGTATTCCGCACACAAACCGTGGGTGATACCGTCGATGATACCGATCGTAGGCACGAAAATCGAGGTGGCTCCGATGTGTCGGGCGACGGTGAGGAAAATTTCCGAAGCCGGAATGATGACATCCGCCCGGTCCGGGTTCAGATGGAAACGTTCCATACGTTCTTCGTAGCTCAACGGAGCGAGTGCATCGTACAACTCTTGCAATCGGTCGACCATCAGCAGATTGTCTACCTGACTGTGGCTCATGCGATAGAGTTTGTTGATGTTGCCGCCCGATCCGATAATCTGGATACGATCGTATCGGGCTGCCAAGGCATCCATGTCTTCTCGAAGAGCTTCCCATTCCGACTCCTTGACCTTGCCCGAGAGGGCGCGTACGGTCCCGATGTTGTAGGAGCGCGAGTGGATCAGGGCGCCGTCGCAGATCAGGCTGACCTCGGTGCTCCCCCCGCCGACATCGACGTAGATATAACAACCGTCCCGATCGAGCAAATCTCCGATATGGCTTTCGTAAACGATGCGGGCCTCTTCGTTGCCGTCGATCACTTCGATGTCGATTCCCGTCTTTCGACGGATTTTGTCAGCGATTGCCATGCCGTTTTTGGCATCCCGCATGGCCGACGTCGCACAGGCCCGGTAGGCAACCACGTTGAATACTTTCATGAGAAGTTGAAACGAACGGATCGTCCGTTTGAGCCGTTTTTCCTTGTCGGGCGAAATGGCTCCCGCTCCGAACGAATCTTCCCCCAAACGCAACGGAACCCGGATCAGCAGGCTTTTGGTCAACTCATCCACTCCTTCCCCGGGATTGATGCCCTTGATCAGCAGTCGTACGGCATTCGAACCGATGTCGATGGCCGCGAAGTTGAGTTTACTTTTCAGCATATTCGTTCGATGTTTCTGGTTGTTGCTTTTCCTCTGCAGCCTGGGCGCAATAATAGGCATATAGTCGTTCCTGAGAACGGAAATCTTCCTGACCGTTTCGGTAGAGCCGATTGGCGCCGCTGCCGTCGACGATGCGGGCTGCCATGTTGTCGGCCAGGCCGAATTCGATGATCTGTTTGAGTTGTTCCTGTACACGGGGATCGTATACGGGAGTATACACTTCCACCCGATGATCCAGGTTGCGGGGCATCCAGTCGGCCGAACCGATGTAATAGTGTTCGCGCCCGCCGCCTCCGAAAATCAGAATGCGGGAATGTTCCAGATAGCGGTCGATGATGCCGCGGATTTCGATATTTTCGCTCAGATTTTCGATGCCGGTGATGATCGAACAGTTCCCCCGTACCAAAAACCGCATCTTGACGCCGGCTTGAGAGGCTTCGTAGAGTTTTTCGATGATCTTTTCATCGGTGATGTGGTTGATTTTGGCCAGAATATAGGCTTCTTTTCCTTGTCGGGCCCAACGAATTTCTTCGTTGATCAGCGCCACGATTTGTCGGCGCATGTGCTGCGGAGCCACCAGCAAATGACGGAATGAAGTTGTCTTGTAGGGATGTTCGATGAAGGTGAAGGCCCGGTCCACTTCCCGGACGATTGCCTCGTTGGCGGTACAGAGGGTGACGTCGGTATAGAGTTTGGCGTTACCTTCGTGGAAGTTTCCGGTACTGATGCAGGCTACGTCTCCGGCCGTGGTTGAAATATGGGTCAATTTGCTGTGGACTTTCAGTCCCTCGACTCCGAAGATGACATGAATTCCTTCATCCTGCATCTTTTGAGACCAGTTGATGTTGGAAGATTCGTCGAAACGGGCCATCAGTTCGACCATGACAGTGACCCGTTTCCCGTGACGGGCCGCGCAGATCAGGGCTTTGACCACTTTGGAGTTTTTGGCCAATCGATAGACGGTCGTTTTGATGCTTTTGACTTCGGGACTCAGGGCGGCTTCGCGCAGAATGCGGATGTAACTGGAAAAACTGTGGTAGGGGTAGTGCAGCAGGAGGTCTTGTCGGCGGATCAGCTCCAGCGTACTGCCATAGGGATTGAACATGCCCGAAAGCAAAGGCGGTTGGGGCCGGAACCGGAGGTCATTGCGGCCGCAGGTCGGAAAGCTCATCAGGTCTTTCATGTTGTGGTACCGTGAGCCTCCGTCCGAGGTGTCGTATCGGTCGATGTTGAGTTTTTTCTTGACGTGCCGTAACAGGTCGGTCGGCATGCGACGATCATATACGAAACGTACCGGTTCCCCTTTTTTCCGATTTTTAACGCCCCGGGCGATCTTTTCGATCAGTCCTTCGCCGATACCGCTGTACAGTTCGATTTCGGCATCCCGGGTAAATTTGAAGGTATAGGCTTCGAAACGGTCGTAATGCAAGCCGGCGAAAATATAGGGCAGGCAGAATCGTACGACGTCGTCCAAAAACAGAATGAATGTTCGTCCGTCCTGGGACGGCAGAACGATAAATCGGTCGAATTCCTTGGTCGGCAGCTCGATCAGGGCATAGTCGGTTTGGGACTCGGAGGTCTCTTTGTTTTCTCGGAACAATTTGACGGCCAAATAAATGCCGGAATCGGTCAGGTCGTTCAGCCGGGCTCCGCGCGAAGTCATCAACGGATAGGTCGAACTGTTCAGATCGTTGCGATAGACATGACGGATATAATTGGCCTGTTGCTCGTTCAGTTGCGTCTCGTCGATCAGGTAGATTCCCTCTTTTTGCAGGAGTCCTTTGATTTTTTCGAACGCCTGTTCGAACTCCTTGAGGTAGCGTTTGGTCAAGCGATTGAGTTGTTTCATCTGTTGAATCGCCTCATTGCGTACCCGAGGATTGTAAGGTTCCTGTTGGTATTCGATGACTCGCCGGATGGCCGATACCCGGACCCGGAAAAATTCGTCCAGGTTGTTGGAATAGATGCCCAGAAAAGAGAGTCGTTCCAACAGCGGGACATTATCCCGTTGGGCTTCCTGTAAAATACGGTGGTTGAAGTACATCCAGCTCACATCCCGGGAAAGAATCCCGTTTGGCGTCTGCGTGGTCGGTTGCGACATGGTCTGAAGAAGTTTTATCTTGTCCCAAGATACGCATTTTTCAGCTCTTCGCGGAAGAGGTTACATAAAATTAATATGCTACGGGACTCGTTGGAAGCCGATTCCGGTGGCCGATAAAAAACGGAGGCGATTATTTATCGTCTCCGTTTTTATGAAAGGTAGTCAAATCCGATTAGATCGAAAGGATTTTCAAGGTGTTGAGCAGGTCGCGATTGATCGGTTTCTGCATTTTGATCGCCTTGCTGAAGGGAATGTATACCAGGTTGTCGTTCTGAATCCCGATCATGACGTTTCGTTGTCCTTCCAGCAGGGCGTTGATGGCGGCTTCCCCCATGCGGCTGGCCAGAATACGGTCGCTGGCCGAGGGTGATCCACCCCGCTGGATATGCCCCAAAATGGTAACCCGCACGTCGTATTGAGGATATTCGTTTTTGACACGTTCGGCCAGTCCCGTCGCACCGCCCGTCAGTTCGCTTTCGGCGACCAGAACGATACTACTGTTTTTCGATTTACGGAATCCATGGCCGATCAGTTCGCTGAGCTGGTCCACTTCGGTGGCGATTTCCGGGATGATGGCGGCTTCGGCACCGGTAGCGATCGCTCCGTTGAGGGCCAGAAAACCGGCTTCGCGTCCCATCACTTCGATGAAGAAGAGACGTTCGTGTGAAGAGGCCGTATCCCGAATCTTGTCCACGGCTTCCATAATGGTATTCAGGGCAGTGTCGTATCCGATGGTCGTATCGGTGCCGAACAGGTCGTTGTCGATGGTGCCGGGCAGCCCTACGATCGGCAGGTTGTATTCCGAAGCAAAGATGCGGGCTCCGGTCAGCGAACCGTCGCCTCCGATGACGACCAAAGCGTCGATTCCCTGTGCGGTCATGTTTTCGTAAGCGACTTTACGACCTTCGGGAGTCAGAAATTCGGCACAACGGGCCGTTTTCAGAATGGTCCCTCCCTGTTGGATGATGTTGCTGACGTTTTGAGTCTTGAAAGGCAGTATTTCGTTGGTGATCAAGCCGCGGTAACCGCGCATGATTCCTTTGACTTCGAAACCGTTGTAGATGGCCGTACGGGTCACCGCCCGGATGGCTGCATTCATCCCCGGGGCATCACCGCCCGAGGTGAGTATCCCTACGCATTTGATCTCTGGCATAAGCATTCAGTATTTTTACGAATTCCCCGCAAAAATACGAAAATTTATGGGAAGGTGTAGAGTTCCTTTTCAGAAATTGTGGAGAATTCGTCGCTTTGGCTCGGCAAGCGGGAATGGCAGTTTGTTTGGAACTATTCGCATCCGGAAGCGTTCGGATCCGCTCTTTGAAACGGTGTCGAAGTCTGTTTCAGGCATTTTTGCGTAACAGAATGGCCATTCCGATTCCGATACACAGCAGCGGCAGCAACAGCCAGATGACCGGCATCGGCATACCGACGATCTGGGCGATCAGCAGACAGATTCCGACTCCGGCGAGAATACCGCCCCATATCCATTGGTGCAGGCAGAGCAGATAGGCTCCGATGACTGTCACCAGACTCGGCCAGGAAAAGATCATGTCGAAGGCTCGGGGACTGAGCATGCCGAAATTTTTCAGCAACCAGAGGCCTCCGGCTGCGATAAGCAGTATGCCCAGAAAGAGATTCCGGTTCTCTTGCAGGGAAGCGGGATCGGGTCGGTTATCGTTGTGGTTCTGGATGATTTGCATGGTGTGGCGTGTGTTTGCGGTTCAGTAACTAACGTTTTTGGGAAGGCAGGGAACATTTATCGTTCGAAATATTCCGCTTTGACGGTGTCGATGATCGTCGAGTCGCCGATTCGGATCGTTTCTACCCAGGAGGTGTCGCGCAGGGGAGTTTCGTAGCCCGACTCCTGTCGAGGTTCAGGCGAAATTTTTTGTTTCCAATCGGTGCTGCCGTCCCACAGCGAGGCGGTCATGATCAGCACGAATACCAGCAGAATGATGCCGATCCCACCCGTGATACCGAGTGTTTTTGCCGGGAAAGATTGTCCGAAGATCAGTCGCCAGAGCATGTAGCCGATTCCTCCTAAAATCAGGGAAGCCGCCAACAGTCCCAATATGGCATAGGTGATTCCTCCGGGCAGGTCGATCCAGAGGGAATTTTCGCTTTGGAACAGGTGTACGCTTTCGGCGGGCAGTCCGAACAGCAGGGAAAGGCCGACTCCAAACAGGATCAGGGTGGCAATCGAGAGGGTGAAGGCGACGATGCCGGTCACGAATTTCAGACTGAACAGCAGAATGCGTCCGAACAGGTAGACCAAATCGGCCCAAATCGAAGCACTGCGTTCCTGTCGGGGTGAAGGGATACGTTCTTTGAAATCGTCCTGGAAATTTTGTCGGATGGAGGACGCGGTGATTCGTTCGCCTCGCATTTCCAGTTTTTGTCGGGGGGTTTTGGCCTTGGGGACGGCGAACAGCAGCAGGAAGTAAAGCAAAAAGAATACGCCGATCAAGGTTCCTGAAAAAGCGCAGGTGCGCGGCATGTTCAGGACTCCGAAAATGGGAGTAAGCAGCAAAGGTGCGAAAAATCCCACCCGGATGATCACCGGTTCGACATTGAAATAGGTGCCCAGCCCGCTGCATACGCCCCCCAGAATGGCTCCTTCCGGATTGCGATAGAGTCTCCGGGCCAATTTTTCGGTATTCCCGACGGTAGACTGGGTGTTCGAAGCGGAAGCAGGCGCAGAGGTATCGGAGAGATCGTCGGGCAATCCCATCTGATCGAGGATGCGGCGGATGCGTTCGGTCGGGATCGTGGTTCCGGCATCCTGTTCATTGAGAATCAGTTCGCAAATGCGAGCTTCGATGTCGCTGAGAATTTCCCGACCGTCTGAGTTGTCGCGGTATCCTTGTTCGATGCGATCCAGGTATGTTTTGAGCAGGTCGTATGCTTCGCCGTCCATACTGAAGGCGATGCCTGCGATACTGACGTTTACGTTATCTTTCATCGGTAGTTGGGTTGTGAAAGGAAAATGGTTGATTTACTGTCCGTTGCGGATGTGCTGTACCTGAGCGATGAATTCGCTCCAGGCAATATCCAACTGTTCGAGGTAGGCTCGGCCCTTCTCGGTGATCGAGTAGTATTTGCGGGGAGGCCCTTGGGGAGACTCTTCCCAGCGGTAGGTGAGCAGGCCCTGGTTTTTCTGTCGGGTAAGCAACGGGTAGAGCGTGCCTTCGACGACGATCATTTCGGCCGCTTTCAGCTCGGCAATGATCGACGAGGCATAGGCATCGTTGCGGGAGATGATCGAAAGGATGCAGTATTCCAGGATCCCTTTTCTCATCTGGGCTTTGATATTATCTACATTAATAGTCATTGTCGTTTCCTCCGAATTTACTTGTATTGGGACGTAGTGTCGATTTGGGGTTTGGGAGCGGATGGCATGACAATCCAGAGAACGATATAAACCAGCAAGACGACACCGGTAAAGATAGTCAGTATGACGGTCAGTATGCGGATCAGTACCGGATCCTGATGGTAGTATTCGGCCAGTCCGCCGCATACGCCGCCGATGATGCGATCCGTACGGCTGCGGGTGAAGTGTTTTTGGGGGGTGACGATGCTTGCCGGGGCCGGTTCGGAGGAAGGTTCCGGACGTTGGTGAGGTTCTCCGAATTCGCGGGCACTGCCGAGGATGGACATGGCGCGGTTGACGAGTTCCAGACTGACGACTTGTACACGCGTGGATAGGTTCTCTCGGAAAATATCGGCGATGCGGGTTTCGATGTCATCCAGAATCTCTTGCTTGTCGTAACCGTCCAGGCGGATTTCTATTTCGGAAAGGTATGTTTTGAGGCGTTCGTAGGCGTCTTCGTCCAGAATGAAGGGCATGCCTCCTACATTGACGTTCAAAGTCTTTTTCATAGTCTTGTTTCGTTATATTGAGGGTCTTACTACAAATGTAATATTTTTCAAAAGAGGAATGACATCGAGTCGGTGAGCTTTTCCGGATTCGGACTGAATTCCTGACAGGTTATCGACCCAGGCCTCCTCCGCCTTGTTGGCTTTGGCTTTCTTGCGCTTCACCGCTTTCTACCTGTTTGGCCCGGAATTCCTTGCCCGATTTGAAGTTGTAGCGCAGCGACAGGCCCAGCCGGCGGAAATCCCACTGCCCGACACCGTCGGTGCGGAATCCGGAACCGAAGACGATGAGGCGTTGTTTGCTGGACGAGTTGAAGATGTCGTTCAGATAGAGGGTGACGCTCAGTTTGTTCTTCAGGAATGAGTAGCGGACCGAGGTGCTGACGTCGTAGGTACTCAGCGCTTTGATGTTGCTTTGGATAACGGGACTGCAATAGCGTCCTTCCAGTATGTAGTAGAGGTTTTTGGTCAGGGTAAAGGTGTTGCTCATATTGCCCCGGAAACTCCATTGGGTTTGCTCGATCTCCTGCGTGGAGCTTTGCATGTAGCCGCCCATCAGGTTGGCATTGATCTTCCACCAGGGAGTGACCTCGACGGGCAGATTCAGCGAAGCATAGAAGATGTTGTTTTTTTGAAGGTTGTCCGGAATCACGACGAGGGCTGTGGATGATTCCGAAGTCTCGCTGGTAATGACCTGCGAGATGGCGTCGGTCACCTGTTGCACGCCCAGGGTCAGGTTGTAGCGGCGTTTGAACACCCAGCTGATCGAGTAGTCGTTGGCATAGGCCGGTTTCAGGTGAGGGTTCCCTTCGAAATACATGTTGTTGCCGTTGGATTCGCGGTAAGGAATCAAATTGCGGTACCAGGGACGGTTGATCTTGCGGGCATAGCTGAATATGAGTGTGTGGTTTTCTTGGGAGTCGAGCGGAATCGACAGGTTGGCATTCGGGAAAAAGCTGAAGTAGTTCTGGGGGTCGATGCCGGTCAGGGTGTTTTGACGCGGAGTGGCATAGGTGTACTCCCCGCGGATCCCGGCACTCAGCGAAATTTTGTTGGCAAAACGGACGGAATAGTTTCCGTACAGGGCGGCGATGTTTTCGGTGTATCCGTTGATGAAGGTCAGGTCTGAAATCGGGTGGGCCACCTCGTTTTGAAAATAGTTCCAGCGGTTGTCGCTGCTGAGGTCACGGTAGCTGTATTTCAGTCCGGTTTTGAGACGGCTTTTACTTCCGATTTTGATCTCGAAGTCGCCGGTTACCGAATAGAGATTGCTGAGCGTGTTGGAATAGCTGTCCGTGATCGAATCGAACAGCCAGGCGCCGGTGTAGTGGCTCTGGTTGTCGCCCCAGTTGAGGCTGCGGTTGTGGTAGTAGTCCACCAGCAGCTTGAACTGGGAGCCTACGGTGTCGAGTTTGGCAATGTAGTTGGCCGTCACGTTGAAACTTTTATTTTTCCATCGGTTGACGTTTTGTTCGTCGATCCAGGTCGTCTGTCCGTTGTTGATCTCTTCGCTCTGGTTGACGTTGTCGCTTTTCCCGGGAAAATAGCCTCGCATGTTGAGCTCTATGCCGACACTGTGCCGATCGTTGATCTCGTAGACACTGCCGGCTCGCAGTCGGGGCCAATCGTTGCGGTTTTTGCTTTGATTCAGAATCTGCAGGGTGTTTCCGTTGTCATAGCGTGTCACCAGATTCTGATAACCGTTTCCCTGCCAATTGTTTTCGGATAAAGTGGTGTAGAAACGCCATTTGTTGACCATGTAGTTGAGGGTGAACGAAGGCTGGATGTATTGCGTGAACTGGCGGGTCAGCGATACTCCGTAGCGCATCGAGAGCGATCCTTCGAGGCCGTTTTCGCGTTGGCGTCGCAGGGTGATTTTGATCACCCCTCCCTGGGAGCTGGCATCGTATTCCACTCCGCCCATCGGGATTACTTCGATCCGCTGGATGTCTTCGGCTTTGATGGTGCTCAGGTAGTTGATCAGGTCTTCGCCCGTTTCGCGTACGATCCGGTCGTTGATGATCACCTGCGGATTGCTTTTGCCGTTGACCGAGAGGCCGTTTTTTTCGTCAACCCAGACGCCCGGAGAGATTTGCAGCATCTCTTTGGCGGTTTGGCCGATGGCCAGCGGGGTGTTGGCCACGTTCACTACGAATCGATCGGCTTCCCGGGTGATCATCTCTCCTTTGACGACGACGGCTTCCATGCCGATAGCGGAGGGTTGCAATACCAGATCTCCCAGGTGGGTAGTCTGTTTCAACGAGAAAACCTTTTCGACCGGTTCATACCCCAGAAACGAGGCTTGCAACCGGTACTCGCCGCTCGGAGCCCGGAGCGAAAATCGGCCTGCGGTGTCGCTGGCAGCTCCATAGGTTCGGGTGGTGTCGGCCTGATTTTTCAGGATAATCGTGGCGAAACCGATGGCTTTGCCGGTCGTATCGACCGTACGTCCGTTGACGGTGATGGAGGAGGGGCTTTGCGCGGAAAGAGCAAGGCTTGCAAACAGTAACGTGCAACAGCCAATGATGCGTAAAACAGGTTTCATGGTGTAGGGTTGTTTAAGTGGTTTAAAATGACTGGTTCGGTTTTGGGGTTTCAAACCCTCATTTCGTCGGTGGGGTTTCTTCGAGAAGACGGTGGCCCGTTTGAAATGGAGTTTGTTTGTAATGCAAATATATGAAAATAATTTAGTAGTATGCAATACATAATACATGAAAAATAAAAATATTTTTTCATTGAAATATCTTTGTTTTGTTTTAATTTCTAAAAATCAGCATGTTGTGTGTTTTGTAGAAGAGTGTGAAATAGCGAATCCATGGATCGCTGGGAGCTTCGGGTCGGGGAAATGAGCCGGAAAACTCATGCGAAAGGGGGGAGCGTAGGGGAGAATTAAGGGGACGGGTAACGTAAAAGCGGCAGGGAGGGACAGGCGGATCTTTATGGTCACGGAGGAATGTTTGGCGACAGTTGTGTCGGCGCACGGGAGCGCTTGGTATGTATTTTGAGACTTGATTCGGCAGAAATAAAAATACAACGTATATATAATGGAAAAAGAAAAAGAAGAAGTTCTTGATAACGAGGCTGTTGAAAATCAGCAGCCGCTCGAAGAACAACCTGAGACGACCGGACAGGAGACTTCGGATGCTGACAATGTGTCAGCCGATGCTCCGTCAGCCGATGACAAATCGGCGCAAATGGCAGCCGAAGCTCAGCAGTGGCAGGATAAGTATGTGCGCCTGGTGGCCGAATTCGACAACTACCGGAAACGGACGCAGAAAGAAAAAATGGAATTGAAGGCTACGGGCGGAGAGGATGTGATTAAATCTCTGTTGGTTGTGCTGGATGACATCGATCGGGCGATGGCGGCCATGCAAACGGCTTCCGATGTAGAGTCTCTGAAGGAAGGGATGGCGCTGATTCATCACAAGTTGATGGAAACGCTTCGTGCACAAGGTCTCGAAGAGATTGATGCCATCGGCAAAGAGTTGGATACCGATCTGCATGAGGCGGTGGCCAAATTCCCGGCCGAAGCCGATAAGAAAGGTAAGATTATCGATGTGGTTCAGAAGGGTTATAAACTCAAAGACAAAGTGGCACGTCATGCCAAAGTAGTTGTAGGAGAGTAAAATTATGGCGGCGAAAAGAGATTATTACGAAGTACTGGGGGTAGAACGAGGGGCCAGTGCGGACGAAATCAAGAAGGCGTACCGCAAAGCGGCTTTGAAATACCACCCGGATAAGAATCCCGGCGATAAGGAGGCTGAAGAGAAATTTAAGGAGGCAGCCGAGGCCTATGATGTGCTGAGCAATCCCGACAAGAAGGCGCGTTACGACCAGTTCGGTCATGAAGGGATGAACGGTGCGGGAGCCGGTTTCGGGGGTGCCGGCGGTTTCGGCGGTGGTTTCACCATGGAAGATATTTTCAGTCAGTTCGGGGATATTTTCGGCGGTCATTTCGGAGGAAGTTCCTTTGGTGGCTTCGGCGGTGGCGGGAGTGCTCGCAGTCGGGTCAATCGGGGGTCGGATCTGCGGATTAAGGTGAAACTTTCCCTCAAGGAGATCGTTAATGGCACGACCAAGAAACTGAAGATCAATAAGCAGGTTGCCTGTGATCAGTGCGGGGGCAGCGGGGCTAAGGACAAGGATTCCTATACGAACTGTCCGACGTGTCACGGTTCGGGCTATGTTTCGCAGGTTGTCAATACGTTCTTCGGACGTACGCAGACGACCCAACCTTGTCCGCAATGCCACGGCGAAGGTAAGATCGTTACGAATCCCTGTCCCAAATGCCACGGCGAAGGGACCCTCAAGGGGGAAGAAGTGATCGAAGTGAAGATCCCGGCCGGTGTAGGCGAGGGGATGCAGCTCTCGGTCCGCGGGAAAGGAAATGCGGCCCGTCATGGTGGCGTGAGCGGGGATTTGCTGGTATTGATCGAAGAGATCCCCGATCCGGATTTGGTGCGTGACGGGAACGACTTGATTTACAATTTGAATTTGACGATTCCGCAGGCGGTTTTGGGTGCTTCGGTCGAAATTCCCGGGGTGGATTCCAAGATCAAAATCAAGATCGAACCGGGGACGCAGGCCGGCAAGGTGTTGCGTTTACGCGGTAAGGGGATTCCCGATGTGAATGGCTATGGACGCGGGGATATTCTGGCGGTTGTCAATATCGATATTCCTTCGCGGGTGAATGCCGAAGAGAAAAAGTGTCTGGAAACGCTTTCGGGCAGCGAACATTTCAAAAAAGCACCGGCCGGTCGCGAGACCATATTCGACCGGATGCGGAGCTTTTTCCGGTAAAATGGCATCCGGGAAATTATAACGGGCTGAAGACCATGTTCTTTTGCCCGTTTTTTTGTGAATGTCGCCTGGCTTCGGGGCGAAAAAGCGGACCCGAAGGGAGGGTTTTTCCGGAGAAACGAAAAATAGTTTCCAAACTGTTTGTATCTTTGTGTGCATGAATGGCTCCGAACGAAAGTTTCGGGAAATTGGCCCGAAAAGAGATATCGTTGTAATAGGAAGTCGTTTTTTTGCGTTTGCAGCGTAAGCGGTGAAAAGTTCCGACTCGGATTCGTGTTACATTAAGTTAAAGGAGATATTGTTATGTGTGCCCTGATCGCATCCCCGTTCAAAACGCGTAAGCCTCGTCAGTTCGAATATCGTCCCCGGTATTACGATCCGGACAAGGAAGCCTGGGAACAGCGTCGAAAAGAACTTTTCGGGGAAGAGGAGACCTTGACACCGGAAGACAAGGAGAATTATCGTCCCGGTCAGTATGTGGAACAGTTGAGGTTTCGTCGAGGCATCATGGCCGAACGGCAGCGCAGTGCCAAACGACGTCCGGCCATTATGCGCCTGGCGCTTTTGATTGCGCTGTTGGTGTTGTTGGGCTGGTATATGTTCAGTTGAGATCGTATCGGGAGCTGTTCGTATGGATAAGATCAGAGTGCTTTCCGATGGCGTAGCCAATCAAATTGCTGCAGGAGAGGTTGTGAGACGACCGGCTTCGGTGGTCAAGGAGTTGATGGAGAATGCCGTCGATGCCGGGAGCAGTTCCATTACGGTGAATTTCAAAGACGGCGGACGCACCTTGATTCAGGTCGTCGACAATGGTTGCGGGATGAGCGAGAATGATGCCCGGTTGGCATTCGAACGGCATGCTACCTCCAAAATTCAGACGACCGAGGATCTGTATCGCTTGACGACGTTCGGGTTCAGGGGAGAGGCATTGCCGTCGATCGCTTCGGTTTCGGAAACCGAATTGCGGACCCGACCCTGTGATCGGGAATTGGGAACGAGGGTCGTCATTCAGGGGGGTACATTTCTCGAACAGACGCCGATCCAGATACCCCAGGGTACTCAGTTGCTGGTTAAGAACCTGTTTTATAATGTGCCGGCACGTCGTAAATTTTTGAAGGAGGCTCATGTGGAGGCACGCCATCTGACGGCTGAATTTCAGCGGGTGGCTTTGTGTAATCCGCATATCGCTTTCTTGCTGTACAACAACGACAATCCGGTTTACACGCTTCCGGCAGCCAATTTGCGCCAACGCATTGCCGGTGTGCACGGCAAATCGTTGGCCAATCATTTGCTGGAGGTTTCCGTGGATACGTCCATCGTTCGGATCGAGGGGTTCGTCGGACATCCTGCGGTGGCTCGTAAGACCAATAAGGAACAGTATTTTTTTGTGAACGGACGATATTTCCGCTCGCCTTATTTCCATAAAGCCGTTCTGAAAGCCTATGAAAAGGTGATTGCACCGGATACTCAACCCCCTTATTTTTTGTATTTGACGTTGGATACGGATCGCATCGACGTAAATGTTCATCCCTCCAAGACCGAAATCAAGTTTGACGACGAACAGGCGATGTGGCAGATTCTGAATGCGGCCGTTCGAGAGTCGTTGGGGAAACTGGGGGTGGTTCCGTTGATGGATTTCGAGGTGGATCCTTCGTTGGATATTCCGATTTATCGGGAAGGGACGCCTGTCAAGATGCCGGAAACGGGAGCCAATCCCGACTTCAATCCTTTTGCTCAAGAGCGGGAACCGAAATCGGGTTCTCGGAATTTTCCGTCCTCCCGCGGGATCTCCTCCGGAGTACAGAAGGGCTGGCAGTCCCTTTATGAAGTGGATCCGGTTGTCGCATCGGAACCGGACAGGAGGGAAAGCGATACGCGGGAAAACCTGGATCCGGTCTTTCCGGAAGAGGTGGATTCGTCTTTGATCGAATTTATCGACGAAGGAGCCTCCGAGCCTTTACAGGGGATGTTGGAGATGGAAACGGAGGGAGCCCCTGCGGGCGTGTTGCGATGGAACGACCGACGGTATGTGACTGTTCGGGAGGGAGAATTGATGGTCGTGGATATCGATCGAGCCCGCGAGCGGGTTTTCTATGAACGTTATATGCGCATGTTGGGAAATAATGCGGCGGTGAGCCAGCAGTTGCTTTTCCCGGAACGCATCGAACTGGATGCCGATGATATGGCGGTGTTGAATGCCATGAGCGAACAGTTGCAGGAGTTGGGTTTCGAGTTCCGTTCCGACGGGACTTCCGGACTGGAGGTGACGGGTGTCCCTCCCGAACTTCCGGTAGGACGTCTCGAGGAGATCTTGCGGGAGTCGATCGGTCGGTTTCGGGAAGATACCGCTTCTCCACGGGAAGAACGCCTGCAACATCTGGCGGCTTTGATGGCCCGTCAGGGTGCTTCCACGCATCAGCCTCTGAGCGAGGAGGCCGTAGCTTCTCTGCTCGAAGAACTCTTCGGGTGCGAGAATCAAAATTATACCCCGCACGGACAAACGATCATGGTGCGGATATCGGGTGCCGAACTGGCGCAGAGATTTAAATCGTAAAGCATGAACCTAAGAATGAGCGGGGCTTTCGAAACCCCACCGGTGGTTAAGAATCTGATTATTATCAACTGCCTGTTTTTTATGGCGGAGGCGATCTTGCCCCATGGCCTCGGGGATCTGTTGATCGATAAATTGGGCCTGTATTATTGGGGAAGCGAACATTTCCGGCTGTATCAGGTGGTGACCCATATGTTTCTGCATGGCGGATTCAGCCATTTGTTGATGAATATGTTCGCCTTGTGGATGTTCGGACGTCAGTTGGAATATGATCTGGGCAGTGCCCGCTTCCTGACCTATTATTTCGCGACGGGGATCGGAGCCGGTTTGTTGCAGATGGGAGTGAGTTGGATCGAGATCGGTCGTTTGGAAGAAGCTGCTCAGGCGGTTGGTATGACTCCGTACATGCAACAGGTGATTGCCGCCCGAACGAATGTCGTGACGATCGGAGCTTCGGGGGCCGTATTCGGGGTGTTGCTGGCTTTCGGAATGATGCATCCCAATGCGATATTGATGTTGTTGTTCCCGCCGATTCCGATCAAAGCGAAATATTTTGTGATCGGATATGGGGTGTTGGAACTTTTCTTGGGCGTTTCGGGCGCTCAGAGCGGTGTTGCCCATTTCGCGCATGTCGGCGGAATGCTGTTCGGCTTTTTGCTGTTGCGTTATTGGAAAAAGAGCGGCAAGATATATTATTGATCCAGATTGTTGAGCGGCCATGGCAAAGCAGACAGGTGTTTGGGGAATGAAAATAGTCGATGCGGTCATCTTTTTGGTGACCGTAGCGGTCGGTGCGGCCCTGCTGTTGTCCTATTTTGCTCCGCATGTCGATCCTAATCGCGTCGTGTGGTTCGCTTTTCTGGGTCTGGTCGCTCCGTTTCTGTATGTGGGCAATGTGCTGTTGATGCTCTATTGGATTCTGCGCTGGAAAGGAATCGTCCTGCTACCGATCATGCTGATGCTGATCGGACTGTTGCATGTCGGGAAATATTTCCGGCCTCAGTTCCAGCGGGAATACGAACCCGTACCGCGAGCCGATGGAACCTTGCGGATCTTGAGTTACAATGTCGGAGGTTTTTGGGGGAAAGAAGCCGGGACGGATGTGAGCCGTATGGCCCAGATCGCCGATTATATTGCCGAAGAGAATCCGGATATTCTGTGCATGCAGGAATATGAGGTCAATCATGTCAATACGCGGGCTTATTTCGATTCGGTGATGGAACCGTTGCGTTATAAGGCCGTGTATTATGCCATCCAGGGGAAGGAGTCAGGCTGGGGTCTGGCCGTGTATAGCCGTTACCGAATATTGGATAAGGGGCATATTTCGTTTCCGGAATCGACCAATTCAGCCATGTGGGTCGACATTCTGGTCAGACGTGATACCATTCGGGTCTTTAATTGTCACCTGCAGACAACCCAGGTCAATGAACAGGATAAGGATTTTCTGCGTTCTCAGGCTTTTGCCGATACGTTGAGTCAGGACAAGGCGAAGGGGATCGCCCGCAAACTGGCCCGTAATTTCCGGAAACGGGCTGTACAGGCCGATTCTCTGGCGTTGCATATTCATGACGGAACGCCTCGGGTGATCGTTTGTGGGGATTTCAACGATACGCCCATGTCGTATACGTATGGTCGGATGCGGGGTGACCTGAAGGATGCCTTTCAACAAAAGGGCCGTGGGGTGATCTACACGTATCGGGGCTTGTTGGGGCTGTTCCGGATCGATTATCTGTTCCATTCCGAGGAGTTCGAGACGGTGGATTATCAGACGGAACAACCTGCCTGGAGCGATCATAACCCGGTGGTGGTCGATTTGAAACTGAAACATTGACAGGTACTTTTTAAAACATAAAATCATGATTGTAGATTCTCTGGCCAACCTGGATTTTTACGGTCCGCTCAACGGCCGTTTTGCCAAAGCGTTGGCCTATCTGCGCGGGGTCGATCTGAAAGCCCTGCCCGAAGGAAAGTATGAGATTGACGCAGAGGAAGTTTATATGATGATTTCCGAACGGGATCTCAAGAAGAAAGCCGATGCCGCCATGGAGGCTCACGACCGCTATATCGATATTCAGGTGGTAGTGGATGGTCACGAAGGTTTCGGATGGAAATATCGTAATGAGTGTACGTCTCCGCGCGGGGAGATGAATACCGTCAAGGACATTATTTTTTACGATGACGAACCGTCGACTTATTTTGAACTGAAAGCCGGGGAAGCCGCTATTTTCTTTCCGGATGATGCTCATGCCCCGTTGGTCGGCGAGGGGCATGTCAAGAAGTGCGTGATTAAAGTGAAATGTTAATCGAACCGTAATTTATATCGAGATGGTAAACAGAATTATTCTTAACGAAACCTCCTATTTCGGCGCAGGTTCGCGTCAGATGATGGCTCAGGAAGTGGCCAAACGGGGGTACAAGAAAGCGTTGGTGGTAACCGACAAGGATTTGATCAAATTCGGGGTCGCCGATCAGGTGACTGCCGTATTGAAAGAAGCCGGGGTACCTTTTGAAATTTACAGCGACGTGAAGGCCAATCCGACCGTGACCAACGTAAACAACGGGGTGGCTGCTTTCAAGGCTGCGGGTGCTGATTTTATCGTGGCCATCGGGGGCGGTTCAGCGATCGATACGGCCAAAGCCGTGGGGATTATTATCAACAACCCGGATTTCAGCGATGTCGTATCGCTGGAAGGGGTGGCCGATACCAAACGCAAGTCGGTGCCGGTGATTGCCCTGCCTACGACGGCCGGTACGGCAGCCGAAGTGACCATCAACTATGTGATCACCGATGAAAAGAATACCAAGAAAATGGTTTGCGTCGACCCGAACGATATCCCGACGCTGGCCATTATTGACCCGGAACTGATGGCCAGCATGCCCAAAGGGCTGACGGCAGCTACGGGGATGGATGCACTGACGCATGCGATCGAAGGCTTCATCACCAAGGGGGCTTGGGAAATGAGCGATATGTTTGCGTTGAAGGCCATCGAGATGATTGCCCAATGGTTGCCTAAGGCGGTGGCCAATACGTCCGACATGGAAGCTCGTGACGGTATGGCTACGGCCCAGTACATTGCCGGGATGGGCTTCTCCAATGTCGGTTTGGGGCTGGTTCACGGGATGGCTCACCCGCTGGGTGCTTTTTACGATATTCCGCACGGGGTGGCCAATGCCCTGTTGTTGCCGATCGTGATGGAATACAATATGAGTGCAGCCAAAGCCAAGTATCGTCGTGTAGCTGAAGCTATGGGGGTAGATACGACGGGTATGAACGATGACGAAGCCGCTAAAGCGGCAGTCGATGCCGTAAAAGCTCTGTCGATCGAAGTACGCATTCCTCAGCACCTGAAAGAATTGGGTGTTCAGGAAAAGGACCTCGATTCGCTGTCAGCTTCGGCTCTGGCCGATGTTTGCACCCCGGGTAATCCTCGCGATGTGACTTTGGATGATATTCGTGCCTTGTACCAGAAAGCTCTCTAAGGGCTGACGGGTGTGAGCCCGAACGTTTGGCGGCGGCCTTTCCGAATCCGGAAAGGCCGCCGTTTTTGGGGGCGGTTGGGAAAGACAGCGGGTATTTCGGCCGGGAAAAGAAGGCCTCGGGGAAGCGATCGCCCGTATCGGATTTCGGATTCGGATCGATCTTTGCGAGGATGCTTCGGGAGAAACCCTGCGGCGCTTTTGGACGGGGTCGTTTTTTTGCGTCGGATGCTTGGGGAAATGGGCCTGAATACGTCGTCGTTTGGGAAAATAGGAACGATCCGGCCGAAAAACTCGGAAACGCTAAGAATAGATGCGGGATTTTGTTCGAAACAGTACCGAATCCTCCGGGGAATCGTTATCTTTGTTTAAGAACTGAATGTGGGTATGTCTGAATTGCAGGAAAATAATAGACATTCTGAGCATCAGCCCGTTCCGTTGTCGGGGGCGGGGAGAGGACGTCGATGTCGTCGTTGGCTCAAATGGACGCTCATTCCGCTGGGCTCTTTGGTCGGTTTGGTGCTGTTGGCGGTCATGGGAGTCGCGATTTTGTTGACGCCTGCCCGCTTGACGCCCATGGTGAATGAATGGGTCGGCAAATATCTCCAGGCCCAGGTGCATTTCGACACGGTGCGTTTGTCGTTGCTCGAGCATTTCCCGCATGCCAGTCTTCAACTGGTGAATGGAGAGGTCGTCTCCCGGGCTTTTGAGCATCTGCCCGATTCGGTGCGCTCGGAAATTCCGGCGGCTTCCGATACCCTGTTACGTTTCGATCGTTTTACCCTGACCCTGAATCTGAATGCCCTGCTGGCTTCCCGTTTGGTGATTCGGCGGGTTGCCCTCGATCGACCCCGGATTAGGGCCTATGTCGCTCCGGGCGGAAAGGCCAACTGGGAAATTTATGCTTCCGATACCACGGCCAAGGATTCATCCGCTGCGTCGGCCTTGGATTTGTTCATTCGCCGTTTGCAGATCAGAAATGGCGACCTGCTGTATGAAAGTCGTCCCGATAGTCTGTATGCCCGTTTGGAACTCGATCGTTTTCAACTTCATGGTAGGCGAGGTCACCGTTACGGGGTGGATCTGCTTGCCTGGGCAACCGTACATCGGGATACATTGCGTTTGTGTGATACGTTGCCGTTTCAACTCGAAGGAGGGTTCGTTTATGATCTGAGAGAGCCTTTGCGGGTGGGCCTGGACAGTTTGACTTTCGGGGTGGCCGATCTTCCGGCTACGTTGACCGGGACGGTGGAATTGCGGGGTGACAGCATCAATGGCGATTTGAACTGTCGGATGAATCCCTGGCGTTTACAGACACTCGTCAACTTGATTCCGCGACAGATGATGCCGCGCATGCATCTTTTCCGGACCTCTCTGACGGCTGATTTCAATACGTCGGTTCGGGGAACCTATCTGCTTTCTTCCGGGAAATTGCCGGTGTTGTCGTTCGATTGCCGGGTGGACGGGGGGTATCTGCGTTATGAAGGAGCGCGGACGTCGATCGATCAACTCAAATTGGATATGTCGGTCTATTACCATCCGTTGAGACCCGATTCTACGGGGGTGGAATTGCGTCATTTCCAGGTAGAGGGTTCCGGCGTGAATTTGCAGGCTTCGGCTTCGGCCTGGCAGGTGCCGGGCAATACCCGGATCGAGACCGATGTGGAAGGATCACTCGATTTGGATCGTATCGGGACCTTGTTCCCATTCCCGCAAGGGATTACGGCGCATGGTCGAATCGGTATGAAACTCAATGCGCAAGTTCGTAAGGATCAGCTTAATCTGCGTCAGATCGGTCAGAATAAAATCAATGCCCGTATCGATTTGGATGATTTCCTGTTGGATATGCCTCAGGATACGATTCGGATGGCGACCCAGGGAGGCCATATCTTTTTCGGAGTCAACGAAAACCGTAGCAAGCGGGATTCGGTGACGATTCCTCCGGGTGAGCAGGTGGTTTATCTGGGCGTTCAGGCCGACAGTTTGAACGTCTTGTATAAATATCGGATGGCCGTAGTGGCTTCCGGGGCTGTGGTGGCGGCCCAGAATGCTGCATCGGCATTCAGCGGTGACAGTACCGTGATTCATCCCTTTAAAGGGACGGTGAAAACCCGTTATCTGGAAATCAACGGATTGGACTCGACTTGGGTCAAGACCGAAGATGCCATGACGTCATTTACCCTGAAACCCTCTTCGGAGGATCCTTCCGTTCCGCAACTGGCGTTGTCGGTGGGGGCCATGAGTCTGACGATGAAAAGTCAGGCCAATTTCTATCAGCTGAACGGGGCTGATCTCAACTTGGAGGCTACGTTGGCCCGACTCAACCGAAAAGGCCAACAAATGCGGATCGCTCATTTATTGGATTCGTTGCAGGGGGTTTATCCGTCGGTACCCCGGGATTCCTTGTTTGCTCATGCCGCCTCTTTGCATCGCAAGGTGCGTGTGCCGGACGATTTCGCATCGGAAGATATCGATATGAAAGTGGATGACCGTATCTCGGCTTTGTTGCGGCGTTGGAATGCTGAAGGGTCGATTTGTGCCATCAACGGTTATATGGCGACGCCCTATTTCCCGTTGCGGACGGCGCTCCGGAATGTCGATATCGCGTTTACGACCGATCGGATCGATCTGAACGGCACCCGTATCGAATCGGGGGGATCCCAAATGGAACTGACCGGGAAGATCAGCGGACTTCGTCGGGCTTTGTCGGGACGGGGCAGGTTGAATATCGGGATGCGATTGGTGTCCGATACCCTCAATTTGAATGAATTGCTTTTGGCAGCTAATGCCGGGATGCAGTATGCCGAATCGGATCAGCAGCATAAGGATTCGATGTCGCGGGCCGTCAATCAGCAGAATCTGGAGCAAATCTATGTGGATACGACGGAGGCTGAACAGGGCGGGGGACTGTTGGTTGTTCCGGCCAATGTGGATGCGACCTTCGATGTGGAGGTCAATCACGGTATTTATGCCGATATCGTGTTGAGAAAATTGCTCGGAGAATTGATCGTCCGGGATCGCTGTCTGCAACTCAAGGGTCTCCGGGCGGTGACCGATGCCGGCGAAATGTCGTTGACGGCTTTGTATGCTACGCGCAACCGACAAGACATTACGGCGGGTTTCGATCTGGAGATGCATCGCATGCAGGTCGAACGGTTGATTCGGGCGGTTCCTTCGGTGGATACCCTGTTGCCCATGTTGCGTTCGTTCGAAGGGGTGGTCGATTGTCAGCTGGCGGCTACGGTGGCTCTGGATACGGCCATGAATTTCATCTTGCCGACCTTGCAGGGTGTGGGGCGTATTCATGGCGACAGTCTGGTGCTGCTCGATGGGGAAACCTTTTCCGAAATTGCCCGTATGATGCGCTTTAAAAATCGTCAGCGTAATCTGATCGATCATATTTCCGTGGAGATGATTATTCGGGATAACCAGATCGTGCTCTTCCCGTTTGTCATCGAGATGGACCGTTATCAGGCGGCTGTGAGCGGGATACAAGGGCTGGATATGAGTTTCGATTATCATATTTCGGTGTTGAAGTCACCCATCCCGTTCCGCTTGGGGATCAATATTACGGGGACACCCGATAAATTCAAGTGGAGATTATGCCGGGCCCGATACAAGAGTGTAGATGTTCCTACCTATGTCGAGTTGATCGATTCCACGAGATTGAATTTGCGGCATATGCTGACCGATGTATTCCGTCGTGGGGTACAGGCTGCTTCACTGAAGCAGTTGCAGGCCGCTACGAAGGTTTCTGTTTCGACTGACAGCGAGGTGCAGGCAGAAAGTCTGACGGAGGCCGACAGCGTATTGTTGCGTCAGTCCGGGGTGTTGCCGGGCGATACGTTGGCGGTACCGGATACGACACTCGTTCCGGTCACTCCGGGAGGCATTTCGGAATCGGACCCGAGGGCGGAATCGGAGGCCTTGACCCCGGCCGAGCGTCGTCGACAACGTCGTGAAGCCCGACAACAACGTCGGAATCGGGAAGCCGCTCTGCCTCGCGAGGAGAGCCTGTAAGAACCCGGGGAATTTGAGCGAGGGAGTGTGTCGTTTGGATTTTTATATTAATTTTGTCTTCGTGAAACCTAATTAAAACCCAGGCGATGATGAGAAAGTTTTTGATTTTGTGTTCTGTTTTGGTTTTGGCCGCCGCAGGACGGGTGTCCGCACAGGAATACAATTGGGCGATCGGTGTCCGGGGAGGTGTGACCGCGACCGGAATCAGTGTGAAACATAATTTCGATCCGGCCAATACGATCGAAGCGTTGGTGGATTTTGTGCAGGGGGTTAATGTGTATGCTCTTTATGAACGTAACATCCCGGTAATCAGCCAAGGTTTTCATTTTTACTATGGAGGCGGTGTCAATGTAGGCGGATGGGAAAAGCATGATGACACCCGTTTCACGATGGGGATAGACGGGGTGATAGGCCTCGAATATAAAATTCCGTCCATTCCGTTGGCCTTTTCGATCGATTATAAACCTTGTCTGAATTTTGTCGGGAATACCGGCTTCCATGCCGCCGATTTCGGTTTGGGCATTAAAGTGGCTTTTTAGGCGAAGAACCGGTTAAATTAGCAATGATCATGATGAGAAAGATCTTTTATGGGTGGCTTGTTTTGCTGCCGTTGGTAGGTTGTACGGGTACGGGCAGCCAGAACGAGCAGTTGGTTCGTGAGCGGGATTCGCTTACTACGTTGTTGGTCCAGAAGGATTCGATGATGAACAATGTGTTTACGGCGATGAATGCCATCGCCGAGAATCTGGATGCCATCAAGACGAGGGAAAAGTTGATTGTTCAGAATTCGGCGGACAGCGAATATCGTCCTCAATCGACCACCCAGATCAGTCAGGATATCGAAGCCATCGATCAATTGTTGTTGCAGAACCGGGAGACGATAGCCCGTTTGCAGCGTTCTGCCGCAGCCCTCAAGGGCGCCAACGTCAAGATTGCCGGGTTGGAGAAAATGATCGCTCAACTGGATCGTCAGGTTGAGGAAAAGGATCAGGAAATCCGTATGCTCAAAGGAAATTTGCAGAATATGGAGACGCGGGTCAGCGAGCTCGACACTCAGGTGTCGGATTTGAGTACCCAGGTGACCGATCTGAATCAGCAGAAGGAGACGTTGGCGGGCGAGGTAAAATCGGCTTCCGATGCACTCAATACGGTGTATTATATTGTAGGTTCGGAGAAAGAATTGCTTTCCAAGGAGATCGTATATAAACGCGGATTTATTGGTCGGACGTTGAAAATCAACGAAAACCGGAGTTTGGAAAGTTTCACGCAGGTTGATTTGCGGCTTTTGGACGAGGTGATGGTGGGGCAGAAAAAGGCTTCTTTGGTCAGTTCCCATCCGGCCGGCTCCTATGATTGGGTCATGAATTCCGACGGTACGTTCGAGAGTCTGAAGATTACCGATAAGGCGAAATTCTGGGAATATTCCAAAGTGCTTGTTATCAGTTATAAGTGATAAAAGGGGACAAGGGAAAGGTTTTTTGGCCGAATTGTTTTGGAATTGCCGAAAGAGTTCTTATCTTTGCGTCCGCTAACATAATTTAAAAAACAAAAAACATGAAAAAGGGTATCCATCCGGAAAATTATCGGGTCGTAGCATTCAAGGATATGTCGAATGATCATGTGTTTTTGTGCCGGTCCGCCATTCAGAGCAAAGAAACCATCGAAGTGAATGGCGAAACCTATCCCTTGTACAAGATGGAAATTTCCAACACCTCTCACCCGTTCTACACCGGTAAGATGAAGTTGGTTGACACCGCTGGACGTGTTGATAAGTTTATGAGCCGTTATCAAAAACACTACGATAAGAAAGCTGCCAAGAAGTAATCGGGCCGTTTTCTCCGAAATTTAAAAAGCCGTGCTGCTCAGCAGCACGGCTTTTTTGTGATCTTATGGGGTATCTCCTTAATCGGTATCATCGACTCGTTTCGAATCCCGGGTCTCGGATCCCGACGATTTGTAGGTCTGAACTTGCTATGAGATAGGTTGCCGTTTGATGGCCCCGATCGTTTTTATTCCGGCAGAGCCATCAGTTCGGCAATCCGTTTGGGAATGTCGGTGTTGTCCATCATGCCGGCAAATCGTTCGGCCCCCGTACCGTATGCATAGATGGGAACCATGGCGGCGGTATGGCCTTTGGAGGCGAAGACCGTTTGTGCATGATTGCCATCCCCAGGCTGCGCTTTCCCGAACAATATGACGTCGTTGTCCGAAGGAAGAGCGACTCCTCCGGTTTCATGATCGGCGGTGACCAGTACCAACGTACCGGGATGTTGGTCCGCGAAGTCCATGGCGATCCGTATGGCGTTGTCGAAATCGATTACTTCCCGAACCATCGATTCGGCATCGTTGTGGTGGGCTTCCCCGTCTATCTGAGAGCCTTCGATCATTACGAAAAATCCTTTCGAGCTGTTCCGGGATAAAATGCGCAGGGCTTCCGAAGTGGCTCGGGGAAGTATGTCTCCCCGGCCCTGCTGCATGCTGGGCAGTTTGTTGTCGGCCAGCAAAACGCCTGCGGTTCCCTGTTCGAGGGTTGGCAGACTGTCCAGGGTGTAGAATATGTGATATCCTTTGGCGCGCAATTCGTCCGAGAGGTTACGTCCGTCGGCGCGTTGTTCGAACCTGAGGCGACCGCCGCCGATAAACAGGTCGACATCGGTTTTCAGAAAATCTTCGGCGATGGCTTCTTCCTGAGCCCGGTCGGAGTTATGGGCGACAAAAGCAGCCGGTGTGGCATCGGTGATCGAGTAGGTGGCGATGACTCCGGTGGCCAGGCCGGCGGTTTCGGCCCGTTGGAGAATCGAACGAAGCGGTCGGTCGAGGGTATCGACACTGATCGATCCGTTGCGGGTTTTGGTTCCGGTAGCCAGGGCTGTTCCTGCAGCCCCCGAGTCGGTCACTTCACTCGAAGCCGACCGGGTGGTCTGAAGACCGATATATTGAGCGCGTTGGATCGCTAACGGATGGTCGCTGGCCTTCATGGTGACGCATACATGTCCCAGTCCCATGCCGTCTCCGATCATCAGAATGACATTGCGGACGGAATCGGTGCCCGTATTTTGTGAAGAAAGTGAATCCGTGTGCTGGCAGGCTCCCAAGATGCCGGCCAGCATGATGTATAAAACGATTTTTTTCATGGTATGACTTCCGTAAATGCAGATTGATATCCGACAGGCAAAGATATGGCTTTCTGCAAAAGGATATGTTTATTTTGGTTTAATTTTTAATCCGGAAGGGGAAAAGCCGAGAAAAAGAACGGGAAAGAAAGGATTGGAGGGAATGGATTCGGGCCGATTTGCGGATTTTTTTCCGAAAAACGGGGTGAAGAATTTGCGTGGAAAGAAATATTGATTACTTTTGCAGTCGCAATGGCGAGTTAGCTCAGCTGGTCAGAGCGCATGATTCATAATCATGAGGTCCTGAGTTCAAGTCTCAGACTCGCTACTCCGAAAAAGGCGTTAGGGTTTCCCTGACGCCTTTTTCGTTTTGGGAGTTCCTCTTTTTTCTGTGCGGGAATTTTTTTAATTTTAATGGAAAATTTTCTTTTGTATCATTGAAGAACTACTATCCCATTTTCAACGATTATGCGTAAAATCTGGCTTTTAGGATTGGCGCTCGAGGTATGCCTGGCAGCGCAGAACGCGTTTGCGGTCCCGATAAACGATCGGTCGGATCGAATTTCGGTGGTTTGGAACCGAGTCCCTGCTCGGGGATCGATTGAAGTCGATTCGGGCCGGATATCCGGGTTGTACGTCCAAGAGGGGGCTCTGTGGATCGAAAATCACGAATTTCGGGCAGATCCAGGAGGAAAAGCCCGGTTGGAGATCGCCCTGGAAGGGATTTCGGAAGGGGCTGGCACCGGGACTACGGTGGTTCAGGTCGCAACGGATTCGGGGTCCTTCTCGTTTTTTCTGCGGGACGTGAATGCCGATTATCCAATCTGCCTTCCCCTGTATGGGGTAGCGGTCTTGCCGGCCGAGGATCGACGTTCGTATGATGAAGTGTTCGCTGCGGTGCGTCAGCGTGGTGATAGTACCAAGCGACAACGCATCGAACAGCGTCCGGAAGCCTCTTTCGAAGCGGTCGCTCCGAAAACCCGCTGCATGCAGGTGCCCATCTGGCTGGGTCTGACACGTGATGTGCGAATGTTCGAATTGAGTGAGGAATCGCAGGAAAATTTTCAGGAAGACAAGGTGCTGAAACCGATTTTCTCCACCACACCGTCCCGCTTACCCGAGAGCAATAATGAGGATGTCTTCTATCGATATGCTTTGGGACGGGGTATCGGTCCGTACAATAATATCTCCCGTTATCTGGAACAGGGGGCATTGCCCGTTTACCATTCGGTCTTGCAGGACGACGACATACGTTATCATAGCGTGGCTTTTGTGGCCTTCGAACGATCGGAACTGACGGCCGGTACGGTACAGGGAACTGATTTTGAGATTGCCGATAAATTTTCGAACCGGGTTTTCCCGGCCGACCGGAAAGCTGAAGTCGACGCGAAGGTAGCGGCGTGGAGCGAACCCGAGGAGACGGTTTTCTATTGTCGTACCGAGATCGAGAATACCGGATCGGTTCCCCGTTATGCCTGGATGAAAGTGCCTCGTCCGGGGAATAACAAATGGTCGTATGTCTTCGATGCCCGGCAGGGCTTTTCCCGTTATGCGCCGCAACGGGTTTTTTGTGTGTCCCGTTACGAGGGGAAGCCTATGCCTCAGGAAGAATTGGCTGTTTTGTTACAGCCGGGCGAACGGGTGCATTTCGATTTTTATGTGCCGCATGAACCTTTGAACGAGGATCGGGCCCAAAGGTTGGCGGAAGTTCCTTTCGAGCGTAAATATGCTGAAAGTGTCGCTTACTGGGAGCACAAGTTAGCGGCGGCTGCTTATATTCGGGTTCCGGAACGTCGGATCGACGAGATGCTTCGGGCCGGTTTGCTGCATCTGGACATGATTACTTTCGGGCGGGAATCCGACGAAACGCTTTCACCCAATGTAGGGGTATATGGTCCGATCGGAACCGAAAGTGCTCCGATTATCCAGTATTATCTTTCGATGGGGTTGGACGAACAGGCCCGTCGTTCGTTGAACTATTTTCTGGTGACCCAGAAAGAAAACGGACAAATCGAGAATTTCAATGGTTATACCGTGGAAACGGGGGCGGCCCTGTGGTCGATCGGGGAATATTATCGGTATACGCTCGACAGTACATGGATCCGCCAGGTGGCTCCCCGTTTGATGAAGGCTTGCAATTTTCTGATCGATTGGCGGAATCGCAACAAGCGGGAAGAGTTGCGCGGACGAGGGTACGGAATGGTCGAAGGGAAGGTTGCCGATCCGGTCGATCCGTATCATCAGTTTATGCTTAATGGATACAGTTATCTGGGTTTGAGTCGTATGGCCGAGGTATTGGGGGCGTTGGGCTACGAGCAGGCCTCGGAATATGCCCGGGAAGCCGAGGCCTGGAAACAGGATATCCGATCGTCGTTTTTTGAAAGCATGTCCCGTTCACCGATCGTTCCGTTGGGGGATGGAACCTGGTCTCCGACGGTTCCGCCCTGGACGGAAGCCGATGCGCCCCGACTGCTTTATCGGAAAGCGGAAGTGTTCCGTTCCCATGGGACCTTTACGGCTCCCGACGGGTTGTTGGGCCCGTTGTATCTGGTTTTCTGCGAAGTGATCGATCCGGAAGAAAAAGCCGCATCTCAGATGGCGGATTATTATGGAGAGTTGCTGCTACAAGGAAATTCACCTTTCAGCCAGCCTTATTACAGTCGGTATAACTGGTATCAACTTCGTCGCGGGATGGTCAAACCTTTCCTGAATACCTATTATACGGTCCTTTCGGCTCATGCCGATCGGGAAACGTATTCGTTTTGGGAACATTTCTACCGGTTGAGTCCCCACAAGACGCATGAAGAGGCCAACTTCTTGATGGAGAGTCGTTGGATGCTTTATATGGAGCAACGCGATACCTTGCATTTGTTGCGGACGATTCCCCGTGCCTGGTTGCAGGATGGGAAAACCATCGAGTTGGACGGGGTGCGCAGTTATTTTGGAGCGCTGACGTTGCGGGTAGATTCCCGTTTGTCCGAGGGATATATCGAGGCCTCGTTACGGCTTGATGATCGACGGAAACCTTCCTGTGTGACCTTGCGTCTGCCTCATCCGCAGGGACGGCAGCCGGTTCGGGTGATCGGAGGAACGTATGATCCCGTCACGGAGAGCGTTACGATAACCGCTCCGGAACCGGAGGTGCGGGTACGGGTGGAATATTAGCATACCGTTCCTCAGCATACCGCTCTTCGGAATGTCGCTTTTCGGGATGCCGTTCCTCGGGATGCGGATTCAGCAGGAGTGTTCGGGGAAAAGGTTCGGAAAGCAGGCCCGGGATGCGGGAAAGGGCGATGGAATCTGAAATGCAAGCGGCTTCAGAGATCGTTCCCGGATGGAAAAGTGGCGGGACGATCTCCGGTCGGCTTATTGTTCCGGACGGATAAAAAAGCGCCAAATGCAGGCACAGCCCGGATCGGTAATCTGCGGGTAGCAGCTGATGACTTCGCATTCGATACGGTCGTCGATCGTGCGGGCGAAGTAGGGATATTCGATCTGCCCGATTTGCAGACAGGGGTGCAGGGGCATGCCTTTTCGTTGGCGGGTAGACTGCACCTGGCAGTCGACCACCCTGAAAATCAGGGCGTCATCCTGCAATTCGTATTCGATAGCCGGGTTGACAAAGGCTGAAAAACGGAATTCGAAAGCCTGTCGGAGGCCTTCCAGTCCTGGATGTTCATCCAGTTTCAGAAACTTTTTGAGGCGTCGGGCTTCGCTGACCGAATATCGTTTCCAGGCTTCGCAGTCGTGGTGCATGGCTTCGGCCATGCCGTATTGTTGTTCCACCGACTGGAACCAAACTCCGTCGATGGCTAAAAAGTTACGGGCATAGACCCTGACCAATTCTTTGAGTTGTTCTTTGGAGAGATCGTCGATGGTTATCATGAGAATCGCTGCTTGAATTTTTCGAGTGTTAAAATCGAACAAAGGTACCGAATCTGTCGGAAAAATTTGGATTTTCGGCCCTGAAAAATCCGTTGGTAGCGGAAAACCGAGACGAAAACGGGGCGGAGAAGAAATCGGTGTGGTCGGGAAGTAGCAGGAAAATCGGAGGAGAACGCTGTGAATTTAACAGGGATTGGTTATCTTTAAGGCCTGAACTTTCGGGACAGATCCTTCGGAGGCTGTCACGGTGAATCCAATCTGATCGATGAAAAAATTTGTTTGCCTGTTGGTAGGCCTGTGGGGCCTGTGTTGGGGAGTTTCGGCGACCGAGATCGTGAAGGCCGTCTCTCCGGATGGAAATCTGGTGATGAATGTCCATTTGCGGGAGGGAAGTCCCTCGTACAGTTTGTCGTACAAAGGAACTCCCGTGATTCTGGAATCGCCTCTGGGGATTAACGGAAATGTCGACTGGAATCGGGATATGGTTCTGGAAGGGGTCGAAACCGATTCGTACGACCAGTCCTGGAAGCCGATCTATGGCGAGCGGAGCGAAATTCCCGATCGTTACAACGTTTACCGGGCTACTTTCGGTGGCTTGAAAGACCGGGATCGGAATCAGATCAAGCTGATGCTGGAAATTCGGGCCTATGACGAAGGGATGGCGTTCCGATATCGTTTCCTGGAGGGAGGCGGTTATCTGCATATCGATCGGGAGTATACCGAATACACCCTGCCGGAAGGGACATGGGCTTATCATACCCCCCGGGCGCAGACCGAATATGCCAAGTTGCCCCTGAAGGATTGGCCGACCGAAACCGATCGTCCGTTGGTGCTGGAATTACCCGGAGACCTGTACCTGTGTCTGACCGAAGCACAGGTGGTCGACTATGCCCGAACGAAATTCGATTTGTCGGCCGACAAACCCAATACGGTGGTCAGCTCGATGTACGGGGCGGTGGATGAAATCGCTCCTTTCGATACGCCCTGGCGGGTAATGATGGTGGCCGAGGAACCCGGGCAACTGTTGGAACGCAACTATCTGTTGCTGAATCTGAATCCTCCCTGTGAGATTGAATATCCGTGGTGGATTCGTCCGGGGAAGGTGATGCGCGAAGTGACGCTGACGACCCAGGGCGGTAAAGATCTGGTCGATTTTGCGGTCAAACACCATATGCAGTACGTGCATTTCGATGCCGGATGGTACGGTTACGAATATTCCAAGGCTTCGGATGCGACGACCGTTACGGTCGATCCGTTGCGTAATCCGGTCAACGATCTGGACTTGGAAGAGGTGGTCCGTTACGCCAACGATCGGGGAATCGGGGTGTGGCTGTATGTCAATCAGCGGGCTTTGGCTGCACAGCTCGATACGTTGTTGCCGTTGTACCACCGCTGGGGCATCAAAGGGATTAAATTCGGTTTCGTGCAGGTGGGCTCTCACATGTGGACCAAATGGATGCACGAAGCGGTAAAGAAATGTGCTCGTTATCAACTGATGGTCGATATTCACGACGAATACCGACCGACAGGTTTTTCGCGGACTTATCCCAACCTGTTGACGCAGGAAGGGATTCGCGGCAATGAAGAGATGCCCGATGCACGCAATAACCTGATCTTGCCGTTCACGCGTTTCATCGCTGGGGCTGCCGACTACACCATCGCGTATTATTACCGGGATTTCGACAAGTACGATCCGCAGCGCTTGGATCAAATCGAACTTGGCAAACGGGAATTGAAAACCACCTCGGCTCATCAGTTGGCCATCGCCGTGGTTTATTACAGCCCGTTACAGTTCCTTTATTGGTATGACCGCCCGTCGGATTGCGGAGAGGAACCGGAGCTGGAATTTTTCGATCGGGTTCCGACGGTGTGGGATGACACCCGGGTATTGAATGGTCGTATCGGCGAGTATATTACGGTGGCCCGGCGCAGTGGCTCGGATTGGTTCGTGGGTTCGATGGCCGGGCTCGAAGGGAAGGAGTTGAAAGTGGCGCTCGATTTTCTGCCGGAAGGCAAGCGTTACCGGGCTCATATCTATCGGGACGGCGACAAGAAAATGGCCACCCGGACGAAAGTGATCGTGGAAACCCGGGAGGTGGATTCCCGGACGGTGCTTCCCGTGAAGATGTATCCTTCGGGTGGACAGGCCATCTGGCTGGAGGAGATCGAGTAGCGGGGGAGCGGATTCTCTCGGCAGAACAGGACGAAGTGTTCGGGCAAACGGCCGAGCGCAAGCAGAAGAGAATGAGAGCAGGAGAGAATGAGAGCAGGAGAAAATGAAAAAAGATCTTGCAAACAGGTTGAGGTAGAAAAGCAATATTCGGTCGAAAGCGGACGGGGTGTCGGAACCGACCTTATCGATCGTCAAGTTGGGAAAAACAGATGGATAACGAATCGAGAAAGCAAAAAATCGTGCGAGTGACGCTGGTCGGGTCGGTCGTCAATTTTGTATTGGTGGTGCTGAAGTTTCTGGCCGGTGCCTTGGGGCACAGTTCCGCGATGATCGCCGATGCCGTTCATTCGCTGTCGGATTTCGTGACGGATATCATCGTGTTGATTTTTGTACGGATTTCGGCCAAGCCTCAGGATGAGGGACATGATTACGGACATGGCAAGTTCGAAACCCTGGCGACGGCCATCATCGGCATCGTCCTGTTCGGTGTAGGGGTGAAGCTGTTGTGGGGCGGAGCCGATAAGATTATCGGTTTTTGGTTCCGGGACGAGGCGTTGCAAAGTCCGGGCTCGATTGCCCTGTGGGCGGCGTTGATTTCCATTGCGGCGAAAGAACTTCTGTATCGTTATACGGTGCGGGTGGGACGCCAGCAGCATAGTCAAAGTGTGGTGGCCAATGCCTGGCATCATCGTTCCGATGCGCTCTCTTCGATCGGGACCGCCGTCGGAGTCGGTGGAGCGATCCTGTTGGGGCCGGCGTGGAATGTGTTGGACCCGATTGCCGCGGTTGTGGTCAGCGTACTGATTATGAAGGTAGCTGTGGAATTGATCCTGCCGGCCGTCAACGAACTGTTGGAAAAATCGTTGCCCGCAGAGACCGAACGGGAAATTATGGCCATTATCGAACAGACCCCCGAAGTGTCTCATCCTCATGGTTTGCGGACCCGCAGTCTGGGCAATGGCAGTGCGATCGAGGTTCATATCCGGGTCGATCCCGCGATGAGCGTGGCCCGGGCGCACGAACTGACCCGGGAGATCGAAGAGCGTCTGCGACAGCGTTTCGGAGAGGAAACACACATTATGCTGCATGTCGAACCCTGGAAACCGGAAGTCGGACACTCTGCTTAGAAAGCAGGAGGACCGGAGGCGCTGATCCTTCGGATGAGGCCCGATCTCCGGAACTCGGGGATGGAAAATAGCGTAAGGATTATCGATAACGGGGCGCCGAATGTTCGGCGCCCCGTCGTATTTGAAGGATAGGGGTGTTATCGGATTTCGTATCGTTGTTCGACCACGTTCCAGTCGAGCAGTTTCCAGAAGTTTTGGAGGTATTCCGGTCGGCTGTTCCGGGTGTCGATGTAGTAGGAATGTTCCCATACGTCGACGCACATCAGGGGTTTCAGACCCCGTCTCAGCGGATTGCCGGCATTGGATTCGGAGACGATTTCCAGTTTCCCTTCCGGGGTTTCGGCCAGATAGACCCATCCCGAACCGAACAGCCCGGTTGCAGCTTGATCGAATTGTTTTTTGAAGGCTTCTACGGAGCCGAAATCACGTTCGATGGCCTTTTTCAAGGCTCCTTCGGGGACGGTTTTCGCTCGAGGCGACAGGCTCAGGAAAAACAGATCGTGATTCCAGGCCTGAGCGGCATTGTTGAACAACGGACCTTCGGCTTGCATGACGATCTCTTCTAATGGGCTGTTTTCGAACGGCGTGCCGACGATCAGTCGGTTGAGGTTGTCGACATAGGTTTTGTGGTGTTTCCCGTAGTGGTATTCCAGGGTTTCCTGACTCATGTACGGTTCGAGAGCGTTCATGGCATAGGGTAGGGGGGCTTGCGAATGTGTCATCATAATGAGGGTATTGGTAAGTACGAATAAAAGATTCATGCGAACGAGATTAAAGGGGTTCGGTTTTTTGAAATCCATCAATTACCATACCAAGTTTTCAGAAACGGGGAACCCCCGATGGCTGTACCTTGATGCGGAAGCCTGGCGATGTGAGGTCGGGATGGGGCCGGTGGAATCGGCTGAAAAAAAGGAAAACGAACCGTGTCGAGCGATTCAGAGAGGATATTTGTGAGTTTTTCAACGTCTCGGGTGAAGATTTATTGCATTTAAACGAGGTTTTATCCGTTTTCTTCATCTTTTTTTGATAATTTTGCAAGTCGAAATGACTACAAACCTCAAGGTGGGGCTTAACAGTAAGTATTACGCATTTAAATTCAGCGTTTTAAAGAAATGAGTATCGAAGATTTCAACGTCATGGTGGCCACCGAGGAGCACGTCCCCTTTGCCAAGGCTATTTGTGATGAAATGGCAGAATCGGCGAAAGCTCGCGGGACGGGTATCGCCAAACGTACACCGGAATACGTAGCCGGTAAGATGCGGGACGGTAAAGCCGTGGTCGCTTTCCACAAAGACGGGACATGGGCCGGTTTCAGCTACATCGAAAGCTGGGGCCATGGCGACTATGTGGCCAACTCGGGATTGATCATCAACCCCAAGTTCCGTAAAATGGGCCTCGCCAAAGCGATCAAGACCCTGACCTTTTTCTTGTCGCTCAAGAAATTCAAAGGCGCAAAACTTTTCGGGCTGACCACCGGCCTGGCCGTGATGAAAATCAACAACGAGTTGGGATATCATCCGGTGACCTATTCGGAACTGACCGATGACGAACAGTTCTGGAACGGTTGCGAAAGCTGCGTCAACTATCCGATCCTGCAAAGCAAGAACCGTAAGAACTGCCTCTGCACGGCCATGTTGTTCGATCCGGCTCACGACCAGGTGAAGGTTCCCAAGCCCGACAACAAGGATATTTAGTCGCTGGTTGCGCCACGCTGCGGGAAAAGTCCTCCGGGAGGAGAACAAGTTAGAAATGGTAAATGCAAAAAATAACACGATGAAAAAAGTTGTCTTGGCATTCAGCGGGGGGCTCGACACCTCTTATTGTGCCATCTACCTGGCTCAGGAAATGGGTCTGGAAGTGTATGCGGCCTTGGCCAACACGGGCGGTTTCTCGAAAGAAGAACTGGATAAAATCGAAAAACGGGCTTATGGTCTGGGCGTGAAGAGCTATGTGGCTCTGGATGTTACCCAGCAGTACTATCAGACTGCCATCAAGTACATGATTTTCGGGAATGTACTGAAAAATGCGACGTATCCCATTTCGGTAAGTTCGGAACGTATTTCTCAGGCGACGGCCATTGCCGAGTATGCCAAGAGCATCGGGGCCGATTATTTGTGCCACGGGAGTACGGGGGCCGGGAATGACCAGGTTCGTTTCGATATGGTCTTCAATATCATCGCTCCGGAAATCGAAGTGATCGCCCTGATTCGTGAAAAACGTCTCAGCCGTGAAGAAGAAATTGCCTATCTGCGTTCTCACGGAGTCGATTTCGACTTCAAGAAAGCCGAATATTCGATCAACCAGGGAATTTGGGGAACTTCGGTAGGCGGTAAGGAAACCCTGACTTCCTCAGAAACCCTGCCCGAAGAGGCTTATCCCTCGCAGTTGAAGGAAACCAAACCGCGTCGGATCACCCTGACTTTCGAAAAAGGGGAATTCGTTGCTTTGGAAGGGAAACGTTACGAAAACCGCATCGAAGCCATTCAGGCTTTGCACGCGATTGCTGCCGAGTATGCCATCGGTCGGGATATGCACGTGGGGGATACGATCATCGGGATCAAGGGTCGTGTCGGTTTTGAAGCCGCCGCTCCGATGGTGATCATCAAAGCCCACCACATGCTCGAAAAACATACCCTCACCAAATGGCAGCTCTTCTGGAAAGACCAGATCTCGGCGTTCTACGGAAACTACCTGCATGAAGGTCAGTATTACGATCCGGTGATGCGTGACATGGAAGCCCTGCTCGAAAGCAGCCAGCGTACGGTGAGCGGGGATGTGTATGTGGATCTCTACCCGTATCGTTTTGTGGTTGTGGGGATCAGCAGTCCGCATGACTTGATGAGCAATGCTTTCGGGGCTTATGGCGAAACCATGAGCGACTGGACCAGCGATGACGTCAAAGGTTTCGGTAAGATCTTCGGCAACCAGAATCGGATCTGGTATAAGGTCAACCAGGGCATGAAATAGTGTAGGGGACTCTCCTGCGGGAGAGCCTTTACCTTTATTATAATAGGAATTTTGTCCGAAAGTCCGGTTCCGTTCTATGCGGAGCAGGTGGCCGGAGGACCGATTCCCCGATCTGATTAAGTACGGATGGATAAAATCAAAGTAGGTATTATCGGAGGTGCAGGATATACGGGTGGCGAGGCCATCCGTATTCTTGTGAATCATCCCAACGTCGAGTTGGTGTTCGTCCACAGCAATTCCAATGGCGGCAATCTCCTGAGTGACGTGCATGCCGATTTATTGGGCGATACGCAGATGCGTTTCACCGACGAACTGCGTACCGATGTGGATGTGTTGTTTTTGTGCGTGGGGCATGGCGATGCCCGTAAGTTTTTGGAAGCGCATCCGATACCCGAAACGGTGCGGATCATCGACCTGAGTCAGGACTTTCGCCTGGAGGCTGGCTCAACCCTGGGGCGACGACGATTTGTGTACGGTCTGCCCGAGATGAACCGCGAAAAAATCCGTACGGCTCATAATATTGCCAATCCCGGATGTTTTGCCACCTGTCTGCAACTGGGCCTGTTGCCTTTGGCGGCCAACGGCCTGTTGGAAGAGGAAGTGCATATTACCGCAACTACCGGTTCGACCGGGGCGGGTCAAAAATTGGCCCCGACGTCGCATTTCAGTTGGCGGACCAACAACCTTTCGGTGTATAAGGCTTTCGAACACCAGCATTTGCGCGAGATCGGAGAGAGCTTGCGTTCTTTAATGCCCACTTTTGAAGGAACCTTGAATTTTATTCCCTGTCGCGGGGATTTCGCCCGGGGGATTATCGCCTCGATCTACCTCGATTGTCGGCTTTCGATCGAAGAGGCTACGAACCTGTACAAGTCCTATTATCAGGATGCGGCCTTTACGCATGTGAGCGACAAGCCGATTTTCCTCAAACAGGTGGTCAATACCAACAAGTGTTTGATCTCGCTGGAAAAACACGGCGACAAACTTTTGGTGATGAGTACCATCGACAACCTCTTGAAAGGGGCATCGGGTCAGGCCGTCCAGAACATGAACCTGATGTTCGGGCTGGACGAACGCTCCGGATTGAATCTCAAGGCGGTTGCCTTTTAGTCGAGGCGTGCATGAAGGCGTCTCCTGTTGTTTTTGGGGTGGCGGCAGAAACCGCGACACCATTTTCTAACCCATTAAAATTACGCAAACCATGAAAATGTTCGATGTATATCCGGTGTACGATATCGATTTCGTACGGGCCGAAGGTTCTTATATTTGGGATAGCCAGGGGAATCAGTATCTGGATATGTACGGCGGTCACGCCGTGATTTCCATTGGCCACTGCCACCCCCGTTATGTTCAGGCGGTAACCGATCAGCTCAACCACATCGGGTTTTATTCCAATTCGGTGGTGATCAAACAACAGCGACTGCTGGCCGAAAAACTGGGCGTTTTGTCGGGCAAGACCGATTATCAGTTGTTCATGTGCAACTCGGGGGCCGAAGCCAACGAAAATGCCATGAAGCTGGCTTCGTTCTATAACGGGAAGAAAAAGGTGATCGCCATGAAAGGCGCTTTCCATGGTCGTACCTCCCTGGCTGTGGCTGCGACGGACAATCCCAAGATCGTGGCTCCGGTCAATCAGACCGACAACGTGATTTTTGTGCCCTTGAACGACGAAGCCGCTTTGGAAGAAGTTTTCGCACAGCATCCCGATGAAATCTCGTCGGTTATTCTGGAAGGGATTCAGGGGGTAGGCGGCATTCACCTGGCCAGCGAATCCTTCCTGCGCAAGATCCGTTCGCTGTGCGATCAGTACAATGCGGTTTATATCGCCGATGGGGTACAGTGCGGTTGCGGTCGTACGGGAAAATACTATTCGCACGACTGGGCCGGCGTATCGGCCGATATCTATACGATGGCCAAAGGACTGGCTAACGGCTTCCCCATCGGAGCCATTGCCATCGCCCCCCATATCGCCCCTCATTACGGAATGTTGGGTACCACCTTCGGGGGCAATTACCTGGCTTGTGCCGCTGCGATTGCCGTAGCCGATGTGATGCGGGACGAAAATCTGATGCAGAATGCCGCCATGATGGGCGATTATCTGATGACCGAACTGCGCAAGATGCCTCGTGTCAAAGAGGTGCGCGGACGGGGGTTGATGATCGGGATCGAAATGCCCGAAGATACGGCTCCGTTGCGTAAGCGGATGGTGTGCGAAGAACACATCATGGTGGCTTCGTCGGGGGATAAGAATACGTTCCGGATTTTGCCGGCTCTGAATATTACCCGGGAACATGCCGATCGTTTTCTGACCTCGTTGCACAAGGTATTAACAGCCTAATGTGGATAACATGTTGAAAGTTGTTAAAATCGGAGGCAACGTTGTCGATAATCCGGAGAAACTGGCTGCTTTTTTGCGGGATTTTGCCGCCTTGCCGGGGCCCAAGATGTTGGTGCATGGAGGCGGGAAAATCGCTACCCATATCTCGAAAGCGCTTGGTATCGAGACACGTATGATCGAGGGTCGGCGAGTGACCGATGCACAGACCCTGCAGGTAGTTACGATGGTGTATGCCGGACTTGTCAACAAAACCATTGTTAGTAAGTTGCAGGCACTGGGTTGCAACGCCATCGGGTTGAGCGGAGCGGACGGTGGATTCATCTGTTCGAAACGACGCAATCCCGTGCCGGTGGATTATGGATTTGTGGGGGATCCGGTGCCCGGAGCTTTCGGACTGGATACGGCGCGGCTGTTGATCGATGCCGGCATGACGGTCGTGGTGGCGCCCATTACCCTCGATCAGGCCGATGGCTCGTTGCTGAATACCAACGCCGATACGGTGGCTCGTACCGTGGCCGTCGGTATGGCGGCTTCGTATGAGGTGGAGCTGGTTTATTGCTTTGAGAAACGGGGGGTGCTGCGCGATATCAATGATGAAAACAGCGTGATCGGACGGATCACTCCCTCGCAATTCGTTCGTTTGAAGGCCGAAGGGGTGGTGGCGGACGGTATGTTACCCAAGTTGGAAAACGCATTTCAGGCGATCGACAGCGGGGTACGCAGTGTCGTGATCTGCGGTTCGGATGCCCTGACGGCTCCCGGATACGGCGGTACGGTGTTGTGTCCCGATGGGGAGTGAAAACTGCTTTTCGGCGTGGAGACCGTACCCTCGTCCGGAATGAAACCGAGGTGTCTTCTCTCAGATAAAATGTTAAACCGTTAAAGAAAATACCATGGAACTGAAAATAGCCTTGTTGCCCGGAGATGGCATTGGCCCTGAGATTGTCGGAGAGGCCGTGAAGGTGCTCGACGCCGTGGCGTCTCGCTACGGTCACACGTTTGTCTATCGCAAAGCGCTGGTAGGGGCTTCGGCCATCGATGCAGTGGGCGATCCCTATCCGGCCGAAACGCACGCCGTGTGCGAAACGTCGGACGTGGTGCTTTTCGGGGCCATCGGGGATCCCAAATACGACAATAATCCGGAAGCCAAGGTACGTCCCGAACAAGGATTGTTGCGCATGCGTAAATCGCTCGGTTTGTATGCCAACCTGCGTCCGCTGGCTGTTTTCGATGCGCTGGCCGAACGCTCGCCGCTGAAAACCGATATTGTTCGGGGGGCCGACTTTTTATGTGTGCGCGAATTGACCGGCGGGATGTATTTCGGACGTCCTCAAGGGCGGAGCGAAGATGGCAATACGGCATACGATACTTGCGTTTATACCCGTGAGGAGGTAGAACGGATTTTGCGGCTGGCTTTTTCGCTGGCACAAGGGCGTCGCAAACATTTGACGGTGGTGGACAAGGCCAATGTAATTGCTACTTCGCGGCTGTGGCGACAGATTGCCCAGGAGATGGGCCCGTCGTATCCCGACGTGAAACTCGAATTCATGTTTGTGGATAATGCGGCCATGCAGATCATTCAGCGTCCGACGGCCTTCGATGTGATCGTGACGGAGAATCTATTTGGCGATATTCTGACGGATGAGGCCAGTGTAATTAGTGGTTCGTTGGGCATGTTGCCTTCGGCTTCGGTCGGGGCCGAGGTGGCTTTGTTCGAACCGATTCACGGCAGTTATCCGCAGGCGGCGGGGAAAAATATCGCCAACCCGATGGCGACGATCCTTTCGGCCGCCATGTTGTTGGAACATGTCGGGCTG